>CAMNTQ010000015.1 GCA_946558695.1 uncultured Lachnospiraceae bacterium
GAAATCAATCGTTGCATTCTGTCAATTATTAATTGCCCCATGAAAGTCAAGTATCCGTTTCCCATTTTAACGGCACATATAAGATATGCAACGAATCGTTGCTCCCCTTCTTACAAATTGCTAGTACTGCGTTGCGTAAATTTCGATGAATAATGTGTCTGATGTTTTTGTCAGGACAAGGCGAAGGAATGAGGCGATGCGGTGCATCGTCGATTGACGGCAACGCAGTACCGGCAGAAATAGCTGACACAGAATTCATCGTTAATTACGCAACGCAGTACTAGCCGAATCCATGCGTCCAATCACCATCCAACCGCCAAACATTCCAAAAATCTTGACCTTCTGCAAAGCCGTATGTTATATTATTCACAAAAGAAATTACAGGAAGGATAAAATCATGAACAATTCTTCAGACCTGTCTGCAAAATTAAAAGAAGCACGGCAAAAAAAAGGACTTTCTCAAAATACTGTCGCGGAAATGTTAAATGTTTCCAGGCAGGCGGTTTCCCGCTGGGAAACAGGCAAAGGTTCTCCCGATATCAACACCCTGCCTATGCTCAGCGAATTATATGATGTATCCATAGATGAACTGTTTGGACATGAGACCTCCGTCTCTGAAAATCAATCACAAAATATAGAAAAAGAGATGTCGCATTTAGATGAAACCTCTCCTGAAATTGCTGAAACAGCTAAAAAGACTGCAAGTACCCATTCCAACCTTCCGCATGCCAGTAATATCTTTAATCAGGAACATGCCATTTTAATATTATTGTTGGTTCTTTCAAGCTTTGTTACCTTTGCAGGCCTTATCGCGTCCTTGTATATTTTTATCTGGACCTGGCGCAACAGAAGACACTACAAATTAGTTCTTATATTAGCAATAATTTGCATTTTAATTGGATTAAACCATCTTTATATTTTCGCATATACATTTCTGCCGTCTAGTTACATTTCAACAATAGAAAAAGTTTCATAGGAGCTGTCTATTTGATATGCTCCTATAAAGTTTTAACCATTAACTTCTTATTTAAAATTTTAACTCTCACCTTCGATATCTTAGTAAAGTCATTAATTTTGTAATTCAAGGTTAACGTGGCTTGTGCATCACTCTCTTTTTGCAATCTCATATTGCTGATACTTCCCTTTGTCACTTTATAGAATTTATCATGTGCTTTTATTAATCTATTTCCTTTTATATCAATATAAAATCCGGCTGTCCAATGTCCTTTGAGTTTCCCGGTTATTTTATATGTCCCGTTCGCCACTCTTGCTATCCCCGGCACTTCTTCTACCACAATCTCCGTCTCTTTTCCGTTCTCATCCACGATCTCAAAACTCTGCGTCCCGCCTTTTTCCAGATCGTACTCTGCCTGTCCCTGCACATCCATCTCCGTACTGCCTGAGCCTGCATCTTCTGCGTTTACAACTCCCGCCGGAACAGCCGCCATCACCGCACACAATCCAAAAACAGCAAATACTTGTTTTAATCTTTTCTCTTTTTTCACTTTTTGTTCCTCCTCATCTGTCTTCTCTGCATCTGTTTTTTGTCATCTTTACCGCCGATGCACAAAGATCTTTGCCTTCTATTATAATTCAGTATAACCCTTACTATAAAGATACACAAGCAATCATCCATTGCCCTCTGCTGCAGCCTGTTTTTTACCCCTTTCCCGTACTATGGCAACGATTCGTTGCCCCTTGCTGCAATTATCCCATTGACAAATCTCCTTACGGCTGATATATTCTATATGTTCAAATGTTGATTAATCAACATCTCGTATTATTTTAAGGAGTACGATAACATGGTAGACAGATTTGAAAATCTAACAAGCGGCATTACTCAGATCTATAAAAGCATCCAGAAGATTAAGCGCTGCCGGATGGACTCCCTCGGTCTTAAGGGAACCCATGTCATGTGTCTTCACTATCTGTCCGAGTACCCGGAAGGGTTAACTGCCGCCGACCTGTGCGGCAAATGCAAGGAAGACAAGGCCGGCATCTCAAGAATCCTTTCCGACCTTGAGAAGACCGGATTGATCGCCTACGCGCAGAAAAACAAAGAAAAAGACGCCAAAAGATACCGCGCAAAAGCATTTCTGACAGAAAAAGGCAGACAGTACGCAAAAAAGATGACGAATCTCATCGTACATGCTACCATTGCCGGCGGACAAGGTATTACTCCGGCGGACCGGGATACCTTCTACCGCATACTCTTCCAGATTGCAGATAATCTAAGTCAGGTCTGCCAAAATCTTGAAGAAAAATCGAAAAATATTAATTAAAGAGAGGAAAACAATCATGCACAGAATCAGGAAAATATATTGCAGGACTTTCCAGACTGCATTTAAAATCGCGCTTCCCTTTCTCCCCTATCGGACGCCGGAGATTATCGGAAGCGTCAAAGGAATCCCTGACATATTAAATAAGAAGAAATGCACGAATGTCTTGATTATCACAGATAAGACCATCCGCAGTCTCGGGCTGACAAAGAGGCTTGAGAAAGCGCTGACCGACAACCGCATTCCTTATTCCATCTACGATCAGACTGTCGCTAACCCGACCACCGTTAATGTAGCAGAGGCTTTGGACATTTACTATGAAAATGAATGCGACTGCCTGATCGGATTCGGAGGCGGTTCCAGTATGGACTGTGCCAAGGCTGTAGGCGCAAGAATTGCCAAGCCAAAGCAGCCGCTTTCTAAGATGAAAGGAATCTTAAAAGTACACAAAAAGCTTCCTCTCCTCATCGCCATTCCAACCACTGCCGGAACCGGAAGCGAGACCACTCTTGCCGCGGTCATTACGGATGCCGAAACCAGACACAAGTATGCAATCAACGATTTCCCGCTGATTCCCAGATACGCTGTACTGGATCCAAAGGTGACGGTAAGCCTTCCGCCATCCATCACTGCCACTACCGGAATGGATGCTTTGACCCATGCCGTAGAAGCGTTTATCGGGAATTCTACTACGTACGGCACAAGAAAAAACGCTCTGATGGCGGTAGAACTTATTTTTGAAAATATTGATACCGTATATAACGACGGCAAAAATATAAATGCCAGAAGAAATATGCTCCACGCTTCCTTCTATGCAGGCTGCGCATTCACAAAGTCCTATGTAGGATATGTCCACGCAGTCGCTCATTCCCTCGGCGGAGAGTATAATGTCCCTCACGGCCTTGCCAATGCGGTGATTCTTCCTTTTGTTCTGGAAGCTTACGGAGAATCCATACACAAAAAGCTTCACAAATTAGCAGTTGCCGCCGGAATTTCAAAACCGGATACTCCCGTCAGCGAATCCGCCGCCGCATTCATACAGGCTGTTAAAGATATGAAGCAGCGCTTTCACATCGCAGATCACATACCGGAGATTCAGGATGTGGATATTCCAAAGCTTGCCCACTATGCCGACAAAGAAGCAAATCCACTCTATCCGGTACCCGTCTTAATGGATAAAGAAGAACTTGAGCAGTTTTATTATCAATTGATGGATGATACACAAAAAGGAGGTCTTAACTTTGAATGCTAATGAAATCAAAAAACTCGTCCTCACGCAGCGGGAATATTTTTATACAGGCGCTACTCTGCCTGTGGGCACAAGGCTTAAGGCGCTCTTAAAACTGAAAGCATGCATTTTAAAACATGAAGATGAAATTCATGCCGCACTGAAAAGGGATCTTGGGAAAAGCAGCTTTGAAAGCTACATGTGCGAGACTGGCATGACCTTAAGCGAACTTTCCTATATGATAAAACATATCTTTTCTTTTACGAAAGAAAAGTCTGTGCGGACTCCTCTGGCGCAGTTTCACGCAAAGAGCTATAAAAAGCCTTCTCCTTACGGCGTTGTATTGATCATGAGTCCGTGGAATTATCCGTTTATGCTGACGATGGAGCCTTTAGTAGATGCCATTGCCGCCGGAAATACTGCGATCGTAAAGCCAAGCGCCTATTCGCCCTGTACAAGCGAAATCATCAAAAAAATAATCGAAGAATGCTTTGAGAAAGAATACGTATCTGCTGTCACGGGCGGAAGGGCAGAAAACACTTGCCTGTTAAACGAACACTTTGATTACATCTTTTTCACCGGAAGCCAGTCCGTCGGAAAAGAAGTCATGAGAAAAGCATCCGCCCATCTTACTCCAATCACTCTGGAACTTGGCGGAAAAAGCCCTTGTATCGTTGACAAGAGCGCCAATATCAAGCTCGCCGCAAAAAGAATCGTGTTCGGAAAATTTCTAAACTGCGGTCAGACATGCGTAGCGCCGGATTACATCTACTGCGACCGCGCCATTAAAGATAAGCTGGTAAGCGCCATCAACCAGCAGATAAAAAAACAGTTCGGCAAGAATCCGTTAGACAATAAAAATTATGGCAAGATCATCAACGAAAAACATTTTGACCGTATCCTGAATCTGATCGACCGCTCCAAAGTTGTCTGGGGCGGAGGATGCGACCGCGGCACTCTTATGATTGAACCTACCGTTATGGATCGTGTTACTTTCAGCGATCCAGTAATGCAGGAGGAGATCTTCGGCCCAGTCATACCTATATTGATCTATGATTCTTTAGATGAGGTGATTACCAATGTCAACGCTCTGCCTCATCCGCTGGCTCTTTACATCTTTACTTCCAGCAGGGAAACAGCAAAGCGCATTACCTCCCGATGCGGATTCGGAGGCGGGTGTATCAATGACACCATCATTCACCTCGCCACAAGCGAGATGGGATTCGGCGGATTCGGCGAGAGCGGCATGGGCGCATACCACGGGAAAACCGGCTTCGATACCTTTTCCCATTATAAGAGCATTGTAGATAAGAAAACATGGCTGGATCTGCCTATGCGCTATCAGCCGTACCGAAAATTATATGACAAGCTGATTCATATTTTCTTAAAGTAAATGTAAGAAAACCGTAACTCTTTCAGCCTTGAGCGCTGTATCGTATATGGTATAATGATATTGGTGCCGGAATGGTTTC
Source organism: uncultured Lachnospiraceae bacterium (assembly GCA_946558695.1). GTDB lineage: Bacteria > Bacillota > Clostridia > Lachnospirales > Lachnospiraceae > MD308. The sequence continues at coordinate 4,980 of CAMNTQ010000015.1, forward strand.
CGGCGCTAATTTTTTTAAGAGGATAAATCTATGAGCCGTAAAAGAAAATATATCAGCAAAAAAAGACAAAGATACAGACGCATACGATGCGTGATGCTCTTGATACTCCTCCTTCTTATCGCCGCACTGGTCGGCATCTTCGTATGGCAGAAGAAGGAAGACGAAAAAGCGAAGAAAGCAGAAAAAGCAAGAATTGAAGCTGAAGCCAAAGCTGCAAAAGAAGCCATGCAGGAAGCGCAGGAAGAACAGACAAAAGCTGCGGAAGAACAAAGGGCGGAAAAAGAGACAGAAGAGCAAAAGGCAGCCAAAGAGGCAGAATCCAAAGAACAAACCGCCAAAAACAGGGATACACAGACAGCAGACAATACAGCGACAGAAGAAAACCATAAGACCAACGGTCTTGCTATCTGCATGTACCACTATGTATACGATAAGGACAATCCGCCAAAGGATAAGCTAAACAGCAATTTTATCGAGGTTCATGCCCTAGAGGAAGAACTTCAGTATCTGACGGAAAATAATTACTACTTTCCCACTTGGGAGGAGGTTGAAAAATTCGTAGGCGGCGATTATCTTCTCCCCGAAAAAAGCGTGGTACTAACCTTCGATGACGGCGCCTACAGTTTTCTCAACTTAGGCGTACCGCTTTTTGAAAAATATAAAATACCCGTCACTTCATTTCTTATCGGCAATATTGATGGAGAAAAGAAAGTTAAAAAATATGCCAGTGAATATATGACTTTCCAGTCTCATTCCTACAATATGCACCGAGGCGGCGGCAATATCGGTCACGGTGGAATCTTCCCTGTCATGAGTCATGACGATGCCGTTGCCGATTTACAAAAATCCATTGAAATCGGCGGTAACGGGGATGCATTTGCTTATCCTTATGGGGATTATAATGACAACTGCGTACAGGCCGTGAAAGATGCCGGCTTCAAATGTGCCGTTACAACAGAATACGGACGTGCGAAACCGGGCGATAATCCGCTCCTGCTTCCGCGCGTCCGCATGTCCATGGGACAGTCGCTGGAAAGTTTTAAAAAGCTAGTCGAGTGATGCAAAGGGCTTATCATTCGTCACATTTCCATCTCCCGTCACAGGTATGACATCTCCGAGATAGGTCGGCTTGGGTTTCGCGATCGTATATCCTACATCCTTAATCCTTGCCGCCGCTTCTCTAAGCTTCCGGTATTTATCACCGCTGTATACTTTTGTGTCACAGGTTACTCCCTTCGCTTCAATCCCAAGGGCTTTCGCATCATAAAGCGCACGGTACATATGATACTCCTGTGTCACTACAATAAGTTTCTCTGCTTCAAATATCTCCTTCGCCCGATACATACTTTCATAAGTGGAAAATCCTGCATGATCCATGAAGATACACTCGGAAGGCACCCCCTGCTCCATCGCATAACTCTTCATAGCATTTACTTCATCATAATCATCTCTTCTATGATCGCCGCTCATGATCATCCGATCCGTAAGTCCGGCCTTATAAATAGATATCCCCGTATCAAGCCGCTCTTTCAACATCTTACTCAGGCTCCCGTCCGGTTTCACCTGCGCACCCAGCACCAGCACTGCATCAATCTGCCTTTCTGTATCCTGTCCTTGTTTAAGCTGTTCTATCGTTGTGATCCGTTTACCGGCTGTCATTTTCACAAATCCATTGATTCCTAATACCGCAGCAGCAATCACAACGATAAAAGCCAGAAAAATCTTTATCAGTTTTTCTGGCTTAAATATACGTTTACATCTCTCTCTCATTGTATATCTCTCCTTTTTGTATGTCGCTATGAATCATTCCGCACTTTATATTTGCCTAAGCAGCATGGCTTCCGACCCTTGTATCATACAAAAAAGCATACCGATATACAAGAAGGTTAATATATTCTTAAGATAAAAATCTTAATTAATCTTTTTCAAATAATAGAATCCGTATGCCGGAACATTCAGCGCAACCGGCTGTACGATCTGCCCGGTAAGGATATCCTCATAAATCCCATCCGTCTCATTTACCCATGCAATACGGTCATTCTCACTGAAATTAAAGAATCCTATGATCTTATCTCCATCATAATACCTTCCCATTCCCAGAATACTCGCATCCCACGTATCAATCGTCCATGAATCTGCATAAGACACAAACGCCTTCTCGCTTTTCCGAATGTTTTCAAGCCTTCCAAGACTGCCAAAGATCTTTCCTTCCACCGTATTGGGATCATCTATCTTCGCAGCATTCTCCCAGTTCATCTTTCCTCTGTGGATATAACGGGAATCAGCTGCTTTATTAGAATCCTCCTTGTATGTATAATCATTAACCTGTGCAATCTCATCTCCGCTGTAGAGCACCGGAATCCCCGACTGCATAAACATGTACGCATGAAGAGTAACGTCAAACCGGATCGCCCACTCCATTGCAGCCGCATCCTGTTCAAATCCTGCTTTCTCAATTCCGCACATAGAGGCAGTCGTCGCACAGAACCGTGCATCTCCGCTGACCGGATCCGCATTGTAAAGTTCGCCCCGGCTGTTGCTTTCCCCGGCAATCCCCTGAAAATAATCATTCAGATACTGCTTATGAGAACGCTCTCCTTTTCCTTCCGTCATCAGTGTTCCATAATCCAGTCCCCATCCGATATCATCATGACAGCGGAGATAATTCAAGAACACATACTCCTTTGGCAGACCGTTTACAATATCCAGCTGCTTCTTCAGCAGACTCACATCCCGCGTTGCCACTGTGTGCCATGTAGTGGCCATCGTTGTAACATTATATAACATATGGCACTCCGGCTTCTCAACTGTTCCAAAGTACGGAACAACCTTTTCCGGCTCCATTACCACTTCACCCAGAAGCAGAACGCTTGGACACACAATCTCGCTGATAATTCTCATCATGCGGACGATCGTATGTACCTGCTTTAAATTCCTGCACTGGGTTCCAAGCTCTTTCCAGATATAAGGAACCGCATCAATACGGATAATATCAATTCCTTTATTGGCAAGATAGAGGAAATTATACATCATCTCATTAAATACTCTCGGATTTTTATAGTTCAGATCCCACTGATATGGATAGAACGATGTCATAACAAAATGCCCGGCATCCGGAAGCCATGTAAAATTGCCCGGCGCCGTTGTCGGGAATACCTGCGGCACGGTCTGTTCATACATTTTAGGGATCGTATCATTATTAAAGAAAAAGTACCGGCTCATATACTCGCCGTCTCCCTGACGCGCCCGCTTCGCCCACTCATGATCCTGCGAAGTATGGTTCATAACAAAATCCATACATACATTCATGTTCTTTTTGTGGCAGGCTGCGGTCAAGTCCTCCAGATCCTCCATCGTCCCCAGTTTTTCCTGAACCTTACGGAAATCTGCAACCGCATATCCGCCGTCCGAACGTCCCTCTACTGTATCAAGGAACGGCATCAGATGAATGTAATTCACGTTACATTTTTCAAGATAATCCAGCTTCTCTTTAACGCCTTTCATGTTGCCCGCAAAATTATCAATATAGAGCATCATACCAAGCATATCGTTGTTCTTGTACCAGTTTGGATCTGCCTCGCGCGCACTGTCAAGCCCTTTCAGATCCTTATTTCTCTCCTCGTAAAAACGGTAAAGATTGTCGCACAGCTCCGCGAACATGGAATCATTCTCATACAATTCAATGTAGAGCCATTTTAATTCATCCAGATGTTTTTCAAACCGTTTTACAAAAACTCGGTCTCTTTTGTCCTGATTCTGATACTCCGTCTCCTGTTCTCTCGAATCCGCCGCTTCAGACTCTTCCTCAACTTGAACTTCTGCATTTTCCGGATCTGCCTGTGTCTTTGTATCTGCCATTTCTGCTTCTTCCTGTGTCTTTGTATCTGCCGCTTCAGACTCTTCCTGTGACTTTGTATCTGCCGCTTCTGCTTCTTCCTGAACTGCCAAGTCTTCTGCTTCCTGTTTAGCCTGTACTTTTAAATTGTCCGCTGCCCTTTTTGTAGCTGCCTTCTTCTTTTTTCTTGTTGATTTGTTACCCATATGCCACTCCTTGCCTTTATAATTTTCGTTTCTTTTATTATACTTCCGGCAAATTTTCATTTCAATGTAATATTACATTTTTCAGGTAATATGTTACATTTGGAATGATTTAAATGACACTTTACTTATAAAGAGATATCAATCTTTCTATATTTATATCCAGTTCCGTATCATCTTCGGCTACAAGCGCCAATATAGGAAGAGCCGTCAGTTTTTCTATCATTCTGATATTATCTTCCTGCATGACGCCCCCGCTGTAATGATTCAGAATGACGCCCTCTGCCTGTATGCCATGATTTCTTAGATACTCTGCTGTCATCACAGCCGAATTGATCGTTCCAAGTCCCGCATCCGCCACGATCACGGCAGGAAGCTCCAGCATTCTTACAATATCCTCAAGAAGTATCTCCTGCTCATCGTCACAGCGGATGGGACACACAATCCCTCCGCTTCCCTCCACCGTAATATAATCATATGCATGAAAAACCTGCATATAGTCCTGCCTGACTTTGTTGAGATCCACAGGATTTCCCTCTAACTTCGCCGCCAGATGAGGAGATACTGCCGTTTCATATAGATAAGAAAGAAGTGTCTCATCCGGCTGACTGATTCCCGACACTTTTTTTACGTATCCGGCATCGCTCTTCTCGATACTTTCTGCCCCGGAAAGCGCCGCCTTATAATATCCCGCCGATAATCCGGCATCCTTTAACTTTTTCACCATCAATGCAGCGACATAGGTTTTCCCGGCATCCGTCCCCGTCCCGGTAACAAACAATCCTCTACCCATTGCACAGTACCGTTCTGTAGCCTAATCTCCTGATCATATCCATATCGGATTCAATCGTATATCCTGATGTAGTCAGCATATCCCCGGAAATCACTGCATTTGCCCCGGCTTTAAAACAACCTTCACCCTTGTCCTCCATAAGCCCTCTTCCGCCTGCAAGACGGATCGAAGCATCCGGCAGGATAAAGCGGTAAACTGCCACAATCCGCCGCATATCATCTTCTGTAAGCTTCCCGTTATTCTCATAAGGGGTTCCCGGGATCGGATTCAGCATATTCACCGGAACACTCTTCACTCCCAGCTCTCTTAAGGAACATGCCATATCTATTCGGTCTTCCTTCGTCTCTCCCAGTCCCATGATACCGCCGCTGCAAACGGTAAGACCTGCTGCCTTCGCCGCTTTTATCGCCGCCACCTTATCATCAAAGGTATGGGTTGTACAGATATTTGGGAAATTCTTTCGGGACGTCTCAAGGTTATTATGTACTCTGGTTGCTCCGGCTTCCCTGACCTTTCTAAACTGCGCTTCATTCAAAAGTCCAAAAGAAACGCACACCTCAATATTAATATCTCTTTTGACCGCCCGGATCGCCGTACACATCTGCGCAATCTCGGAATCATCCAGCGAGCGCCCCGAGGTTACGATCGAATATCTGAGAACCCCTCTGTCTGCATTATATTTTGCCTGCTTTACAATCTCCTCTGTATCAAGAATCGGGTATTCCTTTGCTTTCGTGCTGTAATATGCGGACTGGGCGCAGTACTTGCAGTTTTCTGAACATCTCCCGCTTTTTCCGTTGACGATCGTACAGATATCGAATCCATCATGACAAAACTGCCGTCTTATTTCATCCGCCGCCTGACAAAGCTCCTCTAAAGGTTCGTCATACAGCGTCAGCGCTTCCTCCTTCGATATGTCCAGGCCGCTTAACACTTTTTCTTTCAGTTCCTGTATCATTGGCATCATTCTTTTCCTCCAAATATCTCAAGCACATGATTTACTGTTCATCGACACAGTACTTGTGTACCGCACATTATTCTGCATAAAATCCTGCTGTGCGAAGACGGTAACCCACGCCGGATGCCAGAATACACAAAATAAAATCACCTGGCATATCCAACGGGAAGCAGGATAACAGAACCACCGCCCACGTTGCCGGAGTATCCGCATAAAAATTAAGAATCATATATTTGTAAACAATTCCGATTGCATATGTAACCGCAAATCCGGCAAGACATGCAAGGAAATAATTTTTTGTCCCGGCCTTTTGTTTTTCATTCAAAGTTCCTGTCACATAAGCAGTAACAACAAACCCAAGAAGATATCCGAAACTCGGTCTGAGCACATATCCGATTCCGCCTCCCGCAGCGAATACAGGAAGTCCCAAAAGCCCAAGAAGTACATAGCATCCCACTGATAACGCTCCCTTACGCCCTCCCAGAACAAGACCGGCAAGCAGCACAAAAAAGAATTGCAGAGTAAAATAATCCATATACGGAACCGGCACCTGAATAAACGCACCGATCGCAGTCAATGCAGTAAACATCCCGCAAAGCACCAGATTTTTGGTAGAGATTTTTTTTGCTGCTGAAGTTTCCATAATAAATTCCTCCTGTCACACGGTTGTAAGATACGATAAACGAATCCTTTACAACTATATAACAGGAGGAAATAATTGTCAACTTATTTTCATTTATAGTTTACAATTCAAAAAACCGTTTCTCATGGCTTCCGCCTTTCTTAATCTGTTTCAAAATTTTCACAGTTCTCTTTTCAAAACCAGAGAGTTCCGTCAGATTCTCTCCCCAAAAGTCTGTGTTTGCGCACACTGCATGCACCAAATCTTCCTCCGAAGCATCTTGATGCCGGTAATAAAACTCCAATACTGTTCGCTCGTCGGAAACCGCATACAGTTCGCCTCCTGCCCGCTCTCCGATAAATCCCGCCTCCGTGAGACTGATTCCTCTGTAAAATGCAATATAGAATGCAAAAGAAGCTGTCATACACTCAGGCAGCGTTCCATATCTTTCCAGATAATCTTTCAGAGACGGCAGCACTCTTGTTCTCCATTTGGAAGTGGAATTGAGGGATATAGACAAAAGCTCATGATCAATAAACGGATTTTTAAAACGCTCTATCACGGCATCCGCAAACTTCCTGCAATCTTCTTCCGGCAGAGAAAGAGTCGGGATGACTTCATCATAAAGCATTTTCTTTATAAATTCCAAAATCACCTTGTCTTCCATGCATTCTCTTACAACCTTCTTTCCTGAAAGATAGCCCCCCAATGACATGGCAGTGTGCGCTCCATTAAGAATCCGCACCTTTCTTTCTCTGTAAGGCCCGTAATCTTCCGTGATCCGCACCGGAAGCCCTGCTTTTTCAAAGGGAAGTTCCTTCTTAATCCATTCCGGAGCCTGTATAACCCATGAGCTATATATTTCTCCCGTATCAATAAAACGGTCCTCATATTGATTTTTCTCATGAAGAACTGATGCCTCTTTTTGCGGATATCCTGTTACAATCCGGTCAACAAGCGTAGAACAAAACACATTCTCTCTCTCGATCCACGCTAAAAATGCATCGCAAAGCTTCCACTGCACAGCATATTTTAATACAAACTCTTTCAGCTGTTTTCCATTATCATCAATCAATTCGCAGGGCAGTATAAGAAAACCTTTCCCTTCTTCCGTCCCGAATTTCTGAAAACGCCGATACAAAAACTGCGTCAGTTTTGCCGGATAAGTCTGCGGCGGCATATCTTCAAAAGCACATGCCGGATGATAGACGATTCCCGCTTCAGTTGTATTGCATACAATATATCTAAGCGCCGGATTATCAGCACATGCCATTACTGTTTCGTAATCTCTGTTCATATTCAGGCATCGGCTTACACAGGATATCACTCTCTTCTCATTCACTTTTCTGCCATGCTCAAATCCACGCAGATATAAAGTATAAAGACCTTCCTGCTCATTCATTCCATCTGCGCGGTCCGGTTTGTCAGAAGACGGCTGCACCAAAACGATCTTACTGTTAAAGCCTGTCTTTTCATTCATAACATCAACAAAATAATCTGTAAATGCACGTAGAAAATTACCTTCCCCAAACTGCAGTATCCGCTCCGGGGCAGATTGCAAAAGATACCCGTCATATCCCAGCTTTTCAAGCGTCCCATAATTTAATCTTTCCATCATCTTTTCCTGCCTTTTATCTAAAGTGTTACCCCTTGTTTAAATATCGCCATATCACGGAATCCAGAAATCTCCGACTTCACCTTTTCACCGGAGGCTACCGATACTACATAGTCGAAAAGTTTACTTCCAACGTCCGAAAGGCCCGCTCCTTCTGTCATAACCCCACAGTCAAAGTCAATCCATCCCTTCTTTTTATGGAATAGATCGGAATTACTGGAAATTTTTATTGTGGGAACCGGCGAAGCAAACGGAGTGCCCCTCCCTGTCGTAAACAGCACAATATGCGCTCCGGATGCTGCCAAAGCGGTCGAGGCAACCAGATCATTTCCGGGAGCGCTCAATAAATTCAGTCCTGTCGTTTTCACTGGCTCGCCATAAGTTAACACGCCCCTGACCGGCGCGCTTCCAGACTTCTGAATACAGCCCATAGATTTATCTTCCAGCGTCGAGATTCCGCCATCCTTGTTTCCCGGAGACGGATTTTCATAGATTACCTGATCATGGCTTTCAAAATAGTGTTTAAAATCATTGATCATAGAGACAGTTTTTTCAAATAACTCCTCATTTTCACAACGGTTCATCAAGATCGTCTCCGCCCCGAACATCTCCGGCACTTCCGTAAGAATTGCAGTACCGCCCTGCCCGATCAGCAAATCCGAGCACACGCCGACAGCCGGATTGGCCGTAATACCTGACAATCCGTCCGATCCGCCGCATTTTAAACCGATGACAAGCTCGCTTAACGGAATCGGCTCCCGCTTCATGTCTCCGGCATGGCCGATCAATTCTCTGATCAGCGAAAGCGCCGTTTCTATCTCATCTTCTACAGTCTGCGCATTCAGAAACTTCACTCTTTCTTCATCATAAGAACCAATATATTTTTTTAATTCATCTATATTACTGTTCTCACATCCAAGTCCCAATACCAATACGCCGCCGGCATTTGGATGATTGACCAAATCGGCAAGAATCCGTCTTGTATATTCCTGATCCGCACCCATCTGCGAGCAGCCAAAAGGATGAGCAAAAGCGCAGACCGCCTCAACATTTCCTTTGCGCATACTGCATGACCTGCGCTCGATTTCCGCCGCCACACTGTTTACACAGCCCACTGTGGGGACGATCCATATCTCATTGCGCACCCCCGCTCTGCCGTCTGCTCTTCGATAGCCCTGAAAGTATCTCGTCTTTGCCGGATTCACAGAGAATGCTTGTTTATCATACGTATACCGAATCTTATCTCCCAGCGCTGTTCTCATATTGTGTGTATGAACCCATTCTCCCGCCCGAATGGGACACAGCGTAATTCCCACTGCACTGCCGTATTTCATAACGGCTTCCTCTCTATCCATATCCTGAAGTGCGAATTTGTGTCCCTGCGGAATATCCTCCGAGATGGTAATCTCTGTTTTGCATTCAAAAACTTTTGTTCCTGCATCCAGCTGACAAAGCGCCACGGCAACCTTATCAGCCGGATGTATCTTGATATATTTCTGCATGTTATTTCCTTATATTTATGATGATCTATCGTTATCTTTGCACTCTCCCGGAACCGTCGCCTTCCGAAAGCTTCCTTACTTCCTCCGCACTTACCATATTAAAATCACCTTCGACTGTATGCTTCAGACAAGATGCCGCCACTGCAAATTCAATAGCGTCCTTGGAGCCGTACCCATCAAGAAGCGCGTAGATCAGACCGCCCCCAAAGCTGTCGCCTCCTCCTACACGGTCCACAATATGCATAAGATATCGTTTGCTGAAGTAATACTGTCCGCCGTCATAGAGCATTGCCGACCAGCCGTTGTCATTTGCAGACAGAGATTCTCTGAGCGTGATCGCTACTTTCGAAAATCCGAAGCGGTCCGCCAATTGCTTCGCGACACTTTTATATCCCTCATGATTTACTTTCCCGCTGGTTACATCCGTATCCTTTGCCCTGATACCGAATACATCGCTGGCATCCTCTTCATTAGCAATACACACATCCACATATCGGCACAATTCTTCCATCGTGCTGCCTGCTTCTTCTTTTGTCCACAGTTTTTTTCTGTAATTCAGATCACACGACACGGTAATTCCAAGCTCTTTCGCCGTCTTGACTGCTTCCAGGCAAATAGCAGGCAGGTTCCCCTTAAGCGCCGGCGTAATACCTGTAAAATGAAACCAGTCCGCCCCTTTTAATATCTTCTGCCAGTCAAAATCCTCTGCCTGTGCCTGTGCGATGGCGCTTCCCGCCCGATCATAAATAACCTTCGACGGCCGTTGAGACGCCCCCTTTTCCATGTAGTATATCCCCACACGGCCGCCGCCTCTTGCGATACAGGATGTATCCACTCCAAAGCGGCGCAGAGCGTTAATGCCTGCCTGTCCAATCTCATGCTCCGGAAGTTTTGTCACAAATGCGGCGTCCATTCCATAATTACTCAAAGACACAGCCACATTCGCTTCCCCGCCTCCATATACTGCTCCATATTTCTCAGCCTGCACAAAACGATAGTATCCCTCCGGCGCAAGTCTGAGCATAATCTCTCCGAATGTCACAACTCTTTTTGCCATTTTCTTCCTTCACCAAACCTTTCTACTTCTGCACGATACGAATGACAACTTTACCCGGCCGGCTCTTAAGACAGATTGACTGTAAGCTGCCTTTCTGATAATCCGCCGTATTTCTGTCGAAACTGACGCCCTGCTGCTCCAGATAATACACGGCTCTTTCAACACTGTTTGTCCCTACGGCAATCTCGCCGCTGCTTTCCGAGTTCTGTCTTCCTGATACTCTGATCAGATGGTCCAGATAACCCGGCGCTTCTTTTATCTCTCCCTCTTTTTGATTCAGAGCGAAATGGAGAATTTCAAAGCCCAGCATTTTTTGTACTGCCTTCCGGGTGGCTGCAGTGATCTCTTCGAATCTTCCCTCTCTGATGAGTGAAGGCTTCACCATCCAGCTCCCGCCGCAGGCAGCTATTTTATCATACGCAAGGTATTCGGTAAGATTCTCTGCGTTAATCCCCCCTGTCGGCATGAACTTAAGATTCCTGTAAGGTCCTGCCAGAGCCTTCAGCATCGCAAGTCCGCCTGCCGCCTCAGCCGGAAAGAACTTCACCGTATCAAGTCCGGCCTCTAATGCCATTTCAATCGCGTTGGTGTCCATACATCCCGGTATGACGGGTATCCCTTTCGAAATACAGTAATCTACTACCTTCGGATTATATCCCGGCGTAACGATAAACCTTGCTCCTGCATCTACCGCTGCGTCCACCTGCCCGATACTAAGAATTGTCCCTGCGCCGACTAACATATCCGGATAATCCTTAACCATATTCTTTATGGATTCCTCGGCTGCTTCCGTCCGAAACGTCACCTCCGCGCAATTGATTCCGCCGTCTCTCAGCGCCTTCGCCGCCGCTGAAGCCTTATTTGCATCCTCAAGCACTACGACTGGGATAATGCCTGTCTTTGACATCTGTTCTAATAGTACGGCTCCCTCCCCCAGAACATATTTCTCCAATGTTTTTCTGACAGCGCCTTTTTCCGATACCATCTCTGCAAAATATTTTTCTGCGGTTTCGCCCATACCAGCCCAATACAGATTGAACCCGAATATTGCTTCATTAGAAAAAACAGGTTTTAACTGCTCTGTAAAGGGGGCGGTGTCTCCCAGCCTGATTCCTTCCAGATGTTTTTTCAATTCATCATATAAAGGATCCGGGCTGACTTCAAAAGCATTCCCGTCATCATCGATTCCCATCAGATACCGGCACCACCCGGCAAATACAAGCGGAATCAGACGAAGTTTCGTAATATCCATTCCTCTGTCCATATACGCTTTTACGGTTTCTCCGAAACGGATAGAAAGCTTTTGAGAAGTATCTGTCGCGATCCGTTGCGGTGTATCCGGCAGAAACGGGTTCGGAATACGTTCTTTTAATACTTCATCTATGAATCTTTCAGGACTGATGATACCCGGATCTGTCACAACCGGCAATCCCTCCCGATACCCGATATCGGTAACCAATTTCCGAAGAAGTGGATCTTCCATTTCTTTATAAATCCTGCCGTAAGAAAGCAGGCAGCCGAATATAGCCAACGCTGTATGAAGCGGATTCAGACAGGTGCACACTTTCATCCGTTCCACTTTATCCACAGTATCCCGGGAAGCGAAGATCATCCCACCCTCTTCGAGCCTCGGCCGTCCCGCAGGAAAATGATCTTCAATAACAAGATACTGACATTCCTCCGCATTTACAAATGGCGCGATATACGTATGCTTCGATGTGATCACCGGGGAAATACCCGAAAGTCCGTCTGATCTAAGCATTTCTTCTACTTTTTCATCTGGCCTTGGCGTGATCTTATCAATCATCGTCCATGGGAAAGATACCTTTTCTCTATCCTGAAGATACGCAAGAAAGCCTGCTTTTGCCAACCCGCGCTGCTCCCATTCTCCTGCAAAAGTCTGTACGGCTGTTTTCAGTTTATCGCCGTTATGCGAGAAATTATCCATACTGACCAAAGCAATGGGAAGCGCTCCCGCCAGATAACGCTCATAACACAATGCCGCCACCTTTCCCATATAACTTTCTGCATAAGACGGTCCCGCCTGAAAATCCTCTTCAATCGCCTGAAAATACATTCCCGCCGCATCCCGAAGCTTATAACCTTTCTCTGTGATGGTAAAGCTTGCCATTTGAAGCGACGGACTTCGGAAAATCTCTTTCAGGCGTGCGATATCTTCCATACGCTTTTTTTCCATCGTAAGCGCTTCCGCCACACTGGCCGTTACTTTTTTCTCGACAGAACCGTCGCCTTTCAGCGTGACCAGAAGGTTCAAATTGTCATACGGTGTGTAGATCTTATCTATGATCTCCGTATCAAAACCTTCCGCTACGATAAGCCCTCTGTCTTCCGTTCCCTCTTCTAAAAGCCTGTCAAGAACAGCAGCCGGAAAAGCGCGGAATATATTCCCTGCGCCAAAATGAATCCACATAGGCCGCTTTTTCGTTCTCTCCCTCATGCTTTCCATATCATATCCTGGTGTCGCAATATGCTGTTTTTTCCACTCAGTACTGTCAAGCTGCGCTAATTTTAACTTCAACATTTTTTTCCCTTTCTGTTCATAATTTTAACAAAAAATACCTTCTACTTTATTATTGATCCATTTTTTAGATAAAAACCGCCGGGTTAATACGGCCGCCTTAACCAGATCTTCCGTTTCCGCAAAAAGTGCCACAACATAAACAGGAAATCCAAACACCAATGCACCGGTAAAAACTAACGGAACACTGACGCACCAAATTGCCGATACTTCCGTCACCATGGCATACTTTACATCTCCGCCTGCCCGCAGAATCCCGGTAATAATAGATATGTTGTACACCTTCAGAGGCATAAACAAACCATATATGCACAAAAGCGCCATCAGATAAGAAGAACTCTCCCCCGCAAAGCCAAAAATCTCCGACAACGGATACGCAATGGCAATCAGTAATCCTCCCCCGACCGCTCCTAAGAGCGTATTTATCTTAAGCAAATTTACCGCTGCTTTCCATGCCATATTTTTTTCGTTTTTTCCAAGCTGCTCTCCAACAATGATCAAAGAAGCATCTCCTACACTGTAAATCGTCTTAGTAAAAATATGGGTAACGATATCGGCGGCCTGCACTGCCGCAGAAGCCGCTACTCCGATACGTCCATACGCCGCATGATAGGCAGACATGCCTCCGCTCCACATCGTCTCATTGATCGTAGTCGGAATAGAATTTTTTATCAGTCTTCCCACCAGTTCTCTGTTCGGCCGAAAATAGCTTCCTGCCTCCCGCATTAACGGACTTTTCAGTACCGTCATCCCTGCAAAAAGCAGAAGCAGTTCCGCCGTCAGGGAAATTGTGGTTGCCAGCGCCGCTCCCGCAATACCCATCTGCGGCGCTCCAAATTTTCCGAATATCAGCATATAATTTAAAGAAACATTCAGTACAATAGCCGCAATATTCGCTCCCACCGGAAGTCTCACCTGCTGTATGGATTTAAGAGCCATGATCACCGGCAGACGGATACTGTAAATAACCAGACAGGGGCTGCGGTATAACATATAGGAAGCCCCTGCCGCTATCACCGCATCTACATTCGTAAAAATACAAAGAATCCGTTCGGGTATCAAGATGACAAGTAAAAAAAGTGGCAGGCTCACCGCAAGAGAGCATCCAACGGTCGTCCCCAGCGTCTTTCGGATACCTGAAAGATTCCTGTTTCCCCAGAACTGGGACATATAAGTAGACGCGCCTCCGGAGAATCCATAAAGCGTCATAGCCTGTATAAAAAAAAGCTGTGTACCCAGTCCTACCGCAGATACAGATACTTCTCCCAGACTGCTTACCATCAAAGTATCCAAAAAATCAGCGCTGGCGGATAACAGCCCTTCCAGAGACATGGGCAGCGCCAGCTCCATCAGCTTCTGCTTCATGTTCATTTCGTTTGCTTCTCTATACTTTCCTGAATACCATTCAGATACGCGATCCCAAGAGCTCGGTCAAAAAGTCCGTATCCGGCTCTTCCATGCTCATCCCATATCATCCGTCCGTGATCCGGTCTGATATATCCGTCAAATCCCGTTTCATTCAGAGCTTTCATAATCTCATACATATCAAAACTCCCATCTCTTGACAAATGTGAGGACTCGTAGAATTTCCCCGGCTTCTCTATCTTTAAATTTCTGGCATGAACAAAAGCGATCCGCCCCTTCCTTCCAAAGTGCCTGATAATCTCCGGCAGATGGTTATCCGGATTGGAACCCAGAGAACCTGTGCATAGGGTAATGCAGTTATACGGGCTGTCCGCTATGGAGATAATTTCTTCAAAAGACTCCAGCGAATTGGCAATCCTTGGAAGTCCAAAGATATCCCACGGCGGATCATCCGGATGCATCGCCATTTTAATATCGCATTCCTCGCATACAGGAAGGATCGCTTCCAGAAAATATTTGAGATTCTCTTTTAACTGTTCGTGGGATACTGTCTCATAAGCCTGAAACAATCTCTTAAGTTCCGCCATACGCTCAGGCTCCCACCCCGCCATCTCAAATCCCCCGGTCTGGTTCTGTATCTCATCTGCAAATTTCTGCGGATCTGTAATCTTATTGATCATATCCTGATCATAGCTCATCGTATTAGATCCGTCGGAGAGCACCCGGTCAAGGCTGGTTCTCGTCCAGTCAAAGACAGGCATAAAATTATAGCAGATCACCTTCACGCCGATTTCTTTGAGATTTCGGATCGTTTCTTTATAATTTTCTATGTACTGCTCTCTGGAAGGCAGTCCCAGCTTAATATCCTCATGGACATTGACACTCTCAATCACTTCCAGCTCTAATCCAGCGCCGTTCACCTCATTTTTTAATTTCTTTAACCGCTCCAAAGGCCAAACTTCACCCGCAGGCAGATCCATCAGAGATGTTACGACACCTGTGATTCCCGGAATCTGTCTGATATATTTTAATGGAATCGGATCCATCGAGGAACCATACCATCTAAAAGTCATCTTCATCTATCGCTTCCATCCTTTCTGGCAAACTGAAAAAAATCTAATGCATTGTAATACGAAATATCACAAACCATCTTTCCCAAAACATCCATATCCGCTGGATAGTATTCATTTTCTACCCACTGGCCCAACAGACCGCAGAGAATTCTTCTAAAATACTCGTGCCTTGTATAAGACAAAAAACTTCTGGAATCCGTCAGCATTCCTACAAAATTGCCAAGTACGCTGTGGCTTGCCAGACTGACAAGGTGTTCTCTCATCCCATTAAAATGATCGTTAAACCACCACGCGCTTCCATGCTGTATCTTTCCTTTTATGCCGTCCTCATGAAAACAGCCGCATACCGTATCAATCATGGCATTATCCGCAGGTTCCAGCGAATATATGATCATTTTAGGCAGCGTATGACGATCTTCCAGCAGACTTAAAAATCCTGCCAGACATTCTCCTGCCTTTCGTCCTGAAATACAGTCGTATCCTGTATCCGGTCCTAGTTTCTCATACATAGGCCCGTTATTGTTCCTTTCCGCACCATAGTGAAGCTGCATAACCCAGCCGCGCTTTTTATATTCCTGCGCCATATCTGTAAGGAATCTTGTCATATAACTTTCCGTCTCTTCCTCTGAAAGCAGTTCTCCCGCCATCCTTTTTGCAAAGATCCTCTCAATTCCATCGGCGCTCTCCTGCCTGAGCGGAACAAAATCAAGTCCATGATCACTGACTCTGCATCCCATTTTATCAAAATATTCAACAGACATCTGCAGAACTTCGCGCAGATCTTTGTAAGAAGCAATCCTGCAGCCAAAGCGCTTTCCAAGCGCCTCCATATATTCCCCGAATCCATCTTCATTGATCTTGCATGCCTTATCCGGACGGAATGCCGGAAGAACCAATGTCCGCAGCTTCCCTTCTTTTCTTATCCTCTTGTGATACCAGAGATCATCCTCCGGATTATCCGTCGTACAGATCATCTGCACATTCGATCTTCTGATAAGCTCCTGCGCCGACAGCTTTTCTTTTGCTATTACAGTATTGCAATGATTCCATGCTGCCTCGGCATTCATCTCCGTCAAAGGTTCCTCCCAGCCAAAATATCTGGTTAGTTCCAACATACTCCAGTGATACAATGGATTTCCCACACACTGCCTAAGAACTCTGGCCCAGCAGAGAAATTTATCTTTATCGGAAGCTTGTCCGGTAATATACTCTTCCGCTATGCCGCAATTCCTCATCAGCCTCCATTTATAATGATCTCCTCCCAGCCAGATCTGGGTAATGTTTTCAAACTTTCTATCCTCCGCTATCTCTTTCGGGGAAAGATGACAGTGATAATCAATAATCGGCATATCTTTCGCGTATTTATGATATAGATTTCTTGCAGTCTGCGTGGTCAATAAAAAATCATCATTTATAAATTTCATAATCTTCTCCTTCATACCTACAACACTTTTGCAAGGAAATCTTTTGTTCTCTGATTCTGTGGATTTTCGAACAGCAGCCTCGGTTCATTTTCCTCAATGATTCTGCCTTCGTCAATAAAAAGTACGCGGTCCCCCACTTCTCTTGCAAAGCCCATTTCATGCGTTACGACTACCATGGTCATTCCTGAAGCCGCCAGCTCTTTCATCACTGCCAATACTTCTCCGACCATCTCCGGATCCAGTGCTGAAGTCGGCTCGTCAAACAGCATAATATCCGGATCCATTGCAAGCGCCCTTGCGATCGCAACTCTCTGCTTCTGTCCGCCCGAAAGCTGCTGAGGATAGCTGTCCGCCTTCTCTTCAAGTCCTACCCTTCTCAAAAGCTCGAGGGCTCTTTCCTGTGCTTTGCTTTTTTCAGTCTTTTTTACCGTGATCGGGGCAACACACATATTTCTCATAATATTCATATTAGAAAACAAGTTGAACTGCTGAAATACCATGCCCATCTTCTGCCTGATCTTATTTACGTCAGCCTTTTTATCCGTAATGGTCTCGCCCTCGACAACAATACTTCCTTCGTTCGGAATTTCCAAAAGATTTAAGCAGCGTAAGAAGGTGCTTTTGCCAGAACCGCTGGGACCGATCACTACTACAACTTCCCCTTTGTGAATCTCTACATCAATACCTCTTAGCACCTGATTATTACCGAAGCTTTTCTTTAAATTCTTAACTTCTATCATCACTTGCTTTCAGCCTCCTCTCCAGCATGCCGATCAATTTGGTCAAAACATATGATATGGTAAAATAAATAGCCGCCGCTACGATCAATGGTTCAAAAGCCAGCAATGTATTACCCCGGATAGTATCGGTGTTGTACATTAAATCATGAATACCGATAATAGACAGCATAGATGTATTCTTTGTAGTAACAATAAACTCATTGCATAAAGCCGGCAGGATGTTTTTAATTGCCTGAGGAATCACGAGCAGGCGCGTCGTTGCAAAATGACTCATTCCTAGCGATCTTGCCGCTTCGATCTGTCCTCTGTCCACGGCCTCAATTCCTGCCCGGACAATCTCTGCCACGTAGGCCCCGCTGTTGATGGCAAGAGCCGCGATACCTGCCGTGGAATCCGCAAGATTGATACCAAAGCTGAACAGCCCGAAATATACGATATAAATCTGTACCAGAATCGGGGTTCCTCTGACAAAATTAATATAGGAAACTGCAAATGCCTTAAAAATCTTAAGCTTCGACAATTTCATCAATGCCAGCATAACGCCTAGAATGATACCAAAGATAACCGCAAAAATAGAATATATTATGGTAATTTTCAGGCCCTCTATGTAAAATGGCCAGTATGTTGTTAAAAATTCAAACTTCATAGCATCCTCTTTTCCTGAATATAAATACCCGGCGGCAGGAAGGCTTAGCCGGCCGCCGGGCTTACATGACAATCGCTGTTATCCGATATCATCCATATCCATTAAGCTAATTGCATCTTCTTCCCATTTTTCCAGATCACCGTTCCCGATTACTCTGTCAAGCACCGTATTGATCACTTCAATCAGATCTTCATTATTGTCTTTTCTGACCAGAACACAGGATCCTGCGTCTTCTTCATCTGTCAGCTCATACTGAATCTCCGACATCTTCAGATCATCATTGTATTTTTCATACAGGGATGCAACAACATAATCCAGACATACGCCGTCTATTCTTCCGCTCTGTAATGCCGCGATCAGATCCGGAATCTTACCCAATACATAAGTCTCTGCATTTGGATAATGTGCCGGGAAGGTCTTTTCCTGTACCGCACCCTTTAAAATACCAATGGTTTTGCCGGAAAGATCGCTGTCAGCAGTAATATCCCCTGCCTTGTCCTTTCCTACCAGCACAACTTGTACAGATTTATGATACGGCTTTGTAAAAGACGCGTTCTCAGCACGCTCCTCTGAGTATGCAAGTCCCGGAAGAAAATCTACCTTACCAGTTGCCAGCGCCGGAAGCAGTCCGTCAAAAGACATATCAGAAACTTCAAACTCAACCCCTAGTTCATCAGCGATTGCCTGTCCAAGTTCAATATCAAAGCCTACGATCTCATCTTTTCCGTCAATCGTCTTATGGAACTCGAAAGGCGCATAGGTTGCATTCACACCCATGACAATTTTTCCTTCTTTTTTAATTTTTGCCATAGTTTCACCCATCTCGGTTCCGGCATCCTCTTCGTCCTTAGCCTCACTCTCCGTCTCTGTTCCGGCATCTTCTGACCCGCCGTCATCTTTCGCCTCCTGACTGCAGGCCGCCAGAGAAAACACCATAACGATCACTAACAGTAATGTGGTTAATCTTTCGATTCTTTTTTTCATTGTCTGATTCCTCCTTAAAATTATTCTTCTGATCCAGGGTAACCATCCCTGCCTACCGGGAAGCCTTCTGAAGCAAACTTGATCCACAGATAGTGAATGCCTCCGCCGCCGACAGGCCTTGCACTGTTGTCCGCGCCCTTCGGAATGAAGATCACATCTCCGCTCTTTGCCTCACCTTCTTTTCCATCAACAATATATTTAAAATGTGACCCCGGTAGTACGTAATTCCATTGCTGCAGATGTTCATTGGCATGCTTTCCTACAAATGCCTCTTCTCCCTCTCCGTCATCCATGCCTACAAACCATCTGCCAAAGGCGGTATCAAGAACCAGTCTGCGGCTTTCAATTGAAGAACCGATCTTTCCCGTGTAATACTCCGTGAACCGAAAGCACTCTGATCTTCTCCGCATATTCGGCAGAATAATATGATAATCAATGAATTCCTTTTCATCATATGCGTTCATCACGCCTACAATATGGACAAACACTAAATCTTCTTTTCCTGCTTCGATCCAAAATGCTTCTTTGTCGTAATTAGGAATAAAAATCCCCTGTTCATCAATATTCCATGCCCTGTTCTTTGTAGCAACATAGCCGGTCGCGTTCACAAAGAAAAACATCTGCATCCGGTCTTTCAGTCCATAGAGCTCAGGTTCATATCTTGAACCGGCTTTCAGTACGCACTCATACAACTTAAGATCCGGGTGTGTTCCCACCGCCATTTCACGTCTTGTAAGTCCTTCTGCTTTTTTCATCTCAACCATTTATATTTCCTCCCATGCTCTGTTTAATTCAAACCATACATAATTAATAAATCCGTTCTCGCCGCATTCCGAACCATGAGATGTCCCATGGGGAGTAAATGACACATCGCCTTCATTTACCGGAATCTTATTTCCTCCTGCCACATAGGTGAAACTGGAACCGTCAATCATAAAATACCACTGCTCCAGCGTCGGGTGCGTATGCTGCCCGATAAAATCAGGACCCGCCCCGATATTCCAGCCCATCGTGTATCTTCCCAGATGCCTTCCGGCAACAATACTGTGGGAAACTACTTTAGAGCCTGACTCCTGTGTGAATCTCTCCGTATATTCTATAGATTCCTTAAGCCTTACAAATCTTGGCAGGATGTACTGGCAGTTCTCCATCTGCCGGTGATCGATCTCTGTCATGGGACCGGTAATCCTGATAAAGCAAAGATCCTTCTCAGCGGCCGTGACAACTACCTTTTCCTTGTCAAAATCCGGTATAAACACCGCCTGATCATTAATCGAATAAATTTTTTTATCACTCCTGACGATTCCGGATCTGCTTGTAAAAAAGAGAAGCTGCATCCGGTCTTCTTCTGCATATGTCTCTATTTCAATCGTATTTCCCGACTTAAGACAACATTTACAGATTCTGATACCTGGGCAGGTGCCGGACAATATCTCTGTCTCCGCATACCCGTCTGTGAAATCAAACTTCACATCTTCCTTTTTGATAATTTTAATTTCCTGCATCGTTACTTCCTTTCTCCTGCTGTTTTGGCCTACTGCTTCCATGATGCCGCGGATTGTTCCGCAATTCATGCTCCGCAGTCATTATGTAAATTTCAATAAAGCCTCCATATTCCTTCTGTCTGCCGCTCTGGGATCTTCATAATATCTCCTTGCCGTAATTTCCAGTCCCAGAATCCCTTCATAGTGATATTCTTTTAGAATCTCAAGCCAGCTTTCAAGATCGCTTGTCCCATCTCCCCACACCAGATGTCCGTAAGGATTCCCATCTATAAAATGAGTATTGACAATGTCCTTTCCAAAAGCTTCAAACCACTGCCTTGGCGTCTCGCCTGCGACCCCCATAGC
Source organism: uncultured Lachnospiraceae bacterium (assembly GCA_946558695.1). Taxonomy (GTDB): domain Bacteria; phylum Bacillota; class Clostridia; order Lachnospirales; family Lachnospiraceae; genus MD308. Next base: position 26,186 of record CAMNTQ010000015.1, read on the forward strand.
TGTTGTGTCAATCATGAGTTTAAGCGCCGGATGATTTACCTCTTGAAAAAGCTTTTTCGTATGTTCCAGATCATAGGCCAACTGCGATTCGGCCCTCCGAAGAGATTCCATAGTCAGAACAATCCCTTCTTTTTCTGCCGCATGGCATAATCTGACGATCATATCCTTTGAGCGCTTCCATGCCTCTTGCCTGTCCTCATTCCAATAGCCCCAGCCGGAATTCATAGACATCATGCCCGCACCAAGCTCTGCCGCCGCCTTGATTCCATTCACGTAATACTGATACACTCTTTCTCTCTGAGATATCGGCTGCATTCCCATCTGATATCCATATGTACCGCTGGAAGCAGTAAAACACCTGATCTTCAGACCATGCCCGGAGGCTTTTCTTCGGATTTCCCCGCAGCTGCTGTATGTCAGGTAATCCAGATAAAAATGAGGCGCGCCTCCCCACAGAGCAATCGTTTCGTAACCGCACATTTCCATGGAATCCATAAAATAATCCAGTGAATAGTTATAATAGTGGCAGTTCATGCCTGCAATCTGTTCTCTTCTTAAAAGCTCCATCATCCCACCTCACTCTTTCACCCGCCGGAATAACGCCATGTCAAAATCCTGCGGTTTGTCCAGATAACAGTCATCCGTTGGGAAGAAGAGAAGATTCCCCTCAAAAGCATCTGTTTCCTGTTCCGCCTGATATGCCTTATAGCTCTCCAGATCCGCGAAACGTATTCCACATATTCTTCCCGGAAACATATCCATCCACTGTGCGGGCGTCTCGCCTGCGGCTTTGATTCCATCATAGTTTATGTTAAAAAGAAGCTTTTCATCCTCCATGAGATCAGACAATTGCATCGCCTCGGACAATCGGGAAAGAAAACCTTCATAGTAAGGACTTTCTGTCTCCACAGCGATCACTACGCCTTTTTCTCTGCCATATGCGCTGATCTTTTTCAGATTACTTACCACTCTCCCGAAAATCTCCTTCCGATCCTGATCCCGAAAACCGCCCGTCACGTTCGTGTTAAGCTGACTTACTCCAATCCGGGCCGCATAATCAATGCAGTTTCGATATGCTTTCACACTTTTTTCATTCCATTCATCATCCATATAACAAAGTCCGTATCTGAATGACAATGTCTCCGGATGTACTGCGGCAATTTTTACAGCATACTTTTCTGACAGTTCTTTCACCTTGTCAAAGTCGTCAATTACTGCATGATCAATGAAAATATGAGGTGTTCCAAGATAGAATTCGATCTGTCTGGCGCCTGCCTTTGCAGCATGTTCAAAAAAAAATTCCGTATCATAATAAAAATAATGCGCATTTGAGCATACGATTCTGTCTGTAATCTCCGCCATCATCACACCTCGTCCCATGCTCGGTTCAATTCAAACCAGACATAATTGATAAATCCATCCTCCTTACAGGTCGAACCATGGGATGTCCCATGAGGCGTAAAGGATACATCTCCTTCTTTTACTGCCATAGATTTATCTCCGGCATCATAAGTAAAATCTGCTCCCTCAAGCATAAAATACCACTGCTCCAAAGACGGATGCGTATGCTGGCCGACAAAATCCGGCCCCTTTCCGATCACCCAGCCCATCGTATATCTCCCCAGATGCCTGCCCGCAATAACACTGTGCTGCTTTACCTTTGCGCCCGATTCTTGTGTAAATCTCTCCGTATATTGTATTGCTTCACTGAATTTAACGAACCTCGGAAGAACATACTGGCAATGATCCATCTGCCTTCGGTCCGTGTCATTCATCGGTCCGGTAATATGGATAAATTCCATATCCTCGTCCCCCGCGGCAATCTTTAGCCTGTCGCGGTCAAAATCAGGAATGAACACGCTCTGCTCATTAATAACAAAAATTTTCTTACCTGCCTTTATCATTCCATTTCCAGATGTAAAGGTAAAAATCTGCATTCTGTCTTCAAAACTGTACGCCTCAAAATCCTTTGCAGCGCCTGCCTTCAAAGTACAAAGTTCAATCGATACCTCAGGACAAGTTTCTTCCAGAATCCGAACGGCGCAAAAGCCATCCGCAAACTCCTTTTTCAGGTTTTCGTTTTTAAAAATAGATATGTTGCTCATTTTCTTCCTCCATGTTAATATACTATTAATATATTTGTGATATATCACAAGCAGCCTACTACTTTATGCTAATATATACATAAAGTCAACCAATTTAAGGAGATTTTCTATGACACACAAAACCGGACTTTCCAACATTGCATATCAGCAAATCAAATCTCTGATTCTTGAAAACAAACTGCAGCCCGGCCAATTTGTAAATGAAGCCCAACTTCAGGAGATATTAGGCTTAGGCCGGACGCCCGTACGCGAAGCTGTCCTGCAGCTTGCGGAAAATGAACTGATCACCGTCCATCCCCGCAAAGGTATTGAGATATCCCGTATATCTCCCAAATCTATTCACGACATTTTTGAAGTGCGCATTCTAATTGAACCCGAGATTCTCCGCACTAACTTTAACAAATTAGACAAAGACCAGCTTATAAACTTTCGGATCTCATTCCAAAAGGCTGCCGCTTCCGATAAGTTATCTCTGTCAGAATGCATCCGTCTGGCCGACCTGGACAATCAGTTCCACCTTGCCATCGTATCCTCCATGGGAAACCAGTATGCCACACAGCTAATGAATACCTTTGTAGACAAACTTACGATCATCCGTTCAACGGTCAGCGCCCAATCCGACGGACGCCTGTCCGTCAGCAGCAATGAGCATATCGAAATCATTAATTCTATTCTGGCCGGCAATATTGCTGAAGCCTGTACACAATTGCAAAAACATCTGACAATCTCTTATGATGAAGCAGTCAAAACGCTTATGAGCACTTATTGACTGCTCTTTTGCGCCATGCTTCCCGATCATCTTTTTGTTGTTCCTCTCGGAATATAATCCGTTGACAAAACCGTCTTTTGTACTGCCTCCTGACCTTCCAGAAGACGCATAAGCGACGACACCGTATTAATGCACAGCAATTCGCACTTATTATCAATGGACGAGAGCTCCGGGCTGCTGCAAATGGACAGCACCGAATTATTACAGCCGATAACCGCCAATTCTTCAGGTATATGAATCCCGATCTCTCTGGCAAACTTCATTGCACCAATAGCCAGCTCGTCATCGCAGGCAAGAACGCCGTCAAACTCATGCCCCTCTTTATAGTAGGTAATAAGCTGGCTCTTAATCTGCTCCATCTTCCCGTTACAGCGCAGAACCAGAGATTCATCTAATTCTATCTGGCAATCCTTTAAAGCCTCACAATATCCTTTATACTTTAAATTCCGGCTGTATGATATCTCCCGGTATAAAAACAGGATCTTTCTGCAGCCTTTCTGGTATAATTCCATCGCGGCATCATAGAAAGCACTGTAATCGTCTGATAAATTGCAATATATATTATCACTTTTTATATATCCGTTTAAAAGCATAACTGGAATATGTCTTGAAACGTCAATGATATACTGGTTCTTCGGCAGTGTACTCTCAATATACTGGGAACCTGCCAGAATCACCGCATCAACCCGCCGGCCTTCCATGGCCTTCATACAACGGACCTTTGTCTTATAATCATCTCCCGTGCAGTTCAGTATCGTATTGAACCCATTCTGACGCAGATTCTTTTCCAAAAAAGAGACCGCGTTAGCCAGATAAATATCCGCCACATCTGCACATAGAATCCCAATCGTTCTCATCGAACCGCTTCCCAAACCTCTGGCATAGGCATTCGGCTCATATCCACTCTCTTTGATGACCGCCAATACTCGTTCTCTCGTCTTTTGGCTTACTTTCGGACTGTCATTGAGAACTCTGGAAACTGTCGCAATCGAAACTCCCGCCTTTTTTGAAATATCGTATATGGTATGCTGCTTCTCTTTTTCAATCATTTTATGTAAACGCTTTCATTTCTTTTTTATTACAATATCATATAGTTATTTATTTGTCAAGTTTTTTCTCATAATAGACTATAGTTTAATCATATTTCACAAAAAAAATAAGAATTTACGATTTTTTAAATGTTCTCAATTTGTAAACGCTTACACTTTTGTTTCAAAAAAGTTGCATTTGTCTATGGCTGTATACTTAAAATGTCAGGCAGACTAATTTTTATGCCGCTTACAGCGGTATATTCTTTTTCCGGCCACTCTCCGGCCAAAGAAAGAACTTCCTGTTTCCCTTCAACATTCATGGTACGTATGTTTCTAGTCTCTACCTTTTTCATATAGTGTCCTCTGACACTGTCCAGAAATACCGCCGCAAATATGATGCCCGCTGAAATCAATGGCTGGATATACATATCCACCTGCATATAGACAAGTCCCGACTGTATCATCTGAATCATAATGGCTCCAAGAACTGTTCCCGAAACTTTGCCGCTTCCTCCGGCCAGACTGGTTCCTCCAAGAACCGCCGCCGCAATCGCATTGAACTCTTCCCCTTTTCCAAAAGCCGCATTTACGATTCCGATCTGGGCTACAGAGATAATTCCTCCTACTCCCGCAAACAGCGCGCACAGCATATATACCGTAAATAATATTTTTTTATTGTTAATTCCGGCTTTTCTTGCTTCCTCCGGGTCATTCCCGACTGCGTATATCTGTCTTCCTAATTGTATCTTATTTAAAAACACTGCCGCTGATACAGCAATAACAGCAAACAAAATAATAGCCATCGGTATTCCGGCAATTTTCTGTGAACCGAGAGACGTAATAGTTTTCGGAAGATTGACTGATTCGGAATGCGTCATCCATGTTCCCACAGCCCTCCCCGCCGTCATTGTTCCAAGCGTCGTCACAAAGGGAAGAATATCAAGCTTGATAATACAGAATGCGTTGATTGCTCCTACCGCCAGCGCTGCCAGAATTCCGCCGCAAACTCCTGCGATCGTCGGCATATGGAATTCTGAAATCAACAGTCCCGCAGAGGCGGACGCCAGATACATGACAGAGCCCACGGAAAGGTCGATACCTGCCGTAAGCAGAACAAACATGATTCCGATACCTATAATTCCCACATAAGACGAATTCAGAATAATATTACTGAAAGATGCCAGACTTAGAAACTTAGGCGAAAACACACCGAATATTACAAATACAACTATAAACAAAAGCACCGGTATATTCTTCAATATTAACTTATACACACCATCTTTTGTTTTCATATTATTCCCCCTCCTTTTGTTCCTGATGAAAGGCAGCCTTCATGATCGCTTCCTTATCAAATTCATCCTTCTTAAGTTCTCCTTTTATCTCCCCGTTTCCCATGACAATAATTCTGTCGCAGATTCCCATCAGCTCCTCAAGCTCCGAAGATATCACCCAGATTCCTTTGCCGTCCGATGCTAATTGATTAATGATTGAATACACCTCGTATTTAGCCCCCACGTCAATTCCGCGGGTTGGCTCGTCTACGATCAGAAGTTCCGGTTCAGCCAAAAGCCATTTTCCGATAACCACTTTTTGCTGATTTCCTCCGCTCATACTTTTTGCAGGATTTTTTTCAATGGGAGGACATTTTATCTTAAGCGTATTTACCATCCCTTTCGTGCTGTCTGTTACAGAGGAATGATCGACTATCTGTAATTTTGTTCTTGCCTTCTTGGGAATCGATACTAAAGAAAGATTGTCCATTATGGTAAATTCCATAAACAAACCTTTCCTTTCCCTCCAAGAAGACTTGTACCCCCCAAAACTGCCGCTCCGACAATATCCATCGTAAGGTCTTCGCCCAATGTCGGTCTTCCCATATTCAATCTGGCTGAATAAATCGCAGAACCCGCCGCGGCGCAGAATCCACTGAATGCATAACAGAAAACCGTCACTTTTTTTGTCGGAACCCCTGACACCAGACTTGCTGTTTCATTGGCGCCTGTTGCATAGATCCACTTTCCAAGCACCAGCCTGTCCAAAATAAAATATCCGATCATCGTAATCAATAATGCCAAAATAGCTGCATACGGTATGATTCCGCCTATATATCCTTTACCCAACTGTTTAAATCCATCCGGCAGTCCCATAACATTTCTGGACTGTGTCAGGAAAATCGCAAAATTTAGGTAAAACATCTGCGTCACCAAAGTGACCATAAACGGCGGCATCTTATATTGTGCAACAAAAAATCCATTGAATATTCCTATCAGCGTACCTATCAAAAGCATTGCCAGAATACAGACGGGTATCGCTGCTGCCGAATCGGCCATAGGTCCTCCCTCCGGCCCTATGAGCCATCCCCACAGCGGTGTGGAAGCAAAGATATCTTCATTAAAAGAATTGCTCATCAATACTGTTCCCAATACACTAGTAACACCGATAATCGAAACCTGCGACAGATCAATTCCTCCAAGCAGCAGTACAAATGTCTGCCCTACTGCAACTACCAAAAGCGGCCAAAGATTTGACATCACATTCAAAAGATTGCTTCTGGTAATGATCTTTGGCACAAATGGGATCACACAGACAAAACATACGATTGTCAAGTACAGAATAAAGTATTCTGATAAAAATGCACCTTGTAAAATCTGCCTGACACTTTTTTTCTTTTTCTGTGTTTTTGTTCTAAAAACACCCATATTATAACCTCCCTGTATCCTTTTGAAAGCAAGAGACGTTATTTTCATAACGCCTCCGCCAACACATTATTTATTGTTCTGCGCCTACTGCATTGCCCCACATATCCATTCTCTTCTCCTCGAGATTCCCTTGCGTAAGTGCAAATCCCGGATCTTTGATCACTTCATCCGGATCAGTCTCTCCATTTTGCGCAGCTTCAACAATCGCTTTCAATGCTTCTTCTGTCTCAAAAAACAAATCCTGTACGCCTGTGCCGTCAACATACCCTTCATCGATCAGCTTACCAGCCGTAGCATCCCCGTCCAGACCTCCTAAGATAATATGATTCTCATCGCCTATCTTCTGCCACTTGCCTAAAGGCTCAACAACTGACTGAATCGTCGGGAACAGGAAGTCTGACGATGAAAAGATAAAATCAATATCCGGATTCGCCTGTACTGCGCTCTGAAGATTAGCCAATGCTGTAGCTGCATCCCATTCTGTCGGGACTTCGATCACATCATTGAAAATGCCGGCTTCTTTCTCAATCGCTGCGTAAAATCCGTTCTTTCTCTCAATCGCATTCGGATCCCCAAGATCTCCGACAAGAATACATGGCGTAAGTTTCTTACTCGTCTTTTCATACTTTGCTTTCGCCTGCTCTACCATGTAATCAACGGTAGCTTCCGCTGTTGTCGCATTGTCACAAACAACGGTAATGTTATTTCCTTCATCCGATGTAGGCGGGCGGTTAAATACAACAATCGGCACATCCGATTCATTTGCAGCCGCCGTTACCGTTACGGCTGTGTCACCGTCAACAGGAATCATAATAATCCCGTCAATTTCCTGAGTAAGCGCGTCATTTACCTGCTCCAATTGTTTGTTTGCATCTCCCTGACAATTCAGCTCAATGACTTTGTACCCTTCTTTCTTCAGCGTATCTGTAATAATCTCATGAGCCGCGACCCAGAATTCAGTTTCAAGATCCTCAAAACTAAACGCAATCGTAAGCTCCTTACTGTCACTTTCTCCGCCTCCGGAAGATTGCTTTTCATCAGCGCAGCCAATCAGCATCGTCATCATTATGGCTGTCGCTAACATGACACTCAACAATTTCTTCATAACTCTTACCTCCTTATCTTATTGTCTCGTTGTGATAAGTATAGAAAAAGAGACTATCTTTTTAAAGACGTCTCTTTTTAGATAATACTATGGAATTTTTTTAGAAACAATCCTGCTCTCCGTATAACTGGAATGCCTCTTTCTCTACAGTATCCCCAGAGCGATAACAGCGCCCGCGCACTGCGCTGTCAATATCGCCAATACCCCAGCTTTAAATTTTGCTTTCCGTGTCTTATGCCGGAATATCTTCATTCCCATCCACGCCCCGATACTTCCTCCCATCAGTGCAAACAAAAGAAGCGTCCTTTCCGGTATCCGCCATCCTGCCTGCCGCGCCTTGTGCTTATCCCAGCCAAATGCGGCATATGCGGCTATATTAATCAAGACCAGATAAATAAATCCCGCTTTCTGAATACTCATACTCCGTCCTCCTTCACATAGAAAACTGCCTTTTTTACAGCACGATCTCCTCCTTGAGCTCAAAGGAATAGATAATCCTTTCTTTCACTCTCTTCCCCGTCATCCTCTCAAGGGCTTTCCCGTAATAATCTAACTGCGCATGGTACTTTTCCGTCAGTTCCTCCGCCTTTCTGACATGATCCGTCTTATAATCCAACACTACCAGTCCGTCCGGTTCTTCAAAATACACGTCGATGATTCCCTGCACCAATATCTCTTCCCCTTCCTGCTCCTCTGGATAGATTTCTCTTGCATCTACCCCCATCACAAAGGGCTGTTCTTTTTTAAGTTTTCCTTTAAGAGCACATTCTCTCATACGCCTTCCTGACGAGCAATTAAGGAATCCCATGATATCACTTATCCTGATGCATGCTGCCATCTCGTCAGAAACCTTCCCTTCTTTCCTGAAGATAGAGATGTCCTTTGCAAGCATCTCCTCCGTATATTCCTTCCGGAAATCAAGAAGCTCCATGATTCTGTGATATGCCGTACCTCTGGATGCCCCGGTAAGCTCCGACTCTCCCTGAAGGAATTTCGGGATCAGCGGCACTACCTCCGGTTCTTCACAAAGTACTTCCCCGTACAGTTCCTCCTGCGTTCTGCCCTCCATTGTCTCCAGAAAGCGGGTCCGCTTTTTAAGCTCCGATACGGTGAATTTTAACTTTTTCGCACGGCTGTCCTCATAAATATACCGATATCCAAACTGTTCCGTCAGCATCTTTTTCACATCTTCGTCATACACCTTTTTCGTATCCCACCGTTCTAATGCCGCTTTTGTGATTCTTCCGGCTGTCTCTTCTTCCACTTCCTCCCTCACAATATCTTCAAATGATAGAATCTGCACCGTAATCGGCGCCTCCCGCTTAAGACGCGTAAGCGCCGGAAGAATCCAGTCCCAGTAAGTAACCGCCTTGCTAAGCCTTCCGAAACTCAATTCCTCCTTTTCCTGACTTTTCACCATCCCGTAATTTTCAAACTTTTTTTCCAGATTAGATATGGTTCCTGTAAGAATCAGCTTTTCTTTCGCCCGGGTAAGGGCTACATAGAGTACCCGAAGCTCCTCTCCCAGCGTATCAAGAGCTTCCTCTTTCTGAATGACCTTTTTTATAATGCTTGGGCTTTTCGTCCGATTCCTGATATCTACAGCGTCAAGCCCTACTCCCAGATCCACATGCCAGACAGCGCTGCCTCTTGTGTCCTGCATGTTAAAACGTTTGCCAAGGCCCGCGACGAACACTACAGGAAACTCCAAACCCTTGCTCTTATGAATCGTCATGATACGAACCGTATCGGACTGCTCACCATTAAGCGCCGCTTCACCGTAATCTACGTCATATTTCTGAAGCTGCTCGATGTAACGCACAAAATGGAACAGTCCCTTATAACTGGTAGCCTCAAAGGACTTTGCTTTTTCAAGAAGCATTTCTAAGTTCGCTTTCCTCTGCTGTCCTCCCGGCATGGCAGACACAAATTCTCCGTACCCGGTACCTGTCAATATTTTTCTCAGCAATTCATGCATAGGAGTATAGGGAACCCGCTCTCTTAGCTTTTCCATCTGTGCCATGCATCTTTCAATCTTATCTTTAGCCGTCTCTTCTTTCCCGTCATTCCTGTACTTTTCCACCGCCCGGTGAAAAGGCAGTTCCCGATGCTCGCTTTTAACCGCCGCCAGTTCCTGTTCTGTCAAACCGCAGAAAGGAGAGACAAGAACCGCCGCCAGCGGAATATCCTGATATGCATTGTCAAGCACACGCAGATAATCCAGCAGCACGCCGATCTCCTGTGTCTTAAAATACCCCTCTCTGGTTCCGGCATAGGCAGGAATTCCCTCCCGGTTCAGAACCTCTGTAAAAATATCTGCAAATCCTTTTACGCTCCGGGTAAGTATCACAATATCCGAATAGCGGACCGGGCGAAACTTTTTCGTTTCCTTATCCATCACTTGATATTCCCGGAGCAGTTCCCGGATACGCCCTGCGATCGCCCTCGCCTCAAGATCTTTCTCTGAGATGCCTCCTAATCCAAAAGCTCCCCTTTGACTGGAATCTTCTTTGGCGCCTTCCTTCTCCATACCGTTGTCGATAACAAGAACTTCTGTCACCGGGCTGTTTTTCTCTGTCTCGTCTTTTGTATCCTGATACATGCCGCATTTCGGGTAATCCGGGTAATCGGCCCCCGCATACAGAGCCGCCTTGTCATCATATGCAATACCCCCCAGAGACTTTGTCATGATCCGCCGGAAAATATAGTTCGCGCTATCTAAGACCTCCCTCCGGCTCCGGAAATTCTTATGAAGGTCTATCCTCTGCTTTTCACTGTCCTTAAGGCTGTAACTGTCAAACTTTTCCATAAAAAGCTGAGGTCTGGAAAGACGAAAACGGTAAATACTCTGCTTCACATCCCCTACCATAAAAATATTAAACTTCCCCTCAGAAATCTTAGAAATACTTGTTAGTATCGCTTCCTGTATAAAATTGCTGTCCTGATACTCATCAATCATAATCTCAAGAAACTGCTGCCTGTATTCCTTTGCCACAGCCGACGGACAGACTTTACCGTCACGGCGTTCTGTGAGGATTCGAAGAGCGTACTGTTCCATATCCGAAAAATCGATCATATCTTTATCCCTCTTCTTTTCCTCGAACCTCTGTGCAAATTCCTTTACCAGACCGGTAAGAACCTCTATCTGTGTCTTGCACAGGCAAAGATCTGACAGCATCCCTTGAAGGTCCTGATAAAAGTACTGAGAAACGATATCCTTTACCAGCTCTTTTACCTCTTCCCTGATCGCCTTAACCCTAGAAATCTTTTCCTCCGATACCGTCTTGTCCCTGTTTGCGGCAAGCCGTGCCCATGCATTTTTCCCATGTGCTTTCTCCCGAACTTTTTCGGAAAGTTCAGCATATGTCTCTGCCTCCAGAAATTCTTCCACCATCCGCTGGTCGGAAAGAAGCGCCGTCTCATAGACCGCCGGGCCGTCCGGCTCGCTGCATAGAATGAGTCCCTGCCGGATCAATGCATAAGCGTCTTCCAGATATCGTCTTGTATTCTCCTTGATCAGCTTTACGGCAGAGCTTTCTTCCAGCTCTTTTCCAGTACTGACACTGTAAGAACGCACACAGGAGTCAAGCCACCTTTCCGCATCCGGATAACTTCTGGAAAAATCATAGATTTTCAGAATTAACTCTTCAATCTTTTTATCATCCCTGCCGCCTCCGTAAGCCGATACAAAGTCGAGAAACTCCTGCCTGCCCTCCTGATACTTCTCCTCCAAAACCTCACCCAATACGTCATGTCGCAGAAGCTTTAGCTCTCCCTCTTCGCCAATGCGAAATCCTGGATCTAAATCTATGACATGAAAATGATCCCGGATCACCGACAGGCAGAAGCTGTGGATCGTAGTGATCTGCGCATTATGGATTAAAGTCGCCTGCTGCATCAGATGCTCATCGTCAGGATACTCTGAAAGCTTTTTTTCAATCGCCCTGCGGATACGCTCCTTCATCTCTGCCGCTGCCGCTTCTGTAAATGTCACAATCAAAAGCTGATCTACACTTACCGGATGATCCTCCGCCGTCAGCATGGTAATGATTCTTTCTACCAGAACCGCCGTCTTACCTGAACCTGCCGCTGCTGAGACAAGGATATTGCGCCCCCGAAGCTCAATGACCTTCTTCTGTTCCTCTGTCCATGAAACGCCCATATCCTATATCTCCCCTTTCATAGCCGCAAGCGCCTCTTCTTTGCTCATTTTACCGATATCCCGGTAACGGTATCCCGGCACCTTAAGATCAAATCCGCATATATGACGGTATTTACAGTAATCGCAGGCCGTCTCCGTACTTCTTCGGTAAGGCTCCGCTTTTGTCTCTCCCTCTAATATCTTCTTATGCGAAGTCTCAATCTTTTTCAGAGCGTGATTCATCATCAGCCGGAACTCATCCTCCGGCACCGCCTTTGAAGTCCTTGAAAGACTCCCGTCTTTATTATATTTCACAGGAATCGCAAAAGATTCTCCCGTCTGCTTTCTGTCCAGATGCACCAGCACCTCATCCTGAAGATTGACGATGCCATCCGGTTTCAGTTCCTTTAAAACCGCAGCTTCAATATCTGCCTCCTGTTTATCCACAATCGGATCGCTTATGTTATAATAGAATACTCCTGCAGGAATAACTTCCTTCCCCGGATGCCCTGCACTTTCCTTCCTGACAGCCGCATCCATATATACCATAAGCTGAAGCTGAAGGCCATGATACAGAGCCGCAACATCAAAAGCCTTGCTTCCGGTTTTATAGTCCAGCACCTTTACATACACCTTATCTTTGTCTGTGCAAGTATCAATCCGGTCAATCTTACCATTTCCAAAACGTATTTCATAAGCAGAAGGCACAAAATCCCCGGCCGAAAGCTGCTTTGTCAGCGCCCACACTGTCCGCTCCAGCATCCGTTTGATCCGTACTGTCATATATTCATTGCGGGCAGAACTTTGAAGTACGCTGTTGCCGTAATCTAAAACGGCTTCTTCCACACTTTCATCAATATACTGTTTTCTCAGTTCCTCCGAAATCTGCGTCCAGCTCAAATGTTCCTTCTCCACCCTCTTTGAGAATCTCTCCAATGCGCTGTGGCATATATTTCCCAGATCCACCGCTTGAAATTCATACTCCTTTCGCTCCCTCAAGCCTAATCCAAAGTTAAGGAAATGCGCAAACGCACAGGCCGAGAATCTCTCAATTCTCGTGATACTATCCTCAAAATCCTCTCCGTACAGACGCTTTGCCTGACTTTCCGTAAGTCCGTCCTCTGGCCGGCGGTAATATCCTGCCAAAAGGAGCCTTTCTATCCGTCCCGCCTGCTTCGTATTCCTCAGATACCATGCATACAGCTCCTGCCATTTCCTATCCCCAAATGCCCCGTTCTGAAAACCTTTGATCAACAGATCAACCCCCATATCCTCTGTAAGCTCTCTGAGGAGGAGTTCTTTCGTCTCCTCATCAGTTGCTTCAATAAGAGGATAAAGCTTCCGAATCTCCTGTATCAGATACGCGGGACGCATACTTTTTCCGTCCGAAGATACCTTGCTGTAATAGATCGAAAGCTTTTTTGAAGGCTTTGTAAGATTCATATAGAGATAAAATTTCTGAATATACGCCTGCTCCTTGCCGCCCGGCGCCAGACTGATTCCTTCCTTCTGAAATCTCTCTCTGTCACGTTCGGACAACAGTCCGGTGCGAAGAAGGGCGCCCGGAAGATAAGAGTCGTTTGCCCCTATGAAAAACAGCGCCTTGACATCCTTAAGTCTTGTTCTCTGCACATCCCCTATAACAAGCTGATCTACACTGGGCGGAATAACCCCTACTCTTGCCTCGCTAAGACCAGCATCCAAAAGTTTACAATATTCACTCAGGCTCACCTGTTCCTCTCCCAAAAGCTCCACAAATTTGTCCAGCAAATCCATCAGAATCCGATAAACCTGCGCATATTCTTTTGCAAGCGCAAGCTCTCCTTCTAAAAGAAACGCTTCCTCCTGATATTTCAATTTTAGCTGAATCTCCTCTTTTACCATAAACTCATACAGAGCCAACGTAATATCTTTTACTGTCTTTTTCCTTTGCCTGAGTACAAAGACAAATTCATCTATCTTTTCAACAAAAACCGTCCTTAAGTGATTCAGATGGTCAAGCTCCGGCTCGTCCATGCCTTTTAAAAGCTTGCCCCACTGTTCCTGCCATCTTTTATATCCTTTCATGCCAAGCCCGATTACATAATTCTCCATCAGGCAGGTATCCTCATAGGAAATCCCTGACAGATTCGTACGCAGAAACCGAAAGATACTCTCATATGTAAACCCTTGCTCCGCCATATTCAGAAGGCTTCGAATATACTCTACAAAAGAGTTTAAAAGAATGCTCCTTTTATGGTCCATAAAAACCGGAATATCATAGCTTTCAAATGCCTGCTCCAGATAATCCCCGTAGACGTCCATATTACTGACGATCACGCCGATATCCCGGTAACGGTATCCTTCCTTCCTGACTAGAGCGCGGATTTCCTCCGCCGCGGCATATGCTTCCTCTTTCGGCATCCTCGCTGCGTGGATACTGACCGCTTCCTGTTCTTTTTCATATCTTACCTGCCTGCCGCGGAAGAGATTTCTCTCCAGAAAGGACAGCGCATTGTTTCCGCGAAAACGGTATACCGGTTTTTCATAATGGTACTCCGGCTCTTCTAAAAATATCTTCTCCTCTTTCGCAATTTCTATCAGAGACGTCACCATATGTTTACTCAGGGCAAAAAGCTGGTAAGGATGCTGATAGGAAAAGGGATTCTCTCTCTCATCCATCAGAACCGTAATAATCACTTTCCTACAGTGCCGCATAAGTTCCCGCAAAAGATGGTTTTGCACTGGTGTAAATCCGGTAAACCCGTCTAATGCCACCGTGCTGTTTTTCAAAAGCTCCGACTTTGGGATTTCCCTGCAAAGGACATCCAAAAGTTCTTCTTTTGTAATATACTTCTTGTTCAAATATTCTGAAAATCCGCGGTACAGCCGGCTGATATCCCGAAGCTTCCAGTAAAGCCCCGAACCTTCTCCCGCTGTCTCCATTACCCGGGAAAGCTCCTCCTCTCCGATATCATACTGAGTAAGCTCTGAGATCACAGACTTCACTTCACTGATATAGCCGGGCTTTTTCATATTACCCTTAAGGACCTTAAGATCCTTCTCATAGTCCCCGGCAATCTTCCTTAAGATCAGATTCTTCCCCTCGTCATCCAGAACAGGCAGACTCCCTCCTCCCGTCTCCTCAAACACGCGGTAAGCAAGACGTGCAAAGCTTAAGACGTCAATATTCATAATCCCGCGGGCCGGATGTTTAGCCACAAGATCCTTCTGCGTCTGCAGCGTAAACTGCTCCGGTACAAGGACTATATAATTTTGCTCTGGATGTTTTATTGATTCATCAATAATATGCTCGTAAAGAGAATAAGACTTTCCCGAACCTGAAGGCCCAAATATAAATTTTAATGACATAATCCCCCACCCTTTCCGATAGCAGTCTTTTCCATATATTATAAACGATTCTTTTATTTTTGTACATCCGAAAGGGTTTGTTTGCGTTTATCCATTTCAAGCCTTTTGTATCGTTTCTGAAGATATCTCCTTTGAATCGACAAGCGCCGCCATCACCTTTGCCGCGTCGCCCTGATACCAGAAATCCACATGATCGATTAAAAGCTTTTGTTCATATTCCTCTTCGCTTTTTAACACATGCACATACGCGTATCTTTCGTTCTTGAATAAATATAAAAAGCTGCCGGACCTGCAATCTTTTTTAATTGCAATTCTGACAGCCTTTTCATTTTTATCTATGACATTTTCAAGCCCTACACACTCCGAAGCTTCTCTGCAAACTCATTGCTCAGCGATATCTTCGCCACATAGAACACATCTCCGGTCATATATACCGTCCAGTCATCCTCAATCTCTACCTGCAGCTCGCCGCCCGGCATATGGACGATCACTTTGCTGTTGGTCATGCCAAGCTTATAGGCAACGCCTGCCGCCGCACATGCGCCCGTACCGGAAGCAAGGGTATATCCTGCGCCGCGCTCATAGATCTCTATCGCGAGGTTTTCTTTATCCATCACCTTCATGATCTGGGTATTCACACGGTTCGGGAAATATCTTGCCATCTCCGCATAGTCGCCGATCTTGCATACAAGGGGCTTCGATATCTCACGCATAGGGATCACGCAGTGGGGATTCCCAATCGTCACACAAGTCACCGGGTAAAGCGTCCGGCCGAATACCATGTCCTCATTGATCACTTCTCTTCTCTCGCCAGTCACCGGAATATCATCGCTCCAGAAAGAAAGCTTCCCCATCGATACCCGAAGCCTGCTCCCGTCTTCATTTAAAAACGTCACTTCCGCCGCCCCATTCTCCGTAAACAGCTTGAAGTTTTTCTTCTGTACATATCCTGCATCCTTTAAATATTTGGCAAAGATGCGCACTCCGTTTCCGCTGGTCTCGGAAATACTGCCGTCCGGATTCCATACTCTGACAGACATACCGTTCTCTTTTAAAATCGGTCCTTCTAATATGCCGTCCGAGCCAAGCCCCGCATTACGGTCGCAGATCATCTGCACATTTTCTGCTTTCAGCTCGAGCTCGTTTTTATTCGGATCAAATACTACATAATCATTTCCCAGCCCATGATATCTTTCCAGAGTCACCTTCATAACATACCCTCCTACTAATTTATGCCTGTTCGCTATGTTTCTATCATAACAGGCATTTTTTCCCTTTTCAAGGCAATTCATGCTATTTATATTGCAAATAATGCTCTATTGAATTATCATGATATTGAGGGCAAACGCGTTTCGCCCTTATGATGCATAGAAATGAATGACCGAAGGAGTTTTTTATGGACATATATGAAAAAAGAGGTTATCTAAACAGCGAGTTTCGCTTATTCCACCTTACTGACAAGGAATCCGGCGAGATCAAAACCCATTACCACGACTTCGACAAGATCACCATCTTCCTCAAAGGGCGGGTTTCCTACATGATTGAAGGGAGGACTTATGAACTGAAGCCCTACGATATCGTTCTTGTAAAACACAATGACATGCACCGTCTTACAGTAGACAACTCTAAAGTTTATGACAGAATCATCGTCTATATCTCTCCAAACTTTATGAACGCCTACCGGACGGATACTTACGATCTAAATTTTTGTTTTCAGAAGGCGCAGGCTGAGCATTCCAACGTCCTGCGCATCCCGTCTCTCGAAAAAAGCTCCCTGTTCGGTTCCATTGTACGGCTGGAAAAATCCTTTTCTGACAAAGGATATGCCGCCGAACTCTACAGACAGGTCTTATTTCTGGAATTTATGATACACTTAAACAGAGCCGCCCTGAAAAACCGGCTGGAATTCATCGACACAGAACATATTTCCAAGGTGGCCGGTATCCTCCAGTATATCAACGACAACCTGACAGACGATCTGAATATCGACCGCATCTCAAGTACCTTTTTTGTCAGCAAATATTATATGATGAGACAATTCAAGCAGGAAACCGGATATACGCTTGGAAACTACATTTCCCGCAAACGGCTCCTGCTTGCCAAGGAACTTATATTATCCGGAGTACCGGGCACACAGGCCTGCTTTGACTGCGGCTATAAAGACTATTCCACCTTTTCAAGAGCTTACAGACGGCTTTTCGGAGAATCTCCGAGGGATACTTTATCCCAGATATCCGCCGGAACATAGCCCCTCACAAAGATACCGTCTTCCCTGTACTCCTCTTCGGCCAGCTCTCCATACTTGCGGATGAGCTGGATCTTTCCTGTGTCTTTATAATCATACAGACATTCCACCGCTATCTTCTGCTCTCTTAAGACAGCCTCAATCGTCTCTAATAATTCTGGAATCCCCTCGCCTGTCTTCGCTGACAGTTTGACGGTATAATCCGCCTGAAAATCCCGGACGATCTGCTCTTTATCCAGTCTGTCCTGTTTATTAAATACGGTGATGACAGGCTTATCCCCTACTTTCAGGTTCTTAAGAGTCTCATATACGGTAAACATCTGCTCATCCATCTGCGGATTAGAAGAATCCGCCACATGTAAGATCAAATCCGCGTATTTTGCCTCTTCCAGCGTACTTTTAAACGCCTCCACCAGATGATGGGGAAGCTTTTTAATAAATCCTACCGTATCCGTCAAAAGAATCTCCTGTCCGCTAGGCAGCCTAAGCCCCCTTGTCGTAGGATCAAGGGTCGCAAACAACTTGTCCTCTGCAAAAATATCAGCGTCCGTCAGCTTATTAAGCAGCGTAGACTTCCCTGCATTCGTGTAGCCCACAATCGCAACGACCGGAATCCGGCTCTTTTTGCGCTGTCCGCGGGTGACCTCCCGATGGCGCTTGACCTCTTTCAGTTCCCGGTTCAACTGGGCGATCCGGCTCTTAATAAGCCTCCGGTCCATCTCCAGCTTTTTCTCTCCGGGTCCTCTCGTCCCGATTCCTCCGCCGAGTCTTGAAAGCGCCGTACCAAAACCGGTAAGCCTCGTCTGGCGGTATTTTAACTGGGCAAGCTCCACCTGTATCTTTCCTTCGCTGGTGGAGGCCCTCGCCGCAAAGATATCAAGGATCAGAAGCGTCCGGTCCATCACCTTCACATCCAGCTCGTCCTGAAGATTCTTCATCTGTGCGGGCGAAAGCTCGTCATCGCATACAATCCCCGTTGCCTCTGTCTCCCACAGCATGTCCTTAATCTCTTCAATCTTACCTTTTCCCACATAGGTTCCCGGATGAACCTGCTCCCGGTTCTGAATGATCCTGCCTGCGGTCTCTGCTCCCGCCGTCTTCGCAAGCTCAGAAAGCTCGTCTAATGAGCTTTCTGTCAACTCCTGCCCGAAAGTACTGACTCCGACCAGTAATACCCGCTCTTTCTCTTTTCCTAATTCTATCATAATTCTATTATAATCCTATCTCGTTTCTAAAAATTCCGCTTCCTTCGCGGCCTCCTCATCCTCCGGATAATCTTTGACATACTCCGAAAGAAGGTTCTTCGCCGTCTCCATATCGCCCAACTTTTCATAAGCAAAAATACAGTTAAACCGCATTGCCTTTGTCAGTTCATCATCATTCCCGTCAGCCTTTAATCCCTCTTCAAAATACGCAATAGCTTCTTTCATATTGCCTGCCTGAAGTTCACAACTTCCAAGGAGGTTATATACTGTTCCCGTCTTTTTGCTGCCTTCCTCCAGCGCGTTTCCCAAAGCTTCCTTTGCACCTTCATAATCTTTTGTCTCCCACAGGGCGATACCGAGTCCTCTGTAGGAATCCGCTTTATTCTGTTCCTTTTTTACAGCTTCCTTAAACTGCTCTGCCGCCTCCTCATACTGTCCGCTTTCCAATGCCTCCATCCCGCTTTTGTACGGATTGACAATACATCCCGTCAGCATGATTGCCATCAAAAACACCGCTATATACAAATGAAGCTTTCTCATATTTTCATATCTCCCATTCTTATTACAGCTATGCTGCATATTTCGCTACACACACCGCATTCAGAATCGCCGCAAACATAACTCCCACTTCCGCAAGGATTGCCTCCCACATTCCAAAGCATCCGACAACTGCCATCAAAAGAACCATCACCTTAATGATAATTGCAAAAGTAATATTCTCGTTTACTACTTTAATCGTCTCCTTGGCTATACGGATCGCATCTTTGATTTTAAAGAGCTCACCCTTCACAAGAATCACGTCGGCCGCCTCAACGGCTGCGGCTGAAGCCAAGTCTCCCATAGCGATTCCAACGTCGGCCCTCGCAAGAACCGGAGCGTCATTGATTCCATCTCCAACACAGACAAGCTTTTCCGAATCATCCTGTATAAACAGGAATTCCTCCAACTGTTCTACCTTCTCCACAGGCATCAGGTTAGAATATGCGTAATCCATGTCCAATTCTTCCGCAACCGCTTTTCCTGCTTTTTCCGAATCCCCAGTAAGCATTACCAGAACCCCATTGCACTGCTGCCTCAGATAGCTCAAAGTTTCGTAAGCATCCTCCCTGATTTCATCAGCAATCACAAAATATCCCACACACTCTTTCTCCACTGCCACATAGACAACTGATCCGGCAAACTCTACATTCTCCACTTCCACCTTCTGTCTCTCCATCAGACGCCAATTACCCACATGCACTCTCTTTCCCTCGTAGTTCGCACTGACGCCGTAGCCCGGCTCTTCATTCACTCTGTATACTTTATTTTTGTCAATAACACCTGTATACGCTTCAAAAAGAGACTGCGCGATCGGATGGTTAGAGTAACATTCCACATGAGCGGCAAGCTTCAAAAGGTCTCTCTCACTCATTCCATAAGCCTTCACTTCCTTCACGGAAAATGTTCCCTTCGTCAATGTCCCAGTCTTATCGAACACAAATATATCCGCCTTTGCCAACGTTTCTAAGTAATTCCCTCCTTTGACCAAAATCCCCTGACGCGCGGCGCAGGCAATTCCGCCGAGAAATGCTATCGGTATCGACATTACAAGCCCGCTTGGGCATGCCACTACCATAAAGATAAGTCCGCGGTAGATCCATGTGTCCCAATTGCCATAGGAAAATGTCATAGGAGGATAGACCATAACAAGCACTGATAAAAACAGCATTACCGGCGTATACACTTTGGAAAACTTCGCCACAAATGTCTCGCTCTCTGCCTTAAGATTCTGTGCATCTTCAACCATAGTCATAATCTTAGACACTGTAGAATCCTCATAAGTTTTCACAACTTTCGCTTCTATCACTCCGCTTAAGTTTATACATCCGCTGTATATTCTGTCCCCGGGCCTCGCAAGCTGCGGTATCGCCTCCCCTGTCAGCGCCTTCGTATCAATCGTTGTCACTCCGCTTAACACTACCGCATCCACCGGAATCCGTTCTCCCGGCTTGATCACGATAATATTGTACAGATTAAGCTCCCACGGTTCTACCTGTATCTCCTCTCCCAATGTCTTACGGGTTGCGTAAGCCGGACGGATATCCGTCATCTCCGCAATAGACCGCTTTGCACTGTCTGTCGCAAACTCCTCAAATATCAATCCAAGATCGTACAATAGGATAACAAATACGCCTTCAATGTATCTTCCAATACCAAAAGCTCCCACTGTGGCAAGAATGATCAGGATATTCTCTGTCGGAATCTTTTTCTGCATAAGCTTTTCGCTCAGTTTTTTAAATGAGTCAAAACCTATCACCAAATATGCTGTAAGAAAAACGGCAAACTTCACCCAGTCTGTCAAAGTCATGCGGAATGCCAGAATAACCCCGCATATATAAATTACTACTCCTACACTATAAATAATACTTATTCTCTTCAACTGCGTCGTCATAATACTTCCCTTTTTTGTATCTATATTCAAATCATTCCTGAATATGCTCCATTCCCTGACTGATAATATTCTGAATATGGCCGTCTGCCAGAGAATAATACACAGTCTTGCCTTCTCTGCGGTTTTTCACCAGCTTCATCTGCTTCAGCACACGAAGCTGGTGCGAAATCGCAGACTGTGTCATCTCAAGAAGCTCCGCCAGATCACAGACACACATCTCCGACTCAAGCAGCACACATAATATCTTCACCCTCGTAGCATCCCCGAACACTTTATAAAAATCTGCCAATTCCTTTATAAGCTCTTCTTCTGGCAGCAATTTCTTTACCTTTTGTATCATGTCCTCGTGAACACATGTAACGTCACAGCATTCAACTTCTGCTTTTTCCATATACTTTTTCCTTTCATTCATGATACTTAAAGCCCCAAAACCATACCAACCCATACAAGCACGTTCTCATGACTCTCGTAACATATTAATTATGCCAAATGGTCAAATCTATTTCAACCACTTGGCACAAAGTTAATAAAAACGTAATTATTTTTTACCCTATCAGACGCAGTCCGTCCGCCCCGTCAGGGGCTTGCTTTGGGGGATGCCATGACGGGCATACAAGATCCGAATCGAATTCAGAACACACAGCATAGCAACTCCAGTATCCGCAAATACTGCCATCCACATATTCGCATATCCGGCAAATCCTAAAATTACCACAAGTAATTTGACCGCCAGTGCGAATACGACGTTCTGCATGGCAACCCGCCCGGTGCTTTTCGCAATCTTTACAGAATCCACAATTGCCTGGACCGAAGATGTCATGAACACCACATCCGCCGCTTCAATCGCCGCATCCGCACCGCTTCCCATGGCCGCTCCCACATCCGCTCCTGCAAGCACCGGAGCATCGTTGATCCCATCGCCCACAAACATGACTTCTCCATGACGTTTCCGAATATCCTTAAGGTGCGAAAGCTTCTCCTGCGGCAGAAGTTGCGCATGGACCTCCTCAATCCCGATTCTATCTGCAACAGCATGCGCACTCTGGCTTGCATCGCCGGTTAGCATCACTGTAAAAAGTCCAGCATATTTCATATTTTTCACAGCCTCTTTGGCCTCTTCTTTTATAATATCGTTGATGATCAGATAGCCTTCCAGTTCCCCTTCTACGGCGATCAGAACTTCCGTTCCACCCTCTTCCCAGTGGAATTTCTCCAAATTTATTCCATTCGCTTCCATCAATGCTCTATTTCCGCAAAGAACTTCTCCCTCAGGAAAAACAGCTTTAATACCCTTCCCAGATATCTCCTGTACTTCCTTCGGTCTTACAGACTCCAGCCCTCTTTTCCTTGCCTCCTGAACAATACTGTTCCCGATTGGATGCGAAGAGTCCAATTCACAGTCCGCCGCGATGGAAAGAATCTGCTTCTCTGTCAGCCTGCGGACTGTCACAATTCTCTCAACTGCAAAGTTCCCTTTTGTAACCGTCCCCGTCTTATCCATGACGACGGTTTTGATATCTTTTAGTGCTTCAATTGCCAGACCGCCCTTAAACAAAATTCCTGTTTTAGATCCGGCTCCGATCCCGGAAAAGAATGCCAAAGGCACACTGAGCACCAGCGCACATGGGCAGCTTATAACAAGAAATGTAATGGCCGTATAAATCCAGTGATTCCAGTCCCCGCTTACCAGCGACGGGACGACTGCCGTAAGAACCGCCGCCGCTACGACAATCGGTGTGTATATTCTGGCAAACCTTGTAATAAAACGGTCTATCTTTGGCTTGCTTGCAGCCGCATTTTCCACCGAATCAAGAATTCTTGTCACCATAGACTCACTCAGCGGTTTCTCAACCCTTACCTTTAATACGCCCTGCTCATTCACGCATCCGGAGATAACTTCCATTCCTTCTCTGACGTGAACAGGAACCGGCTCGCCTGTCACCGGAGAGGTATCAATTCTACTCTCTCCATGCAGTACAGTTCCATCCAGCGGAATCCGGTCTCCCGGCCGTATCATGATTACATCTCCCACTTTTGCCTTGTCCGCCGGTATCTCCTTCACACTCTCTTCCTCTACAAGATTTACTACTTCCGGACGCAAATCCACTGCCTCCATAATCTGTGAGCGGCTTCTTTCCACTGCCACATCTTCAAAAAATTCACCTACCCGGTAAAAAAGCATAACTCCCACCGCCTCTGCAAAATCGCCGATTGCAAATGCTGCGATCGTCGCTACGCTCATCAAAAAGTTCTCGTCAAAAACCCGCCCGTTTTTCAGGTTTTTCAACGCTTTCCATATAATCTCAAATCCAAGGATCAGATAAGCAAGAATAAATACGATTTGATTCACTAACGGAGCTGTTTCCATATTTTCCGCTGTAATACCGGCGATAAAGAGAACTGCTCCAGAGCCGATTCCTAAAATATCCGCTTTATTCGTTTCAAAAAACCCTCGCTTTTCTTTTTTCTTTGCTTCTTTTACCTCCTTCGGAACTACAATAACCTCTGACTCTATAGAAGAACATATTTTCTGCAGTTTGGGAAGAAGGTTCTTTTGATGGTCGGATGCCACCACCAGCTTCTTTGTGGCAAATGTAATCGCGGCCGCCTCAACTTCAGGCAAAGCATTGATCTTTCTTTCCATCTTCGCTGCGCAGTTAGCACACCCAAGGTTCTCCAATATGTAAATTTTCTGGGTAATGCCTGCCGGCATCTCGTGAATGTCTTTCGGGCTTTCTTCATGATGATGTCCGTGATCGTGCCCGCAGCCGCAGCCTTCCCCGTGATCGTGACGGTGCGCATGTTCGTGATGTTCATGGCCGCAGCCGCAGTTTTCCCCGTGATCGTGACGGTGCGCATGTTCATGATGTTCATGACCGCACTCTTCTTCATGGTCCTGATAAATATGTTGTTCATGATGTTTGTGTAACTTTTCTTCTAGCCTGCTCATGATATTTCTCCTGATTTTCTATTTATTGAACATATGAACAATTATTCATATGTTATTTATAGTAAACCACATGAAACAAGATTTGTCAACACGTATATTAAATGTTTTTATAATATATCCAATTTTTTGAGATGCCTGAAATTTCCCGATAATGACAAAGCGCCGGCATTCCGCATCACTGCAAAACACCGGCGCCGTTTTACCGTCTTAACCAGCGATTTCTTCCCAAATTTCTTTCCGCACTGTGCTGCAAAAATCTCATATCCTCCCGCTCCCTGCACGGCCTTCCAACTCAGTTTGAGAGTATTTCCTTTCCACCCTGCTGATACACCGGAATCCAGTTTCTGTGAATTTTTCACCACTTCCTTCGACGAAACGACTTATTTGGAGTTCGCTGCCGTTGGTTTTTTCACCGGTGCGTTTGCTGATGGGTTCTTCGGCTTTTCCGCCGGTGTCGGCGTTGGCGTCGGAACAGGTACTTCCCCTTTCATGTTATAAAATGTAAAGGTTTGGATAACAGAAGTGGAATCATCTGCTGTTATTTTACCAGTGACCTCTTTACCATCGGAAATTGCAACAGTATTGCTTTTTTACAGATGTATTCAGCCAATAATACAGGATTAGTAATTCTCTGCATGTACTTCAAAATAACTCTGCGGATGCGCGCATACCGGGCATACCTCCGGAGCTTTTGTACCGACCACGATATGTCCACAGTTTCTGCACTCCCATACCTTCACTTCGCTCTTTGCGAAAACTTCTTTTGTCTCTACATTTTTCAGCAGCGCGCGGTATCTCTCTTCATGGTGCTTTTCAATCTCTGCCACTGCGCGGAATTTCTCTGCCAGCTCTGGAAATCCTTCTTCTTCCGCTGTCTTGGCAAAGCCCGCATACATATCTGTCCATTCAAAGTTCTCCCCGGCCGCTGCTGCTCCAAGATTCTCGGCAGTATTTCCGATTCCCTGCAATTCCTTAAACCACATCTTCGCATGCTCTTTTTCATTGTCCGCAGTCTTAAGGAATAAAGCCGCTATCTGCTCATATCCTTCCTTCTTGGCCGCGGATGCAAAATATGTATACTTATTTCTTGCCTGCGATTCTCCCGCAAACGCCGCCTCAAGATTCTTCTTTGTCTGTGTACCTTCATATTTACTCATATCTGGTCCTCCTTTTTCTCTTTTGTCTTTGACCCCAACGTCATTATATCTTTTATATTATTTTATATCAAGTATTTTACATCGTCTATTCCTCTATCTGCCAGTCCACCAGTTCCACGCCATGCGCTGTGAGAAAATCATTTGTCTGGCTGAAAGGCCGGCTTCCGAAAAATCCTCTGTAGGCAGAAAGCGGACTTGGATGAGGCGCTTTCAAGATCAAATGATTCGGATTGGTCAGCATCTTTTCCTTCCTCTGCGCCGGTGCTCCCCACAGAATAAACACAATCGGCCTGTCCTGACCATTCAGCGCCGTGATCGCGGCATCCGTGAATTCCTCCCAGCCGATCCCCCTGTGGGAATTCGCCTGATGCGCCCGAACCGTAAGTACTGTATTCAGCATAAGTACCCCCTGCTCGGCCCACTTTGTCAGATGGCCGTGGCTTGGAATTCTACAGCCAAGGTCGTCGTGAAGCTCCTGATAAATATTGACAAGAGACGGCGGGATATCCACGCCCTTTTTCACCGAAAAACAAAGACCATGTGCCTGTCCGTGATTGTGATACGGATCCTGTCCTAATATCACAACCTTCACCTTATGCAGCGGAGTCAGATGAAATGCGTTGAATATATCATCTGCCGGCGGAAAAATCAGTCTTGTCTTATACTCCTGATTCACTGTCTCGAACAGTTTCTTATAATATGGTTTTCTAAACTCATCCTTCAAAGCCTCCAGCCAGTCATTGTTAATCGCTGCCATATCGTGTTCTCCTTTGTCTGTATTTTATAAACACTTTTATTAATTCTGTCTCAGTTTTTATAAGCGCTCCCCACGCGTAAAAGGTCTCCGGCATTTAAAGCCTCACGGATACTCCCATGCCCCGCAGGTACTCTTTCACCTCCCTGATTTCAAGCTCTTTATAATGAAACAAGGATGCCGCAAGCGCCGCATCTGCCTTTCCCTCTGTCAGCGCCGTATAAAAATGTTCAAGCGTCCCAGCACCGCCTGACGCAATGACCGGAACCGATACCGTCCCGGCAATCGTCTCCGTAAGCTCTATGTCATAACCTGCCTTCGTCCCGTCACAGTCCATACTGGTAAGAAGGATCTCTCCGGCTCCGAGTTTTTCCGCTTTCTGCGCCCATTCCACGGCATCTAATCCCACGTCAATACGTCCGCCGTTTTTATAGATATTCCATCCGCTCCCGTCCGCCCGCCGTTTTGCATCAATCGCCACGACAACGCACTGGCTGCCGAACTTATCCGCCGCATCGGAGATCAGCCGCGGCGTATGAATCGCAGAGGAATTGATAGAAATCTTATCTGCACCTTCCCGCAAAAGGACTTTAAAATCATCTACCGTGCGGATCCCTCCCCCGACCGTAAACGGGATAAAGACTGTCTCCGCAACTTTACGCACCATATCCACTACCGTATCTCTGTTATCCGAAGAAGCCGTAATATCCAAAAACACAAGCTCGTCCGCTCCTGCTTTGTCATAAGCCCTTCCAATCTCTACCGGATCACCGGCATCTCTCAAGTCCACAAAGTTAACGCCCTTTACTACCCGTCCGCCTTTTACATCCAGACAGGGGATAATCCTTTTTGTATGCATCTGCCTTCCTCCCATACGCAGTTATTTTTCATCATCTTCAAAGCTCCACAAAATTTCTCAGAATCTTAAGCCCCGCTTCACTGCTTTTTTCCGGATGGAATTGGCAGGCAAATACATTTCCTTGCTCTATGGAAGCATGAATATAAGCGCTGTACTCTGTCGCCGCCGTGACAATCCTTTCATCCGCCGCTTTCAGGTAATAGGAATGCACAAAATATACATAAGCCCCTTCTTCTATCCCTTTAAACAGCCTTCCCTCATTCGGAAATGTAAGGGAATTCCAGCCCATGTGAGGAATCTTAAGCCCCGGGCAGTCCGGGATACGAAGGATCTCTCCTTTTAAGATGCCAAGTCCTTTCACCCCCGGCGTCTCATCGCTCCTTTCGAACAAAAGCTGAAGGCCAAGGCAGATTCCAAGAAACGGTATATGGCGTTCCACTGCTTCATGGATGACTTTATCAAGCCCGTACTGCCTAAGTCTTGCCATCGCATCGCCAAAAGAGCCGACGCCCGGAAGAATCACTTTATCTGCGCTTAAAATACAGTCCCTGTCTCTTGTGACCACTGCCTTTTGTCCAAGGAACTGCAGCGCTTTCTCCACACTTCTTATATTTCCCGCATCGTAATCAATAATCGCGATCATCTATTCCTCCCAACTGCAGATACGAAAACATCACGTATCCGCGGTAATCTAATCAAACCGGATATCCAGATAATGCTATTTTATCATACCTTTCAGGGTTTTTCTACTTTGTTTTCTGCCAAATAAATAAACCAAATAAATAATCAGACATCCGAAACAGATCGAGGCTTGACACTTTCCTCTCTCAGGTCCTACAATAAAATCATCAAGAATCGGAGGTAAAAAATTATGTTGCATGAAGTATCTTTTAAATCTTTTAACGAACGCGACGACATTCAGGGCTGGATCTACGTACCTGCCGCGAAGCCGAAGGGCATTGTCCAGCTCATCCACGGTTTTGGCGAGCATTCCAGACGGTACATCCACATGATCTCCGCCTTTCTGGATGCCGGCTATATCGTAGCTGCCGACGACCATACCGGCCACGGCAAGACAGCCATGGTCAATGACGCATGGGGAGACTGGGGCGATAAAGGTCCCCACACGATGATGGAGGACGAGCATACTTTAAAGAAAATTGTTTGCGAAAAGTATCCAGACCTTCCCTATTTTCTGTTCGGACACAGCATGGGTTCTTTCATCACGAGAGATTTTATGGCAAAGTACGGAAGCGAACTTTTCGGCGCGACAATCTGCGGAACTACTGGTATCTTCCGGGGTGCGAAAGAAGCTGGAGAACTGTTGAAAAAAGCGATCGGCAACGGTCAGGCCCTTGAATCGGACCCGGCGCTTTTTGGCCAACTCCTTGGATGGATGTGCGAGCGCTGCGGTGAAGTCCGTATCGGAAATGAATGGATCTGCGCAGATCCTTATGTGCAAAAGGACCACGCAGAAGATCCTTTCGACGCATTCACAAGACCTACAAGCAATCGTTCTCTGTATGATTTTGTACAGATGATGATCCAGATCGAAGGACACGAGTGGGCAGGCAAAGTTCCGCAAGATCTTCCGATCTACAATATAGCCGGAGATCAGGACCCTGTCGGCGAATATGGAAAAGGCGTATATGAAGTGTCCAACTGGCTGGCCGATACGGGACATACCGTGACAACGAAGCTTTACTCTGGTTACCGCCACGAGATACATAATTACGCAGATATCAAATGCGAAGTAGAGGCAGGGATCATCGCATTTATGAACAGCGTTCTTGCTTAAGCAAAAAATCTGCCGCACTGCTGAATTTTTCATCTACAGTGCGGCAGATCTTTCTTCTATCTATTTTACTTTCCGTGCTTCACGATTCTCTCCCTCTATTTCACATCCAGTTCAAACCAGAATTCCACTCCGTTATCATAATTATTGACCCCGTATTTCCGATGGAAGGATTCCATTATGGCTTTTACTATAGAAAGCCCAATCCCATTTCCGCCGTATTCCCTCGTGTGAGCTTTATCCACCTTGTAAAACTTGTCCCATATGTGTTCGATATCTTCTTCCGGTATGGGCGCTCCGGTGTTAAACACTGTGACTCTTGCTTTTTC
Source organism: uncultured Lachnospiraceae bacterium (assembly GCA_946558695.1). GTDB lineage: Bacteria > Bacillota > Clostridia > Lachnospirales > Lachnospiraceae > MD308. Next base: position 55,112 of record CAMNTQ010000015.1, read on the forward strand.
ATCCTGCTTTTTCATCCTGACCTCAATGACCTTCTCAAGTCCTGCATGGTGGAACGCATTGCTGACATAATTTCTTACCACCTGCTCTACTTTAAATTCGTCCGCCCATACATACACCGGTTCCTCCTGTCTGAATATAACCTGTATCTCATCCTGCTGCGCCAGAATCTCCATACTCTGCAGGATTCCGCGAATAACAGCCGTAAGGTCAAAGCGTTCAAATTCAACTTCTTCATTCCCGAACTCCAATTGATTCAGGGTGAGAAGATTTCTTACCATCTGGTTCATTTTTGACGCCTCGTCCATAATGACATCACAGTAAAACTCCCGGCTCTGCGCGTCCGCATTCACGCCCTCTTTTAAGCCTTCCGCATATCCCTGAATCAAGGCGATCGGCGTTTTAAGCTCATGGGATACATTTCCCAGGAAATCATTGCGCATTTGCTCAAGCTTCTCTTTCTGTTCAATATCTTTTAAGAGCTTATTATTGGCGCTCTTAAGTTCTGATATGGTACTTTCCAGTTTCTCAGACATTTTGTTGAAATTATCTCCGAGGTTTCCAATCTCATTCTTTCCGCCGCTGGTATATTTGGCTTCAAAATCAAGGTTCGCCATACGCTCGGACAAAGCCGCAAGCTCAAGAATCGGATCCGTCAGTTTTTTTGAAAAATACCAGATCAGCACAGCACAGATCACAACCATAAAACTGCCGATGATAACCAAAAACCGATTGGAAATCTCCGCGCTCTCCCGGATACTTTCAATCGGACTCCGAATCAGAAACCGGCTCCCGTCTTCAAAAGTTCCCCACATCTCAATATATTCTTCTTTATTCCACGGATTCCTTGAACGGGTTAACTGATATTCATCTGTACTGTCCAGAATTTTGCTGTCCTTTTGTGCCTGATTCAAAAGATAGCCCGCCAATTGCCGCTCCAGCATATCCATATCGTGCACATTTGTAAAAACTTGTGAATTCATCTCATCCACGATCAGATAAGACAGATTATTTTTCTCGGCTATATGCCAGAGCTCCTCGGCCTGCTCCTTCGTACTTATCGTTCCTCTTATCATTGCCTCATTCAAGGTATCATACATTTTTACAAACTCTGTCTTCTTGTTGCTGATATAATAAGGTTCAAGAAAGTTCATGTTAATGACGAAAAACGCCAGAAGCACACAACTGATCAAACCGATGAATATGACGATCATCTGACTTTTTATGGAATGCCGCATTACTTTTCCACCTCAAATTTGTATCCCATTCCCCAGATCGTCCTGATGTAATTTCCCTTTTCTCCCATCTTACTGCGCAGCTTTTTTACATGAGTATCGATCGTCCTCGCATCGCCGAAGTAATCATAATTCCATACATTGTTCAGAATCTTCTCTCTGGACAGCGCAATCCCCTGATTTTCAATAAAATACGATAACAGTTCAAATTCTTTATAGCTTAAATCAACTACTTCTCCGTCAATCGTCACCTGATGCGCCGCCTTGTCGATGACAATCCCCCCGGCATCCGCAACTTCATCCGCATTCAACACATTGCTTCTTCTTAAGATTGCCTCTACTCTTGCAACAAGGATCTTTGGACTGAAAGGTTTGGATATATATTCATCTACCCCCAATTCAAAGCCCTGAAGCTCGTCCCGTTCTTCCGAGCGCGCCGTCAGCAGGATAATCGGAACTTTTGAAGTCTGCCTGACCTCCCGGCAAACCTGCCACCCGTCCATCCTTGGCATCATCACGTCAAGAATCAATAGAGAAATATCCTTATTGTCATAAAAAATCTCCATTGCCTGAAGTCCGTCCTCCGCCTCAAGTACGCAAAATCCTTCCCTCTCAAGAAAATCCCTGACGAGCTTCCTCATCCTGCTCTCATCATCCACAACAAGAATTTTTATTTTATCCATATCCGACCTCCGCATGCGCATGTATGCTCCATTTGAAATATTATATGACACTTACGGATTATTCCGCATTTTATGGTATTCTAACATAAAATTATGTATTCTTTGTGAATGTACTGATATTTTTTCAAATAATAAATGCTGTGTCCCACGCTATGGTTATCTGTATCGAATTTCAGGAAAAACATATTATTTATCATAATAATATTGTTTCACAATCAATACACATTGTAAATCATTCGTTAGTCAGGTGAAATTATTACTTTTTATAAAAATACCGTAATAGTGAATCCCATTCTTGAATCCACAATTACGGTATTTTTTAGGTAATGGACCTGGCGGGAATCGAACCCGCGTCCGAAAGTCCATCCATCGAAGCATCTCCCATCACAGTCATTATACTAACATTCCCTCTGCCAGTCACCTAATGACAAGTTACTGGTTTCAGTAGCTTCATAAATTCTTCCATCTCCTCAAAGCTTTGGAAACGAAGTGCTCCGCCTTGATGAAGCCGGTAACTTAAGCAGCGGATGACCTAAGGCCGACTGCCGCCTTTAATTAGGCAGCGTACGCTAATTCTCTATTGTCTGCGTTTATATTTAATTGGAACTTTTAACGTAGTGTCCCGCTACGGATGGCTTCTCCAACTTCCAAACCCCCGTCGAAACCAGTACAAGCCCTGACTCATCATGCTTAAATAACCGGTTCGCAGACTGTTGTCCGTCAAATAGTTTTTGACTTAGTTCTATTATATGTAGAACTTTGCACTCTGTCAACCGCCCAAAATATTTTTGTATTAAATCATTTCAGAAAATTATTGACAAACGATAATTTCTTATATACAATATAATCATTAATTATCGTGAAACAATAATTTTTATTCAAGGAGGGATCACATGTATTCTAATCTGTATTCTATTATCATCACATTTCCATTTGAACAGCTTGGCTGGGGACTGCGGAAGCTCTCTTTATCAGGCGCAGCAGGCAATATTGCGGCTATTATTCTCTATGTCCTCATCTGTCTTTTGCCATGCCTGTTCCTTTTCCTCTTGAAAAGATCCGGAAAGCTTTTAAAAGCCGACTGCTTTCTTCCTATATTGAGTATTCTGCTTTTTGCAGTCGTCTACTACATGATCAATCCAGGGCTGTTTCGTGCCGGCCTGCCGGGTATGGGTACAGGAAAGATGCTATTAGGAAGCAGTTTCTATTCTGTATTTTTTGGATATGTTGTTCTAAGACTGCTGGAAACATTCAGTCTGGCAGAGGAACGACATCTACATATCTGGCTGAAATCTCTGCTTGCTGTTATCATTATCCTGTTTTTCTACGCGATATTGGCGGAATGCTTTGAAGCACTTACCGTATCCATCCGCAACCTCCGGGAAATAAACAGTTACTCAGAACCAGATATGACCATAACCCATGCCTTTATCGTACTGCAATGTATTACAAATACACTTCCCTACGCACTGGCCGTTTTTATCCTTGCAGCATCGATCCGTTCCCTGAACGCACTGATTTTTAATCGCTATTCCGATGCGTCCGTAACCGCCGTGGAAAGACTTGCCTCGTTATGTAAAAAATCACTTGTAATATCAGTATTGTCCAACGCTGGATTCAATATTCTGCAGCTGATATTCCATAAAGAACTGCTCCAGATCAATATGACAGTTTCTATCCCCGTATTTTCAATCGCCTTCGTCCTTGCCGTATTACTGACTGTAAACTATGTACGGGAAAATCAAAAATTAAAACAGGATAATGATTTATTCATTTAAAGGTAACACGTATGGGAATAAAAGTTTGTCTTGAAGACGTATTAAAAATGCGGGGCATGACCTCAAAAGAATTATGCAGACTGGTAGATATTACGGAGGCGAACCTATCCGTCCTTAGAAGCGGCAAGGCTAAGGGCGTGCGTTTCCACACAATTAACCGAATCTGTTATTATCTGGACTGCGATGTCGGCGATATCTTAAAATTTGATGGAAATCTTGAAGAGGAGGACAATAATAATGACAAACAAAAAAAATAATCAAAAGCTTTTGATGATCACCCTTTTATTCAGTCTAATGATCTCACTGAACAGCTGTTCTCTGGCAAAGAAAGATGCAGGAAATGACGCAAAGGACACTCTGATCGGCGCCTTTATTACTGATGACTGTCTTGATCTGTTCGATATGGATACTTATCTGAATGATAATGCTTCAACAATTTTCCGAAACCAGAATACTACAGTCAACAACTCCGGCGAATACATAAATCCACTGTATGCAACAATCGACCGCCGAAACCACCGCGATCCCACCTACTGGAAGATCTCTTTTGACGGTATCAGCGGACTTAACCTTCTGGCTCCTGTCCAGACTGAAAAAGACGGCACACTCTGCCTTACTATAAAGTCCAGCGATGGTATCTGTGATATTAGTTCTAATCTGCACGAATTGGATAACGGCAGTGAGACAACGCTGGCCGGCACCATTTATATGACTCCCCAAGCGGCTGTTAAAAACTCCGCTTACTACGTAAATCCCGTATACCAGTCTGCTGACGGAAAAATATACGCTGTTCCCGGCAGCGGTATCAGTGCCGACTCTTTCTCTAAAGAAGGCCAAGTTATGTCAACCTCTTTCAGCGATCAGACCAATACTGCCAAAGCAGGACAGACCAGAACCGAAAAAAGCTCTGTGACTATCCGGTTCGCTTCCATGTTCGAACCGGTAAAGATTACTCTTGTTCAGATGGATAAGGAAAATAAGGTTGTAAAACAGGAAGTTTTCATACCGGGAAATCTTCCGGAAGAATTGACTGCTGAAAAAGACACTGCCTATTTTCTTATAAAAACAGAGAAAAAAACTCCTGATGGAACAACAGTAATTGCCCGAAGTATCTACGAACAAAAAGCTTCCGAAGAGGAGGATCCTCTGGAGACATTTTTTGCAGCAGATAACGGAATCATAGCAAAGCAACATACTGTAGTGACATGGAAAAAATAAATTCAAATAATTAGCACTCACCTCTTGACACTGCTAACAATGTGTGTTATATAATATATATAGCAAATAAAACAACAGCTTATTTCCAATAAGTTTTCAGCTTTTTGGAAACAATATAACTGTCACCATGCAATGTTTAAGGAGGAATGATTTATGTTATTAGCAAACAGAAATTACAATTTATTTGACGAAATGTTCAAGGATCCTTTTTTCACACGTTCTTTTGGGAACTCCTCTACACAGATCATGAAGACTGACATCCATGATAAAGACGGGAACTATATGATCGAGATGGAACTTCCGGGATATGCAAAAGAAGATATCAAAGCCGACTTAAAGGACGGATATCTTACTATCACCGCCTCTAAGAATGAGACGAAGGAGGAAAAGGATGCCAAAGGCAACTGTATCCGAAAGGAACGCTACACCGGCACATGCAATCGAAGCTTTTATGTAGGAGAACAGGTAACACAGGACGACATCCATGCCGCGTTCAAAGACGGTGTTCTCTCTCTTCAAGTTCCAAAAGATATGCCGAAGATCGAGGATGCTCCAAAGTTGATTACGATCGAATAACCGATGCTTAGATGAACTGATCCGAAGACAAAAGCCATATCCAAAAGTAAGGCTGTCATTTACTTACTTTTCGGATATGGCTTTTTTATATTCGTATTCCCTACTATATAATCAATACTTACATTATAATAATGCGAAAGCTTTAGCAAGAGATCTACCGGTATCTGTCTCGTTCCCTTCTCATACCGGCGGTATACTTCACGCTGGCAGCCCAGATACTCTGCAATATCCGCCTGCGTTTTATCACTATCAATCCGTAAATCTTCCAGACGTTGAAAATGCATTAAACCACCTCAATTTTATGCTACCAAATAATTGCATTTTTATTCTATTTATGCTACCATATGGTTGT
>CAMNTQ010000016.1 GCA_946558695.1 uncultured Lachnospiraceae bacterium
ATTTATCTGGAAACAAATAAAGAAATAAATAGTGCTGCTGCGGCAAAATTGCTGGAAGTTGAAATAAAGACGGCAAGCCGTTTGTTGTTGAAAGCTGAAAAGCTGAATATCCTTAAAGGCACAGGAAAAACAAAAAATAAGGTATATTTTAGAGAATAATGCAAATGAATGTCATAAGAATGGGTTAAGAAGCCTATCTCCATCATAAGGAAAATAATGGAGATAGGAAACAGGCTGTTAACTAAACTCATTCATGGCATTTACATAATCCTGCAAGCCATTTGCTTTTAATGCAAGCTTCGCGTATAAAAGCGGTGTTTCTTCTGTTAAATGGTACAGATAGAATACATCACTGGAATCATCGAAGATAATAGAGGAATTACATTCTTTACAGCTTTGTCTACAATCTGAATTTAACTGCCCTAGCCTTCTAATGTCTAGAGCAGTTAAATTAATAAATGGCATTTATATCATCAATAATATGCTCAAGTGTCTTTATTTTTTCTGAAGATGAATGAGGCTTTGCAACATAAGAATTGTCAAAAAAGTTGAACATTGCGGTTATTTGTGCATTGCTCAGTTCATTATAAAAATCAGCCGTAATAAAATACATAAATATTTTTCGCTTGGGTTCATAATGTAGGCTATATTTTGTAACTGGACAATTTTCATTATTGTGTTTATGCTCACAATTACAACAAGCTAAATCACTTAACAATTTCCATTTATATGTCTGTCCGGCTCTTTCACGACACGATGTTTTGCAAGAAAAATTAATAATTGGGGTATTATCAGATTCCGAGTAAACCAACACATCAGAATCAGGCTTTTGCTTATCTTTGCCTACATCAATAACTGCATATTCATCTAAAACACTTGAAGAAAGCGAAACAATAACATCTTTATTAATATTTCCAACTAAGATATTTTGTGCCAGAGTATATGCAACAAATTGTTGGAACAAGTTACCTGCGACAGACTTTCTTGTTTGAGAAGCATCTGAAATTTCCCCATTTTTTATTCTGCTGTTTATAACATTTTCTATTAGTGGTTGAGCTTCTCTCATGACATCGTGCAATTGTGATAGAATTAATCGAGAAGCCTTTTTGTTAGCAGATTCTTGTGTCTCACCATCAGCAATTAGTTTTTGGACTATTTGAATATATTTTTTGTTGTATGCTGCGAAAGCGGATTTAAAGTATACCCTTTTCTTTAAGTTTAACACAAGCTGTCTACACTTTTTTACATTTGTTTTTTCTGCCATAACTATACTTCCTATACAATTTTATTAATATTTTTGAATAATAAATACTGATCTGATTCACGAATGCGGAAACCGGTGCCGTGATCATGTGTCCGGCCATCAGGATATTGACCAATTCGTAAATCAATGAAAATTTTTCCTTGTTCTAACAAATTAATGAAAGCATTATAATCAAATCCACTTACCTCATAAGCATCAACAAAATAGAATTCCTCATTTGCTCTTGAACCACGACTTTCAGCTTTTGCGTAAACAAATTTGTTTTTATATTTCTTTTCAAAAGCCTTTTTTAGTGAAGATTTGCCCCAAAATACATTTTCAACCTCGGTTTCAGATGCTATAGAGATTTTGTTTTCATCGCAAATGATTTTTAATCTGTGACCTGTGTCTGCTATAGAGACAAATCTTGCTGCGGTTAATGTTGAATGTAATACTTTCTCATCATTATCATAGGCTGAACTAGAATAGCCGTATTTGTTACGCAAATATGTATTTGAGCGAGCAGGTTGAGGTGTTTTTGTAAACATTGTAAGCATACTCTGCGAGTTTATTCTGCAAGATTTTAGCTCGTAGTCGCCAAAGTCAGGCTCATCAAAATTGTTTTCAGGAATGCCCAATAAATCCTCTAAAGTTTTTCCTATACCAGTAGGACCGGATCGATGAGTCTTAATCCAACCTTGTTCCTTAATTTTTTTGAATTCAGTTATAAATTCATTAAGATTAGTAATCATTTTGCTTCTTCGCTTTCTATAAATAGTTTATATGTTTCAATTTCAAGAGCATCTGCAATTCGTTGTATGTTTGCCATAGAAATGCTGCGTCGGTAACATTCGATTGCACTGATATATGTGCGGTGCATACCGCATTTATCGGCAAATGCTTCTTGGGATATTCCCTTTGCAGTGCGGTATTTTTTTAAATTGTCTCCAAAGACTTTTATAATATCCATAGTTGCAATCCTCCTCATATATAGTATAATAAAAATGAATACAAAAAGTCTACATACAATAAGTTTCGGGATGGTTTAATGAAGCCTTAAAAGAGAGTGCAAAATCCGATATAGCAGAATGAAGGGCATAGATTATAGTTCTTACTATGAAGGTTATGCGCTGTATAAAGCAGAAAATTTATAAATATATACCCTGCTAACGGTAAGAGACAATAAGGAACTTACTTTATTTGTAATGAGGATAAGCAAATGAATAGTTTATATGTATCAGATCTGGACGGAACGTTATTGAGAAGTGATGAAAAACTGTCTCAATTTACAATCGACACGATCAATGAGCTGACTTCCAAAGGAATGTTATTTTCATATGCAACCGCCAGATCGCTTGTGACAGCGAAAAAAGTGACGAAGGGATTGAGTACACATTTTCCTTTGATTGTATATAATGGTGCATTTATAATAGATAACGTTACGGAAGAAATTCTCTTAACTAATTATTTTGACTCTGACATTGCTGAAATATTTGAACAGTTATTTGAAAATGATATATATCCAATTGTGTATGCTTATATCAACGGGGTGGAAAAATTCTCGTTCATACCAGAGAAATGCACAGAGGGAATGCTTCGTTTTATTCAAAGCAGAGAAGGTGATAAACGAATGAATATCGTGAAGAACCTTACGGAACTAACAAAAGGAAATATATTTTATATCACATGCATTGATACTCCGGAAAAGTTAGAACCATTTTATGTAAAGTACAGAGATCAGTATCATGCGGTATATCAATGCGATATCTATACGGGCGAACAGTGGCTGGAGATTATGCATAAGAAAGCATCAAAATCTAATGCTGTGAAAGAATTAAAAAAAATGTTGCATTGTGAAAGACTTGTTACATTCGGCGATGGAAAAAACGATATTGATATGTTTGAGATGTCGGATGAATCCTATGCCGTTGAGAATGCGGATGAGGAACTAAAGACGATTGCGGCAGATGTCATAGAGTCGAATGATAATGATGGTGTTGCTAAGTGGTTCAGAGCAAATGTGAAGCTGTAAAAAGGCTTATGCGCAAGCAGATTTACGCTGGCAGTTCATGTATATGCCTGAACAGATGTATATGTACAAACGTTATATTTGTCTGTTATAATGAAACAAATACTAAAAGATAAGGAGATATTACCCATGAAACAAGATTTGATCGTTATTCTGGATCTGGGAAGTACGCAGAACACGGTTATAGCCAGAGAAATCCGTGACTTAGGCGTATACAGCGAGATTTATCCCCATGACATCACAGCGGAGGAGTTAAAATCATTCAATAATGTGAAAGGTATTATATTAAACGGCGGGGAGAACCGCATCGTAGACGGCCGGCCGGTTGAGATAAGTCCGCAGCTTTATGACTTGGGGATTCCGATGATTTCCATTGATTATCCTCAGTCAAAATGTGAGACGAAGCTTGATGCGCTGCCGGAGCAGGATATACTGAGAACATTTGTCTTTGAGACTTGCAAGGCAGAGGCAAACTGGAACATGAAAAACTTTATCGAAGATCAGACGGAGCTTATCCGCAGGCAGGTGGGAGACAGGAAAGTGCTTTTAGCATTGTCCGGCGGAGTTGATTCTTCTGTAGTAGCAGCGATGCTCATAAAAGCAATCGGGCAGCAGCTTGTGTGCGTGCATGTCAACCACGGATTGATGCGTAAAAATGAGTCCGAAAGTGTAATTAAAGTATTTCGCGATGAGCTGCATGCCAACCTGATCTATATAGACGCTGTCGAGCGTTTCTTGGGTAAACTTGAAAATGTAGCTGATCCGGAGCAGAAACGAAAGATTATAGGGAGCGAGTTTATCCGTGTATTTGAAGAAGAGGCAAGAAAGCTGGAAGGAATAGATTTCTTGGGACAAGGAACGATTTACCCGGATATTATTGAGAGCGGGACAAAGACTGCGAAGATGGTGAAGTCCCATCACAATGTAGGAGGTCTGCCGGAAGACTTGAAATTCGAACTGGTAGAGCCTCTAAAGCAGCTTTTTAAAGATGAAGTGCGTGCCTGCGGCGTAGAACTGGGACTCCCTCACGATATGGTATACCGCCAGCCATTCCCCGGACCGGGACTAGGTGTAAGATGTCTGGGAGCAATTACGAGGGATCGGCTGGAAGCGGTTCGTGAATCTGATGCAATCCTGCGGGAAGAATTCGCAAAGGCCGGACTGGATAAAAAAGTATGGCAGTACTTTACAGTAGTACCAGACTTTAAGTCCGTAGGTATGAAAAATAATGCTCGGGTGTTCGAGTATATGGTGATCATCCGTGCGATTAATACCATCGATGCGATGACGGCATCTGTTGAGAAAGTAGACTGGGATGTACTGGAGGTTATAACGAACAGGATTCTTTCTGAGGTGGAGAATGTGAACAGGGTGTGCTACGATATGAGTCCGAAGCCGCCGGCTACGATAGAATTTGAGTAAGCAAAAACAGCGGGAAGCCAGTATTTATGCGGCTTCCCGTTTGTTGTACTTGCAAAAGGCCTGCAGTTTTTGCTTGTCACGGCATGGTTATAAATGGTACAATCACCATACAGAAACAAACAATTTGTATGATGGCATATATAGAGCCAAGAAAACAGTTCATGGCCTGATGCAATAAATATATACACAGGAGGCATGAGAATGGGTAATTTTACTTTTCTGGAGAATAGATGGAGCGACTTGGCAAGGCTGGGCGATTTGTCTGAAAAATACGTTTACTCAGATCCGAATACATCTGTAATCAAACAGGGAATGTTAGCAGAAATTATGGTAAAGTATATGCTTGCCTATGACGGGATTAAAGAGCCGGATTATGACAATACCCATGCCAATCGTATTCGCTTGTTGAAGAGGAACGACCTGTTGCCGCATGAAATCGATCATACATTATATATTTTGCGGAAAGACCGTAATCATGCAGCCCATAATGGAGCAGACGAGGGTGAAAAGGCATTAAATAATCTGCCGCTGCTGTATGAACTTTGTGTATGGTACATGCAGACATATGGAGATTATGGTTATAATCCTGTGGGCTATGTTACTCCGATGGATATTACGGTTAGTCTGGATGAATTGGAAAAAGAAAACCGGGAGCTGGAAGAGCGTAACAAAGCATTGCTCATTGAATTGCAGCGGATTCAAAAGTCTGGAAAATCGGACGGTGCAAGGAGGGCAATTGCTTACAAAAAAGCATTGAATGTGAAACTTTCTGAGGCGCAGACGAGAGAATTGATTGATGAACAGCTTCGCAGGGTTGGATGGGATGCAGATACGGAGGCAATCCGTTATTCCAAAGGGATTCGTCCAGCCAAAGGCAAAAATCTTGCAATTGCAGAGTGGCCTACGGATTCTGGGACCGGCAATGGAGGGTATGCGGACTATGCACTCTTTATTGGTGAAAAAATGGTTGGGATTATTGAAGCAAAGAGAAAACATACGAATGTTTCTTCCGTATTGGATGGACAATGCAAAGAGTATGCAAGAAGGATTAAGATAGAGCATGAAAAATATGTGCTGAAGCAGTATGGGGAATATAAAGTGCCATTCCTTTTTGCGACGAATGGCAGGGATTACATAAAACAGTATGAAGAAATGTCGGGCATCTGGTTTTTAGATACCAGACACCAGTTTAATACCTCGAAGGCTTTGGCGGGCTGGCCGAGTCCGGAGGGGTTGGAACAGGATTTGGAAAGAGATATTGCGAAGGCAGATGAAAAACTTGCAGCTACAGGATATGAGTTGTTAGAAGATTCCAATGGACTGGCTCTGCGTTACTATCAGGTGGAAGCAGTTAAAGCAGCCGAGAAAGCTATTGCGGAGCATAAAAATACGGTGTTGCTTGCTATGGCGACCGGAACTGGAAAAACAAGAACAGTTCTTGGCATGATTTACCGTTTTTTATCTGCGAAACGGTTTAAAAGAATTTTATATTTGGTTGACAGAACAGCACTTGGCGACCAGGCCATGGACACCTTCAAAGAGGTAAAGCTGGAAGATTTAAAAACGCTGAATCAATTATATGATATCAAAGACCTTGGCGAAAAGGAATTTGAAAAGGATACCCGTGTTCATATTGCAACGGTTCAAAGTCTGGTAAAACGCATTCTTTACAATGAGTCGGATGTCAGCATAGGTGTGTCAGACTACGATTGTATTATTGTGGATGAGGCACACCGGGGGTACATTCTGGATAAGGAAATGGGCGAAGATGAGGTATTGTACCGGAATCAGGATGACTTCCGCAGCAAGTACCGAGCGGTCATTGATTATTTTGATGCGGTTAAGATTGCCCTTACCGCTACACCTGCTCTTCATACGACACAAATCTTTGGAAAGCCGGTATATTCCTATGATTACCGGACAGCCGTAGTGGACGGTTATCTGGTAGACCATGATGCACCTCATATTATCAAGACAAAGCTGAGCGAGGAAGGAATTGTATTTGAGGCAGGAAGTACTGCTCCTATCTATGATCCTGTGACGAATACTGTAACTAATAGTGATGAGTTGGAAGATGATTTGAAATTCGAGATAGAGGATTTTAACAAAAAAGTTGTTACAAAAGGGTTTAATGAAACCGTTTTAGTTGAGATTGCAGGAGACATTGATCCAAATGAAAAAGGGAAAACCCTGATTTTTGCAGTGGATGATGCCCATGCCGATATGGTTGCAAAAATTCTGAAAGATTATTATTCCGGGCAGGGGATCAGCGAAGAAGCCGTTATGAAGATTACCGGTTCTACCCAAAATGGAAATCCGGTGAAAATCAAAGAAGCAATCCGACGTTTCAAGAATGAGACATTTCCGAATATTGTCGTGACCGTTGATTTACTGACCACAGGCATTGATGTGGAGGAGATTGTCAATCTGGTATTCCTGCGCAGAATCCGTTCCCGTATTCTTTTTGAGCAGATGCTTGGACGTGCTACCAGACTGTGCCCGGACATTGGAAAAACACATTTTGAAATCTATGATGCCGTTGGGGTATATCAGGCATTAGAGCCAATGTCTACGATGAAACCGGTTGTGGTCAATCCAAAGGAAACTTTTGAGGTCTTGATAGACGGTATAGACAATCTGGAAAGCGACAGGGCAAGGGGCAATCAGGTAGACATCATTATTGCAAAAATTATGCGGAATAAAAATAAAATGCCAGAGGAATACAGGGAGCAATTTAGGTCTCTGTCAGGTGGGGAATCACCGGAAAGCTTTACAGATACACTTCGCAATATGTCAACGGATCAGGCAGTGGAAACGATTAAAAAATGCCGGGATGCATTTGCTTATGTGCGGGGGATTTATCAAGAAAAACCAAAATTTATCAGTGATGCGCCGGATGAGATAAGCAGCCATGAAAGAGGATATGGCAATGCTACAAGACCCGAAGATTATCTGAGGGAGTTTCATACTTTTATTGACAGCAATATCAATGAGATTGCAGCACTGAATATCGTGGCTACCAGACCGAAAGAATTAACCAGACAATCATTAAGGGAACTGAAATTGATTCTTGACCGGAATCATTTTAGTGAGACAATGCTTCAGACCGCATGGAAGCAGATGACAAACGAAGAGATCGCTGCAGATATTATCAGTTTTATCCGTCAGAAAAGCCTTGGCGATGCCTTAATTGGAAAAGAGGAACGGATTCATTCTGCAATTGTTAAGACAAAGAAAGCGCACCCGGAATTAAGCAAGGTACAGACTAACTGGCTGGAACGGATAGAGACATATCTGTTGAAAGAGGCGGTGCTGAATAAGGAATCCTTTGAAGCGCCGCAGTTTAAAATTAAAGGCGGATATGCAGCGATTGATAAAGCATTTGGAAATAAGTTGGATGCAATCATTGATGAAATCAACAGCCATATGTATACCGCATAGGGAAGGAAAATGATTATGACAAATGCAGAAATTATATCAAAATTATGGAATCTTTGTAATGTGCTTCGTGATGATGGCATTACTTATCACCAATATGTGACGGAGCTGACTTACATTTTGTTTTTAAAAATGGCAAAAGAAACAGGTTCTGAAAAGAATATTCCAAAAGACTACCGCTGGGATGCATTAAAAACAAAAGAAGGAATGGAGTTAAAGCGCTTTTATGAAGAATTGCTCCGGGAACTTGGAGAAAACTGCAGCGGACGTGTGCAGGAAATTTATCAGGGGGCAAGAAGCAATATTGAGGAGCCGGCAAATTTAAAGAAGATCATTACGAACATTGATGCATTAGACTGGTATTCGGCAAAGGAAGAAGGGCTGGGTAATCTGTATGAGGGCTTATTGGAGAAGAATGCAAATGAAAAAAAGTCCGGAGCAGGGCAGTATTTTACACCGAGGGTACTCATTGATGTTATGACAGAACTGATTGCACCGCAACCGGGAGAACGATGTAACGACCCGGCATGCGGAACATTTGGCTTTATGATTGCGGCTGACCGTTATGTAAAGGAGCACACCAATGACTGGATGGATTTGACAGAAGAAGAAGCGGCATTTGAACAGAAGGAAGCATTTACTGGGGCAGAGCTGGTACATGAAACACACAGATTAGCACTGATGAATGCGATGCTCCATGACATAGAAGGAAAAATTTATTTATGTGATACATTATCTAATCAGGGCAAGGTAATGCAAGGATTTGACGTTGTGCTTACTAATCCGCCATTTGGAACAAAGAAAGGCGGCGAACGGGCAAATCGGGATGATTTTACATTTATTACGAGTAATAAACAATTAAATTTTTTGCAGCATATATATAAAAGTTTAAGACCAGGAGGAAGAGCAGCGGTAGTAATTCCTGATATACCAAGTGAGACAGCAATATTAGAAGATTTGATGGAAAAATGTAATTTACATACAATCCTGCGATTGCCAACGGGAATTTTTTATAAGCCAGGAGTTAAAACAAATGTCCTCTTTTTTCAAAGAGGATTAACAAATTTTAATAATACGAAATATGTGTGGTATTATGATTTAAGATCCGATATGCATTTTACGCTTGTAGAGAATCCGATAAAAGAAGATGACTTTAAAGGATTTATTGAGGCATACAAAGCATTGAATAGAGATGAAGTAAATGATGATAGATGGAATTGCTATGATGTTAATGAAATAAAGGATAAGGGAAATATATTTGACTTTGGTATCATAAAGAAGGATTCAGATGAAGAATATACACAAATGAAAGATCCTATTAAATATGCGTTTGATTGTGTGTCTCAAATTGAAGAATCAATTGATTTGATTAATAGCGTGATAGCTGACTTGAAAAAAATGATGTCAAGTACAAATGTAATGGAGAAGTTTAAGATCAGTAGTGTAGAGGATATAAAAGTCAGACGGATGTTAGTAGATGAAGAGGATACACCATATGATATTCCGATGAATTGGTGTTGGTGCAAATTACCTTTTATATGCGAATATATAAAAGCAGGAGGAGATAAACCAAAAAACTTTTCGGAAGAAAAAACAGATATATATAATGTACCTGTTGTGGCGAATGGCATCACAAATGAAGGTATTGTTGGATACACAGATACTGCAAAAGAAAGTATAAATACCATTACAATATCAGGGCGTGGAACAATAGGGTATTCTGTTATTCGGCAGTATGAGTATGTGCCTATAGTAAGGTTGATTGTTATTAAACCTAAACAATGTATTTTGTCTAAATACATAAAGTATGCGTTTGATTATCTTATTGAAGAGGGAACAGGAAATAGTATTCCTCAGTTGACAGTGCCGATGTTAAAAAATAAAGCTATTCCATTAGCACCTATAGATGAACAAAAAAGAATTATTGAAATATTGGAGAGACTTTTTACAAGACTTGATGAGGCAAAAGAAAAATTACAAGATCAAATTGAAGAATCTGATGCAAAGAGGAAAACAAATGGTCGGATAGATATGATGAAAAAATCTATTTTAGCGAGAGCGTTTCGAGGCGAATTAGGAACAAACAATCCAAATGAGGAATCTGCAATTGGCTTACTTAAAACAATACTTGCAGAAACATAGAATAGAGGCGTATGTATGCCAAAAAGTTCATTAGAAAAAGCATTAGAAAAATATCAAAAAGAGATGACTAAAAATGTCAAGAAAAAATCCGGGTAGATAAAAAATTAGCAGATAAACAGCGAAGGGAGCTAATGGGCAGACCCAAATAGATGTAAGAAGAGAGTGCAGTTTCTATCGTGAATGGACAGCCAATTTCTGGTGGAATGAAAATTATTGATTTAACAGCAGAAGAGTGGATAGCTATTATTCGTGATGTTTATAAAAGTGATTTTCTTTAAAAAGCTAAAGGTTATGCCAGAAATAAAAACGCGGTGTTCCTAATGGACGCAATTTCTAATTCATTTAAAGTGAGAGAATCGGAGGCGGTTTATGGCTGAAGGAGTACATGGAGAAAAAATTATTTCAGCTATTGCAAGTGATAATTTGATTTTTAGAGTTGCAATACTACAAAAACGTGCAATAAATGCACAAATAAGCAAAAATACGGAAAGCATAATTGAAGCCATGAAAGAAGCTGCCAAAAACGATGCGGATATTCTTTTGCTGCCGGAATGTTTCCTTACAGGCTATGATTTGCCGATGACATACGAAAAGAGTATATCCGATGGAGATGACAACATTAAAAAAATTTGCGAAAAGGCAAGGGAATATCGGATTGGCGTGGTGTTGACCACTTTTACAAAAGGCAGAAGCTTACCCCAAAATACAGCGTTTGTTATCAATAAATCGGGCAAGATATTGATGAAATACTCAAAGGTTCATACTTGCGATTTCGCAGACGAAAAAAATGTTGAATCAGGCAAAGAATTTATGGTGTGTGATTTTGAAGGTATTCTGTTAGGAATTATGATTTGTTATGATCGTGAATACCCAGAAAGCGCAAGGATTTTAATGCTGAAAGGCGCTGAAATTATTCTTGTACCGAACGATTGCACTTCTATGAAACCCCGTATTCAGGCCCTTTCTACAAGAGCATATGAAAATATGCTGGGTATTGCAATGGCAAATCCAAATGGTGCAAATGCAGGAAATTCCTGTGCATATAGCCCTATTTGTTGGGATAAAAGCGGAAAGTGCATTGACAATGAGATTTTGCTTGCCGATGATATTACAGAAGGCATTTTCTATGCAGATTTTGATATGAATGCAATTCGGGAATATCGAAGGAGTGAAATGATGGGAAATACATTTCGGAAAGTAGAGAGCTACAGCGATTTGCTAAATAAAACAATTAAAGCGCCATTTATAAGGCAGGGACAAGAGCTTTAAGCGTATACCGCTGATTTTGAAAAAGCGGATGATTGGTGTTTTGCTGACTGATATTGTTTAAAATTAAAGAGGAGAGACAATTATGCTTGATAGAATACCTAATGCAGAGGAGATGACTGCTTTAGTCGGACAATCTTTATATGACATATGGAAGAAACTGTGCATCTTAATTGATGAAAAATATGAAATGGAATGTCAGTGGAATAAAGGCGGTAAAGCGTGGACTTATGAGTATAAATACCGCCGTGGCGGTAAAACACTTTGCGCGTTATATGCCAGAGAAAATTGTATAGGCTTTCTGATTATCTTTGGAAAAGATGAGAGAGCAAAATTTGAGAAAGAGCGAAATGATTATTCTGAACAAGTTCAAGAAATCTATGATGAAGCGCAAACCTATCGTGATGGCAAATGGGTAATGTTTGAACCGACTGATACATCCATGTTTCATGATTTGATTAAACTATTAGGAATTAAAAGGAAGCCAAATAGGAAGTAGAGACATTTTGTATTTATGAAGGTGATCGGATGTTAAAAGAATACAAGCTGAGTTTCGAGATTTGTGGATTGCTGCTGTTTTTAATTATTATGGTACCGAATTTTATATGGTTTGTTAATCCTGCGCCTAACGATATATTAAGGATGGATTCAGTTACCGAAACGATTGATACAGTGGCTTCGGTATGTCAGGTATTGATGGTTGCAGCTTTATGTATTTTTAGGAACAGAGCAAGCAAAAAATTGTGCGTGACTTCTCTTGTGATTATTTCGGCAGGTTGCTGCTTGTTGTATTTTATAAGTTGGATGTTTTACTATGCCGGTATAGTAAATGCAGTTGTTATTTTGGGGCTGATTGTTCTGCCGTGTTTGGCATTTCTGTTTTTTGCTGCCGATAGAAAGAACGGGATAGCGTTGATTCTGATTTCAGTTTTTACAATATGTCATTTGCTATATGGAGTGATTAATTTTATTGTTTGATAGTCTGTGGGAAGTAATGTTTTAAATATTTGATGGCTGCTGGAGTGGGTGTAAAATAATCTGTGATGTTTTACACACCCTTTCAGTTTTATACTTAAGTTCAGCTCAGATAAATATTTTGTCATTACTGGCCGCACCATTTGTATTGTTTTTCTGCCTGCGAGTATCAATTCTGTAGTAGCTACATATTGTTGGTTGGCCAACAGCTTTTTTGAGCCAATGAAGTGGTATCTATGGGTATCTTTTGGAATCTATCATAAATAGGGTGGGATATATATGAGCCTGGCTCCTATTATTATAATGGCAGGCAGTAAAGAAATCGCTGGTTTCACAGTGGGAGGCTATCTGGCAGAGAAAGCTGCTGATATCGGTACAGGGAAGATATGGGCAGAGTTAAAAAGGAAAATCGGAAATAAGCCGGATACATTCGAATCCAGATTGTATAATGCGATTGAGAGAAGTGATATTCTGCTCCAGTATTCGGGATATGCAAAACAGGATGACATTTTGGAATGGTACCGTTCATTTCAGGATCAGATTATAAAAGATGATATCCTACATCCTATGTTCATGATGAACAATATGCAGTTAAATGGGGAACTTCAAAAAGAACGGGATAAGAAAATAGATCACTCGTCTTATCCGAAGCCTCTGTGCTTTTGTGTGGGATCGGCGGAATCGGCAAGACAGAAACGGCAAAATCTGTTCTGAAAAAGATATATTCCCTGCCTTCAAATGTTACTGGTATATATCAGATTATTTGGGGAAACTACACGAATGGAAGTTTAGAGGATTCCCTAATTGAAGCCGTTCATGAAACGCGGGGAGTTTAAATCATGAGGACGCGTGGGAACATATCGACGGTATCATTCAGCGGCAGAGGGAGAAACTGCTGATCGTGATTGATAATGTAGAAACAGTAGGGCAGGACAGTAATGAGTTTAGATGATGAAGAATTAAAGAAAAAGGTTCATGCAAATGAAGTAGGTATCAATGCCGGTTATAAAGAACTTACAAACATTTTGCAATATACTTGCTGCTCTAGGATATGGACTTATGATTGAAAAGAAGGCTACTACGTGATTTGGAGAGATGATTTAAACACAATCCTTTAGGTGAAATTTGCAAATAATTTCTTGATACGCTCATGATCATATGTTATATTATAAACATAAGGGAACCCAAGAAAGCGGCTTACCCCGAACAATAGATACTACCCTTACGGGCAGCCGTCACATGTGCGAGATGTGGCGGATATTTCTTTCCCTTGAAAATCTGATAACACAGACCGACAAGGGCGACAATAAATATACAAAACTGAAAAAGATCAGAATATGTAACATTCATTGGTATCGCCCTCCTTTCTTTCGTCTGGAGGGTTGCCCCTCCGAAAATACAAGAGGGTAAGCCGCCTTTAGCTCTTTGGTTTCCCATAGCAATAATATATCATGTACGACGGTTTCTGACAATTATTTTGTAAGTGTCTGTTATGGAGATAAAAACGGAGTATCGGATCAGGAAAAACGCAGTACGACTGAGAAGGTAATATCAAAGGCGGCCGTATTGTCGCCAGCTGAAGTGGATATGGTTTGTTCTTATGATGGAGATACCCATGGACTTTTTGACATTTTTATCTTGAATGACAATTCTAAAAAAGAATTTTGTATCTTGATAAGGAATTTGCCAGTGATTTTGCATATGCGGGGGAATCGAGGATTGGAGAGATTGAAGATTCCATGTGCTATGTATCTGGATATACGGAGTCTATTAAGCCGTTTGAGATAAAACGGCAGATCATTGCGATTGAGGATAATGAAATTGAATTGTTTTATATTTCTGATACTAATCAAGGTGGCCTGCCTATTTACATGGCAAGTCCAAATTCAAAGGCAAGTATCATAGTTCCATTTCTGCGGAAAGACAGCCCTCTTGCCGGTGTTCCTCGATGGCGGAGAGTGCTTCTCTGTAAATGGCATCCGAAGTCATCATTTAACACTTATCTATCAAATAAACTCAATTGCATATTTTTCTGACTTTTAACTTTGCGTTCTGCTATTTCGTCAGCCGCTGTTATATGACTGCACAGCAGAGGGGAGGACGGATCATAGGATTGAAAATTCTGTCTGCGCGCGGCACAATTATGATTGGCATAACAATATACGCAGCCGTTTTGGCAAGTATTATAGAATCCTAAATCAATACTTGCCATACAACCGCAGTTCAATCTTTGATTTTTGTCCTTTCCGACATCAATAGAACAGTGTAATAGTTTTGAAATAAGCCTGCCGTCAATACAGCGCGCATGTTCTATACAATAAGAAGATAAATCGATATCTTCCGCACAAGTATCTATTACCAGCTTGTGTGAATGAGCAATTTTCGCAAATTTATTTGAAATAATATCTTTCTGTGTATAAGATAGTTCAGAAATATTTTTTCCTTTAATATTATGAGAAATTTTTGTATATAAGTCAATAAAGCTTATAGTTATTTTTTCCGTGTAATGACATAATTGTTTGGTAAGATACTCAAATTGCTCCGCATGCCAATCAATAGAATATTTGTCATTAACAATAATAGGATCATAACGCCATATCACACGTTTTTTCCCAATGAGGTCAGACAATGCTTGGAATGTATCAATTCTTGTGTTCAAATCAGGAAGGTTTGTTTCAAGATCTTTGTCATATGCATTAAGCGTAAATTGAAAATAGTACATATAATCTGTGAAGGCAGTAAGCTTGTCCACCATTGGTCTCGGATTTTTACTCCAAAAAACGATGCAGTCAACAACATCCGGAGATAAGTTTATTTTACTTATTTGATGAACGTTCATAGGGTTTCTGACATAGGCATATTGTTCGCGAAACCGGTTTATGATCCAATCGGAAAAGAAGGCGGGTATATCGGTTCTTCGGCTTGCGCTTATTATCATAAAATTCTTCCTCATCTTCCATTAAAATTTATCACTGTTCTTTGTTGTTCCATGTGTGTGATAAGATATCTTTTAATACTAACATAGCATCTAAATCATTATAACCATATCTGATTTTCAGATGGTCAAGCAATTCCTTTATTCTGATCATATAATAATCTACTTCAACTTTTTCCTGATAGGTCGTTAATACCGGATATTTTTTTCCCCATACGCTTGTCCAGTCGATTTTTTGCTGTGTTTTTTCGCTTGTATTCTCAATAATCTCTTCGATCTCTTTTACATCTGCGTCATAGTTTATCAATTCGTCCATTGTCACATGATACAAATTCGATAAATGCTTAGATTGCCATATATCCGGCAAGGTTTCATCAAGCTCCCATTTTGAAATTGTCTGCCTGCTCACACCTAACTTTTCAGCAACTTTCTCTTGTGACAGACCGCTTTTTTTTCGCGCATGAAAAAGACTGTTTCCTAAACTCATAGTTTTTTACCTCCTGCGTTTTTGATTTAGTAAATTATAAATGATATAAAGGTAAAAATCTACCGTTAATAAATTGCAATTTTGCCCGTTTTTTTAACATTCTGAAGATGGAGGCTTGAGAATCTATTTATCGCTGCCGCTTCAAAAAATCTTAATGCGTATAACTTGATGTTTGTTGAAAATGGGTGTATATTGGGTATTCTGGACAGGGTGGAGTCTATGTAAATAATACAAATGGAGGCTTTCGATTGAAAACTATTATAAAAGAAATGTTTCATGACTGGAATGAAACACTTATATGGTCTTGCTTACAAGGAATAATGGGAGAAATATATACGAATTCCACAGAAGATGCGGCAATGGCAATATTAGGAGATTTTGCATTTTATGCAGGAAATCCAAGCGAGGAATTGCTTTGGCATAAACCAGAGAGCTGTAAAAAGGATTTTATTATTATGGTTCCGCAAAATGATGCATGGGCTGGGTTGATTGAAACGTGTTATGGAGATAAGGCAAAAAAAGTTACAAGGTACGCAGTTAAAAAAGAGAAAGATATATTTGATGCAGAAAAATTAGAGCAGGCAGTATTGAGTTTGCCGGATGGTTACGAATTAAAGCTGTTGGAAGAGCAGGAATATAAAATGTGCCAGAATAATGAATGGGCGAAAGATTTGGTATCCCAATATAAAGATTATGATACATATCGAGAGTTGGGTTTGGGCGCAGTTGTTTTAAAGAATGGGGAATTGGCGGCCGGAGCTTCGTCTTACAGTACATACAGCGAAGGGATTGAAATTCAAATCGACACGAGAGAAGATCAGCGAAGGAAAGGGCTGGCATATGCGTGCGGTGCAAAGCTGATTTTGGAATGCCTGAGGAGGGGACTATATCCAAGCTGGGATGCGCAGAATACGTGGTCGGCGGCCTTGGCGGAAAAATTGGGATATCATTTTAGTCATGAATATATTGCTTATGAGATAAGCGGATATGACGGCTGCGTTGAGAAAGGATTAAATTCCTGCTCAGGTAATCTTCCGCTATAGATTATCTGGCAGGAACAGGAATTGAT
Source organism: uncultured Lachnospiraceae bacterium (assembly GCA_946558695.1). Taxonomy (GTDB): domain Bacteria; phylum Bacillota; class Clostridia; order Lachnospirales; family Lachnospiraceae; genus MD308. The sequence continues at coordinate 17,007 of CAMNTQ010000016.1, forward strand.
ATTTATAGAAATTTTTAATGCCGTAACGAATCCTACTTTTTATTTGCGGCTACTTTAGACAGCATTTTTTTATGCATAACAGCCATAAGAACCAGTATCGCCAGCAAATAAATCGGAAACAGTGATACGCTGACATGATTTGCGATAAATCCGAAAATCGGCGGCATGAAACAGGTTCCCGCATAGGCAGACGCCATCTGTACGCCAATCATTGCCTGCGACTTATCTGCACCGAAATGTTCCGGTGTGGAATGTATAATTGACGGATAGACCGGGGCGCAGCCTAATCCAACCAAAATCAAACCTGACAAGGAGCTTGTTTTGTCAAACGGCAAAAGTAAAAGTACGATGCCAGACAAGATAAAGCCTTGTCCGAGCCATATCATCTGCGTATCATTTAACTTTATCGTTAAAAATCCACTGAGAGCCCTGCCTGCTGTAATTCCCATAAAAAACAGGCTTGCAAATCCGGCGGCGGTTTCTGCTGATAATCCCCGGCGCAGCACAAGATAACTGCTTGCCCATAAACCGGCTGTCGATTCCAAAGCGCAGTAGCAAAAAAACGTAATCATGACTTCTTTTGCACCCGGAATTTTAACGATTTGCCGTAAGGAGAGAGGTTTGGCCGCTGCTTCTCCGTCCGATTGCCCTCTGTCAATATTTTCGTGTTTTTTCCATAATGGAAGACTGATAATCAATACAGTAGTCAATACAATTTGAAGAATGGCAATATAGCGGTAACCCATATTCCAACCCCGTCCGTCAGTCAGTGCATATCCCATGATGTACGGGCCGAGCGAAGCGCCGATGCCCCACATACAATGCAGCCAGCTCATGTGTCTGCTTGCGTAATGGAGTGCAACAAAGTTATTCAAAGAAGCATCTACACTTCCGGCTCCAAGTCCGTAAGGAATAGCCCAAAAGCACAATGCGGCATAGGAATGGCTGATTGAAAACCCAAACAGTGCAATAGCTGTCATGAGCACGCTGGCAGCAGTAACCTTGCCTGTTCCGAATTTTTTTGTCAGCCTATCACTTTGCAAGCTGGAAATAATCGTTCCGACAGCGATAATCATAGAAATTCCGCCTGCATAGGAAACGGGTACAGAAAATTCTTGATACATTGTCGGCCACGCTGAACCCAATAGAGAATCTGGAAGTCCCAGACTGATAAAAGCAAGATAAATAATAACCAACAATAGTTGAAACATCTTATTGTCCTCCTGTGTTTTGTTTATCAAAAGAATACCGTCAAATAACACTTGATACAATACATTTTCAGACATATAATATAAAAAAACCGCCAAATAAAAAGGGAGAAAAAATATGGCATTACAAGAATGCGGATTAAACTTAAACAAAGTATCAAAAGAACTCCAACCGCATGGGAGCCTTGAATTTCCTTGCGCCGGCTATTCCTCTTACCATACGGGCAGACCGGAAGATATCATCCCGTGGCATTGGCATGAGGAAATGGAAATTGTGTACATAGTAGATGGACAGATGAAAGTAAGAATACCGACAAATACTTTTCTTTTAGAAAAAGAGGATTGTGTAATTATCAATTCAAATATTCTTCATTACGCTGAAACTGTTACAGAATGCGAACTGCACTCCCTTGTTTTCAGCCCGGCACTCGTTACCGGAAGCGAGGATTTTGTATTTGCAAAAAAGTATATGCAGCCGCTGTTAACTTGCAATAGTTTTTCCTGTTATTATATAAAAGCAGGGAGCAATGAAAACGTGGCGGACTGGTTTAACTGTGCGTTTGATGCTTTTGCAAAAGATTGTTATGGATATGAATTTATTGTGCGGGAAAATTTATCCCGTATCTGTCTTTTTTTATATGGGGAATTTAACCCGCGGACAGATATGCAAAATGCTTTGCTGAATCAAGACAATCTTCGTATCCGTAAAATGCTTGCCTATATTCATAAGAACTATGCTGATGATATATCTCTGCCGGCAATTTCAAGAGCCGCCGGTATTAGTGAAAGGGAATGTCTGCGCTGTTTTAAGAGAACAATCCAGTTTTCCCCTATTCAGTATCTGTTAAAGTACCGGGTTATGAAGGGGGCTGAAAGGCTGCTTGGAAATCCGGCAGAAAGTATATCAGAAACCGCAACTCTGTGCGGCTTTGACAGTCCAAGCAATTTCGCTAAAGTGTTTAAGCGTTTCTATAATTGTACGCCCCGGGAATACAGAAATTTAAATAGGAATGGAGAAATATAACGCCGCTCCGTCCTGTTGGTGAGCGGCGCCGTATTGTTCCAAAGTCATCAATTCCATGAAGCAGCTGGATGATGATATGTTGAACATTCCCCTGTTTATGGCTGATCAGGCGGACCGGTTGATTGGATTGGCATTAAAACAGCGGTGAGTTGATGTATGACAAAGGAGGAGATTACTACTATGCAGGAGATTAAGTGTCCCAATTGCGGAGAGGTTTTTGCAGTGGATGAGTCAGGGTACGCCCGGATTCTTCAGCAGGTCAGAGATAAAGAATTTGAAAAAGAGCTTAAACGCCGGGAAGATGATCTTGCCGGGATGAAGGAGAACGAGCTGAAGCTTGCGAGAATGGAGCAGAAGGAGGAATTTAACAAACAGCTTTTAATAAAAGAAGCAGAGATATCCGAAAAAGATCAGGTGATCGGACAGCTGAAGGCTCAGATTTCAGGAAGTGAGACAGAGAAAAAGCTTGCAGTCAGCGAGATCGTCAATGAGAAGGAAAAAGAGCTTTCTAAAAAGGAGGCGGAGATTGAAAAGTTAAGGGGACAGTTGTCAAATAAGGCGGCGGAAAGTGAACTGAAGGCGCAGTCCATGCAAAGACAGTATGAGGAAAGGCTGAAGCTTAAGGATGAGCAGATTGAATATTACAAGGACTTCAAGGCAAGACAATCTACGAAGATGGTAGGCGAGAGCCTTGAGCAGCACTGTCTGACACAGTTTAATTCTCTGAGGATGACTGCATTTCCCAATGCTTACTTTGAAAAGGATAACGATGTAAGGTCGGGAAGCAAAGGGGATTTCATCTTTAGAGAAGAGATAGATGGAGTGGAGTTCATATCCATTATGTTTGAGATGAAAAATGAGATGGATGAGACTGCCGCCAAACATAAGAACGAGGACTTTTTTAAAGAGCTTGACAAGGACCGGCGTGAAAAGAAGTGTGAGTATGCTGTGCTGGTTTCCTTGCTTGAAATTGATAACGAGCTTTATAATAATGGAATCGTAGATGTTTCTTACAAATATGAAAAAATGTATGTGATCCGTCCTCAGTTTTTCATCCCGATGATAACCCTGTTAAGGAATGCGGCGCTGAATTCACTGCAATACCGGAAGGAATTAGAGGTGGCAAAGCATCAGCAGATTGATGTTCTTCATTTTGAAGAAAATATGAATGCCTTTAAAGAAGGATTTGCCCGCAATTACAGGATAGCAAGCAATAAATTTAAGACAGCTGTCGAAGAGATCGATAAGACTATCTCACATTTGCAAAAGACAAAAGAGGCGCTGCTTTCCTCGGAGAATAATCTCCGCCTGGCCAATAATAAGGCGGAAGATCTGAGTATTAAAAGACTGACAAAAAATGCGCCGTCAGTGAAAGAGATGTTTGATGATCTGGATGTGAACGACGGTTAAATTTGATGAGCGCTATTTAACTCCGGCTCAATTGTGGAAGTTCTGATTATCTGGTATGATTAAATCAGCAAAGGCCAATGCAATAAACGAAGAGGAGATAGTATATGCAGTTAGGCGAAGTGGTCAGAACATACAGAAAAAATAAAAATATGACGCAGGAGGAGATGGCGGGCAGGCTCGGAGTAACCGCTTCTGCAGTGAATAAATGGGAGAATGGTAATTCACTTCCAGATATTATGCTGTTGGCTCCGATTGCAAGGTTACTTAATATCTCATTAGATACGCTATTGTCTTTTCAGGAGGAGCTGACGGAGAGTGAAATTAACGAAATTGTCTGTGAGGTGCAGCGGCGATTAAAAGAAGAGACATATGATGAAGCATTTTGCTGGGCGAAGAAAAGGCTTGAGCAGTATCCCAATTGCGAGCAGTTAATCTGGCAGTTGGCGGTGGTTCTTGATGCTCAGCGTTTGTTTCAGAATATTCCTGATAATCAGGATTATGACGAATATCTATGCTCATTATATATCCGTGTGCAAAACAGTGAGGATGAGATGATGCGCAGCGCAGCGGCGGATTCCTTGTTTGGCTTTTATATGCGGAGGGAACAGTATGACAGAGCAGAAGAGTGTCTGAACTATTTTTCTGAGCAGAATCCGGAGAGAAAGAGGAAGCAGGCGCAGCTTTTTTGCGAGACAGATCGGCTGTGGGAGGCTCACAAAGCGTATGAGGAACTGCTGTTTTCGGGGTATCAGATGCTGAGTGTGACACTTAACGGGATGTACAGGCTGGCAATACGGGAAAACGACAAGGAGAGAGCGCATATGCTTGCCGCAAAGCAGGAAGAAGCGGCAGCATGTTTTGAAATGGGAAGATATTACGAGGTTTCAGGCAGGCTTGACATAGCCACATCCTTGCGGGATGCAGGGGCTATCGTGGAGATAGCCAAGGAGATGATCTCCAGCGTGGAAGAGATTGACAGCTTTCAAAGATCTCCGCTTTATAAGCATATGGAGTTCAAAAAAATAAGTGAAGAATTTAAGGCGGAACTGAAAGAAAACCTGCTTCAGTGTTTCCGGGACGAAGAGAGCTATGGCTTTTTGAAAGATTATAAGGAATGGCAGGAGTTATTGTTATAATTCTTCTACAAACAGAACGCCTTTTTCATGTGCCAGAACTTCAATCATCTCTGTGTGGGTACGGTTCACCTCGCTGGAGACAGTTACGATATAGCTGAGCGTTTGTTGTTTGCCGTCAGGATCATGCCAGCTGTATCCTCTGCTGATCTGGATATTATGTACTTCAATCTGGTGGTCTTTGGCGTATTGCAGAAATTCGCTGAAGCCGCCTTTTTTTGTGTTGTATTCAATATAAAGATCCAGATATCTTGACTTTTTGCGAAGCCAGATGTCAAATTTTAATAGACCCGATACGGTAAATGCGATTGCGATTCCGCCAAAAATCGCACCCTCGTAGAAGCCGATCCCGATTGCCAGACCGCTGCAGGCCGCTGTCCACAGACCAGCTGCAGTTGTGATTCCCATAATCTTGTTTCTGCCGGTCAACACGATCGTCCCGGCGCCCAAAAAACCGACTCCGCTGATCACCTGTGCGCCGAGCCGCATAGGATCTCCAGTCTGATAGGTGATATATACGTACTGATTCGTCATCATGACTAAAGCGGAACCGAGACATACTAAGATATAGGTACGAAGCCCTGCCGGACGGTTCTTCTTGCCGCGTTCCATTCCAAGAATGCCTCCGACAAGAACGGACAGGCAGATTCTGAGCAGAATTGACGCGTGATTCAAATCTCTGAGATGAACCATCATATTTTCTAAAAAATTCCATCCGTTCATGTTGGCTTTCTCCTTTTCTTTCGCAGGTTTCTTCCAAAAAACTTTCGTAAATCCTTCACACATTTGCCGAAATATTCTATTTAATTTATAGCATGAATTTCCGTATAAAACAAGAATAAGCAAAAAGAATAAAGAATCAATTTATGTGTCTTGTCATATGTAAATATATATGCTATACTGTGCCGGGATATTAGAAATCGTTGTGATTTTACAGGAGGATTATAAAAATGACGATCACGGAAGAGATACAGGCTCTGAAGAAAGAGAAGAACGCAGTGATTCTGGCACATTATTATGTAGCCCCTCAAGTACAGGAGATTGCGGATTACATAGGTGATTCTTATTATCTGAGCAAAGTGGCTTCAGAAACCGGAGCGGGGACGATTGTATTCTGCGGTGTGTCTTTTATGGGGGAGAGTGCGAAAGCTCTGAATCCGGAAAAGACTGTGCTTATGCCGGATATCAGTGCGGACTGCCCTATGGCGCATATGGCAGATGCAGAGACCATTAAAAACATGCGCGAAAAGTATGAAGATCTGGCAGTGGTATGTTACATTAATTCCACGGCGGAACTTAAGAGGCACTCAGACGTGTGCGTAACGTCTGCAAATGCGGTTAAGATTGTGAAAGCGCTTCCTAATAAGAATATATTTTTTATTCCGGATAGAAATCTTGCGCATTTTATCGCAGAGCAGATACCTGAGAAGAATTTTATCTATAATGAAGGGTATTGCCCAACTCACGATAAGATGCAGACTGAGGAAATACAGAAAGCAAAATCAGAACATCCGGATGCGAAAGTGCTGGCCCATCCGGAATGCCCGAAGACAGTACTTCGGATGGCTGATTATGTGGGCAGTACATCCGGTATAATAAAATATGCGACAGAGAGCAAAGATACAGAATTTATAGTCTGTACAGAGGAAGGAGTTTCTTACGAGCTTACGCAGAGGAATCCTGACAAGAAATTCTATTTTACAGATACGCTTCCTGTCTGCCCTGATATGAAGCTGATCACGCTTAAGAAGGTACTTCATGTGTTAAAGACCGAAGATAACGAAGTGCATATGGAGTCTGGACTTGCACAAGAGACAAGACAGCCGCTTAATAAGATGCTGGAGCTTGCAAAATAGCGGCGGGGGATGGTAAAATGGATAAAGAGACAGATGTAGTAATTGCGGGGACAGGCGTAGGGGGGCTTTTTACAGCCTTGAATCTTCCTCGGGATACACAGATTATTATGATAACAAAGTCGGATCTTAAAAGCAGCGATTCCTTTCTCGCACAGGGCGGTATTTGTGTCATGCGGGATGAGGAAGACTATGACGGATATTTTGAAGATACTATGCGGGCCGGGCATTATGAGAACCGGAAAGAATCTGTGGATATTATGCTGCGCGGTTCCAGAGAAGTCATTGATGCGCTGGTAGGATATGGGGCGGAGTTTGCCAGAGAGAATGGTGAGTTTCTATATACGAGAGAGGGAGCGCATTCAAGACCGCGGATTCTGTTCCATGAGGATATCACCGGAGAAGAGATTACAAGCAAGCTTCTGGCAGAGGTAAAGAGATGTCAGAACATAACGACTTGCGAATATACAACAATGACAGATATTATAGAAGAGGATGGCGTGTGCCGCGGGATTACAGTGCGGACAAAGGAGAATGAGCAATTTAATATTTTTGCTCAAAATACTGTTTTAGCAACGGGAGGAATCGGCGGACGTTATCAGCACTCCACGAATTTTCCGCATCTGACGGGAGATGCGCTGGATATTGCCAAGGAACATAATATCCGCATGGATAACATGGATTATGTACAGTTTCATCCGACGACACTTTATTCGGAAAAGGCAGGGAGGAGATTCCTGATTTCCGAGTCGGTGCGGGGCGAGGGCGCCGTACTCTATAATAAGAAGAAAGAGCGGTTTGTTAATGAACTGCTTCCGAGGGATGTGGTGGCGGAAGCAATCTGCCGGCAGATGAAAGAAGATGGGACGGATTATGTGTGGCTGTCTATGGAATATATAGAGAAAGAGGTCATTTTAAATCATTTTCCCCACATTTATAAGCACTGTCTGGAGGAAGGATATGATGTAACCCGCGAATGTATTCCGGTAGTTCCGGCGCAGCACTATTTTATGGGAGGAATCTGGGTGGATTCAGACAGCCGGACTTCTATGAAGCGGTTGTTTGCGGTTGGAGAGACAAGCTGTAACGGCGTGCACGGAGCGAACAGGCTGGCGAGCAATTCTCTGCTAGAGAGTCTTGTGTTTGCAAAACGTGCGGCGGAAAAGATAAAAGAAAAATAGAAGCAAAGAGAGGAGCGGATTTGCGATGAATGATATTACAATGCGCCTGCAGGCAGACCATCTGATCATGGAGGCGCTGAAAGAAGATATTTCCAGCGAGGATGTCACGACGAATTCTGTGATGAAAGAGGCTGCGGCAGGCGAGGTGGAGCTGATCTGCAAACAGGATGGGATCATAGCAGGACTGGAGGTATTTCGGAGAGTTTTTGAACTGTTAGATGAAAAAACAGAGATCACATTTTGCTGTAAAGACGGTGACGCGGTGTCGAAGGGGCAGAAGATGGGATTCCTTAAGGGTGATATCCGTGTGCTGCTTTCCGGAGAGCGGGTGGCGCTTAATTACCTGCAGAGAATGAGCGGGATTGCTACTTATACTCATTCTCTAGCAAAGCTTCTGGAGGGAAGTAAGACGAAGCTTTTGGATACAAGGAAGACAACTCCCAATATGCGTATTTTTGAAAAATACGCGGTGCGCGTCGGGGGCGGTTACAATCACCGCTACAACCTTTCTGATGGGGTGCTGTTAAAGGACAACCACATCGGGGCGGCGGGCAGCGTGACGAAGGCTGTCGAGATGGCGAAGGCTTATGCGCCCTTTGTCCGTAAGATTGAGGTGGAGACGGAGAATCTTGACATGGTGAAAGAGGCTGTGGAGGCGGGCGCAGACATTATCATGCTTGACAATATGTCGCCGGAGGAGATGAAACAAGCGATAGAGTTAATCGGCAAAAGGGCAGAGACAGAGTGTTCAGGAAATGTGACAAAGGAAAACATCGAACGTTTGATTTCTCTTGGAGTAGATTATATTTCCAGCGGCGCGCTGACGCACTCGGCGCCGATTTTAGACATCTCTCTGAAAAATCTTCATGCAGTCTGACATGATACTTAAGGCCGCGGTATCATGGTACAGGGAATCATGAGTATCTGCTGTGCCGGGAATTTTATATAGCAGGAGGGAGGAAATATATGACGAGAGGAGAACGGCGGCAGAAGATCATACGTATGATCAGCGCAAGCAGTGCGCCGGTTCCGGCTAAAGAATTGGCAAAGATCTGTAATGTGAGCCGGCAGGTGATCGTGCAGGACATGGTGTTGATACGGGAATCGGGATACGATATCATAGCTACTAACAGAGGATATATTATGAATGCTCCATATACGGCGGAGCGGGTGTTTAAAGTCAGCCATACAGATGATCAGATGGAAGATGAACTGTGTTCGATTGTTGATCTGGGCGGAAAAGTAGTGAACGTCATGGTGAACCACCGTGTTTACGGTCATATGGAAGCGGCGCTTGGTATTAATTCCAGAAAAAAAGTAATGGAATTTGTGGAAAATATCAGGCTTGGGAAGTCAAGTCCTCTAAAGAACATCACTTCTAATTATCATTATCACACAGTTGAAGCAGAAAATGAAGAGATACTGGATAGTATTGAAGAGATGCTGCGGGAGAAAAGGTATCTGATCGAAGAAATGAAAATGGGGAATTTATGATGAAAAAAATATGGTTATTTTATTTGCTTTTGATTTTATGTTTCTGCATATGTGCATGCAGCCAGAAGAAAGAAGGAGAGAAGACAGAACAGGAATCCGCCGCGGAAGAAAGTGCTTCATCCGAAGATGATACACTCAAATTTTCTGCCGTGGATCTTGAGGGGAATATGGTCACAGAAAATATTTTTTCTGATGCGGATATTACGGTAGTGAATTTTTGGGCGACATTCTGCGGCCCCTGTATTAATGAAATGCCGGAGCTTGAGGAGTGGTCCGAGACTATGCCGGACAATGTTCAGATTATAGGCGTTATATCAGATGTGTCATCGGAAGATTCAGATGAATATGCTCTTGCCAAAGAGATTGCAGATAAGACAGGAGTGACTTATGTGAATCTGGCGGCAGAAAAGGAATTTGATGCTATTCTTCGGAAGATCGTTGGGGTTCCGACAACCTATTTTGTGAATAGAGACGGAGAGTTTGTTGGAAGTCCTATTGTGGGAGCAGATGTGGCGGGATATAAGAGTTTTGTGGAAGGATATTTGGATGGGTTGGAATCAGAATCTTCGGAGTAAGAGCAGGATGGACGGCAGCAGAAGAACGGCAGTTCAGATCATACTGCTGTCTCTAACTGTATGCGCGATGGTATGGGGCGTCTACAGAGGGGAAATGCCGATTGTCTTGAATAAGGCGGTTAATGTTTGTCTGGAATGTATTGGATTGGGGTAACTATATGAAGTTTAGTCAGGAAATGAAAAGAAAGATCATCCAGATCGCAGCCTTTGGTTATTCGAATACATATCTTCACAATTTTGCCAATGGGCAGCTTTATAAAGGGCAGTGGAAGCAGTTTTGCAATCCCGGGCTCAACTGTTATTCCTGCCCGGCTGCAAGATTATCCTGCCCCATCGGAGCTATGCAGGCAGTAAGCGGTTCCGTGAATTTTAATATAAGTTTTTATGCGATGGGATTCATATTGGCGGCCGGAGTTCTGTTCGGAAGAGCCATCTGCGGATTTGTCTGCCCTTTTGGGCTGATACAGGAATTGCTCTATAAAGTCCCTTTTCCAAAAAGAAAATTATGGAAAGGCTTTACCTATATAAAATATATACTTTTGGTTCTTTTTGTACTGATTTTTCCTGCCGCATGTACAAATGAGCTGGGAATGGGCGCGCCTGCTTTTTGTGAATATATCTGTCCGGCAGGGACGTTAGAAGGAGGAATACCGCTTCTTGCCGCACATCCTGAGCTGAGAAAAACGATAGGGACGCTATTTTCTCTCAAGGCATGTATCCTGATCGCAACACTGGCAGGATGTCTTGCTGTCTGCAGGTTTTTTTGCAAAGTGATGTGTCCGCTGGGTGCAATTTACGGCATTTTGAACAAAATCAGTGTTTATCATATGGAGGCAGACAAAGATAACTGTATTTCCTGCGGGAAATGCAGGGACATATGTCCAATGGATGTAAACCCTGTGGAGAATCCCGGTTCGGCGGAGTGTATCCGCTGCGGAAAATGTGCGGCGAACTGTCCGGAACAGGTATTATTTCTGCGGTTTCGGCACAGATAACTCTTAAGACTTTCTGAAAAGGACTTTAAATTCCTTGACAAATCACCGCCTGATGTCTATGATAGTCAATAGTTAAAAAAATCAAAGGCGTTGAAGAAGAGGAGTACGCATTTACTGTCCTGACAGAGAGAGCCGCCCTGAGGCTGAAAGGCGCTTAAGTGTGCAGGATGCGGAAGGTAGCTTCCTAGCCGGATAACTGAATCTTTTAGGATAAAGCTAGGTTGTCCCGGAGTCGTTCCCGTTACAGAATAAGATGAGATATAGAGTATTTTTTCTATATAAATAAAGGTGGTACCGCGATTTATTGTCGCCCTTTACGATGTGGAGGGCGATTTTTTACGCCCTGATGTGTGAATTTTTTGTGAATAAACATGAGAAGAAGCAAGGAGAGAAATTATGGGTGAGAATCTGAACAAGACTTACAATCCGAAGGAGATTGAGGCGAAGCTTTACGAGAAGTGGTGTGAGAATAAGTATTTTCATGCAGAGGTTGACAGAGATAGAAAACCTTTCACGACGGTGATGCCGCCTCCGAATATTACAGGAAAGCTTCATATGGGTCATGCGTTAGACAATACGCTTCAGGATATCCTGATCCGATATAAGAGGATGCAGGGCTATAATGCGCTTTGGGTTCCGGGTACGGATCATGCGGCTATTTCAACGGAGGTTAAGGTTACGAACCAGCTAAAGGATGAGGGAATTGACAAGAAGGAATTAGGGCGCGAGAAATTCCTTGAGCGTACATGGCAGTGGAAGGATGAATATGCCGGGACCATTGAGGGACAGCTTAAGAAGCTGGGTGTTTCTTGTGACTGGGACAGAGAGCGTTTTACGATGGACGAGGGATGTTCAAAGGCAGTTGAAGAGGTATTTATTAAGCTTTATGAGGAAGGATATATCTATAAGGGTTCTAGAATCATCAACTGGTGTCCGGTGTGTAAAACATCTCTTTCTGATGCAGAGGTTGAGCATGAGGAGCAGGACGGACATTTCTGGCATATCAAGTATCCGATCGCGGGAAGCGATGATTTCCTCGAGATCGCGACGACGCGTCCAGAGACGATGCTCGGCGATACAGCCATTGCAGTTCATCCGGATGATGAGAGATATAAGGATGTTGTGGGAAAGAAGGCCATCTTGCCGCTAGTAGGAAAGGAGATTCCGATTGTTGCGGATTCTTATGTTGATAAAGAGTTTGGAACCGGCGCGGTTAAGATTACACCTGCCCATGATCCGAATGATTTTGAGGTTGGAAAGCGTCATAACCTGCCGGAGATCAATATCATGAATGATGATGCTACTATCAATGAAAATGGCGGAAAATATGCAGGGATGGACCGTTATGAGGCCAGAAAGCTTATGGTAAAGGAGCTAAAGGAACAGGGGCTTTTAGTGAAGGTCGTTCCGCACAGCCATAATGTGGGAACTCATGACAGATGCCATACGACGGTAGAGCCTCTTATTAAGCAGCAGTGGTTTGTTCGGATGGAGGAACTTGCAAAGCCGGCGATTAATGCTATTCAGACGGGTGAACTTAAGTTCGTTCCAGAACGGTTTGACAAGATCTATCTGCATTGGCTTGAGAATATACGTGACTGGTGTATATCCAGACAGATCTGGTGGGGACACAGGATTCCGGCATACTATTGTGATGAGTGCGGCGAGATGACAGTGTCAAGAACAAGGCCGGAGACTTGTCCAAAGTGCGGCTGTACACATATGACGCAGGATGAGGATACATTAGATACATGGTTTTCTTCCGCATTGTGGCCGTTCTCTGTACTGGGATGGCCGGATAAGACAGAAGATCTTGATTATTTCTATCCGACGGATGTGCTTGTAACAGGTTATGATATCATTTTTTTCTGGGTAATCCGTATGGTATTTTCCGGGTATGCGCATACTGGCAGATCGCCGTTCCATACCGTATTCATTCATGGACTGGTAAGAGATTCTCTCGGCCGGAAGATGAGTAAGTCACTTGGAAATGGTATTGATCCGCTGGAAATCATCGACCAGTACGGCGCGGACGCTCTTCGTATGACTCTTGTGACAGGGAATGCGCCGGGCAATGATATGCGTTTTTATAATGAGCGGGTAGAGGCAAGCCGTAATTTTGCCAATAAGGTATGGAATGCGTCACGTTTTATCATGATGAACCTCGGAGACAAAGAGCTTACGGAGCCGGCGGGCGTGAAGTTCCGTCCGGGCGACAGATGGATTATGTCCAGATGCAATAATCTGGTGAAAGAAGTAACCGAGAATATGGATAAATTCGAGCTTGGTATCGCGCTTGCAAAGCTCTATGATTTCATATGGGATGAGTTCTGCGATTGGTATATCGAGCTGGCTAAATACCGCATCTATCACGCGGATGAAGATGCAGAGAGCGCCAATGATGCATTGTGGACCTTGAGAGAAGTTCTTAAGAAAGCGTTGAAGCTTCTCCATCCGTATATGCCATTTGTAACAGAGGAAATCTACAGCAAGCTCATACCAGAGGAAGATTCTCTTATGATGTCCCAGTGGCCGGAATATGACGAGAACTTAAATTTCCCGATGGCCGAGAGGATTGTAGACCATTATAAAGAGATTATCCGCGGTGTCAGAAATGTCCGGGCTGAGATGAACGTTCCGAATTCCAGAAAAGCGAAGGTGTATATTGTATGCGAAGATAAAGAGCTGTGTACAGGACTTGCCTGCTTTGAGGATGCGGCACAGACAATGGCGGCGGTAAGTGAACTGATCATTCAGAATGATAAAGAGGGAATTGCAAAAGATGCAGTATCCATCGTAGTTCCGGATGCGTCGGTATATGTGCCCCTTGAGGAGTTAATTGATTTTGAGCAGGAAATGGAACGTCTTGCGAAAGAAGAAAAGCGCCTCACGAAAGAAATCGCCCGCGCTGAAGGGATGCTCAATAATGAAAGATTTGTAAGCAAGGCTCCAAAGTCAAAGGTTCAGGAAGAAAAGGAAAAGCTTGAGACATACCGTCAGATGATGGCAGAGGTACAAGACAGGCTTAACGGATTAAAAGCAAGATAGAATCGCAGCAGGTAGTGATGCCTGACAGGGTGGGAGATTACATTATATTATGAAAAAAATCCAATTTAAAAAGCCCGATATAAAGGGAGCATTTCATAAGCTTAAGAACCTGAAAAAAGAGGATATCAAGGCATATTGGATGGCGAAGAGAGAACGGCGCCAGAGAATTATCGAGAAGCAAAGAAACGGTGCGTTTGCAAAAAAGATGCAGCCGGTCTATAAAGTGATGAATTGCTTTTCTCTGGTGTTCCATGCTCTTCTTGCATGTCTGATCAATTATGTGATCGAGGCGGTATCAAGACATTCGTTGATCGAGGCATGGAGCTATATGACGGAGACGCCGCTGGTATTTCTATACAATGCGTTTATGATCTTTATGACATTTTCTATTGTTTATCTGTTTAAAAGAAGAGTATTTATGCGTATTATTATCAGTGTGCTGTGGCTGCTGCTCGGAGTTGCTAATGGATATATGCTTCTGAAGCGTGTAACGCCGTTTAATGCACAGGATCTGAAAGTTGCTACAGATGCAGTTTCATTGATCAATAATTATTTTAATGGATTTGAGCTTATTATGCTCGGCGTCGGAATTACAGCGGTCACAGTATGGGTGATATCCATGTGGAGACGCGGAGGACAATATAATGGAAAGCTTCACCGTATCTGGGCTGCGGGCGGAATTGTAATCTGCGCGGCATTGTATGGGTTTATTACAGACGCGGCTATTGATAAGAGGGTGGTGTCTACTTATTTTGGGAATATTGCATTTGCTTATGAGGATTACGGCCTGCCGTATTGTTTTATGGCAAGTGTGTTCAATACAGGAATCAATGAACCGAATGAATACAATGAAAAGACGATGGCAAAGATTACGGATAACGGCGGCATTGCGAAGAATGAGACGGGGCTTAAAGATAATGAAAAACCGAATATTATCTTTGTTCAGTTGGAGTCTTATTTCGATGTAGCAGAGGCAGAGTTCTTTAAGACCTCAACGGATGCAAGCCCGAATCTCAGGAAGATGTATGAAAATTATTCTTCTGGATATTTTAAAGTGCCGTCAGTAGGAGCTGGGACGGCTAATACAGAGTTTGAGGTTTTGACGGGGATGAATCTCCGGTATTTTGGTCCTGGAGAGTATCCTTACAAGACAGTGCTGAAGGAGCGGCAGAGCGAGAGTGCGGCTTCTGCGCTTAGCGCTCTCGGATACGGAACGCATGCCCTTCACAATAACGGCGGCAATTTTTACAGCCGTGCAAAGGTGTTTGACCATATCGGGTTTGACACTTATACGAGCAAGGAATTTATGAATGTTCTGCAGTTTACGGAAAATGGATGGGCAAAGGATGATATATTGATTCAACATATTACAGAAGCGATGGATACAACAGAGCAGCAGGATTTCGTTTTTTGTGTGAGCCTTCAGGGACATGGAGACTATCCGGAAAGCAAGGTGATCGAGAATCCGGAGATTACTGTAAAAGGAATTGAAGATGAAGCACTGAAAAATAAGTGGGAATATTATGTGAATCAGGTATACGGTATGGATGAGTTCGCGGGGAATCTTGTAAAGGCGGTAGAGGACAGAGGAGAACCTTCGGTTATCGTCTTTTATGGAGACCATCTGCCGACGCTTGGGCTTAAAGCAGAGGACCTTAAAGGACGGTATCTTTACAATACCAACTATGTTATCTGGGATAATATCGGTCTTAAGAAGGAGGACAGGAATATTCCGGCCTATCAGATCATGGCGGATGTCTTTGAACGTCTGGACATTCATTCGGGAACTGTGTTCAACTATCATCAGGAGCGCAGGCAGACGAATGGATATCTGGAGGATCTGGAGCTTTTACAGTATGATATTCTTTATGGAAAGCAGTATGTTTATGGAGATGGAGACATGCCGGTGAAAGAGCCGCATATGGTGATGGGAGTCCGGGATGTTTCGGTAACAGATGTAATAGAGCATCTCGGCGGAAGCAGCAGTCTGTACGGAGAGAACTTTACGAGCAACAGCAAGGTGTTTGTCAACGGAGTCAGGCAGAAAAGTACTTTTCTTAATAACACGAGAATTGAATTGCCGGAGACGGTTTTGAATGAAGGAGATATCGTATCGGTGATTCAGATGGGGTCCAGTAATACAGTGTTCCGGGCTTCTAATGAATATATTTATCAGGGAGGGAAACTTGCGGTACAGGAGGGAACCGGAACTGACACATCGAAGTCATGGCAGGAGCAGGAGCCGTTGGAAGAAAAGTAAGCGGAGTTAATTATGTCAGATAGAATACCACAAAACTATAAAGAAGCAGTGGAGTATATTGAAGAGCTTCCGAGGTTTACGAAGAAGCACTCCCTGCAGCATACAAGGCAGTTTCTTGAGAAGCTCGGAAATCCAGGATATGACAGAAAGATTATCCACGTGGCGGGAACGAATGGAAAAGGCTCCGTATGTGCATATATGCAGGCGGTTTTGGAGGCTGAGGGGAAGAACTCCGGGTTTTTTACTTCGCCGCATCTTGTGAAGATTAATGAACGAATACAAATCAACCGCAGTCCGGTTGATGATGATACTTTTTACCGTGTTTTTTTGAGGACATTTGAGACGGTGAAAAGAATGCAGGAATATGGTTTTGAGCATCCTTCTTACTTTGAATTTCTCTTCGGAATGGGAATGACGGCATTTGCCGATTCAGATGCAGAATACATTATTCTGGAGACGGGGCTTGGAGGAAGACTGGATGCTACCAATGCGCCGGAACATCCGTTTCTTACAGTGATTACGTCTGTCAGTCTTGATCATACGGAGATTCTTGGTGATACGATCGAACAGATTGCATATGAAAAGGCGGGGATCATAAAGGAGAATGTTCCGATCTTTTTCGACGGGAGCAGTCAGGAGGCGTCGAAGGTAATTCGTCGGATTGCGTCAGAACATCAGGCTCCATGCAGAGAAATTACAGATTATGCGTACGAAATTCGGGAAGTAAGCCGAAACCGTATTGCTTTTTCGAGAAAGAATGCGTATGATAAGGGTATTACATGGTATGTTCCTATCTGCGGAATCTATCAGGTGAAGAATGCGGAACTTGCAATTCAAGTTCTGGAATATGTGTTTAGAGACAGTGAGATTGACTGGGAAAAATGGATGAAGGCGATTGTTTCTGTTAGATGGGAAGGGCGGATGGAGCTTGCCGCGCCTCATCTGACGGTAGACGGAGCGCATAATCCCGGAGCTTTAGAGGCATTTGTACAGAGCATACATATGCTTCCGAAGGACCAATGGGAATTGCCGGTGATTATATTCTCGGCAGTGTCAGACAAGAAATATGAGCAGATGATCGCCTATCTTTGCGGGAAGATAAAAGCCAAGGCATATATTGTGACAGAAATTGACGACAAGCGAAGAGTTCCCATAAAAGAATTGGGAGAGATTTTTGACAAATATACTACTGTTCCGGTATATCAGAGGAACAAGATAGAAGAAGTGATAGATACAGCATATAAGATTAGGGGAGACAGTGAGATTTATTGCCTTGGCTCTCTGTATCTTGCAGGTGCTGTAAAAAAGTATTTGGCAGGAGGTAATGAGTGATGTTGGATTTTGCGGAAGAATTGAAAAAATTCCAGCCAAGCCTGGAGGTAGAGGATATCGAAGGCGCGGTTTATCAAGAGGATCTGACCGATATGACGGATATTCTGCGTGAGATGATAGAACAGACGAAGTAGCGGGATAAAAGGGGTTATATAGTCTATGGAATATACAACAAAGCTGATGTACCAGTCAAATTATTGGTACAATGATGGTCTGAAGAAGGCGGATATTCGTGATATGAGCGGGGCGGTCACATCTCTTCGGCGCAGTCTTCAATACAACAGAGTGAATATTGATGCGAGAAATCTTCTGGGGCTTGTTTACTATGGCAGAGGAGATGTAGTTGAAGCGCTTGTGGAGTGGATTCTGAGCAAGAATTTCCAGCCGGAAGATAATCTTGCGGATTATTATATCGGTAAGATACAGGAGGTTCCGGGAGAGCTTGAGAGTATTAATCAGGCGGTGAAGTTATTTAATCAGAGTATCGAGCTGGCCGGGCAGAATGGAGAGGATCTGGCGATTATCCAGTTAAAAAAGGCATTGGCAGTCCATCCGTCTTATGTAAAGGCGCATCAGCTTCTGGCTCTTCTTTATATACAGACGGAGCAGTTTTCGGCGGCAAGGAAGGAGCTTAGAACAGCTCATAAGCTGGATACTACAGATGAGATCACGCTTCGGTATATGCATGAGATTACCCAGATTCGGAAATCCCGTCCAAGCCGGGCCAGAGACAGAGGAAAAGGTGAGGGGACGAAGCAGACTGTCACCTACAACATTGGAAACGAGACGATCATTCAGCCGGCATCTTCCGTTTTTAAGGAAAATTCCGGGCTTCATACATTTTTAAATATTGCGATCGGCGTGCTTGTGGGCGCCGCGGTCATGTGGTTTTTAATTATGCCCGCCGTATCTGTAGGAAGGCAGAAGAAGCTTAATGAGCGGGTGGTATCATTCAGCGATAAGATTGCGACACAGGAAGCGCAGATCAGTGCTCTTAAGACAGAACTAGAGGAATACCGGGTGAACAGTGAGGAGAGCGAGGATTTGAAGGCACAGTCTGCATCCACACAGGAAAGTTATGAGATCGTACTTGATGTTGCCAAACATTTTGCAGCAGAGGATATGAGTGATAAAGAGATGTTAGAACAGATGCTTAAAGTCTCTCCGGACACACTTGGAGAAGCAGGAAAGAGCCGGTATGATGATGTTGCGAATGAACTGTTTCCGCGGATGTGCGAGAATCTTTACGGCACTGCAGAAGAAGAATTTGAATCCGGCGATTATGACGGCGCGATCAGCAGTCTTGAGAAAGTTGTAAAGATGGATGAGGGTTATCAGGAGGGAAAAGCACTTCTTTTGCTCGCACAGACTTTTGAAAAGAAGGGAGAGCAGGATAAAGCGAATATCCGTTATCAAAAGCTCGTAGAAAAATATAAAGATACAGCGTCGGCGCAGACAGCGCAGAAGGCGCTGGATGAACAAAACAAACAGAACAGCCGGGAAGGACAGAGTAATCAGGACGGACAGAATGGTCAAAACACTCGGGACAGCGAGGGAGATCAGGAAGATCAAGGCACTCAGGACAGCGAGGAAGATCAGGAAGACCAAAGCGCTCAGGACAGCGGGGAAGATCAGGAAGACCAAAATGATAATGAACAAACAGAATAGATAGAATTACGAAAGAAAAGGATATGCAAGGGCGCATATCCTTTTTCTAATATCTAAAACTATGAAGGAGGGCATATATGAAGTATCAGGTTCAGGAGAATTGCCTGACAATTTTTCTGCCAAGTGAAATTGACCATCATAACTCAGAGGAGTTAAGAAGGGAGTCGGATCATCTGATAGAAAGAAATCATATCCGTTACGTGATTTTTGATTTTAAGGAGACGGATTTTATGGACAGCTCCGGAATCGGAGTAATTATGGGAAGGTATCGGAGAATCTTTATGCTGGGCGGAGAAGTTTGTGCAGTGCATGTAGGTGAGAGAATGAGAAAAATATTAACTATGTCCGGAGTGACAAAAATAATGCAGATATATGAGGAGGATAATTAGATGGAAAACACGAATGAAATGCAGGTGATTTTTGACAGCCGTTCATCGAATGAGTCATTTGCAAGGGTAACGGTGGCGTCTTTTATGACGGCTTTAAATCCTACGGTAGAAGAGGTATCTGATGTAAAGACTGCAGTGTCGGAGGCAGTAACTAATGCGATTATCCATGGTTATGAAAGTGAGATACATAATATATCTATACGCTGCCGCACAGAAGGGCAGACGCTTTACCTTGAAGTCAGAGACGAGGGGAAAGGAATTGAAGATATTAAGCAGGCGATGGAACCGCTGTATACCAGCAAGCCGGAGCTTGAGCGTTCCGGCATGGGATTTTCTTTTATGGAGGCGTTTATGGATAAGCTGGAGGTAGAGTCTTCGCCTGGAATGGGAACTGTTGTGAAGATGGAAAAAACAATCGGAAAAGGACGGAGATTATGGACCGCACAATCGCTTTAATTCAGAAATCTCACCAGGGGGATGAAGAAGCAAGAGCACAGCTTGTAGAAGAGAATGGGGGATTAGTCTGGAGTATCGTAAAGCGCTTTTATAACCGCGGGGTGGAAGCGGAGGATCTGTTTCAGATAGGGAATATTGGGCTGTTAAAGGCGATTGATAAATTTGACCTAGATTATAATGTGAAGTTTTCCACCTACGCGGTTCCTATGATCTCCGGAGAGATTAAGAGGTTCCTCAGGGACGACGGAATGATCAAAGTCAGCCGTTCGCTGAAGGAGTTGGCATACAAGGCGTATCTTTGTCAGGAGCGGCTTGTAGAAACACTTGGAAGAGAGCCGTATATTTCAGAGATTGCGAAGGAGCTGGATGTGTCAACAGAGGAGCTTACGATGGCGATGGAGGCAAGCGGCGATATCGAGTCGCTGCAAAAATCAATTTACCAGAAAGACGGGCAGGAGATCCAATTAATGGACAAGCTTCCGGGGCAGGAAAGACAGGAGGACAAGATTGTGGATCATATGGTGCTTGATCATCTTCTTATGTCTCTGGATTCAAAGGAACGGCAGCTGATTTATCTTAGGTACTTTGCCAACCGTACGCAGACACAGGTGGGGGAAGAACTCGGTATCTCGCAGGTACAAGTCTCCAGAATGGAAAAGAAAATTTTAAAACAGATGAGAGATAAGATCTGACCAATTTCCGCGTATATTTTCTTTGTGTATATTTTAAAAGAAAAGCAGCATACTAACAAAAAAACAAAGGAAGGTGTCAGTATGGAAGAAGCGAGAAAAAAGCTCAGGCTCTGCCTGGCTCTTGTAGTGGCTCTTGCGGTCATCGTCGGACTGATCTATTATTTTGGCGATGTAAAAAAAGGCGGGGATATGAGCGAGGGCACATTGGTAAAGAAGACAGAAAGTGACAGGAAAATGTCAGCGGCGGATGCCGGAGGTTATTATGGCGTCTGGAAATGATACAATCTATGTAAAAGCGGACCGTAATGTAGAAGTGACAAAACCTGAGGTAACGTTAGGGGATGTTATAAAGATCGAGTGCGCCAATTCTTCTGTCACTTCCAGAGTGAAGACTTTGAAGCTGTTAAAATTCCATGATACGGATAAGAAAAACCAAAACCGGACTGCTGTTTCGATTTTAAAGGTAATTGAATGCATTCATGAGGCATATCCAAACGCAGATATTCAGAATATGGGCGAGACAGATTTTATCATTACCTTAGAGGAGCAGAGGACAGCAGGGCAGGCCGTCCATTGGATCAAGACATTTTTTGTTGTTGTCATCACTTTTTGCGGCGCCGCGTTTTCTATTATGGCATTTAATAATGATGTTGATGTGACAAAAATGTTCGGCCAAATATATGTAAGCCTTACAGGAACGGAAAGCTCTGGTTTTACAATTCTGGAACTGTCGTACTGCATCGGGGTGATCATAGGGATTCTTACATTTTTTAATCACTTCGGTAAAAAGAAATTTACGGTGGACCCGACACCGATGGAAGTAGAGATGCGTCTTTATGAAAATGATATCCAGACGACGCTGATTGAAGATTTCTCGCGGAAGGGGAAGGAATTGGATGTGGGCAGCACAAGTCATTCTGGCAATTCTCGGACTTAGCGCAGGGCTGGCAGTGTCAGCAGGTCTTTTTTCCTTTATTATCGGGTTGGGAGTTATCTCAGATTTTGCCGACCGCACACACACAGGGGAGCATATTCTTCTTTATGAGGATAGTGTGGCGCTTGGAGGAATGCTCGGAAACATATTCTGGGTGTACCAGATTGCCATACCGGGGGGTTCCTATTTTCTTCCGGTGTTCGGCCTATTTGGAGGTATCTTTGTAGGCTGCTGGTCTATGGCGCTGGCGGAGATTTTGAATGTATTTCCTATATTTATCAGGCGCGCGAAGATTATCAAATGTGTCCCGTATCTAATAGCGGCTATGGCCATAGGAAAAGGAATCGGAGCGCTTATATTCTTTTACCGCGGATGGTAGGTAAAAGTATCTTGGAAGGAGAAGGTAGAGTGGATAGAAAAAAACAGCAGGAAGCATACGAAAATTACGTCAAGAAAAAAACGCCTGTGCATAATCTGCCGGTAAATATGACGAAGGCATTTATTACAGGCGGCATAATCTGCGTGATCGGGCAGATTATTTTGAATTATTGTGAAAAAATGGGACTTGATAAAGATATAAGCGGCGGATGGACATCAATGATACTGATACTTTTGAGTGTCGTTCTGACTGCCCTTAATGTCTATCCCAGGATTGCAAAATGGGGCGGCGCGGGAGCGCTTGTTCCAATTACTGGATTTGCCAATTCCGTGGCGGCTCCGGCGATTGAGTTCCAGAAGGAAGGCCAGGTCATGGGAATCGGATGTAAGATCTTTACGATTGCGGGGCCGGTGATCTTATATGGCGTATTTACGAGCTGGGTATTGGGCTTTTTGTACTGGATTGGGAAGATTGCAGGAATCTTTTGATTCCGGCATCATTATGTAAAAAGGCAGGTATGATTATGACACAGGGATTACAGAGTATTGCGTTTGAACAGTCACCCTATGTGGTGTCAAGCGCGTCCGTCGTCGGAAAAAAGGAGGGCGAGGGGCCGCTTGGGAAAATGTTTGATATGGTGGAGACAGAAAATCTTTTCGGTGAAGACAGTTGGGAGGCGGCGGAAAGTACCATGCAGAAGGAAGCGTGTCTTCTAGCTATGGGAAAAGCTCATCTTCACAAAGAAGATGTACGGTTTCTGTTCGGCGGTGACCTGCTCCGGCAGGGGATTGCTACGTCGCTTGGAGTAATGGAATTCGGGATTCCGATGTTTGGCCTTTTTGGGGCATGTTCGACGTCAGGAGAAGCGCTTGCGCTTGCTTCCATGAGTGTGGCGGCAGGATATGGAGATTATATGCTTGCAGTGACGTCCAGCCATTTCGGAAGCGCAGAGAAGGAATTTCGCTTTCCTCTGAGCTATGCGAACCAGAGACCGTTGTCCGCCCAGTGGACGGTGACGGGAAGCGGCGCGTTTTTAGTAGGAAGAAAACGCAGCCATGTAAGAATTACGGGAATAACGGTAGGGAAGATTGTTGATTTTGGGTTGAAAGACTCCCAGAATATGGGGGCGTGCATGGCTCCTGCCGCTGCGGATACCATTGAAACAAATCTGAAGGATTTTGGGCGGGAGCCTGATGATTACAGCCGGATCATTACCGGGGATCTGGGATATGTGGGGCAGAGTATTCTGTTTGATCTGATGAGGGGAAAAGAGATAGACATTAAGAAAAACCATATTGATTGCGGAATGATGATTTTTGACCAGAACAAACAGGACACTCATGCCGGAGGAAGCGGCTGCGGCTGTGCTGCTTCGGTTTTATCTTCCTATATACTTCCAAAGCTTGAGAGGGGTGAATGGAAGAAAGTGCTGTTCGTACCTACGGGGGCGCTGATGTCCACGGTAAGCTTCAATGAGGGTGCAAGCGTACCGGGTATCGCCCACGGGATCGTATTGGAGCACTGTTAGGCAAGGGAAGATTTTAAGGTACAGGAAGGAGGGAGTGTGTATGGATTATATCAATGCATTCTGGGTAGGCGGGCTGATCTGTGCTCTTGCCCAGATATTGCTGGACCGGACAAAGCTCATGCCGGGAAGAGTTATGGTACTGCTGGTATGCGTCGGAGCTGTTCTGGGAGCGTTTCACATCTACCAGCCGATTCAGGATTATGCGGGAGCGGGGGCAAGCGTCCCATTGGCAGGATTCGGTAATCTGTTGTGGAAAGGTGTGAAGGAGGCTGTTGACAAGGAAGGATTTATCGGTATTTTTCTTGGCGGCTTCAAGGCAAGTGCAGTGGGAATCTCAGCGGCGCTTGTATTTGGGTATCTGGCATCGTTAATCAGTGAGCCGAAGATGAAGAAGTAATAGCGGCTTACAAGTATAAGATTGTAAATAATTGACAAGAAAAATAAAAATAACTGTAAATTATCATTTATAATTGCATATTGTTTTCATAGCCGCTGCATGATATTGTGAATTTAGTGTACAGTATGTTGGAAAGTGAATGGACATGCCGTATATTAATCCGGTCATGGGCGGCTTTGCTGACAGCCGGATAGCAGATATTTGACTGATACATGGGAGGAAAGCAATGGAATACATGAACATTATCATACCATTCGCAGGCGGACTTGGAATGTTCATCTATGGTATGCAGATTATGGCGCAGGGACTTGAGAATGCAGCGGGAAATAAGATGAAGTCGCTGCTTGAGATCCTGACGAAGAACAAATTTATGGGAGTTCTTCTCGGCGCTGCGATTACGGCAGTCATTCAGAGTTCGTCCGCGACGACGGTCATGGTTGTCGGATTTGTAAATGCCGGACTTATGAATCTTACGCAGGCGATGGGCGTGATCATGGGAGCTAATATTGGAACGACGGTTACAGGATGGCTTGTGTCTTCTGTGGAATGGGCGGAGTTCTTAAGCCCGTCAAGACTGGCGCCGGTCGCGGTGATTGCCGGCGTTATCGTGATGCTGACGGGAAAGAGGCGCTCAACGAAGGATATATCCAGTATCATTATTGGTTTTGGACTTTTGTTTATTGGCATTACTACAATGTCGGAGGCGGTGGAGCCTTTAAGAGAGTATGAAGGATTTGTCAATATGTTTGTAGTTCTTGGCAAGAGCCCGATTCTTGGGATTCTTGCAGGAACTGTAGTGACAGCTATCATCCAAAGTTCCTCCGCATCGGTGGGTATCCTGCAGAGTCTTGCGGCAGCAGGTCTGGTACCGTTCAGCGCGGCGATTTATATTATCATGGGACAGAACATCGGTACTTGTGTGACGGCAATCCTATCCGGGCTTGGCGCAAAGAAGAATGCGAAGACGGCGGGACTTATGCATCTTTTGTTTAATGTTATCGGTACGGTGCTATTCAGCGCTGTGGTCATCGTCTACTTTGAACTTATGAATCCGCAGGCGGGAGAAGGGGCTATTACCCAGACTCAGATCAGTTTGGTTCATACGATCTTTAATATTGGGACGACAGTACTTTTATTCCCGGCATCAAACCTGATTATAAAGCTGGCGAGGAAAATCGGCAATGTCAATGAGGACGAGCAGGATCGGTCAAAGGTGCTTCTGGATGAACGTTTGCTTGAAACTCCGGGTATTGCCCTGCAGTCCACAATAAATGAAGCAATCCGTATGGGAGATCTTGTTGTGGAGACAATGGAGACTGCGCGGAACATCTTATTTACCAAGGATCAAAAGGGGATCGACAGGCTTAGGGAAGATGAGGATACCGTGGATAAGCTGTGCGCGGGGATTACGGATTATGCAGTAAAATTAAGCACTATGCAGATCAGCGAAAAGGAGCATGAGACCGTAGCGCGTCTCTTACAGATTCTGTCGGATGTTGAGCGGGTGAGCGATTATTGTGAAAATATCTCCGAGTATGCAGAGACTCTTCTGGAAAAGAAGGTAGCGTTCTCTGATATAGCGAAAGAGCATATGGAGGAGATGATGTCAGAGACAATAGACAGCTATCGTTACGCCATTGAAGCGCTGAAAGAAAGCAGTACACAGAAGGCTCTGAAAGTTATCGAGAAAGAAACGAAGATAGATGAATTGGAGCTTAGGCTTCGTACGAAGCATATTGCCCGCCTTGCAGATAACAAGTGTAATACGGAGGCGGGAATTGTCTTCCTTGATGCGCTTGTGGGCTTGGAGCGTATCTCAGATCATGCGAGAAATATTGCAGAAGAAGTGTTGAAGGGATAGATAATATAGAGCATATAGGATATATAGGGCATGAGGAATCCTCCTGCGCAGGGAGAATTTCTCATGCTTTTTGATTGGCGGCAGCACTGCTGATCCATTCGATGGCTTCGTTTAGTCCTTTCGGAGAAAAAGAGAATTCATTCCATCTCTTATCTTCGTCAGGAGTCGCTTCGAAGCACCAAGGTTCAGGATAGATGCAGGCTTTGATCTTATCATCCGAGCCGCACAGATAGTAGCGGATTCCGGCATGAGAGCCGGTATAATTCTCCTTTTTTAAAAAATTAATGGATAATCCGGGTGTGGCAATCATGGCATGGTTTCCTTTCATTCATTGACGCTGATTGTTCTCTTTATCTTAGCATAAAGGTAAGAGGGAGGCAATCTTAAGAATTTTTTTCGTTTTTCTAATGAAAGTATTTCGCATTCTGTGTTATGATAGATAAAAATAGGGATAGAAGGATGATGTACATATATGGAACAGGTAATTCAGGTCAGGAACCTGTATAAACTTTACAAAGTCGGTGACGAGACAGTACGGGCGCTGGACGGAGTGGATTTCGACATTCATCAGGGGGAGTTCTGCGCGATCGTAGGAACGTCTGGCTCTGGAAAGTCTACGCTTCTCAATATGCTTGCCGGTCTTGAGAAGCCTACGAAGGGGTCTATCGTGATCGGCGGCCAGCACATCGAGCATCTCAAAGAAGATGAACTGGTTGCATTTCGCAGGAACAATGTCGGGTTTATCTTTCAGTCATTCCATCTGATGGGGATGATGAATGCGGTAGAGAATGTAGCGCTGCCTTTGACTTTCCGGGGGGAGGATAAGAGGATTCGGATCAGGAAGGCGAATCAGATGCTTAAGCTTGTAGGTCTTCAAAAGCATAGAAAGCATATGCCGAATCAGATGTCAGGCGGTCAGCAGCAGAGAGTAGGAGTTGCCAGAGCGCTGGTGGTGAATCCGAAGATTATATTTGCGGACGAGCCGACCGGCAATCTGGATTCACATACATCTGAAGATGTGATGAGGCTGATGCAGAGGGTGGTCAGAGAGCAGAAGAAGACGCTTGTTATGGTTACTCATGACAATCATCTGGCAACTTATGCAGACAGAGTTTTTCACATCAGCGACGGAAAAATTATAAAAATAGAAGAACGTGAAAGAGCGAGGGAGGAACAAAGATAATGAGCAGATGGAAGGAATTCATGAGAGGAACAGCAGCAGTGCTTGCGGCAGCGGTGCTTGTCGGGACGGGAATTGGGATGCCGGTGAAGGCGGAAAATAATAAGCCAAGTAATGAGACGGGCAGTGAGCAAGATAAGGATAAAGAACCAGAGATACAGAATAATTCAAAGATAGAATGGAAAGCCGCCAATAATAAAGTGCCGGTATTCGAATATGATAAGAAGAACAGTCTCGAGATATTTATCATAAACAGGGAAGATGTAGAAATTAAAAATATTAAGATAGATCCGTGTATTGATGAGGAAGACATTTCTAAATGGCCGTTCCAGAAGGATCATCAGGACGACGCGAAAATAATAGATAAATTGGCAGCAGGTACAACGAGTCAGGCGCTTAAATATACTTTCAAAGAGCGTGATGATATTGGAACAGGAAACCATAAGATATATTTTGAATGTACTTATGAATTAGCTGATGGTACTGCATTGGCTGAAGGAGATGACGGAAAGAGAAGCAGTAAAAAGGCTTTTTGGGTAAAGACAGTAGCAAATCCAGAAGGGGACAAGCCGTTAGAAGTAAATATCACAGATAAAACACCGAAGGATGAAGAAGGAACTGGTGAGGAAATTCCTACTGACGATGGCGGAGGCATCGATAACGGCGATGCCTCCTACTCCGGCGGCGGTGGCGGCGGCGGAGATGACGGCGGCGGAGACGGGTCCGTGCCGAGAGTAATTGTAACGGGATTTGACACAAAGCCGAAGGAAGTAAAGGCGGGAACGGATTTTACACTTAAAGTTCATTTAAAAAATACTTCTAAAAAAACAAAAGTAAAAAATATGCTCTTTGATCTCAATGCGCCGGAGGAAGGCTCCGATGAGCAGACGACAGCGCCGGCATTTCTTCCCTCTTCAGGAAGCAGTACAGTTTATCTGGATGGGATAAGCGCGAACGGAACAGCGGATATTACCATGAAGCTGAACGCAAAATCGGATCTTTTACAGAAGCCATACAGTGTAGAACTTAGTATGAAATACGAAGATTCCAGCGGCAGCGCGGTAGAGGCGGCATCAAGCCTGTCGATTCCGGTCAAGCAGGATGCGAGATTTGAGTTCAGTGATTTCGAGATTAATCCGGAAAGTGTTGCTGTAGGTGACGAAGCCAATGTGATGTGCAGTCTTTATAATCTCGGCCGAACCAAACTTTACAATGTAAAGGCTATTTTTGAAGGGAATTCGATAGAGAGAGAAGAGATATTCGTTGGAAATGTAGAGTCCGGCGCTACAGCGTCTATTGATGCAATGCTTAAAGGGGCGCAGGCAACGGCGGGGCCGGAGCCGATTACGATGACTATGAGTTATGAGGATGAGGAAGGCGAGGAAACTTCAGAGAAGAAGGAACTGATGATCGAGGTAGTTGAGTCGGTGGATGAAGGGATGGGAACAGAGATTCCAATGGAAGAAGAATCATCAGGAGGATTCCCGATTATTCCTGTAGTTATCGCTATTGGAGTCATAGGTATGGCGTCAGCAGCAATCATCATTATTAAGGAACGCAAGAAAAGAATGAGAAAGAGCGAAGAGGAGGACTTTTTGTATGAACTGGATGGATCTTCTGAGGATGAGCAGTAGTAACCTGCGCAGAAGAAAGTTACGTACATTTCTTACTGTCCTCGGAGTTGTCATCGGTACTGCATCGATCGTAGTTATGATTTCGCTGGGGCTTGGGCTTCAGCAGGCGATGTATCAGGAGATAGAAGAGTATGGCGGCCTGACAACCGTTAATGTATTAGGTGCGAATGGTCAGAGTGACATGATGTATGGTTCTGAGGATGAATCGGATAAAGAGTCAGAAAAGTACGTTGACGATGCATGTCTTGAAACTTTATCGCAGCTTGAGCATGTGACGAGTGTAGAACCAGTGTATACAATGTCAGTTATGCTCCTTAAGGGATCTTATGAAGGCTATATGGAACTTATGGCGATGACGCCGGAGGGGCTTGAAGCAAGAAAGATAGAGCTGTCACAAGGGTCTTTGCCGCAAAAGAACAGCGGACAGCTTGAGCTGGTATACGGCAATATGACGCTTGTGAATTTTCAGGCAAGAGGAACCGGGGAGTCGTATTGGGAGACAGGAGAACTGCCGAATATTGATCTGACGAAGGATTCTCTGTTTCTGATACTGGATCAGGAAAATTATTATGCCAGCCAAGATCAGTTGTCAATGGATATTACGGCAGATATTGGCGGTGAGGAAGGCGAAGGAGGAGGAACCGGCCGGCCTGCCAAAAAACATGTAGTCCGAGGCTGCGGACTTGTAGCAGGCGGAGTTGACGATTATAATGCCAATTGCTATTATGTTTTCTGCGATCTGGATACGTTGAAGAAGGTTCTGAAAAAAGAATTTACAGGACGGGTCATTCCGGGGCAGCCGCAGACAAAGAACGGAAAGCCTATGAAAGAGTTCTGTTATTCTTATGCACAGCTTAAAGTTGATGATAAAGATAATGTAAAAACGGTAGCCAATGCGATCAAAGAGATGGGCTATAATGTGGAAACAAATGCAGAGATGATGGACAGCGTGAACAGACAGATGGGTATTATTCAGGCGGTTCTGGGAGGAATCGGGGCAGTATCGTTGTTTGTAGCGGCTATCGGAATCGCGAATACGATGATGATGTCTATCTATGAGCGGACGAAAGAAATCGGCGTCATGAAGGTGCTTGGCTGCAGCCTTGGCAATATTAGAGGAATGTTTCTCATGGAGGCAGGGTTTATAGGGATCTTTGGAGGTATCATTGGCAATATATTAAGCTTTCTGATGTCGATGGCTATCAATGCTTTGACGGCGAATTCAGATATGATACAGACGGGCGGTGCGAATATTTCTTATATCCCGATATGGCTGATGCTGGCATCTATTGGATTTGCAATGCTTGTAGGGATTGTGGCCGGATATTTCCCGGCAAAGAGGGCTATGAAGCTAAGTCCGTTGGAGGCGATCCGCAATGGATGATCAAAGCATTAAAATTAAAAGATAGATTTATAGAGATTACGGGTGTCCAGGAAGATTCAGGGCACCTTTGTTATTGGCTGCAGTTTTCTTGAATTCCTGCTGAATTCTGTTACGCAAGTCTGTTCTTACTCTTCGATTACATGTATCTCAAGATAGTCAAAATCAATGGAATCTACAAAATTATCCTGATAAAAACGCGCTTTGCTGTGACGTTTGAATTCTGCAATGGTTGAGTCAAGCCAGATGGGTTTGCTCAAATCAAATTCATAGCAGATCGTCTCCAAAGCACGGAATATTTTATGTGTTCTTGTATCGTCTGAATCGTCGCAGATAACGGTATCTCTCAGCATACGATTGTCCTTGAATTCTTTTCCCCACAAACGGAACATAGTTTTACCTCGCATCTTAAATTAATATTTTACATGGTAAAAATCAGTATACTCTTTTAGAGAGTACATGTCCAGCTTAAAAGAACACTTGCTAAAAAAGACATGGTATGATACAATGCAACAGGTGACAAGACACATGACAAATCAATTGGCGGTAAGGAGTCTGTTATGGGAAAATTAAAAAAGGCATTGGACAGGATTTTTATTGAGGGTTTAAGCGCTATGGCGCAAGGATTATTTGCAACATTAATTATTGGTACGATCATACAACAGATTGGAACATTGATCGGAGGAACGGCAGGAGATTTAATTTTCGTGATTGGAAAAGTTGCGGCGTCTCTTACCGGTGCGGGGATCGGTGCGGCGGTTGCTTATCGGTTTAAGGAAAGTCCGTTAGTAGTTGTCTCTGCGGCGACGGCAGGCATGACGGGCGCATTTGCCAGCAAGCTGCTTGCAGGCGCCGTATTAGTAGACGGGGCTATGGTATATGCCGGGCCGGGGGAACCTTTGGGAGCCTTTATTGCAGCATATGTAGGAATATTTTTTGGGCATCTGGTATCGGGCAGGACAAAAGTGGATATCTTGGTAACGCCGTTAGTTACAATTGGGACAGGTTCCGCGGTAGGTCTGGTCTTAGGACCGCCGATATCCGGGTTCATGGCATGGCTCGGAAGTATTATCAACTGGGGGACGGAGCAGCAGCCATTACTTATGGGAATCGTTGTGTCCGTACTTATGGGGATGATTCTGACTCTGCCGATCAGTTCGGCAGCGCTTGGAATTGTTCTAAACCTGTCGGGACTGGCGGCAGGCGCGGCTACAGTGGGCTGTTGCTGTAATATGGTTGGATTTGCAGCAGCGAGTTATCGGGAGAACAAGGTCGGAGGAGTTCTGGCGCAAGGAATTGGTACGTCTATGCTTCAGGTGCCGAATATAGTGAGAAAACCGATTATATGGGTGCCGGCGATATTATCCAGTGCGATTTTAGGACCGGTGGGAACGATGGTGCTGCATATGACAAGCAACGCTACCGGGTCAGGTATGGGTACTGCAGGATTAGTAGGGCAGATTATGACATGGCAGACGATGATTCTGACAGAGCCGGCTGCGGTAGTGCTGGCAAAGATCATTGCGATTCAGATTGTACTGCCGGCCGCCGTGACACTGGGTATTTCAGAATTCATGCGTAAAGCGGGATGGATCAAATTCGGGGATATGAAGCTTGAGATGTAAGGAGGCGCCGCATGTCAGATACCGGAAAAATTCATGTATATTACGGACACGGAAAAGGAAAGACGACGGCGGCTGTGGGGCAGGCGGTGCGCGCTGCAGGAGCAGGGTTTCGAGTGCTGTTTTTTCAGTTTTTAAAAGATAATTCTTCCGGTGAGAGAGAAATCCTGAAAAGCATTCCGGGCATTACCTGCATTGCCGGGAGAGATAAGGTAAAGTTCTATCGGCAGATGGACAAGTCAGAGAGAATGGAGCTTATAAATTATCATATAAAAAAATTGGATGAGATTGTCAAACTTTGTGATTCTTTTGACGTTTTGATTTTAGATGAGGCATTGTGTGCCGTATCGATAGGAGCGCTTGATGAGGACAGATTATTGGAGCTTTTAAGACATAAGCCAAAGGAACTAGAAGTCATTTTGACAGGTCATGAGGTGACTGAAAACCTGCTTGAAATTGCCAGTTACGCAACCGAGATGAAGAAGAAAAAACACCCATTTGACGCGGGGTTGAGGGCACGTTTGGGAATTGAATATTAATTATTATATGTTTCTTAAATAAGTGTTAAATAGAAGACATAACTCCTCATTTTATGCTATAATATATATATGTACGGAAAGGCTCTTCGCATAGAGAGGAGAGATAAATTTGGAGAACGCAATTAAGAACTATGAGGATGTTGACAGTTGGAAGACGATTATGTTTCTCTATAATGCGGCGTTGAAGGAAGTTGGAACGAAACTTGAGATATTGAATGATGAATTTCAGCATGTTCATAAGTATAATCCGATTGAGCATATTAAGAAAAGGGTGAAATCGCCTGAAAGTATCGTTAAAAAGTTGAAGCGTTATGGATATGAGACATCCATTGAGAATATGGTGAAATATGTCAATGATATTGCCGGAGTTCGATTAATCTGCTCATTTTCATCGGATATTTACCGGTTAGCAGAGATGATTGGAAACCAAAGTGATCTGAAAGTGCTTTCCATTAAGGATTATATCAGGAATCCCAAGCAAAGCGGGTACAAAAGTTATCATATGTTGGTATCTGTTCCTATTTTTTTGTCGGACAGTGTTGTGGATACAAAAGTTGAGATACAGATACGTACGATTGCCATGGATTTTTGGGCGAGCCTTGAACACAAGATATATTATAAATTTGAAGGAAATGCTCCGGAATATATCAGCCGGGACCTTCGGGAATGTGCGGAGATGGTATCGTCATTAGATGAGAAGATGCTTACGCTGAATGAAGCGATCCTGCAATGCCTGAAGAAGCACGAAGAGTCAAAGAAGCGTACATATGACCGGACCGAGGTATTACTGGAGGAAAGAAAAGAATCAGAAGACCTGAGCTAGACTCGGGTCTTTTCGTTATATTGAAAAACGAATTGCAGAATGCTATAATGCAGATATTATGAATGGTAATGCATACATGATGTTAAGGATAGAAAGAATGGTGCAGTAATATGAAATATAGTAATATATACCAAGGAGTATTCATTGACCGCCCGAATCGTTTTATTGCTCATGTGGACATAGATGGGGTCATGGAGACTGTGCATGTAAAGAACACGGGACGCTGCAGGGAGCTGCTGACCTCAGGGGCAGCTGTCTATGTTCAGGACAGCCTTAAGCCGGAGCGTAAGACGAGATGGGACCTGATAGCTGTAAAAAAGAATAAGCGGATCGTTAATATGGATTCGCAGGTTCCGAACAAAGTGGTGAAAGAATGGTTGGAACGCGGGAATCTCATAGAAAATATTACTGCTGTCCGTTCGGAATACACTTATGGCAGTTCGCGGATTGATCTGTATGTTCAGGCAGGAGAGAGAAAGATATTGATCGAAGTGAAAGGTGTGACGCTGGAGGAGGATGGTGTGGCCCGTTTTCCGGATGCACCCAGCGAGCGTGCCGTAAAGCATGTGCATGAGCTTAAGGAAGCATTGAAGAAAGGTTATGAAGCATATGTGTTCTTTGTGATCCAGATGAAAGATGTCCGTTATTTTACTCCGAATACGGATACACATCCAGAGTTTGCAAAAGCATTAGCTGAGGCGGCTAAAGAGGGAGTACGGGTTGCGGCGTATGATTGTCTGGTGGAAAAAGACAGTATCTCCATTCACAAAGAGGTTCCTGTCGTTTTGGGAAATCCTGTATGGCAGGAGTTGTCAGGCTTGCTGATCCCGTGGTATCAGAGACATAAAAGAGAACTGCCTTGGCGGGAGAATCCGAAAGCGTACAATGTATGGGTATCGGAGATCATGCTTCAACAGACGCGGGTGGAAGCGGTGAAACCCTACTATGCCAGATTTATGAAAGAGCTTCCCACAATAGAAGATTTGTCAGAAGCCAAGGAAGATCAGTTATTGAAGCTGTGGGAGGGGCTGGGATATTATAATCGGGTGCGTAATATGCAGAAAGCGGCGCGGCAGATCATGGCAGATTATGGCGGGGAATTTCCGAGAACCTTTGAGGAGATACGGTCGCTCAAAGGAATTGGAAATTATACGGCAGGAGCGATCTGTTCTTTTGCATTCGGGATTCCGGTACCGGCAGTGGACGGCAATGTGCTTCGGGTTATGACAAGACTTACGGCAGATGATTCAGATATTGCGAAACAGAGCACAAAAAGACAGATAGAGCAGAAGCTTGAAAGTGTGATCCCCAAAGAAGAAGCCAGCAATTTTAATCAGGGATTGATAGAACTGGGAGCGATCATATGCGTGCCGAACGGACAGCCTAGATGCAGTGATTGTCCTCTTGCTTCACTGTGTGAGGCGAAAAAACTTGGTCAGATAGAAAGTTTTCCGGTGAAAACGAAAGCAAGGGCAAGAAGAATAGAAAAAAAGACGGTACTGATCATCCGGGACGGGGACAAGGTTGCAATCGGCAAGCGTGAGGATAAAGGACTTCTTGCAGGACTTTATGAGCTGCCGAATGTAGAAGGACATCTTGCTGCAGATGAAGCAGTACAGTATTGCAAGGATATCGGACTTATGCCGGTGCGTATAAAAGAACTCCCTTTGGCGAAGCATATATTCAGCCATGTGGAATGGCATATGACAGGATATTTGGTGAAGGTAGACGAATTAGAAAAAGCGAATTGCAAGGACTTTTTATTTATTCATCCAGAAGAAATCGAAGCGGCCTATCCCATTCCTTCTGCTTTTGAATATTATATGCGGAACCTTCGTATGTCGTTCTGATAATAAAAAGCTATGCGGCGTGAAACAGCCGTATAGCTTTTTTAAGTAAGATAAATATTAAAGTCTTCCGTCATGCTCCCTCATGAATTTGTATTCTGCAACAGAACGGTCAAAGCCTTCGATATGTGTATAAAACCATTTGATGACGTTCTCCTCCACTTTTTC
This sequence comes from uncultured Lachnospiraceae bacterium, assembly GCA_946558695.1. Lineage (GTDB taxonomy): Bacteria > Bacillota > Clostridia > Lachnospirales > Lachnospiraceae > MD308. The sequence goes on from CAMNTQ010000016.1 coordinate 52,018, forward strand.
TACGAATGCAGGCGAAGGACCTTCTTCTTCCTGAAGCATCTCGTCCAGTTCGGAAATGGTCTTTTTGAAATTCTCGTGCTGCTCTTTGTGGGCTTCAAAGCCTGGATATTCAATCTCTTTCTGAAGCTCTTCCTCAGCGCCAAAGTGGAAAACCGTATAATCTGACAAATAGTCCAGTGTCTTGATAGCGGCAAGCTTTGCATCGCTGTCCTCGCAGCTGTCTAAAAGCTTATTGATGCGGTCGATCAGTTCCCGGTGCTGTGAATCAATCAATTCATTCCTTGTGATAAGATTTTCACTAAATTCAGCTCTCATAGCAAATCCCTCCTTATGTCATAGTATTTATATTGGCTGATGAGAAAACTTGGTTGCTTTGCGCGGCTGCGATGTATAGACAAACGGATAAATGATGCCCGCCATTGCAAATGCCGCAATCACGTCCGTAACGGAGTGCTGTTTTAAAAATACCGTAGACAGAATAATTAAGATACCGGTAATATAGATACCGCACATGATACCTTTATGCAGTCTCAGCTTTTGGCTGTGAGCAGCAGCGATCAATATGCCGACAGTATTAAAAACATGAATGCTTGGCAGTACATTCGTCGGTGTATCTATGCGGTAAAGCCGCTTTACTAAGTCCACACAGAAATTATCTCTGACAAATATTGTCGGACGCAGGTTCAGTCCATTCGGAAATACGGTGCATATAATAAGAAATACCGTCATTCCGATAATGAGGAACGAGGATATCTTATAAAATCCTTTTTTATCTGTAAAAAAGAAGTAAAACACACATATCGCCATAAATAAGAACCAAAAATAATACGGAATGATAAAATATTCGATAAATGGTACGAAGTCATCCAAAGGCGAGTGTATGATAAAGTAATTCTTCTGGATATGCTGCTCCAGATAACAAAACCAAGGCATGTAGATAAATGCGTACAGAAATACCCATGCATGACTATACTTTTTTGCAAATGCTTTTACTCTGTTGATAAACTTCATGAAATATACGCCCCTTTAATAGCCTGTTAGGTATAATGTATTTCTGCTACACGGGAAATTATAACATGAAACGAAATATTCAACAAGGCAGTTCATTTAATGTTCATTTAATATTAATAATATTCACCGTGTTTTTCAAAAATCTGAATATGATATCCTGAAATTCCTCTTTGTAAGTCTTCGTTTGTAGTTAAAGTCCATACAGCGATAGGAACCCGGAATATGTATTTTAAAAGAAAAACGGATAAGTGGGGCAGATCTGACATCCGGTATGAGATAAAGTCAGGTCTTCCTAAAAAATTACAGAAAAGGTTCTGTACGATGAATTTTAAAAGCCATGCTTCTCTGGATTTGCTGGCTGTCAGGTGCTCGGCAAGCTGTCCGCGCAGTATATATGGAGCGTGAAGCCTGAACCACCGAAGTCCCATTGTATTAAATGTCTGAATCATATAGTTCCCAGAATATGACTTGAGTATACTGTAAGTTTTTTCACAGATTTTTAAAGAGGCAGTTGGTATCTTCAGTTCGATGAGCAGTGGGACGCGCCCGTCCACGGCGGAAAGAACCTCCTGAAAGAGCGGAATATGTTCATTGGTTCCGAGAAGACAGAGTTTTTTTAATTCGTCATAAGTCCAATCCTCTACCCTTCCGGAATGACCGCAGAGACGTTCTAAAGTGTCATCGTGAAAAACGACGAGCTGTCCGTCGCGAGTTAGATGCAGATCCAGTTCGATACCATACCCGTGCTTTACTGCGGCATGAAATGCAGTCATGGAATTCTCAGGGACATGATGGGCGATATCATGATAACCTCTGTGTGCAAACATAGAGGGAGAAATGTCTAGTAAGCGTCTTTTTTCGCTTCTTCTTGGATAGACCATAAAGAAATAGAACAAAACGATCATAAATAAAATAAAACCTATTATCATGGTAATTTCTCCTAAATATTAGCTGATGATAAATCGTATTTTTCGGGTTTCTAAAGAGGCGCTTATCCGCCGCTGCAAAGATATGGGTTCTCCGTCGGTGTGGACCGGCAGAGGGATTTCGCTTTCCATAACTGCTTTTTTGCAGCGGTAAACATGGATGCCGGAATATCTTGTATGTTTTCCGAAAAATGCAGTGGGGAGCAGGCAGAGGATTTTTAATTTCGGCAAACCTTCTGCAACGATGATATCCAAAAAATCATCTGTAGGCACAGCCTTTGGGCAGAACATGAATCCGCCGCCTTCATATTTTTGGTTCATTGCGGCGGCGAAATAGACTTTTTCAAAGACGATGGGCATTTTATCATCCATTGTGATAACCATTCTTTTTGGCGTCTGAAGCAGAAGGCTTTGTAAGGCTACCGTAACATAGGAAAATTTTCCAAGAGAAAATTTATTAAAAAACGCTTTTATTCTGGATATGGATATCCTGCAGCAGACTTCGGCGTCAAAGCCGAAACCAGAGCTGACTGCGAAACGGCGGATCTTCGTTCCGTATGTCACAGATCCCACGCTTAAGTATGTGTAGCGGGAGGGGACTAATATGTGCTTAAGCGCTGTATGCGGATCGCAGGACAGATCCATACCTCTGGCAAAATCATTGCTGGAGCCGATAGGGATATATGCCAGTGTCACAGCCTGAAAATCGGAAATCCCATTGAGTACTTCATTGATCGTTCCGTCGCCTCCCAGCACGATTAAAGTGTGGCGGCCGGCATTAGAAAGAATCTTCTGTGTGATTTTGGTGGCATGGCAGCGATATTTCGTAAGAAAAGCCTGATAGCTGACTTTGCTTTCTATTAAAGTTTCCTCAAGCTCGTTCCAGATTTTTTTGCCAAGCCCGGTGCGTGCATTGGGATTTATAATAAAGTTGTACATATTGGTATTCCTTTCGATTGATACATAAAGTATATCAGTTTTCAGAGTTTGAAACAATGATATAGAAGAAAACTATAAGTGGAAAAGCTTATTAAAATAAGCAATTGGACAAATGTGTAAAGGAAGGGTATTATATTTATAAAGATATTATTGTTTTAGTGACCTTTTGGTTACTATGTTTCCTTCTACAAAGATCCTTTAAGATGTGCGCTTAAGGGATTTTTTGTATTCAAAAAACACCGTCGAGGTAAGTCCTTAAGGAACGGCGCATATTTCCCTCAAAATCAGTTTTGCCTTGTTTCAGACACCATTCAAAAACATTTCCGATAACGATCATGCGGATATCGGTAGACAAAGATTCCAGAGAATGTGCAGGCTCGATGAGTTTCGCGTCGATACATTTTTTTAGGTAATTTTCTACCGTGATGATCGGATAGGAACGTTCCGTGCGGATCAAAGGATTTAACGACTGATTTTTCGGCGTATAATAATTGGACATAAATTCTACGCCCAGTTCTTTACAGTAACGAACATAATTGATGTATACATAGATAATGGTTTCTTTCGCATCTGCGGCATCGGCCGGAAGGTCTAAAAGATCCGGGTTAATACTAGGCTGCTCTTCAATATAATAAGAAAGAAGATCATCCTTTGTTTTAAAATGATGATAAAAGCTTCCGTTAGAGACGCCGGCTTCCTCGCAGATATTTTTTATAGATAATTCCTCATATCCTTTTTTTTGCAGAATATGCCGGGCTGCCTTAAAGATTTTTGCCTTGGTTTCTTTTGATTTCAACTGCTGTTTGGATAATTCTTTATCATTACATATCTGGTTCATGTCAGAATAATCTCCTTCCGGCTGTTTTGGACTATTATCTGGCAATAGTATAGCATACAAAAATCCTTTTTTCAAGAAAACAGAGTGAACTCTGTGTTTGAACATGGGGCATTTTGTGTTATGATAAAGAAAGCTTATTTTGCATTCATTGATCATAATAAAGAGAAAGGGAGTAACAATGGATATTAATCAAAAAATAGCGGAAGAGCTTGGAGTAAAGAAATGGCAGACAGATGCCGCAGTGAAATTGATAGACGAGGGAAATACGATTCCCTTTATTGCCAGATACCGGAAAGAAGTGACAGGTACTCTGGATGATGAGCAGTTAAGAAAGCTTTATGAGCGGTTAACATATCTTAGGAATTTGGAAGAAAAAAAAGAACAGGTACTTGCCAGCATTCATGAGCAGGGGAAACTTACAGAGGAATTGAAAAAACAGATTTTATCAGCGGAGACATTAGTGGTTGTAGAGGATTTGTATCGTCCGTACCGCCCAAAGAGGAGAACCCGTGCAACCATTGCCAAGGAGAAAGGCTTAGAGCCGCTGGCAGCGCTGATTACACTGCAAAAAGTAAAACAGCCGGTTCTTGAGCTGGCGAAAGAATATATTAACGAAGACAAAGAGGTCAGAACGGCGAAGGAAGCAGTAAGCGGCGCGCAGGATATTATAGCAGAGAGTGTTTCCGACGAGGCGGACTACCGTATATGGATACGAAAGATAACGGCGCAGAAAGGACGGGTTGTGTCTTTGGCAAAGGATGAAAAGGCGGACTCTGTCTATGAGATGTATTATGATTTTGAGGAGCCGGTAGGAAAGCTTGCGGGACATCGCGTTCTTGCGCTGAACAGGGGGGAGAAGGAAAAATTTTTGTCTGTGAAAATAGAGGCGCCGGAGGAAGATATCATCCGCTATTTAGAGAAGAAGACGATTCATGGAAATAATGAATATACGGAGCCTATATTGAAAGAAGCAGTTGCAGATGCCTATAAGAGACTGATCGCTCCGGCAATCGAGCGTGAGATTCGGAATGATCTGACGGAAAGAGCAGAGGACGGCGCGATTGACGTATTTGGGAAAAATCTGGAGCAGCTCCTTATGCAGCCGCCGATCGTAGGCCGGACTGTTCTCGGGTGGGACCCGGCATTTCGTACCGGCTGCAAGCTGGCGGTCGTTGATCCGACGGGAAAGGTGATTGGGACGACCGTCATCTATCCGACTGCGCCGACAACGCCTCAGAAGATAAAGGCATCTAAGGATTTGCTTAAGAAAATTATCGAAAAATATAATATTACATTGATCTCTGTTGGAAACGGGACTGCTTCCAGAGAATCGGAGCAGTTCATTGTGGAACTTTTAAAGGAGATACCGCAGAAGGTGCAGTACATTATTGTAAATGAAGCGGGAGCTTCTGTGTACTCCGCCAGTAAGCTGGCAAGCGAAGAATTTCCGAAATTTGACGTGGGACAAAGAAGTGCAGCTTCCATCGCAAGGCGTCTTCAAGATCCGCTGGCCGAACTAGTAAAGATTGATCCTAAGTCTATCGGAGTCGGACAGTATCAGCATGATATGAATCAGAAGAAGCTCAGCGAAGCGCTGTCCGGGGTAGTGGAGGATTGTGTAAATAAAGTGGGCGTAGACCTGAATACGGCGTCAGCGCCTCTCCTTTCCTACATTTCTGGAATTTCATCTGCGATTGCGAAGAATATCGTATCTTATCGGGAAGAAAACGGAAGATTTGAGAACCGCAGACAACTTCTTAAGGTGGCAAAGCTTGGGCCGAAGGCATACGAGCAGTGCGCCGGATTTATGCGGATTCAGTCGGGGGATAATCCGTTTGACGGGACAAGCGTACACCCAGAGTCTTACGATGCGGCGGAAAAGCTTTTGAAAAGGCAGGGGTATAAACCGGAGGACATCAGAGACGGAAAGCTTCTCGGATTGTCGCTTACGATTAAAGATTATAAGAATCTTGCCGAGGAATTGGGAATTGGAGAGATCACGCTGAGAGATATCGTAAAAGAACTGGAAAAACCTGCAAGAGATCCGCGTGACGAGATGCCAAAGCCGATCCTGCGTACAGATGTATTGGAGATGAAGGATCTGACAGAAGGAATGATATTAAAAGGAACTGTCCGTAATGTGATTGACTTTGGGGCATTTGTAGATATCGGCGTACATCAGGACGGTCTTGTACATATCTCTGAGATAACAGATAAGAAATTTATCAAGCATCCGCTGGAAGTAGTAAGCGTTGGGGATATTGTGGATGTGAAGGTTATGAGCGTGGATTTAAAAAAGAAGCGAATCCAGCTTACGATGAAGGGAATCTCTTAGTTTGGCCGATTGGAGAAATAAATTTAAGGTATGGAATTGGAGGGAAATATCATGAAGAAACCTTGGCAGAAGAATCTGGAGACGATTCTGGGAGTTTTAATCGGCAATGCATTGCTTGCATTTACAGTGGCGGCATTCTTGGTCCCGCATGGTATTATTATGGGCGGAGCGACGGGAATTGGTCTTACGATCAGTCATTATCTGCCGATTCAGCTTTCTTTGATCATTTTGATAGTCAATGCATGTCTGTTTCTTTTGGGAGCTGTTACACTGGGAAAGAAATTCGTAATCACGACGATTGCAAGTACATTCCTGTATCCGGCGTGTTTGACGGTGATGCAGGAGATCCCGGGTATTACGGCTCTTACAGATAATATTATGCTGGCAACGCTTTACGGAGGAGCGTTTCTTGGCCTTGGAGTAGGGATGATCGTCCGTGTGGGTTCATCCACAGGAGGCACGGATATTCTGGCTCTTGTGTTAAACAAATGGCTTCATGTCAGTGTAGCCGTGTTGATGTATATTGTGGATTTTGTGGTACTTGGGGCACAGGCGGTCTTTTCGGATTCCGAGCAGATTATGTACGGCGTTCTGGCATTGGCGCTGGAGACGGTCATGCTGAACCGGGTCATGTTGATGGGGCAATCGCAGATTCAGCTTTTTGTCATCTCTGATAAGTACGAGGAGATACGTGAGAGAATGCTGAAGGAGCAGGATGTAGGAGTGACAATGGTTCATGTTGAGACTGGGTTTGGAAAAGAGAATCAGAAGGCGGTTCTATGCATTATCCATAACCGGAAATTGTATGCAACAAATGAGATGATCCATACCATTGATGAAAAGGCATTTATCACTATTTCGCAGATTAATGAAGTGAAAGGACGAGGCTTCACACTGGAACGGGAAAACTATTCTGAAGTCGAGAAAATAAAAAAAGAGGAATAAAAAAGAATTAATTATGAGGAGAGTTATCGTGTCTGAACGATTTTCCAGAACAGAATTATTGATTGGGGCAGAAAACTTGAAACGTCTGAAAAGTGCAAGGATAGCGGTGTTTGGAGTGGGGGGAGTCGGCGGATATGTGGTGGAGGCATTGGCGAGAAGCGGCATAGGGACACTGGAACTGATCGATAATGATATTGTCAGCCGCAGTAATATCAACCGACAGATTATTGCCACGGAAAGGACCGTTGGCCGCGCAAAGGTGGACGTGGCGAAAGAACGGGTGTTGGAGATCAATCCGGATATTAACGTTAATATCCATAAAACCTTTTATCTGCCGGATACGTCGGAACAGTTCGATTTTACGCAATATGATTATGTCGTCGATGCGATTGATACTGTGACGGGAAAGATCGCGCTTGTTATGCAATCAAAGGAAGCAGGGACGCCTGTTATAAGTTGTATGGGGGCGGGAAACAAGCTTAATGCGGCGGCTTTCCAAGTGGCAGATATTTATAAAACTTCGGTCTGCCCGTTGGCAAAGGCGATGAGAAGAGAGCTTAAAAAGCGGGGAATCAGGCACTTAAAGGTTGTGTATTCGCAGGAAGAACCGCAGAAAACAGGCGGACGGATACCGGGAAGCATTGCATTTGTGCCGTCAGTGGCGGGACTGATCCTTGCAGGGGAAGTAGTGAAAGATCTTCTGGAAGGATACTCTTAGCGGACAAAGGAACACACGCCATTTGTTTGCTGAAGGTGTTAATAATTAAGGGAAAAGGTTTCTCTTTTTAAACAACTTAAATTTTAAGAGGAAAGGCCGATATTATTAATATAAGGAGGTTATCAAGATATGGAATTTGCAAATAGTATCGCAATGGCAAGTATGTCGATGAGCGCGGCAAAGCTGCAGATGAGCACTAGTTTGGCTGTTACCAAAAGTGCAATGGAAACTCAGGAAGCTGCCGCTGCACAGCTTCTTGAGATGCTTCCAAGCCCGCCCGGAGTAGGGCAGTATGTTGATGTAAGGGCTTAAAGAAAAGGACTGTGATTCTGAAGAACAGAAAGCAGTCCTTTTTCAATACTGAAAAAATCTTTGCGGACAGAGGAGACATATTGTATAGAAAGAGGAGAGGAAGCACAAAATATAGTATAGGAGGGAAAGGGT
>CAMNTQ010000017.1 GCA_946558695.1 uncultured Lachnospiraceae bacterium
CCCGGCAGGAGTTCTATGCCCGCCATAGCAAAAAGTATGTGGATGAGACCTTTGCGGGGTCTCTCCCCGCTTTCCTTGCTGCGTTTACCAGCGAGAAGAAGTTGACAGCCGAGGAAATTACCGAGATTCGTGAACTGATCGACAAGGCAGGTGAATGATATGGGCGATATATTCCTGAAAACTCTGAATATGAGCATTGCCGCAAGCTGGCTGATTTTAGCGGTGGTGCTGCTTCGATTCATGCTGAGAAAGGCGCCGAAGTGGATTGCCGTCCTTTTGTGGGGGATTGTCGCTCTGCGGCTGGTGGTTCCCTTTTCCTTCGAGAGTGTGTTGAGCTTGATCCCCAGCGCCGAGACTTTCAACGCCCATAACATCCAGTATGAGACGCCCGCTATCAGCAGCGGCATCTCCGCCGTCAACAATGCGGTCAACCCCGTTCTAGGCGAGACCTTTGCTCCAAACCCGGTCGGCAGTGTCAATCCGCTCTATGTCTGGACGCTTGTTGCGTCTGCAATCTGGCTTGTTGGTATCGCCGCAATTCTGCTGTATGCGGTCATCAGTTATGTGCGGGTACGCCGGAGCGTTGCAGAAAGAATGCCCTATGAGGCAAACATCTTTCTGTGCGACCATGTAAAATCTCCGTTTATCCTGGGACTGATCCGGCCCAAAATCTATCTGCCCTCCAACATGGATGCCACGTCCATGGAGCCGATGGTTGCCCACGAAAAGGCGCACCTGGCAAGGCTTGACCACTGGTGGAAACCGCTGGGCTTTCTGATTTTGGCGGTTCACTGGTTCAATCCCCTGTGCTGGGTAGCTTATGTGCTGCTGTGCCGGGACATTGAGTTGGCCTGCGATGAGAAGGTCATCCGGCAGATGGATTTGGATGAAAAGAAGCAATACTCTACCGTCCTGCTGGAGTGCAGTACCCAGCGGCGGCTGGTCACAATCTGCCCGCTGGCCTTTGGCGAGGTCGGTGTGAAAGAGAGGGTGAAAAACGTGTTGAATTATAAAAAACCGGCGTTCTGGATCATTGTTGTGGCTGTTGCTGCCTGTGCGGTGGTGACGGTATGCTTTGCAACGAATCCAGTGACAGCAGAACCCAACACACCAAACACAGAGCGCCCCACATTTCGGGAAGACCCGTCCGGCAATCTTATACTGGAGGAATATTGGAACCCCAGAGACGGCAGCTACTATGCGCAGGACATCCGCGAAAAGTTCCCTGCTCACATTGTCGAGGACGGCATGGACAGCCAGAAGTTCATCCTTCCGCAGCAACAGGAGTGCTACGAGCAGGCGGTCGCATCTGCCGGGCTGGATACCGACAAGGTGATCGGGGCGCTCCTTGAGACGATCTGCAGCAGCCCCGCCCTGTCCTCCAATCCGGGGGATTATATCGAGGAACACCCCATCGAGTACCGGGAACTGACCTACTATGGCCGGTATACTCTGAAATACTGCTTCGCCCGGTTCGAGGAGGGCAACGAAACCGGACTGGACGGGCATATCATGAGGACGGTGTGTGAGGATATTGCGGTCGGCTGGGGAGAAGCCTTCCCGACTGATTATGTAGTGATTACCGGGCAGATGTGGTATGATGCGTTCAAAAGCAATGCACTGGGTTTGATGGAGCAATATAGGGAAATTGAGCTTGCAGAACGCTATCCGGCGTCCTATCTGCTGCTCAGTATGCTTGGGGAGGTATCAATCACATAAAAGCTGCTTTTTGCGCTCAATCATTTCCCCGATTCTCTCGATATATTGGGAAACATCTTTCACATTCTCGCTTCGCTTGATCAGCCCGTCTGGATAAACTCGCTTTGACACGCTCCCCGCACCGCAGGCGACTATGGTCTGTTTTTCTTCCATAATAAGGATATTGTATATTCCGGCTTTGTCAGCCTTTGCATAACCTACATTTTCAAAATTGCCGGCGATATTTTTCTGCCGGTACAGATAGTAGGGAGACATCTCCATCCTTCCTGCCGACCGGGCCGCTTCCTCGATCATCTGACCGATACATCCGGCATTCCCCCCATCCTGCCGCTCCATCTTAGCCGCCCGCTTTATCGCAAGGGAATGCACGGTAAGATTATCCGGCGGCAAATCTTCTATCTGACGCAGCGTGTCCTTCACATCCTCTATCGTCTCGCCCGGAAGTCCCATGATCAAATCCATGTTGATATTGTCAAAGCCCATATCCCGCGCAAGCAAAAACGCCGCCTTCACTTCCTCCACCGTATGCTTTCTGCCGATGACGTCAAGCGTCTTTTGCTGCATCGTCTGAGGATTGATGGAAATCCGCGTAATCCCATGCTCCTTTAAAACCGTAAGCTTTTCGCGCGTGATGCTGTCCGGTCTTCCTGCCTCCACCGTATATTCCAACAGATGCTCCTTTGGAAAATACAGATCAATACAGGATAACAGCCTGTCAAGCTGCGCTCCGCTAAGCGTCGTAGGCGTCCCTCCTCCAACGTAGACGGTATTCAGCCGCTTTCCATCGGATGCCTCGGCTATCAACCGGAGTTCTCTGCAAAGCGCATCCAGATATTCATCGATCCGGTCTTTCCAGAAGGACCACTCCCCGGAACTAAAGGAACAGTAAGTACAGACCGTCGGGCAGAAAGGAATTCCCACATACAGGCTGTACCCATCTTTCGCATCCAGCTTATCAAGCAGCGCTTTTTCCCTTACGGCAATATTCCATGCAAGCTCTGATTTTTCCTTGCTCACCAGATAATTTTCTCCAAACCAGCGGATAAACTCCTCCTTCGCCATCCCTTCATCAAGGCTCTTCACCGCCAGTTTCACAGGGCGCACTCCCATAAGAATCCCCCATGAAAGAGTCCGCCCTGTCCGTTCGGCCAGCTGACCGTAGAGGACGGTATCAATCCGGCGCTTTGGCTCTTTTTCCCCTTCATCCGGCACCGAAGCCGCCGTTTTTCCGTCCAATATTACCGTTACATAATTAGAGGCTTTTTCCTCTACCCGCGAAACAACCTCCGCGGATGGATAAAAAGCCTTCGTCATATGGTACGCATTATAAATATAAGCTTCATCCCTGCATATCACCTGAATCATATATTCTAATCTCCCTGTACATCAAAACCTCTGTCTTTAACATACTTCGCGCGCAGCTGCATTTTATATGCTTTTATGCACGCCTGTCAGATAAACGGATTATGCTCTCTCTCATATCCGATCATCGTCTCTCCCATATGTCCGGGATAGACGTGCGTCTCATCCGGGAGTTTCATCAACTTCTCCCTGACAGAATGCATAAGATCCGATGTGCTGCTCGTCTCAAAATCCGTTCTTCCCACCGAACACTGGAACAGTGTATCTCCGCTGAACAGCACGTTCTCCGATGCAATATAATAGCAGCACCCGCCCCACGTATGGCCCGGCGTGTGAATCACTTCAAATTTATAACCCGCAAGGTCTAAGGTCTGTCTGTCTCTCAAATACTGCGCTCCGGAAAAAGTATAACCCGCCGTATAAGTAGAAGACTGATTCAGCCGCGGATCATTCATCACCTTCTCATCATCCTCATGAACATAGACCGGAACCGGATATTCCTTCAAAAATCCGTCGATTCCCATAATATGGTCAAAATGTCCGTGAGTCAAAAGAATCGCTTCTATCTTAAGACCTTCCCCTTGTATATAGTCCAGCATCTTCTTCGGGCACGCCGCCGGGTCCACGATGACAGCCTGCTTTGTCTCCTCATTTACTGCAAGATAACAGTTGGTGCTGATAATCCCTGTTACAAATCTCTCTACTTTCATCCTTAACCCGTCGTCCTTTCAATATCAATCACGCCCTCAAGCTGTCTGAGCTTAGAGATTACTTTCTCAAGTTCAGATCTGCCATGAACGATAAATCCCGTCTCAATGGTTGCCATTCCCTGCTTATTGGTACGGATATTCATAGACTTCACATCTACCCCATTCTCCGTAAAGATCTTGGTCACATCCATCAAAAATCCCTGCTTGTCATAGGCAAACATCTTGATCTCCGCAAGGTACTGACCGCCCGCTTTTTCTGCAACTCCGCCTTCCCACTCGGCATCGATAAGCCTCGCTCTCTCCGCCTCCGTCAGATGGATCATATTCACGCAGTCTGTACGGTGAATGGATAATCCCCTTCCTCTCGTAACAAATCCCACGATCTCGTCTCCCGGAACCGGATTGCAGCACCGCGAAAAACGGACTGCTACATCGTCGATCCCCTTCACTACGATGCCGCTCTTTGACTTGGCAATATGAACCTTATTCCTTGCCGCCTCTGCAACCTTCTCTAAGACAACTTCATTCGTCATCTCCTGCTTGTGTTCTTTTCCGTATTCCTCCACAAGACGGTTCACAACCTGACCTTCCTTAAGGCCGCCGTGCCCGATCGCCGCAAGCACGGAATCCCAGTCTCTGAACCCGTATTTGTTCTGAACGATCTCCATATATTTCGTCTGGAGGATATCCGAAGGATTAATGGACTTCGTTCTGCAGTAAGATGCGATCATCTCCTTGCCCTTGATGATGTTATCTTCCTTAAACTGCTTTTTGAACCACTGATTAATCTTATTCTTCGCCTGCGTACTCTTGACAATATTCAGCCAATCGCGGCTCGGTCCCTTGGAATTCTGGGAGGTTAAAATCTCTATTCTGTCTCCGTTCTGAATCTTGTAATCAATGGTCACAAGCTTCCCATTCACTCTCGCGCCCACCATCTTGTTACCGACAGCGCTGTGGATCGCATAAGCAAAATCAATCGGCGTAGAGCCGTTCGGAAGGTTCTTCACATCCCCCTGCGGGGTAAAGCAGTAGACATCCTCCGCAAACAGATCCAGATCCCCCTTCAGGAGATTTAAAAATTCCCGGTTATCCGACATATCCTGCTGCCACTCTAAAATCTGTCTTAACCAGCTTAACTTCTCCTCCTCCTGAACCTTCACATTCTTCTTCCCGTTCTGGGATTCCTTGTATTTCCAGTGAGCCGCGATACCATATTCCGCCGTCTTATGCATCTCCTCCGTACGAATCTGTATCTCAAAAGGCTGTCCTGCCGTACTCTGACCCGCCGTACTCATCAGCGTCGTATGGAGCGACTGATACATATTCGGCTTCGGCATAGCGATATAATCTTTAAAACGTCCCGGAATCGGCGTATATAATTCATGAATCACGCCAAGAGCCGCATAGCAGTCCTTCACCGATTCCACGATGATCCGCACCGCAAACAGATCATAGATCTGATCAACCGTCTTATCCTGATTCACCATCTTCTTATAGATACTGAAAAAGTGCTTCACGCGTCCGCTGACCTCCGCCTTGATGCCGGAATTCTTCATATGATCGGATACGTCTTCTACAATCTGGTCTACGAACTCCTCCCGCTCTGTCTTTCTGGAATTGATCTGCTTTACTAAGTCAAAGAATACCTCCGGCTCATAATATTTCAATGACAGGTCGTCAAGCTCTGTCTTAATCTTAGAGATTCCGAGCCTGTGAGCGATCGGAGCATAGATATCCATCGTCTCCTTCGCCTTTTCCTTCTGCTTTGCAGGAGTCATAAACTGGAGCGTGCGCATATTATGAAGGCGGTCCGCAAGCTTTATGATGATAACACGGATATCCTTCGCCATTGCGAGGAACATCTTCCGCAGATTCTCCGCCTGAACTTCAAGCTTATCCGCAGAATAAGAAAGCTGCCCTAACTTTGTCACGCCGTCCACCAGCAGGCAGACATCCTCGCCGAATTCCTTTTTTAACGTCTCTTCCCCGACCTTCGTATCCTCGATCACATCATGCATCATACCGGCTGCGATGGTCTCTTTATCCATCTCCAGCTCGGCAAGAATAATCGCCACCCACAGCGGATGGACGATGTAGGGCTCTCCTGATTTGCGCCGCTGTTCCCCGTGCGCCTTCTTTGCCAGATGATAAGCTTTCTCTATCATAGTGACATCTGTAGAAGGATGATACTTTCGGATGCAGGCAATCAACATGTCGTACAGCTTATCCGGATCCTCGTAATCTTTTTCGTCTTTGATTGCGTGACCGTCCACAACCTCCAGCCCAAGCGCCAGATCCTTTGTAACAGAAGCTGATGCGATGCGGTTATCCAGCGATTCGTACGTCGTCTTTTTTTCTGACATATTACTGCCTCCCTCCCTTTTTCCTTACTATTAGACAATTGCGAAACTTTGATTTGTCAGTACCGAGTTGTACAATGACCGCCCGGCTTACTCTGCTACTTCCCCGGATATACGATAACAGAATCTACATCATATCCTGACAGCCGTCTTCTCCCCTCAAGCCCGGCAAGCTCCATTAAGAATACACATTTGACGACTTCTCCGCCAAGCCCTTCCACCAGCTTGACGATCGCCTCATTTGTTCCGCCCGTAGCCATCAGATCGTCAATTACAACGACTCTCTGTCCCTTCTTGACGGCATCTTTATGAATCTCAATCTCTGCAGTGCCGTATTCCAACTCATAGGTAATGGAAGCGGTCTCGCAGGGGAGCTTTCCTTTTTTACGGATGGGAATAAACGGTTTATTCATGTTATAGGCAATCGGCACTCCAAAGATAAATCCCCGCGACTCCGGTCCGACGATCACATCAAATTCCACATCCTTAAGCTTTTCCTGCATCAGATCAATAGCCATGTGCAGTCCTTCTGCATCCTGCAGCACACTTGTCACATCTCTGAAAATAATTCCCGGCTCTGGAAAATCCGGGATACTTCTTACGTATTCCTCGATTGATTTCATAACTGATCTCTCCGTTTCTCTCCTTAAAATCTGTTTAGACACAAAATTTCATACATTAAAGTATAACATCTTCTGACACGATTTTCAAATATTTCTATCGCGCAAAAATCCCAAAAAATCAGAAAAAACAGCCTGTTTTCTTATCTATAATGGGTAATTACGATCTGCGGGCTCCTTCTTCCCTGATATTCATTGATTCCCGGATAATAAGTTACGGAAAGCTTCATACCGTCCGCATGCCCGCCAAGCACCCGTTTTCCCGCCCCTGCGCCGAATCTCTCTTCCAGATATCCAAAAAATCTGTCTATATCTCCAAAGAACATCGCCTCAATAGATGTATCCGCACTGTCTTTTACTCTCAGCTTCAGTACATTATGATTCTTCCCAAGAATGCGCCCTTCTAAAACAGAAATATTCCTCGCCGCGAATACAGGCTTCGTGTTCCCTTTGCCAAAAGGTTCTAAAAGTTCCAGTTCCGCAACTAACTTTTCCGTCACGCAGGAAAAAGGCATCTCCATATCTATCTGCACTTTTTCCGCCATATCCTGTTCTGTCAGCGTGCAAAACTCATTCAGCATCCGGCGGAGCGGCGCGATGTTCTCTTTTTTCAGAGACAGACCTGCAGCCAGCTTATGTCCGCCATACTTGTCAAGAAGCTCTTTGCACCGGTTCAGCCCTTCGTACATGTGATACGCCTCGATAGAACGGCCGGATCCTTTGACTCCCTGCGCGGCGTCCGTCAGTATGAATACCGGCTTCCAATAACGCTCCCGGATCCTTCCCGCCACAATGCCAGCCAGACTTTCATGACAGTCCGGAAGATAGAGAAGCAGCACCCTATCCTTCCCCTCCGGCTGATTCTCCACAAGCTCTGCCGCTTGTTCTACCGCCTTTGCAGTCATATCCTTTCTGCTGTCGTTCAATGTCTTTAAATCCTCCGCCAGCGCTTTCGCCTCCTGCTCTGTCTTCGCCCGAAGGAGAGCGAGGGCACGCTTTGCCGTATCGAGCCTTCCTCCCGCGTTCAGGCAAGGTCCGATCACAAAGCCAATATGATAAGCGCCGATATGGTCTCTGTCAAGCCCTGTACATTCGATCAACGCCTTAAGTCCCGGATTCTTTGTATTCCGAAGCCTTAAAAGCCCTTCTTTTACAAAGATACGGTTTTCGTCTGTCAGATCCATCACATCGCCCACTGTAGCGATCGCCACATTTTCAATCAGATACGAGAGCTCGTCCGGGCTGCGCCCGAACACGCCTGCTAGCTTCACCATCAGCTTATAGGCGACAGCCGCGCCGCACAAACCCTTAAAGGGATAACTGCAGTCCGCCCGCTTCGGATCAATGACCGCATCAGCCGGAGGCAGTATGTAATGTTTTTCTCCTTCCGACTCCTCAAAAGGCACTTCATGATGATCGGTCACGATCACCGTCATGCCGAGACTTTTCGCATAGGCAATCTCTTCCTTTGCCGCAATTCCGTTATCACAGGTAATGACCGTATCCGCTCCGTCTTTAAAAGCGCGCTCGATCAAATCCATATTCAGCCCATAGCCGTCCTTGATCCGGTCCGGAATATCACTGTCCGCCTCCGCTCCAAGCCTTTCTAATCCTTCTAAAAGAATATAAGCCGCATTGACTCCGTCGATATCATAATCTCCGATCACACGGATCTTTTTATGATTTTCTATCTTTTCCTTTAGGATGCCGATTGATTTTTCCATATCCTTCATAAGATATCCGTCCGAAAGCTTCGATATCTCTCCGTTCAGATACTGCTCTATCGCCTCGTCCCCTATCACGTCCCTGTTGCGTATCAGGCACGCCAGCCGGGGACTGATGTGAAACTTTTTCGCAATCCTGTCAAACTCCGCGCCCTTCCTTAACAACATCCACTGTTCCATCCCGATTCCCTCCCGTCAGTTTTACTCTGTCTTAACGATACAAGACGGCTGATAAATTAAACCCGTCGCGTGTCCATACATGAAACAGCCACTGCCGTCCTGATATACTGGTGCATTCACCGGACGGCAATGGCTGTCTGTGTTTTTTCTTATTTTTATTTCTTCGCGATCTTCGTCTTCATCACATACCACAAAGCGCCTGTGATACATACGGAAGAATATCCGCCGCATACGATACCCACCATGAGCGGCAGCGCAAACTCCTTGATAGAACTTACGCCAAGGATAAAGAGTACCACTACCATGACAAAGGTAGTCAGGGATGTGTAGATACTTCTCGTCAGAGTCTGCGTGATACTCTTATTGACAAGCGCCTTAAGGTCTGTCGTCCGTGTCTTATAGTGAAGTTCCTCCCGGATACGGTCGAAGATAACGATCGTCGCATTGATCGAGTAACCTACGATCGTAAGCATACACGCGATAAATGTATTGCCCACCGACACTCTTGCCGCCGCGTAGAACGCAAGCACTACTAATACGTCATGAAGGAGCGCCACAACCGCGCTGGTCGCAAAACGGATATCTTTAAACCGGAACCAGATGTAAAGAAGCATGCACAATGTCGCAATGATAACCGCGATAATCGCATCACGGCGCATCTCACCACTGACCGTAGAGCTGATATTCTCCGCCGTGATCTCCTCCTGCTTGACGCCGAAGCCGTCTGCCAGCGCTTTATTTAATTCCTCACGCTGGTCAAGTTCAAGCGTTCTTGTCTTGATAATAACCTGCTTGCTTCCCGCCACTTTCTGCGTCTGCACGTTATTGTCTCCGGTCGCCTTCTCTACGACCGGCACGATCTGCTCATCAATCTCTTCTATCGTATAATCCTTATCAAACGGAACTGTCGTAGAAGTTCCGCCCTCGAACTCAAGACTGTACTCAAATGCCCCCTGTCCCTTTGAACCGTTCACACCCATGAACACGAATCCAAGAACGATCACAGCCAGCGACGCCGCAAAGCAGATATTCTTCTTGCTGAGGAAATCAATGGACTTTCTCTCCTTCGTCTCATGGTAGTACAGCTTCCCGCTCCTTAGGCCTACCGCATAGAAAGCGAACACGATCAGCCGTGTAACTGCAAGCGCCGTGAACATGGACACGATAATACCGATGGCCAGCGTCTGGGCAAAGCCTTTTACCGTTCCGGAACCCTTAAGCCAGAGAACAGCCGCTGCAATCAAAGTTGTCACGTTGCCGTCCACGATCGCGGACATGGCCTTCTGGAATCCAGTCTTTAACGAATTCCTGACGCTCTTTCCAAGAGCGATCTCTTCCTTCACACGGGCAAATATGATAACATTGGCATCCACCGCCATACCGATACTTAAGATAATACCGGCGATACCCGGAAGCGTCAGCGTAATTTCAAAAGCATTCAGGATCACCATCACAAGTTCCGTGTAAATGATCAAAGCAAGAGAAGACGCAAGGCCCGGCAGATAGTATACAAATATCATAAATAAGAATACGATCGCAAGGCCGATGGCGCCTGCTTTCAAGCTGGTGCTGATCGCCTGCTCGCCAAGCTGCGCGCCCACTACATTAGACCGCAGCTCCTCAAGCTCTAACTTCAGACCGCCGATGCGGATGGTAGAGGCAAGATTCTCTGCTTCCTCAAAAGTAAAATTACCGGTAATATGGGCCGTTCCGTTCGGGATCGCCTCGTTTACCACCGGATCGCTGATCGTCTCACCGTCATAGATAATGGCGATCGTCTTTCCCACATTCGCTTCCGTCGCCTCTGCAAATTTCTCTTTTCCCTCAGCGTTCAGACTCAGCTCCACAGAATATTCCGTATTGCCCATCTTATCCTGACCGGACCTCGCAGTCGCCGTACTGACATCGGAACCTGTAATTACCGTCGTACCGTCCTCCGTCTTAAACTCCAGAGAACCCGGCTTTCCAAGCTCGTCTAAAATCTCATTGGCATTGGTTACGCCCGGAATTTCAATATTGATCCTGTCAGAACCTTCCTGATAAACCGTCGCCTCCGTACTGTACTGCTCCACACGCTTCTGGAGCTTATATATGGTGTCGTTCATCTCACTCTCTGTAGGATTCTTGTCTTTCACTTGGTAAGTGATACTGACGCCGCCCGCCAGATCCAACCCTAACTTAATGTTCTTCGCCGCCCCGGAATGCTTTCCGCCGATTCCCACTACCGTAGTGAACCCTAAAAACGCAATCAGGACCGCCGTCAGCACAAGACTGAGTATGCCTCTGTTTTTCTTCATGTTTCTCTTCCTTTCTCATTGTCTGATATAAGCCTCTTACGATAAGGCCGCTTTTATCATAATCGCGCACTCCACGCGCTTTCTTTGCATCTCGCACCCGATGTCAAAGGCATCGTGGATCGTGCCGTGGAAATGATACGCGTTCGCCATACAGCCGCCGCTGCAATAGAACTTCGCGAAGCAATTCCTGCACTTTTCCTTTGTATAGACATTACAGCTTCGGAACTCGTCCGCAATCTCCGGCTTTATGATCCCTTCATCCACATTACCCATAAGAAATTCTTCCTGGCCGACAAACTGATGACAGGGGTACAAGTCCCCCCACGGCGTCACAGCCAGATATTCTGTCCCGGAACCGCATCCTGACAAACGCTTCGCCGCACACGGCCCGCCTTCTAAGTCTATCATAAAATGGAAAAAATGAAAACCTTTTCCTGACTTTTCCCGCTCAATCATAATTTTCGCCAGCTTATCATACTCCTCCATGATAACCGGAAGATCGCCTTCCCGGATGGCGTAAATGTCGGATTCCTCTCCTACAACCGGTTCCATGGACATCTGTTTAAATCCGAGATCCGCAAAATGCAGGATATCTTCTGAAAAATCCAGATTCTCCCTCGTGAACGTCCCCCGTACATAGTACCGCTCCTGATTACGGCTGTCCGCCAGTTTCTGAAACTTCGGCACGATCAGGTCATAGCTTCCCGCTCCGTTTCTGAAGGGACGCATACGGTCGTTCACCTTGCGCCTGCCGTCAAGACTTAACACTACATTGTCCATCTCACGGTTTATAAAATCCTGAACCTCATCATTAAGCAGTACACCGTTGGTCGTCACCGTGAACCGGAAATGCTTGTCATGTATTTTTTCCTGCTCTCTTCCATACGCCACCAGATCCTTTACTACCTGCCAGTTCATAAGCGGCTCACCGCCGAAGAAATCCACTTCCAGATTGCGGCGGTTCCCGGAATTTCTGATGAGGAAGTCAAGCGCCTTCTTTCCCACTTCAAAGCTCATAAGAGCGCGTCTTCCGTGATACTCTCCTTCCTCTGCAAAACAGTACCGGCAGGCAAGATTACAATCATGGGCAATATGAAGGCACAATGCCTTCACAACCGTCTTTCTCTTTTTCACATCCTCTAAAAGACACTCATAGCAGTCCGGCGTAAACAACCGCCCTGCCTTCGTAAGCTCCGTCACTTCCTCCAAAGCTTCCTTAAGTTCATCCTCTATGTATCTGCCGCCAAGCTGTTCCTTCAATAGTTCAAATACAGCAGACTCTTTCAGCGTCTCTTCCGTGTGCTCCTCGTTCTGCCCGCTTAAACAGGCGATCACATCATAACACAGCTCGTCCACGACATGTACCGCTCCGCTGTTTACATCCAGAACAATATAGTATCCATTACTTTTATACTGATGTATCAAAATGCTGCCCCTTTCAATTTCAGGTAATTTTAATCATGAAACAACAAGAAACAGCGACCCGATAAAGACCGCTGTCCCGAGTATTCTTCTTTACTTAGCCATACTATTTCTTCTGTTCACAGGTCTGGTTTCCTACTGTGCAGGATGTCTTACATGCAGACTGGCAGGATGTCTGGCACTCGCCGCATCCTCCTTTTTTCACTGTGTTATTCAAAGTCTGTGTATTCAGAGTCTTCACATGCTTCATGATAACGTCCTCCTATCTTTCTTATCCGCTCTGTAATGCAAAACCTTGCGCATTCCATTCGTCCGTAGTATTATATCACCCCGGCACCGTTTTCGCAATCCTTTTCTTAAGAAATCATACCTCCCGCCATTCCTCCCCCCGCGCATAAAACAAATGTAGTCAAAAGGTTGGCGGCATCGCCGTTAAGCCCCTTATAAACCCCTAGCGTAATCAGGAGCAGAAGCGCAAAATACGCCGCCCCAAGACTCAGCCCCCAAAAGAACTGCCGCACTTTCATAAGCTTTCCGATGATAAAGCCGCCCACAAAGGTTGACAGCACATAGATCCCCACGATTGACGCAGACACCGTTTTCTCATTCAGCTCAAGCCTGTATAGGAGCATCGCCAGCACTACCAGAAGAACAGCAGTGATAATATAAGAAGCGAGCAGTGATTTTAACATCCACATGACTTTTGGATTTTTCCGTATCCGTCTCTCCATCCTATCCCTCCCTTGCCTAATACAAGGTATGAAAGGGATGTTAAAATTATTCCGAAAAACGCTACTGCTCCATCTGCCTCCCTAAAAATCCCGCCGCGCAGGAAGCCATCTTCTGCTCCAGCTCAGAAAACTTCTTCTTCGCCTCCTTGGCAAGCAGGATCACTCCCCCGATCACATCCCCCTCGCAGAGAATCGGGCTTATGACCTCATGGGCATATTCGTCCTCCTGATTCGTGATGATCTTGATATATTTTTTTTCGTCCTCTGATGCCATGATCGAATTCCTATCCTCCAGCGTCCGCTCTAACTGCTTGCTGATATATTTGTCCTGCAGCTCCTTCTTGCCGTTTCCCGCGGCGGCTACGATCTGATCCGTGTCGCAGACGCATACCAGACATCCCATAGTCTGGGCAAGACTTTCCGCATACTGTTTTGCAAATGCCGACAACTCTCCGATCGGAGAATATTTTTTCAGTATGATCTCACCCTCCCGGTCCGTAAAAATTTCTAACGGGTCGCCTTCCCTGATCCTTAACGTTCTTCGGATCTCCTTCGGGATCACAACTCTTCCCAAATCATCTATTCTTCGTACAATTCCTGTTGCCTTCATAAAATCTCCTCCGTCTTCGTATTCAGATATGCTGCTATTATCTGTCAGAATTGGAGAAAATATGCATACACTGTTTCACTTCTTCTTTAGTGCATTCTATCTTTCCATACCTTGCTTTTTCATATAATTCATGAACTATACAAAAATCTTGTCTTTCCAGCGATCCTTTGCCAGAATAAAGCCCCGCCTTAGCTTCCAGTTCAGAAGGCGTCTCGCTCCCTCGTATGCCTTCCTTTAGCCTGCGTTTCACCGTTCTCTTATAGATCCTGCGGATTTTTCTGTCAGGGGAATACCAACGCTCCTTTCTATGTCCGGCTTTCAGCCCTTTTTGAATCTCATCCTCTTTCCCTTCAAGGAAAATAATCTCATCCTCTCCGTCGTCCGCGAATGATTCCATCGCCCTTCTCACTGCCATGACAACTATTTTGAAAGCCATGTACGCAATCCATAAAAGCATGAGAAAACATACGGTTTTCGATGCCGCTTTCATCCACGCAGGCGTTTTCTTCGCCTTCGCCCTTATCTGCATCAGCTCTTCCATCATGTAATCTGTCCCGGCATCCTCTTCGCAGCTTTCTATGTCCCCGACATTTTCCGGCTGCTTGCGTTCCATCTTTAATTCCGTCAGCGGTTCCTCATGATAAACGGCTGCCGGAAGCATAAAGAAAAGCAATGCCGCCACGCCGATCCATAAGATTCCTGCGCTGATTCTTCCCATCGACTTCACAGGGAGACCAGAAACATACCGATTCTTTTCTGCAAACTCCGAAAGCCTGCAAAGATAACAGGATGCCAGACAGACGCAGGATTCCGCGGCCATAAGTCCAAGCATAACAACAAGCAGGCCGCGACGCCGCAAAGCGGCAAGCACCAGATACATTATTACAAAGAGCAGACCATGCATCGGACGGGGCGTATCAAGCAGCGTTGGCGCCTCCCACACTTCCTCATTCTCCTGCGATCCAGCCTCCCCCGGAAGTTCCCGCATCTTTCTTTTGATCTCTCCCTGCCTGAGTTTTGCATAACAGCGGAACAGACAGACGAATCCCGTAAGCCCTGCCGCGAGCATCGATCCGAAGACCAGCTTCATCCCCCAAGAAAGCGCCGCCGAAAACAGGCAAAAAAGCGTCAGGCTTTTGCATCTTCGGGCGGCAATATCTGTCAATACCACAGGAATCGCTAATGCCGTCCCCTGTGCCAAAAACGCAAAAACCTCCCCTCCTCTCATATGCAGAATGCCTGCCGCCAGTACATAGACTCCTTCAAAGATCAAAATGTCATGCACCCACGAAAGCAGACGCAGCGCAAAACTCTTCTTTCCCGTCATCCTTCCATCTCCCATCGAAAAACAGTAACCTTCGGCAGCGCCGTACTTTCCGCCGGGCACATCGCCGGTATCACCCACAGAACCGCATTCCCTTTTTCTGCCAGTGAAACAACCGCCTCCGCCGTCTCTTTATCCTGATTCATAGACACGATCACATAGATTACATCCGGCCGAAGCTTTTCCTTTTCCCGCTTAAGCTCCTCACTGATTCTCTCCGTCTGTCTATAAATATCGATGCGCGCAAGCTCCTCAAAAAGCTTATGAATCTTTCCGGCTCCGTCTTTTAAGTGAATCCGGTTCATCCCATTTCCCGTCACCGTAACCTCCATACGCTCCTTCGCCATGCGGGAAGCCAGTGACGCTGCGATGCGGATTCCTTCTTCGTTCAGTTTATCCCGCCGGATGATACCTGTGTCCTCCGTGTCCAAAATCAGCTTCATATGAATATTTGTCGATGAATCAAACTGGTTCACTAAAAGCCCCTGCCCCTTGGCAGATGCCTTCCAGTTAACTTGGTGCATCGGATCCGACGGACGATACTCTCTGATTCCGGAAAACTGGAACGGATCAGGAAACAGGCGGTTCTGGGTTACGGCCATTCCGGTCACGGCCCGGCACAGCAGCGTAATCCTGCGGCTGTCCGCCAGTCTCGGATATACATATAAGGATGTCCTGAATTCCCGGTTATCATGAAAGCCTCTTTGGAAGAAGAAATCATAGCCGATCACATCCGCCTTTGTAATCTCATAAAACCCTCTCTTTTCACACGCAAAAGAAAGTCTCCTTATCACCTTCTGCCGCACAAAAAGCGAAAAGATATCCCTCCGGTAACTCTGGTCGGTTACATTGGCATTATCCTTCGCCTCCCCGGAAAACCTAAGTCCCTTATCCATCGCCAGATTCACTTCGAGCGCGGGAAGAGGCAGAACCTTATCATTCGTGATCTCTTCTCGCAGATAAGAGACATCCCCCTCATGAGCAAAGCGCTCTTCAAATCCAATCTCGATATAAAGTCTTCGCTTCCAGTATCTTCTGTATAAAAACTTTTGCAAGCTATAAAACGCGGCGACTCCCAATAGCAACAATAAAAGCATAGCCCGTTTCCCTCTTACCTTTTCTCCCAGTCTTCTGTCGGAAGATCTGTGTCCTTAAGAATCTCTTCTATCACTTTCTCTTCGCCTTTTCCATTCTCTGCGGCCGCAGACAGACTCAGCCGATGGGCAAGCACCGGAACCGCAACGTTCTTAATATCCTCCGGCGCCACGAAGTCGCGTCCCTCGGTCATGGCAAACCCCTGGGCGGCCCGCACAAAAGCAATGGTCCCTCTCGGACTGACGCCGTGAATGACTCTCCTGTGTTTCCTCGTGGCATGAACCACTTCTACCATGTATTTCAACAGATCTCTGTGTACATATACTTCTCTGCACTGGTTCTGGAGCACAGGAAGTTCCTCCTTCCCGCAGACGCTTGGGAGCGTGGGAAGAGGCTCTTCCTTCAAGAAACGATCTATCATGGAAATCTCCTGACTTTGATTCAAATCTTCCATAGAGATCCGCATAAGGAAACGATCCATCTGCGCTTCCGGCAGCGGAAATGTGCCGAGTGTCTCCAGAGGATTCTGCGTCGCGATCACAAAAAACGGCGCTTCAATCTCTCTTGTCACCCCATCCACCGTCACCTGACTCTCCGCCATGCACTCTAACAGGCTGCTCTGTGTCTTAGGCGTCGCCCGATTGATTTCATCCGCCAGCAGGATATTACAGAAAACCGACCCCTCGCGGAACAAAAACTCCCCCTTCTTCGCATCAAAATAATTAAGTCCTGTCACATCCGACGGGAGCAGATCCGGCGTAAACTGAACTCTTCCGAACTGAGCAGCCACCGATTTTGCCAGAGACTTGGCAAGAACCGTCTTACCTGTCCCCGGAACATCCTCCAAAAGAACATGCCCTCCCGCTAAAAGCGCGGATAGTATCAGCTTCACCGTCCCTTTATTCCCAATCATTACTTTTGAAATATTATCCTGAAGTTTCTCCAGCGTCTTAAGTTCCATCCTTTTCATCCCTTCTGTTCTTTACGCTAAACTCTGACTATATTCTAACAAATTACATTGTAATCTACCATATTTATTTTAATCTCCGGCGCACAAAAAGCCGTTCTCTTAAGCCATGCTTGAGAAAACAGCTTTTATGTCTACAGCAGCATTTTTTCGATCACGTCTCCCATCGCGCTTTTGTAACTTACTTTCTGCACCGCTTCCTCCGTAACCACATCGATACTTCCGATCTTCTCCCCGCCGAGATAATACTCTGCTTCTCCCACTTTCTTTCCCTTTTTCACCGGCGCATTCAGGCTCTTTTTCACAGTAACCTTCCGCTCGATCGTGTTTAAGTCCGCTCCGGTAGCATCCACATAGGAAAAAGGTCTTTTCTGCGTCACAGACACATTTTCCTTCACACCCCGCTTCACCTTGACCGGCTTCACAGGCTTTAAATCACTCTCCGCATACTTCTGGCATTTACTAAAGCCATAGTTGAACAAGGTGATCGCATCCTTATTCCGCGTCTTGCTGTCATTGGCCGCCATGATAACCGCGATCAGCTCCATATCGTCCTTTTTGGCTGTGGCGGAGATACAAAACTTTGCCTTGCTTGTGGAGCCGGTCTTAAGCCCCGTGGCGTACTCATAATGCCGGATCAATTTGTTTGTGTTGCTGAGTCCGAATTCCGCCGACCCTTTCTTAGTCTCATGAATAATGTTCTCCATCCAGATCATGCAATAGTCATGAATCTGCGGATATTTCGTGATCAGTTCCTTTGACATGAGCGCAATGTCCTTCGCCGTCGTAAGATGTCCGTCCGTATCAAGCCCGTTGCAGTTTTCAAAATGGGTATTCTCCATACCAAGTCCCTTGGCCCGCTCGTTCATCTTTGCCACAAATTCTTCTTCGCTGCCGCAGATAAATTCCGCCATCGCCACACACGCATCATTCGCGCTTGCCACGGAGATGCATTTGATCATCGTATCCACCGTCTGCGTCTCTCCCGGCTCTAAAAACACCTGCGAGCCGCCCATGGACGCCGCGTACTCCGAAGTCGTCACCTCATCCTCAAGCTTTATCTTCCCTTCATTCAGCGCGTCAAAAATCAAAAGCAGCGTCATAACCTTTGTCACACTGGCCGGAGGTCTTTTCGTATCCGCATCCTTTTCATAGATGACCTGACCTGTAGATGTTTCTATTAAAATAGCAGAAGGCGCCGACACCGTATCCTTCCCGCCAGCTTTTTCCTCCTGCTTCTTCTTTCCTTCTTCCCCTTGTGCCTGTTCTTTGCTTACTTCCTCCTGCACCTTCTGTTCTTTGCTTATTTCTTCCTGCTGCTGTTCTTCGCCTTCTTCTCCCTGCGTCTGTGCCGCCTCTTCATATTGAATCAACCTCTCATAATCGTCGCCAAGACCGATATCCGATGCGATTGCCGGAAGCGGTGCACACATTCCGAGAACTGCACTCAAAAATACACAGATGATCCTCTGCTGCATATGTTTCATTTACAACGCTCCATTATGTACTATTACTATTAATGTAATCGCTGGCAATGAAAAATATGCCTGAATTATGAATTACAATGTCAAAATCCCAGATTCATAGTCTTTCATGAAACCTCAAACTATCATCATTAAAAACGCACTCTCTCCCGGTCCGGATGTTCCCCTGACCATCCGGTCTGCGGCATCGTGTCGATCCGGTACATATCTTCTTTTGATATCTCAAAAGAGAACAGATACTGATTCTGCCTCATCCGCTCCGGCGACGAAGATTTCGGAAGCGGAATCACTCCTTTCTGCAAGGCGTACCTAAGACAGATCTGTGCCGGCGATACACCGTACTTTGATGCCATCCCAACGATCATGGCGTCCGCAAGAACCCTTCCGCGCCCGATCGGACTCCATGCCTGCACCTGAATCTCATGCTCTTTACAGTACCGGACTGCAGCCTCCTGATGATATCCCGGATGGAACTCAATCTGATCCACCATGGGCTTTATCCGGCAGTTTTCCAAAAGATTCTCTATATGGTGGGGCAGGAAATTACTGAGACCGATCGCCTTGATTTTCCCTTCCTCATAAAGCTCTTCAAGCGCCTTCCATGTCTCTATATCAAGCGCTTTCCACGTCTCACAGTCCGGGGCGGGAAGCGGCCAGTGGATCAGATACAAGTCCAGATAATCCATCCCCAGATTCTCGAGGCTTCTTAAAAATGCCTCCTTCGCCTCCTCATATCCCATCTCATCCTTCCACATCTTTGACGTGATGAAAAACTCCTCCCGCGGGATACCGCTTTCCCTGACCGCCTGTCCCAGATACTTTTCCGTTCCGTAAAAGGAGGCCGTATCAAAGTAACGGTAGCCGTTCTCGATAGCCGTTTTCAAAATCTCCACATTGTCTCCCATGGCAGCCTTATAGGTGCCGAAAGCAACACAAGGGATTTTAATACCGTTATTCAAGGTAAACGTGTCATGGATACTTGTAAGTTTCATATTAATTTTCCTTTCTATGTAAAAATAATATCTATCTCTTCCAGCCGCTCACTTTCTGATGTATATTTACCGTCTCCTGTTTTCCCTGTCGTGCGGATTCTTCCACACATGAAGAGCCGCCACGATTCCGGCCACATAAAGAATACTGATCAGTATCGTCGGATTATCCTGCAAAAGATAGGTCAACGCTACAATAGCAGCCAGAGAGATCAACAACTGAAACGCAGCTAGGATCCGCTTATCTTTTGCCTCCTTAGAATGCTGTAAAAATTCCAGCCGCCGCTGCTCTAATGCCAGATATTCCATAAGATCCTCATCTCTGATCCGCGAAAGAATCAGCTGATCCCGCGATTCCTCACCATTGCCGGCGCGAAACCGCAAAAAACGCTTTTTCGGACGCTCTTCCTCATTCAGGTCAAAATCGTCCCGAAAGGCATCTCTATATGCCGATGTCTCTCTCCGGTATCTGTAATCTGAGCCGGCCTGCGCTCCTGTGTCCGAAACATTCGAGGCTGTCTGATGATTCGGACCAGCCTGCGCTCCCGCAGCCGAAACATTCGAGGCTGTCTGATGATTCGGACCAGCCTGCGCTCCCGCAGCCGAAACATCCGAGGCTGCCTGAGTATCCGGCGCGCCAAATCGGTTCGCCGCAGCCTCAGGTTCGGATACGCCCCCGGATTCGGCAGGATTACTTTTATTTGCAATCGGAACAATCTTATTCTCATCTATAACCCCTTTGTCTTCCCCTGCAAATGCTTCTGTCGTGTCTTCCGTAATTTCTTCGTTCGTAATATTCCATTCATTGTTCACAAATACTCCCTCCTTTTGTGCCCGAATATACTCTCTTATTTTTTAGAGAATTCATTCGTGAATATCTTGATCTAGACAGTCTGCTTTTCTATCATAACAATTTTCGACACAAAATTCAAGGAATCGAAAGCTGCTGACACACTTAATATCTCAGCTTTATATTGGATAGAGATACCTCCGCCTTATACCCTTTGGTATGCAGCATATACTCCATCCCGTTTTTCGCAAGATCGATATGGTTCTGGGGGGCGATCATAATCTCTTCAATGGGAAGATTCTTCTCACTCAGCGGTATCTCGATATAGGGGAGCATAAATCCGTCCTTGGCGCGGAAATACACTTTCGTATTCTTCTGTTTTCTAAATATAAACCGATATTCCTGCTCCTCGGCAAAGCCTCCGTTCTTAAAAAACATTGCATAGACATCTACCGTTCTCTGAAATTTTCTGCAGGCTTTCAGGTAACTGTCACCCTCCCGGTTGCTGCTCCTGACTTCCAGAAACTGATCAAGCGGCATACGAAACAGATCCGGCAGATAATTGCATATATTTTTCCTAATCAGCTGCTTCTGTTTCTTCTTATCATAGACAACCAGTCCGTGATATGCAATCTCCGCCGCCTCTTCAATTCTGGCAATGATCTCATCGCTCCGAAAACCTATGTTGTATCCCGTCTTGTTCCCGAACTCCGACCACATCGTAATACTGTCCCGGCATTTTGAAAAAGACAGCACAAAATACTCCCGGTTCTTTTCCCGCTTCGCATAGATAGAATCCGCAAAAAACATCTCCTTCATCGCCGGATCCGTAATATTCTCCCCGCACACCTCGTCAATGATCCCGTAAATGTGGGAAAATTCATCCGGATCATTTAAAAAATCACTTTTTGTCGCCCAAAAACAGTTATGGTTTACAATACCGTTGATTCCATTGCTTTTTGTATAATGGTACAAGATACTTCCCTTTTCCGCATGCTCCAGCTTAACTTGCCTTCCTGACATTCTCATCACTCCTGTAAAATAGAATCTGCCGCATTTATCTTTACTATTACTATACAAAACCGTACATTGTCTGTCAATCAATCCTGCCGGAACCGCTTTTACAGCGCAGCCCTGACAGTAAATCAAAAAGCGGATAGCACATCAAAAGGCGTGCATACCCGCTTCTCATTTCCATATTCCAGTCCCATATCACCCAAAATGAACGCCCTTCAAGGCTGGGCACTTACTGATTCTTCACTTTATAGAAAATAATTCCTAAAACCGTCCAGACAGCAAAAGCGATCAGGCCGCTGATTCCCATATACCCCGGCAATCCCGGTATAACACAATTAAAGAACATCAGTATGCAAAATATAAGCGCTGTCACTGCTATCACAGTTCCTGCCGGGATTTTATACGGCCGCTCCAGCTGCGGTTCGCACTTGCGGAGCCGAATCACCGCCATACAGGCAATTCCCCATCCGATCACAAATCCGGAAGAGGAAAGCACACTCAGGATGTCTAAAACTCCGGCTCCCAAAAACGGCCCTATAACCATTGTCATTGCGACAAACAAATTCGCCACATAAGGAGTCTTATACTTCGGATGCTCTTTTGCAAACACCGCGGGCAAAACGCCTGCCTTCGCCATACCGTACAACACTTTGGAGCCGGCCATATAAAATCCGTTCCATGTGCTGAATAAGCCTGCCAGAGTTGCAGCGATACAAATATACCACAATACTTTTCCTAACAGCCCCGGATAGATCTTTGCAAACAGATTCGATAGTACCGGTCTGTCCATATCAATCGTTTCCGTCCACGGGAATGCCAGACCTGCCGACAAAAAAATCAATGCATAAAAAATACCGGCAGAGATCAATGCAATTACAATTACTTTCCCTAGTTTTCTCTTATCCACGTCCGGCGCCGACTCTACACTTTGCGGAATTGTATCAAATCCTGAAAAGTAAGAAGGCGCCAGCCCGAACATCGTAAATATGCCGGCCCATACCGTCGTATGGCTCTTCCCTTCTATCTGCGAATATACCGGCGTGACGAGATTTGAAATATCCATGTGCAGCAAAGCAAATATCACACAGATCAGACTTCCGCCCAAAAGACTCAGCGTCATGATGCTCTGAAAAGACGCTCCTTTTTCTATCCCATGCCAGTTAATCAAAATGACCATCAGCGACAGCACAATTCCAAGAACAATCGTCGTTCCGTAGATGTTCTCTCCCGCAAGAGAATACAGCGGATTCCCGTTTTTCATAGCCGGAAATATATAAGAAATGATATCGTTGATCGCAATGGATTCCCATGGAACAATACTAATATAAGCCATAGCTACAAACCAGCCCGCAACAAACGTCATACGTTTATCAAACGCACGTTTTGTATACGCGATCACTCCCCCTGCTACCGGAATCGCGGGAGCCAGTTCCGCAAAACACAGAGCCACAGGAATAAACACGATGGTTGCCAGCGAAAACCCGATTGCCGCAGGGATCGGCCCGCCTCCGTTTTTCAGAAGATTGTTCAGCGTGGCCGACCATCCCACGCCTACCATCGCGCCGAATCCCATAGAAAACAAATCAAAGAAGGTCAGACCTTGTTTCTTCTTCATCCGGACCCCTCCCTATCGGCATGTTTACTTTCTTTCTATAAGAGTCGAGATAGGCGGCGCGATAAATTTCTCCGGGAATGTTTCGCATATCATTTTCTATTTCTTCTGTAAGCTTCTCTACCATAGTTTCCGCGATAGATAAACATTCATCTGTAAAGGAATTCAAAATCTTTCTTGCCTCGTCGGCTTTTCCTTCTTTCAGCATTGCTTCTGCCTGACCCCGCACTTCAATATCTTTCCTGCGAAACTCCTTTTCTGTATTTTTGCGGGTTTCATCCAGCCACCCATGATACCGCTCGTAATTGGATTCTATATCCGCTGCCATCCGATTCACTTTCCACCAAAATGAGGCTTCATCGTAATAGTTCTCCCCGGCTCCCAGTTTTCGGGGGATATATCCTGCATTATAAAAGGGCACGATGATACTGCAGCATGGCGGGCATACGGAGCCCCAGTAAGTAAACAACAATTCTCTGTAAGCAGTCTTATGATATTCTACAACCATGGACGCGGCGCTGTGTGTATGTGTCGGTTCACTGCCATGCATGCACACGCAAGGCACGCACCCCCCTACCGCGCTCCATCGGTTCTCTATTGTATCCCCCTCATAGTGGCCTCTCAGAATTTCCAGTACATTCTCAGCGTTTAGGTGTCCCCGTTTCCCCCGCAGCATTTTCGTCGACCACTGAGAGCGTGAAAACCCACCCATATAATGATAGTTCAGAAGCATAAAACTTTTTGAAAAATCGAATGGCTGCCCCGCAGTATGCAATCCCTTAGACTCCGCAAAAATATCTATATCTTTGGAAGCCGCATCATATTCTCTTCCTATAGAATATACATTGGAAATCCCCTGCACATCATTCAGCCTCCGATATACCCAATGCCGGTCCACCGTTTCCAAAAGATAAACTTCTAAAGGATCAGCCAGAATAAATGAATTATGATACGCCGAATCCGAACGTGAAGTCCCATATTTACAGGCTCCGCCCTGTCCATATCTCTCCAGCAGCCGGATTATAACATGCAGCGCTTCCCGCGCTGTCTTAGAACGTTCCAGCCCCAGACGCACCAGATCCATACCCAGCAATGCATCTGCATCGGCGACGGGCACGTTCGCCCATTCCGCTTCATTTCCGACTGCAACGCCCCACTCGTTTACTCCCATTTCAAATCCCCAGATCCACCACGGTTTTGAACCGATCATGGCGTAAGTATGCTGAACCTGTTCGACCGGAATATAAGTGCATTGGACCATTTTCTCATTCACATGATCCTCTGCCTGAAAAAAGATCAGCGGCTGAGCCTCTGTAACATCTCTGTCACTGTTTTTCGCAAAAATATTGCACCCTGTTTCGGAATACGCAGCCGGAATTGCAAGCGTATCGCAAGACGGACAAAATTTCATAAATATCTCCTTTCTAATTACTCAGCCGGATGTGTTTTCTCCCACTCTTCATCAAAATACAGGTCATAACATTCCGGTTTCGGCGCCGGCGTCAGAAGCGATACTACGACCATAGCGACCGCACTCGCCGGGAGTGATACAAACAATGGCGGCCATGTTACCATAGTATTTAACACCAGATAAGATATGCCTCCTACTAACATGGATGCAAGACATCCCGCGGACGTAGCTCTTTTTGAGAAATAGCAGGCAAAAAACGGAACTAGAAGCCCGCCGACTCCTAATGCGTATCCCATCGTAATCAGACTGATAATATCCTGATTAAACATTGCGATACATAAAACGCCAATGCCAATTACCATCATAGAAATACGGCTTACCTTTAATACTTCCTGATCCGTTGCATCTTTCTTGATAAATTCTTTATAAATATTAGTAAAGCAAGTAGCGCTGCAGAGCAGGCATGTATCGGAGGTGGACATTGTAGCCGCAATACAAGCGGCAAACAAGATACCGATTACGCCGTGCGGAAGCAGATTCATAACCATTGTCGGAAGCGCATCGTTGCCGGACGCCAGATCCGGATATAGAACCACCGCACACATACCGATAATAACGACTGCTATCGCCGGGAAAATGTACAGAAAACCGGCCTGAACGCTTGACTTCCATGCCGCCTTTTCATCCCTGCAGGACGCCAGATACCCATAGAATGCCTGCATGGTGACTGTATTCAAAACAGTCGGAACAACGATCACGCCAATAATCGTAAACCACCCCATAGCCCCTACGTCCATGAATGATTCCGGCAAAGAGGACGCCAGCGCTCCTACTCCGCCAACCGCGCCAATAGACTTTGGCAGAAGAATAAAAATCATACCCAAAAACAAAACCACTAATTGCATATAGTCTGTATAAACTACTGCTTTCAGACCGCCGGTACACGTATAAAGAATGACTACAACCGTCGTTATCGCCATGGCAACTTTCAAATCCCATCCAAGAAGCGCATGGCAGATCGTTCCGGTAGCAACTACCTGTGAAGCCACAAAGCCCATATATGCAAACAGGTTTAAAATATTAGCGATAAAATTAGCCGGACGTCCGAACCGATACCCCAGATATTCGCCGATCGAAATAAATTTTCCGCGCTGCATGGCTTTCCAGATTCTTTTACAGAAAGGCGCCGCAAGAAGACTGGTCACCAAGTTGGAAAGACCGTACCACATTCCGCTCAATCCAAAATTATAACCATACCCGGTTCCTCCCACAGAAGTTGATCCGCCTGCAAGATTCGCCGCTTTTCCTACTGCCGCCGTAAAGCTTTTAAAACTCCTTCCCGCTACCACTGCATCTTCATTGGTTTTCACTCCGCGTCCCGCAAAATAACCGATGCAAATTAAAACTACAAGATATACAACTACAATAATCGTATCTAAAACTGACATAATTTCCCTCCTTACCTCTCATTTAATTTTCTATACTATATACAACCTCTCCGCCTACTACCGTCTTTTCTGCTTTTATTTCGTGAATTCTCTGCGGACAGATTTGGAAGATATCTTCATTCAATGCCGCAAAGTCTGCGTATTTCCCGACAGATATGGTGCCGCGGACATTTTCCTGATTCGTACAATAGGCCGCATTCTTCGTAAACATAGATACCGCCTCATAAATACTTATCCTCTCCTCCGGTACCAGACAGTTTTCTTCCTTCCGCCCCGGCGCCGATCTGGTAACTGCGCATTCCATGCCGATAAACGGGTTGATGTCCTCTACCGGTGCATCGGATCCTCCGGTTACAATCAATCCTGCCTCCATATAGGATCTGAGCGGAAGAAAAAATCTTTTACGTTCTTTTCCGATTCGGTCTTCACATATATCCACCCAGTTTCTGATAAACACAGGCTGCACATCCAGAATTACCGGCAGTTTTTTCATTCGTTCTATATAACCTTCTGCTATGACCATCGCGTGAATGATCCGGAACCGTTTCTTTACTCCGCATATCTTCACTGCGTTCTCAATCGCTGTCAGTACCATATCCATGGCTTTGTCCCCTATGGCATGAATCGCCACTTCCATTCCATATTGGTAGCTTTCCAGGACTTCCGCATTCATCTCTTCCTGGGTGCGGACTAACACGCCGTAAGTACCTGGGTCATCGCTGTATTCCTCTAGCAAAGCGGCAGAACGGGTACTCAGTGAGCCGTCCGAAAATAACTTCTTTGCTCCCACCATAATCTTATCGTTCCCAATCCCGGTGACTGCTCCTATCGTCTTTGCGAGAGGCGCCGAAGAATTCAGAATAATACGGATCGGCAAGTTTCCTTCTTCCTCAAGCTCCTGATACTGATACAGATATTCCAGCGGATCGCCGGAATAGGATGTATACGTAGAAATACAGGTAAATCCCGCTTTCGCACACTCCTTCAATTCTTCAGAAAGCGCTTCCTTCTTTATCTCATAAGTCGGAAGAATCGGCCCCATAAGCGGCAGCAGCAGATCATTGTAGAGTCCTTCTCTGACAATTCCATTGGGTTCTCCGTCCTCATCAAAATCAACCAGACCTTCCAATGGCCATTGGAATCCTTTTCCGATTCCTGCAAGTTCAAGCGCCTTGCTATTCAGCATAAATGCATGCCCGCAATAGGTCTGTATCAGGATCGGACGTTCTTTTGATATCTGATCCAGTTCATACCGGTTCGGCAGACGTCCCTCTTTCATCCTCTCAATATGAAGTCCTGTCCCCTGCGCCCAGCGTCCCGGCTTAAGACTTGCATCTTTTTCTTTCATTCGATCTATGATTTCGCCGACCGAATCCGCATCTTTCAGATCCACACGCTGTCTTGCTTCACAATCCATTACCAGATGCATATGCGTATCCGTCATCCCGGGAATCACAACAGCCCCCTCCATATCGATAACCTCATCGGCCGCAATTTTTAAAGCCTCTTCTGACGAGCCCACAAATACGAATTTCCCGTCTCTTACGGCAACTGCCTCTGCATAATCACCTTCCCTTTCCATTGTATAAAATTTACCGTTTATATAAAGTTTATCCGCAGCATTCATTGATCCACCTCCTTTTTTCTTAACGCAAAATATTTTTCCCCCTATATCACCTTTGGATCCCTTTGTGATAAAAACATTATACCAGTATCCCGGGATTCCGGTAAATTGACAAATTACCCAAAAAGAAAGAAACATTTTTAGATATTATACACAAATACTAATACTAATTATTCATTATACTAATAACAGCCGCGGCTGTAAAAACATACCGCGGCTGTAAAAAATACCTCTTTCTCATATTCTTTTGTTTTTTAATCCTTAAGACATATAGGACCACACCATATCCCTCAATTGTTCCAGATGTGTCTGTATCAGACCATACAGGCAATTGGGATCCTCTTTTCTCGAAATCGCATCTAAGATCTCTCTATGCTCATCACATGCCTCTATCAATCGGCCGGATACAACCAGATTTTTGGCAGTCAGAGAAGATATCCGATACTGATATGCTTCAAACAACTCGTCAAATTCATCATTTTTCGCCGAATTAACAAGGCATTTATGGAATTCAAGATCAAATTCTGAAAACACTTCAATATTCCGATTATGATTCAGCGCCTGTTCCATAGATGCTAAAATCCCGTTCATTTTCTCTATGTACTTCTGATTCTCCGATTGATCGGCATTGCTCGCCAAATTGATCGCACAGAAACTTTCAATCGCCACTCTCACTTTATATGTACTATGTACATCCTCATACGACATCCGGTGCAGGCAAAACCCCCTGCCGGGTATGATGTCAATATACTTATCCTGACTCAAACGCGCAAGCGCAACCTTAAAAGGCGTCCGTGATACACCCAGCTCGCTACACATCTTGGTTTCAGAATAAATAACATCCGGCTCTAACTTACACTCTATAATTAATTTCTTTAAGTGAAGATAGGCTTGTTCCTGCAGTGAACGATGTACATACATACTACATTATAATCCTCCTGATTATTCCAATTTCTTATCTATATGTTATATTATCATCGTTATAAATTTTTATCAAGAATAAATTAGATAATGCTGCCATGCTCTACTCAATCCCAAGCACTGGATAATCCTGATCTTCCACAGCCTTTTTTAATACATCATCAGAAATTTCTGCATTCAGCGTCACAACTGCCGTTCCCGTTTCATGGCTTACGGCTGCCTCGTCTACCTCCGGCAGCGCCTCGAGAACCTTTTTCACTCTTGCCTCGCAGTGTCCGCACATCATTCCTTCGATTTTCATTGTTTTTTTCATTGTTGCATCCTCCTTCACTATTTGATTATTCGGGTTACTCTTCTCTTTCTTCGCAGCATCCTCCTTACTGCCTCCGGTATCTTTTTCTTCCGTCTCAAATACCGACACGCCGATTGCCTCTTTGTTCTTTACTTTTTTATCTCTGCCGGCATCGTGCAGCCGAAACCAGTTAAGACGCAGTGCGTTTGTCACGACGCAGAAGCTGGAAAGGCTCATTGCCGCCGCACCGAACATCGGATTTAATTTCAGTCCAAATAAGGGATACCATACTCCCGCTGCCAGCGGTATGCCGATAACATTGTAGAAAAATGCCCAGAACAGATTTTCATGGATATTTCTAAGGGTTGCCCGGCTCATGCGGATAGCTGCCGGGACATCGCTCAGGCGGCTTTTCATAAGCACCACGTCCGCCGCATCGATGGCAATATCCGTTCCCGCGCCGATGGCAATTCCCATATCTGCTCTTGTAAGAGCCGGCGCATCATTGATTCCGTCGCCGACCATCGCTACCTTGCCATGCTCCTTAAGCGCACGGATCACACTTTCCTTTCCGTCGGGAAGAACTCCGGCAATTACCTCGTCAACGCCCGCCTGCGCTCCGATGGCTTTGGCCGTCCGCTCATTATCACCTGTCAGCATGACTACATGGATTCCCATATTCCGAAGCTCTTTCACTGCCCCCGGACTGTCTTCTTTGATTACGTCCGCCACCGCAATGATTCCTAAAAGTTTATCATTCTTGCTAAAAAACAATGGCGTCTTTCCCTGTCCGGCAAGCTCTGCCGCCTTCTCTTTAATGTCCTTCGGAACCTTAACATGCCCGGAGATGAATTTCTGATTTCCGCCGCTTAACCTATCTCCTCCGAGATCCGCAGTCAGCCCGTTGCCTGCAACCGCACGGAAATCCGCCACTTCCATATCTGCATATTTCTTTTCTGTCAGCAAAACTTTTTCAAGCTCAGGAAGACGGGATTCTCCCAACGCGAGGACTGCTCTTGCCAGAGGATGTTCGCTTCTTTTTTCCAGCACATACGCATAGGCGAGAAGTTCCTGCTCCGTCACGCCGGATATCGGACACATGTCCGTTACTTTCGGCTCTCCGCTTGTAATCGTCCCGGTCTTATCAAGCGCTACAATCTGTGTCTTTCCCGTCTCCTCCAGAGAGACGGCGGTCTTGAATAGAATGCCGTTCTTCGCACTCATTCCATTTCCAACCATAATCGCTACCGGAGTCGCAAGCCCCAGCGCACACGGACAGCTGATAACCAGCACCGAGATTCCCCTTGCCAGCGCAAAGCCGATACTTTGTCCCACAAGAAGCCACACCGCAATGGTTACAACTGCAATTCCGATCACTACCGGAACAAATATGCCCGACACCCTGTCAGCCACCTTGGCAATGGGCGCTTTCGTAGCCGCCGCATCGCTGACCATCTGGATAATCTGGGATAAGGTGGTGTCCTCGCCGATCCTCACTGCCTCGCACTTTAAAAATCCGGACTGGTTCAAGGTTGCCGCCGACACCTTTGCTCCCTCTTCCTTGTCAACCGGAATGCTCTCTCCTGTGAGCGCCGCCTCATTTACGGCACTGTTTCCCTCCAGAACGATCCCGTCAACCGGTATATTTTCACCGGGACGCACGACGAATATATCGCCGATCCGCACCTGTTCAATAGGAACCTCTTCTTCCGCGCCGTCTTTTAAGAGTACTGCCGTCTTAGGCGCCAGCTTCATAAGACTCTTTAAGGCATCCGTTGTCCTTCCTTTGGATCTCGCTTCCAGCATCTTTCCTACTGTAATAAGCGTCAGGATCATCGCAGCAGATTCAAAATAAAATTCGTGCATATATGCCATAACGCCTTCCATATCCATCCGCATCTGGGCGTCTGTCATGGCAAACAAAGCGTAAGTGCTGTACACGTAGGAGGCTCCCGCGCCGAGAGCCACAAGCGCATCCATGTTGGGCGCTCTATGAACCATACTCTTAAAACCGCTGACAAAAAACTTCTGATTAATAATCATGACCGCCGTCGTAAAAAGAAGCTGCACCAACCCCACAGCCACATGATTTTTCGCCAGAACCTCCGGCAGCGGCCAGTTCCACATCATATGTCCCATAGAAACATACATCATCGGGATCAGAAAACAAAGGGATGCGATCAGTCTCTTTTTCATCTTCGGCGTCTCATGATCCTTCAATAATCCCTCCGCTTCGTCCATGCTCTTTCCTTTGCCGGCCGCATGTTCCTGACTGCCCTTCTTCGACGCTCCATATCCGGCATCCGTAACGGCAGCAATAATCTCATCCGCGCCGGCGCTTCCCTCTACTCCCATAGAATTGGTCAGAAGGCTTACCGAACAGGATGTCACGCCGGGCACTTTTGATACCGCCTTTTCCACTCTGGCGCTGCAGGCGGCGCAGCTCATACCTGTTACTGTATACTGTTCCATCTGTTATGTCCCCTTAACTTATTTCATAAGCTTCTGCAAAGTTGCAACAAGCTCGTCAATCGTCTCTTCTTTTCCCTGCCGGATATCCTCCGCCACACAGGTACGGATATGATTCGCAAGCAACACTTTATTGAAACTGTTAAGAGCCGCATTGACCGCGGAAACTTGTACCAGAATATCCGTACAGTAGACATCCTCCTCAACCATACGCTTCACGCCTCTGACCTGTCCCTCGATTCGGCTCAGACGGTTGATCAAGTCGCGGTATTCCTTTTCCGTACGCTCCTTTGTCTTGCCGCAGCCGCATTCCATTATTTCTTCAGTTCTATTTAATTCATCCATGCTATTCATCCTCCCTGATATTAATACCATTCCCAAGTATCAAATATATTATATACCCCTATTAGGTATATTGCAAGTATTTTTTTAATATAGATTGAAAATCAATTCACAATTTGCAAAAAAATTCGGATCGCACTTACCAATCCCTGCGCCTGTTTTTGTTGGGAGCCATCCACCGGGCATTTCCCCCCGGCTGCAAGTTTGAAGTCATGCTCTGTCTGGTAGCAGGTATCAAACTTTGCTTCTTTTTCATAATCCTAATTCAGCAGAGGAAACCGCTAATTACATAGCAAAAATATTTATTGAGGTCAATCAGGTTAAAATCGACCATGTGTTACGGGAAACTGCAGAAAAATGAAAACACAAGGTGAAGAGAATCAGAGTCTTTCATGCTGAAAGGCTCCATTTTATCACGAAAATGACGATAAATATATAAATATGAGATTTTTTCTCGAATTTATATTGTAAAATACGATAAGGTGTGTATAATAGAATAAAGAATGGAGGTAGCAGCTATGTTGTGTCAATTTACAGTTAAGAATTATAA
Source organism: uncultured Lachnospiraceae bacterium (assembly GCA_946558695.1). Classification (GTDB taxonomy): domain Bacteria; phylum Bacillota; class Clostridia; order Lachnospirales; family Lachnospiraceae; genus MD308. The sequence continues at coordinate 32,074 of CAMNTQ010000017.1, forward strand.
AAGCATACAGGATGAGATAACATTCGATATGCAGGCAGCCGCGATTTCAGAACATGATAATAAAGTTATTAAAGATATAGATGGAGAATTGTTTTTGCCAATTTCTGCGATTTATGGTCCTAACGGAGGCGGAAAATCTAATGTTTTAGAAGCATTGCATACATTGGATTCCAAAGTGTTAAGACCGCTCTGCGCTACTTGTGATAAGGTTGATTGCGATTATAAAGCCCGTAAAATCCCGGTCGAACCATTTGCATTTTCTGAACAGGCGAAAGATGAGCCTACAGAATTTGAATTGTTTTTTAGAACAGAAAAAGCAGAGTATCGTTATATCCTTCATGTAAAAGAGGAGAACATTGTTTATGAAAGTCTTGATCGAGTGAAAATGGATACTGGAAGACGTTCGGCGCTTTTCAGAAGAGATACAGATTCAACAGAATTAAAAGGGATTTTTGGAAGACTAAAGATAAGCGAGGATCTTTCAGCAACCTTGCCGCTGATTTCCTATCTTGGAATTACTTACAAGAAAAATGAGGTTGTAAGCGATGTATTGAAGTGGTTTGAAGATGCTATTGATTTTCTGAATTACGGAAATCCCTATCAGGAACTGAGAACAGCGATAGCAAAGTCCGAAGATATAAAACATTTAGTATTGAATATGATAAAAGAGATGGATTTGGATATCGAAGATTTTAGAATTGAAGAAAAGGATAATGACCACATTGAGGTTTTTACAAAGCATACTGTAGATGGGTATAGTGCAGAAATCACATTGTCGGAAGAATCCAGTGGTACAAGAAAATTGTTCGGGTTACTTCCGTTTATTGCAAAAAGCCTGATTTATGGAACTACACTGGTCATAGATGAGCTGGACGCAAAGATTCATCCAGTATTACTGCAATATGTAATTAAGCTGTTTACAGATATGAGTATAAACAAGAAGGGCGGGCAGTTAATTTTTACTTCACATGATCTGTCTACCATGAATAACGAAGTATTCAGGAGAGACGAAATCTGGTTTGTGGCAAAGGGAAGGGGACAGAATTCAGGATTATATTCTTTGGTTGAATTTAAAAATGATAAGGGAGAATCTGTTCGTAAGGACGCAAAGTATGATAAACAGTATTTGGAAGGTAAATATGGTGCAGATCCTTATCTGAAAAAGATTATAGATTGGAGTGATGTAGGTGCCTAAAAAAGCAGGAATGGAGGCATGGAAGAAAAAACGCCGTCAAGAACATCTGGAGAAGAAAAAGTACCGTTATTATATATTCTGTGAGGGCGAACAGACGGAACCCCAATACTTTGCAGGTTTTAAGCGTTTGATTGAAGAGAATCCAATTTATAAGGATATGGTGCTGATAGAAATAGAGCCTTGCGCTGCAGAGACAATGCGCGTAATTGGTATGGCTGAGAGGTATGCGAAAAAGAATAAGATACAAAAGGGGCAGATTTGGTGTGTGTATGATAAAGACAGCTTCCCGGCAGATGATTTCAACGGTGTGGTTTTGCGTGCTGAGCGATTGAATAAAGAGAATCCTGAATTACAGTATCATACGGTGTGGAGTAATGAGTGTATTGAGTTTTGGTTTCTTTTGCATTTCGCTTATTATACATCAAATAATCATAGGACGGAATATATTTCTTTTTTGAATGATAAGTTCAGAGAACTTAGGATTGGAAAATATCAGAAAAATATGAAGAATATTTTTGATGTTTTGATGGAGAAAGGGAATCCAAAGCTGGCGATACGGTATGCAAAACGGATTATAAAAGATGGACAAGGTAAGACACCGACAGAAATTGCGCCGGGAACGAAAGTATATGAGTTAGTGGAGGAATTGACTAAATATTTACCAGATGATAAGAAGAGTTTTATTTTGTAAAAGGCTGGATATACAGGAGGAAAATATTTTGAATACAGAAAATACTTTAATTGCATTAGCATATGCGAAAGAAAATGATAATCCTTTAGAAGTTTTTGGTAATTAGTGTCTGCTGATTAAGTAAAAATTAGCAAATTCCAGTTCTCATATCAATTCCCGGATTGGAACAGATATAAAAGAGCGCAAGGTAGTGTAAAATAGTTTGTGTCTTTGGAAAAAAATACCTCTTTTTTGGTAAGAATCAAGATATGACAATTCTTATCGAAAAGGAGTATTTTTATGCCAGCAACAAAACAACAAATACGACAGATTATTGCAGATAACAACCTTAACAGCGTGGCTGATGTTTACAGCCTGCTAAGGGACAGCTTCAAAGATATCCTTCAGGAGCTTATGGAGGCGGAATTGGATGCATCCCTTGGCTACGAAAAAAACCAGAAAGGTGATGCTCCCACATCCAACAAACGTAACGGACATTCTCCCAAAACCCTCAAGAGCCAGTATGGGGAATTCCAGATCGATGTCCCAAGAGACCGTGAGGGTGAATTTGAGCCAAAGCTCATCCCAAAATACCAGAGGGATATCTCCGGTATTGAAGAAAAAGTAATCTCCCTCTATGCAAGGGGCATGAGCACAAGGGATATCCATGACCAGATACAGGAACTTTATGGGATGGAACTGTCCGCAGAGATGGTCAGTAAGATCACGGACAGGATACTCCCAGAGGTCAAAGAGTGGCAGGCGCGGCCATTGAACCCCATCTATCCCTTTGTATTCATGGACTGTATCCATTATAAAGTCAGGGAAGATGGACGCATACTGAGCCGTGCCGCCTACATTGTGCTGGGGATCACCGCAGACGGCTATAAAGATATCTTGAGTATCACCGTAGGCGCCAATGAGACCAGCAAGTTCTGGCTGGGGATGTTAAATGACCTGAAAAACCGTGGCGTACAGGATGTGCTGTTCTTCTGTGTGGATGGGCTTGCAGGATTTAAGGAAGCAATAAGTGCAGTCTATCCGGATGCGCATATCCAAAGGTGCGTCATCCACATGCTGCGGAATTCTTTCAAATATGTAAATTACAGCGACCTGAAAAAATTTTCTTCCGACTTCAAAGCAGTCTATAATGCCCCAAACGAAACGTCTGCGCTGTCAGAATTGGAAAGGATCAAAGAAAAATGGGGACGCAAATATCCCTATGCAGTCAGTAACTGGGAAAACAACTGGGAGGATGTCAGCTCCTTCTTCCAGTTCTCTGATGATATCCGGCGCATCATGTATACCACGAATATCATAGAGGGCCTTAACCGCCAGTACAGGAAAGTGACCAAGACAAAAAGTGTATTCCCAAGCGACAGTTCCTTAGAAAAAATGCTCTATCTTGCCAGTGGGAACGTAATAAAGAAGTGGACACAGCGGTACAGGAACTGGGACCAGGTGCTCAACCAGATGGTTGTCCTTTATGGAGACAGGCTTACCCAGTATTTGTAAAAAGGAAAAACCGGGACACCACATCTTATCAAAAAATGTCCCGGCCTTATTCCATCGGCATTAGCAGTATTGCCAGAAATACGCAGCCTTATTCCGGAGGCCGGGCGTGGGCAGCGCCCACATAACGTATTTCTGCTGCTAATGCCTGATTGGTATGCAGAAAAATCAAAATACATGTATAAACATAAGCAGACTGGCAATACTATTATCAAGGAAGAAATTCGACAACATAAAACCAATACGATTCGACAGCAAATGTCTACATATCTAATTCTTATCAAAAAAGATTTTTACCCATAGACACAGAATTTTTTACAGCCTCGAGCGCAAAGTATTCGTTCCTGTATTTTAAACAGATTCGTCACGAATATCCCTCACTGTCTAAGCTCAGGTCAAATTCTGCACTAAATTCAACCGGCGCCTTGGTCTTTCCCCTGACAATTGGACGCAGCCAGGGCTGCGCAATACTTACAATGCGCCGCTCTACCGAGTGGGTTTTGTCTTCTTTGCGCTGTGCTTCCTGCTCTTGGCAAATGCAAGATAGTCTTTCCTGGCACATCTGCTGTAACGCCTAGGCAGCGGCAGGCCATAAGATTTGCAAAAATGATACATGATGGCTTCCAGTTTTTCCCTCGCTTCATTCAAAAATGAGATGTCCTGCGGATAGCGGACATTTGCAGGAGCACAGGTCGCATCAAGTATCAGCGTACCTTTGCTTGTATCCCCTTCCCCCGCGTCAGAACCGCCGGAAGCTCCTGCTGGCGGCGGTGTGCTGTTGCTGTCACCATCTCTGTGCGATAGAAGATATTCATTCACCTCCATCAGCATTTCAGCAGAAATACGTTTGCGGAAAAGAACCTGTGTGCTTGCATTAAACGGAGCTTCTTCCTGATAGCCCGGAAGCCCTATAAAGTATTGCAAGTACGGATTCTCCGTGATCTGTTCCACAAGCTCCCTGTCGGCATACCGGAACTTTGTCTGGATAATCAGGGAACCTAATGCCATACGCAGCGGCTTTGCCACATTACCGGTATCACTTGGAAACAGGGCTGCATATTTTATTTCAAATTCGTCCCATGGGATGCGGTCAGCCATTTTAACCCAGCGGTTATCCGGGTTCATTTTAAGTCCCATCGGTTGGTTGAAGTCAAGGAACGAATGCTGTAACTTATCAATCGGTCTATACATGATTTTTACCCTTTTATTGGTGATATTCTTCAAAAAAGCTGCAAAGAAAACGATCTCATTTTATCGAAACCTTTGCAAACATTATACCAGAAATCAGGGTGAAAATCAGTAAATTCAAGGAAGTTAGACCTAATCAGCAGACACTAGTTACACCCTTAAATTAAGCGCTTACCACTAAATTCTTTTAAAATAATTTTTCACATCTTTCGCCATCTTTTCCCGGAAAGCTTCATAGGAATAATACCACACCCGATGCCCCTGCGATACCAGTTCGCGCACCACCCCCAAAGTCGGGTTCGTATGCCCGTGGGCAGGGATATTAAAAATAACGATTTTACTCATAAGATCTACTCCAATTCCTTAAACAAACCCGAAAAATGCCTGTCCCTCGTCTCCTTTGTCGGAATCGCGATTCCTTTTTCTGTATCCGCCAATACAAGAATCGAATCTCCCTAGGGGCGCATCTTATGAAACCTGATGCCTTCTAAACCCCAATCCTGCCAACGGCAGCATAATGATTGTCAAAAATCCGTAAAGAACCGCCCTTACGGTGAGTGCGTCCAAAACCAGACCGCCGAATTGGTATGAGATATACTTTCCGAATTCCGGCATCGCCGAACGGTAGGGCAGCAAAAACAACGTAAGATTATAGATTCCTGCTGTTCCGTTTGGCGCCAGAAACATAGGAATGAACAGTATCGGGACAAGAATGATCAGCACAAGATACGGACTTTTCATTTTTGCAGACAAAAGAAGCGTCAGCCCGATTACTGCAAGAAGCACAAAGTATATAATGCCGATGTTGATCAGAACAGCTTGTAAAAATGTGAATGGGTAAGGAATGGCCGTATTGGCAATCTGCAGCGGCAGATCAAAGCCGTCCGTCCCGAACGCGATCAGCACCGGAGCACACGCCACAATAATATGAAGGATAAATGCAGCCGTTCCAAATAAAAGCGAAGCTGCTGTTTTTGCCGTTATAAGCTTTGTTTTTCCATACTTTGCCGATAGAATCACCGCATCTGTTCCCGCCTGATATTCGCCGGAAAAGACAGGTGCAATCACAATGCAGATAGCAAACAACGCAAACATCAAAAGTTCAAAGCTGCTTATAATGATTTCCCATCCCCCGTAATATCCATATTGCAGCGGCGTGTCCACCTGATCGGCCATATTTCCCCAGTATTCCTTTTGTTTATCGGATAATCCGCGGGATGGATCATTAAGCAAAGTTTTTACTTTCCCTTTCATCGTTTTGTAAAAGGATGCTCCATCTTCGATATCCAGATCGGGCAGATCATTATAGCCCCGGATATCTTTCGGATTGCTGTAAGTGTTGGCAATCAGGTTCAGCAGTTTTTCCCTCGGCGCAATTTTATTCCAATAAGCATCGCCAATTAAAAACTGCTCGTTTCCGTCATTTCCGATGTTATCCGGGTTTTTAAAAAGCCCCTGCACTTCCTGTATTGTCTCTGCAACATATTCGTCGGACAAAGAAACCGATAGTTTGGCATACTGCCTCTTTTCATAGGCAATGCCCTCCGCCCCTTTTATGACGCCGTCCTGATTATAAGTCTGGTACTGCATAACGGGCAGCCCGAAAAGAAAACCTGTTAAGATTAAACTGACTGTCATTACAGCTAAAGTAGACTTTTTACGCAATATCTTCAAAAACTCATATTTTGCCAACATATTCTTTTACCCCCTGTTCCTGGTTTTCCCCTCCGAAATGGAACATAAATAAATCTTCTAAGCCCGGCTCTGCCGTCTTCGCATTTTTTGTCGGAGCAGCCTGCTCTATGACGCGCAGCCGCACCATACCGTTTTCATGGCGAAGATTCACAACAGAAAATTCCCTGCAGCATTTTTCAGCCGCCCTTTCATCGACGAAAAATTCCCACACCTTGCCTCTGATACTGTCTGTAACCGTACTCATCGGCTCCTGCAGCAGAAAGCTCCCTTGCTTCATCATCAGGATCGTATCCGCAATAGAAGAGACATCCGAAACAATATGCGTGGACAGGATAACAATTTTTTCTCTTGCAAAATCAGAGATAAGATTGCGGAAACGCACTCTTTCTTTTGGGTCAAGTCCAGCCGTAGGTTCATCCAATATCAGGATAGACGGACTGTTCAGTTCTGCCTGCGCAATTCCAAGACGCTGCTTCATACCGCCGGAATATGTCTTGATTTTTTTATCCGCCGCATCAGACAAGTTTACCATCTCGAGCAAAGCTTCCGTCCGTTTTTTTGCCCGCCTTTTGCCAAGCCCTTTCACAGCCGCCATATACAGCATAAATTCACGGGCTGTAAACTCAGGATAAAAGCCAAAATCCTGCGGCATATAGCCCAGACGGGCATAATATTTCTCCCCTAATTGTTCCATTGTTTTTCCGTTGAAACGGATACTGCCCGAAGTCGGTTTCAAAACGCCGCATATCATCCGCATCAGCGTCGTCTTGCCTGCCCCGTTCGCGCCAAGCAGCCCGTATACCCCCGGCACTAAATCGGCGCTTACATTGTTGACAGCACATTTTCTCCCGTACTGTTTCCTTAAATTTTGTAACTGTAACTCCATACAGAACCTCCCCGTTCATTTTTTACAGGTCTGCCCGCCAGATACGGCCGCCGAATATTCCTGCGGGCAAAAAAAACAGATGACCTAGCTTTTAGCATAGATCATCTATCTTAGGCAGTGCTTTTTTGTATCTTAATTTAACCTTAAGCTGTCTCTCTTAAATTTATTGACTTTCCAAAGGAAGCACAATCGTAAACCGCGTTCCCTCACCCTGTCTGCTTTTTACATCAATCTTACCGTTGTGGAGCGTTATAATCTGTTTTGCGATCGCAAGTCCAAGCCCGCTTCCCTCCGGTTTCTCTTTCGTGTTTGTCCCTCTGTAATACCGCTGAAAAACCTCCGACTGTTCCTTTTCGCTCATGCCCGCTCCGTTATCAGCGATGCAGATCCAGATCTCTTTATTTGCAGCGGCGTCTATATGGATCGTTACCTTTGTTTCAGGCGGATTATGTGTCAATGCATTCACGATCAAGTTATTCACGGCACGGCGGAATAACTCCTTGTCAATGCAGACTCTTAACTCCTGTATCTTGCTTTCAAACTCAACGCTGCGGTTCAGGAAGGCAGGATCATTTACAATATCAATGACCAGCTCCTTTAGGAAGCGCACAATGCGTACCGTCTGCGGATGGTATGGCGCCGCGCCGGAATCCAACTGATAGGTTAACTTTAAGTCGTTCATCATCTTTTCTGTGTGATTCGCATTTTTTAAGATAATTCCGCCGTATTCCCGTACGGCTTCACCGTCAGGGGCCGGTTCCCCCATCAGCAGTTCAGCATAGCCTTTAATTGGTGAAAGGGGTGTTTTCAGATCATGTGTAATATTAACAATCCACTCTCTGCGGATTCGATCCGTATCCTGCTGTACCTGATCACTGTGACGGATTTCCTTATCCATCTTATTCAGTTCTCCATAAATTTCGCCAAAGACTCCCTTTTCAGGCAGCGGAGTGTAAGAACGTATAGATATATTCCCGATGCCCTTTGCTATTCTGCCAAGATGTCCGATCAGCCAAAATCCATAACCGATCACAAACAGAAGAATCAAACACATAATGAAGAAAACGCCTCTGCGAAACACCGGTGAAAGCCGTCCCACATTCTCTCCGTTGTAGTAGAGCACAGTTTTCCCTACCGCATAGGGGAATCCAATCAGATAGCTCCATGTTTCTCCCGAATCCTCGTAGCTGTTTACAAAAACAGTATTGCCCTGCCCGTAAGCGCTTGTGCGGATTGCGATCAGTTCCGATGCAGCGTATCTTTCCGGACGATTCTCAGGCTTATTGCGGCAGAAAACCTCTTGCCCCGTTTCATCAATGACCTGAAGCCACAGCCCGTATTCGTCCAGCCGCTTAAGCCCTGTTTCTTCTACTTTGATTTTTCCGCTGTCATTCCTCATCCATACTGAAAAATTATCTGTAAACCTGTCTGGCCATGATGCCAGACTCAAACCCTCCGGTTCCGTTATTCCGAAAATATAATAAAACGTTCCGATTGCAATAACTACAGCGATAAAAAGCAGCGCTGACACAAAAACAAATATTCTCAAAAGCGGATTTAGTTTCTTTTTATTTCTCATATGGATTTACCAGTTTATAACCTAATCCCTTCACCGTGATAATATATTCAGGAGCGGCAGGATTTTCCTCTAACTTTTCGCGCAAATGACGGATATGTACCATGATCGTATTATCGCACCCGAAACTATCCTCGCCCCAGATGGTTTCATATAAGCGTTCCCGGCTGATTACCCGTCCTAAGTTTTCCGCCAGATACCGCAAAATCTCAAACTCCCGTGCGGTCAGCCCGATTTCTTTATCATTCTTCATCACTCGAAAGCCGTCGGCGTCTATCATCAGTTCACCGATTTTTAATGAGAAACTCTGTATTGGAACTTGCCTGTATTTCGCACGGCGCAGCCCGGCTTTCACTCTGTATGCCATTTCTTTCGGGCTGAACGGCTTTGTAACGTAATCGTCGCCCCCGACGGCTAAACCAAGTATTTTATCCAATTCATCGTTTTTAGAAGAAAGAAACAAAACAGGGCAATGAGAGAACTCCCGGATTTGTCTGCACACTTCATACCCATCTATGTCCGGCAGCATGACATCTAAAATAATAATATCCGGCCAAATCTCCTTGCACGCAGTTACGGCCAAATTCCCTTCCTTAATTTTAGTAATATTATAAAAACCCTCCATGTTTAAAGCCTTTTCAAGTAAATCTAAGATATCCGGCTCATCATCAACAAGCATAATTTTATACGGATTCACTGAACGGCACACTCCTTTTATTTTGCAGTTGTCTTCACATCACATACTGTCTCAGACTTCTCACCTTACACGCTGTCTCAGACTTCTCACCTTACATGTTCCCGCAGATTTTCATCTTCATATTCAAAAACGCATCTCTCAAACGCATTGATTACATGTGTTTCCCGATACTTGTCATACCGCTTGTGATCTCTCCCGTACGACATATGCACATGCCCGTGAAGAAAAAACCTCGGTTTATATTTTTCTAAGAGAGATAAAAACACCTTAAAACCCTGATGCGGAAGATCCCTTGCGTCATTCAGCTGATACGCGGGAGCATGCGTCACCAAGATATCAAACCCTCCGTGCCGAAAAAGCTTGAAAGCTAACTTTCTGACCCTCCTTCGCATATCCCGCTCCGTGTACTGGTATTCCCCGCTCCGGTAGCGCATGGAGCCTCCGAGTCCGAGAATGCGTATCCCATCATGTACATAGATCGTATCGTCAATACAGATACAGCCGTCGGGCGGAATCATCTCATACTTTTCATCGTGATTCCCATGGACATAGAGCACAGGCGCTGATGTAAACGTCGCAAGAAAGGAAAGATATCTCGGATCTAAGTCTCCGCAGGAGATGATCACATCAATCCCTTTCAGTTTTTCTTTTTCAAAATGATCCCAGAGATAAGCAGACTCCTCATCCGCAATCGCCAGTATTTTCATACCCAAGTATCCTTTCTATGATCGCCAAATAGCATCATGGTATTCTCTTAGGATTTCTTATTATCCAATCCCTGCTGCCCGACGACCGGTTTCGACTGTTCTTTTAATTCATCCTCTTTCGGAATGGAGCCAATGACATTTTCCGCCAGCCAATCCATCTCAACAATTGCCTCCGGCGACAAGGTACTGTAAGGATGATCCTGTACGATACCGTCCTGAGAATACAGTATTCCGGAAAATGGGTTAAACTCTCCGGTGCAGATCGTTTTTTTCAAAAGCTCCACAAGGCGCTTCGTACCGATCGGAAGATTCTGAGAACAGATCACATCCGCAACTCCCGACGACATACCCCACCAGTAGTTGATCGCCTTTGTCGTTGACGGATCGTCGTCATATTTCCATGTTCCTTCCATAATCGTCCGAATCAGCTTTTCATAAAAGACTCCCCACTGCCATACCGGCATTGCAAGACTTTTAGGATATCCTTCCACCATCTCAAATATGCCGAAATATCTAGAAGCATCCTCCGGAATCACCATGTCCTTTCCAGATATGACAGATGCGTCACTGTTTTTTGAATTCCACAAAGCATCGTTATCCTTTTTCGCGCTCCAATCCAGATAAACTACCGCCCTCGGATTGATCATCTTCGCCCCCAGCGCAAATGCGTTGATGTTTGCGATGGTTCCGAATATCGGATAATCTGCAATATAGGCAAGCTTATCATTTTTTGCCATTGCTCCTGCAATGGCGCCCATCAAAAATTTCGCCTCATGCATTCTTGCGTAATAGGTTCTGATATACCGGTGAGAGGTATTCAGCGAACAATTCAGGATCCGTACCTTCGGATAGGCAATCGCAGCCTTAACACTTGCATTTGCAAAAGACGGCGTTGTGGTAAAGATCAGGTTGCACCCTTCGTTGATCGCCTCCTCCAGCGTATCCTCTATCGTATCCAGCGTCACATCCTCATAACATACCGTGGAGACTTCCGTCGGGAATTTCTGCTCCAGATGAAGCCTTCCAAGCTCATGGGCATAAGTCCACGCAGACGTCATCGGGGACTTTGCGTAGATGAACGCCGCCTTAAGCTTGACCGCATTGCCCGTCAAAAGCTTTTCGAGAAGAGTCTTCTCCTTCTCTGTCGGATCCATCTTAAGTTCGATCTCCCGATCCTCCTGTAAAAGTTCAAACTCCTCCCAGCTTTTCTGCACCAGTGTCTTCAGTTCGCTGGTTGTTAGATTTCCCAGACTCTTATAATCATGCACTTCGATAAACGCAAGAAATGCATCTCCCGGCGTACATCTCAGATTATCCTTATTATTCGCCTGAAATTCCATCAGAAAACGCGTGTAAATGGAACTGAACGTCAGCTTATCATCGTCGCTCCACACTTCTTTCGGCTTCTTTCCCACCAGCTTTTGAAGCTTTTCAAAGCTTCCTTCCTCAGAAAACCAGATATAATTGACTTTGGAAAGCTCGTAAAAGTCCATAAACTCATAGTAGATGTTGTTCTCTTTCTCCCCGGTTCTTCTCGGAATGATCCGGGTAACATTGCCCGGAATGGATACAACATCAAAATATTTCAGTACACTGACACGCTTATTGCCTTCAAGGACATAGAACTGATTCATGTATTCATAAGCCTTAATCGGATCCCTGATTCCCTCTTCCTCGTGGCTTTTGCACAGATTGATCCACTTCTGCGAAAATTCTGTCCCTGACTTCAAGATCGGCATGAAATTCGCTGCAAAAGCGCTGCTCCTTCCGCCGGTCTTTGTCCCTACGATCTGATTCACCGGAATCTGCACCAACCCCAACGGGACCTCCGAATAAGAACCCTTTACAGGCAATATATCATCAAGCACCTGCAAGGTAGGCTGCATTCCCTTCATCATCCGGTACTGATACTCTTTTTTCCCTAATTTATATGCTTTGCTGTAATCTTCTGAAGCCATAAAATCCTCCTTTATGCTTATTGAGGTTAACATTTTTTGTTCTTTTGCAATTTCACAATTTGGCTTATTATACACCATCACGCAACGAAATAACAATGAGAATAATACATGGATTTTTTGCTATATTTACACATATTGCACAAAAATACGGATGCGAAAGAAGATTGCTCTTTCTGCATCCGTATCTCATCACCTTTTATCGTACTGCCGGACTTCAACATCCTTTTTTTCAAAATCAATGAATAGCTGGAACGCATACCCGTCGTCGCTTGTATCCCAGATTTCCACATACTTTGGGGATACCTCGATCAAAATCTCCGTATCCTCGTGGCTGTACTTGTTATAGCTCTGCCATAAGTATTTTTTATATCCCTTTGCGAATACCTGTCCCGGCTCCTTGGCCACAAGCCCTTTATTCTCAGCCGTGCCTTCCACCTGAATACCGCTCCAGCACAGAGCCACGTTGGGATTTTCAAGAAGCTGCTTTGTCTTTCGGAAATTCTTGTCCGTCTTAAACCAAATCTTTTCATCGTAAAACAGACAGCTTACATTGCGCACCATCACATAGTCGTCCTTGCTGGAGGCAAGCGCCATGATCTGGCTGTTTCCAAGCATCTCAAACATGCGGCTTACCGCCTGTTCGTAAGTGATATCCTTATTCAATACAAATTTCATAGTTTGTTCCTTTCATCATCTTTCTTTTCGGCCGCCGTTTCCTTTGCTTACAGGCCCCTCTTTCCGGCTTCTTACCTGCCGCCGCCGGCTTTCTATCTGCTGATAATGCCCCTGATCAGCTTGCTCAGTCTCTTGTACACAATAAATGTCACAATGGAAGTCACGCCATATTTGATCAGATTAAACGGCAGAATGCCGAACAACGCCATAGTCATTACATTCTTCATCGCCGGGTTTACCGCGGTGCACATACCGATAATATCATCCATCGTCATTCCAAATAATTTCACATAGAATGGAATGATGAGATACAAGTTCGTAAAGACCGCTACGACCGACACAAATACCGTACTGACCGCCATCCCTGCCGCCGCCGTCTTTTTCGTCTTATTTCTGTGATAGACAAAAAGAGCCGGAAGCACATAACAGGAACTTAAGATAAAGTTCTGAATCTCACCGGTTCCCAAAGAGAATGAACCCTGTATCACAAGCTGCAGCATGATTTTTACGATGATAATACAGACAGCCGCAAAAGGTCCGAACATAAATCCGCCCATCATCTCCATCAGCCCCGATAAGTCAAAGGACATAAACGGAGGCATAAAGGGAATCGGAAAACGGAACAGCATCAGCACCGCGCTCACCGCACCCATCAGCCCTACAAAGGCGATCGTTCTCACCTTCATGCGGGAGTCCGCGCCTGAGCGCACTGCTCTTTTTCCTGTTACATTTGTTGTTTCATTTAACTGGTTCATACTGAATCTCCTTTCTTCGGGGCATCCGCCAGTTCATCTCTTTCCGCTCGGAAAGCATACAGATTCCCCTCGCACAAAAATGAAAATAACCCGCAACAAATAATTGTCCCGGGCGCAAATGCAGAAAATGTCTTTTCTCATCCGGACTATACCGTCGGTTCCGGAATTCATGCCGTTCAAAACACGTCACCGGATCAGCCGCCAAAGCGGGTCATGGACTATACCATCGGTAGGGACTTCCACCCTGCCACAAAGACTTTCATATTCAGTTTTAACATTGAATAGAGATTGCAGTAACATCATCTGCTTTGTCTATTATAATCCTGTACCGCATGATTGTAAATAGGGAAAAAGAAATTTTACGTAATAGGCGGTTACGGTTCCCTCACACGCCATTCGCATCCGCATACGATAACCGTCCCGTTCTCTACCCTGAACTTTACTTCTCTCCCTGCGTACGCCATACCGTAAACTCTGTCTGGATCATCCTGATAGGAGGGTCTGGGATCCTGCGACAGAATCTCTTCTAAAACCGGAAGTTCCGCCTGTCCGAACATCTCCCGGCACTGTTTGGAAAATACGACTTTCAATCGATAGTTTTTCCGCTCCTGCGCAAATCCGCCTGCCGCCTCCGGATAAGCATCCACATAGGGAAGATAGGGCTTTATATCGTAGATAGGAGTTTTGTCCATCAGATCCGCCCCTGTCACATAAAGTACCGGCCCGTATTCTGCACTTATCTCTACACCGTCCAGACGCACGCAGGACAGCCCAATGGGATTGGGACGAAACGGCGAGCGTGTCGCAAACACGCCCACCCGCTCATTTCCTCCAAGCCTCGGCGGACGCACCGTCGGACTCCACCGATCCCTTATGGACTCTGAAAACTCCCACAGAATCCAAAGATGGGAGTAATTCTCGATTCCGCGCGCCGCCTCCGCACTTCGGTACGTTTTCTCGAATATAATCCGTCCTTTCACGGCCGCAAGCCCGCTCTGTCTGGGAATCCCGAACTTCTCCGGAAAATCCGTCCTTATATGCGCGATCCGGTGAAAGGTAATCTCTTCCTTCTTTAAAGCTTCAGCCCGCGATACCGATTGATACATGCAAAGATCTCTTCCTTTCTCGGCATTGCAAGATTGCCCGGTATGTCGCCTGCATTTCTCACATCTTTTCCCACGGCCGCCGAAAACCCGTTTTTCTCCATCTGAGTAAGCAGCAGTTGAATCTGCTCCTGCACAGTCTTCTTCCCGTCAAAACTCTCTTCTTCCATCCGTTTTAAAATATAGCCAAGACAGGTAAGCTGCTCGCTGTCCGCTAATTGCTCCACATAGCGGAGATCCACCGTATCATGGCTAAGCTGCACGCCGTCCTTTCCCATCGTCTTGATCTTGATACGTCCCTTATGGAACACGCCCGGATTCTTTTTCGGCCTTCTTACATACTGAGGCTTTGGCATACCGTCCTGCGGATAGGAAAGTCCCGGATACTCTGCCGCGGCCTCCTTTGCCGCCTCCGTGATATCCTTCGGCACATAGCGGTCCATCTGTATGATCTTATCCGCCACCTGAAAATAAGCGCCTGAGCTTCCCGCCACAAGCACGGTGGAAATACCGAACCGCTCATACAGGGCGCCCATCCGCTCAATAAACGGCGTGATCGGCTCCATATTACGGTGAATGACTCTCTGCATCAGCTCATCCCGCACCATGAAATTCGTAGCAGAAGTATCCTCATCAATAAAAAATGCACTGGCTCCTGCCTCCATAGCCTCCACCACATTGGCCGCCTGAGAGGTGCTTCCGCTGGCATCCTCTGTATAGAATGCTTTCGTATCCTTTTTATTCGGCAGATCATTTATGAACATAGAAATATCTGTATGTTTAATACTTCTGCCGTCCTCCGCGCGAATCTTCACCGCCGCGGCATCCGTTGCGATATATTCTCTCCCGTCTCCTGCTATGTGCGGATAGACACACATCTCAAGCGCCTTTAGAAGAGTGGACTTTCCGTGATATCCGCCGCCCACGATAAGCGTGATCCCTTTCTTTATCCCCATTCCGGATATCTCTCCCTTATAGGGAAGCTTCATCGTCACACGCATGGACTTTGGCGAGGCAAACGCCACCGCCCCTTTCATCGGACGCTGGGAGATTCCCGACTCTCTCGGCAGGATGGAACCGTCGGCCACGAAAGCAACAAGACCTCTGGCATCAAGCTCCTTCCTAATATATTCCTGATCCTCTGAAAGCTCCATCACCCGCTCCGCCTTCCGTTTATCCATATTCTGGTACAACAATGACTGCTCCGCGCATTCCGGCAGAAAATCAAACAGGATCTTGATTAGTTCCCTCGCATTGATGGTCCTTCCATTAGCTGGAAATCCCGCCTCAAACCGCACGATGATGTCACCGTTGGCCGGATTTACGGTGCAGGCGCTCCGTTCTAAGACCTCCTGTCCGCATCTCGTTACCGAAAGGATTCCGCTCTTGCCGGAGCCTTTTGCCTGAAAAGAATATTTTCTCGCCTGCTCCTCGAACAGCCTCGTCAAATGATCCTGCAGCGCAATCCTCTTATGCTTTTTATCATAAAGCCTGTCCGGGAGCCCGGCTGTTTTTCCCGAGACTTCTATATGAAGCTTTGACGGCGCCGCAAAGGGATCGCCCTGCACGTGATCAATGCACAGGATATATTTTCCAAAGCGGTAACTCCCCTTCGTTCCTTTGTATGCCGGATACCCCTTTCTGTCAATGTTAAATAACAACTGCTTTAAGTCGTTTGCTGTATTCATCGGTATTACTCCCTTCCTGTTTTTGCATCATATCAATATGCTTTTGCCTCTGCTCTTGACATCCAGAAATGGATGCCCGTGGTGGAATCCTGCCATCGGTCTTCGTTAAAGTTCTTTACTTCCACCCACTCGCCTTTCTTGTAAACAAAATTCTCGTCCACCAAAGACCATGCCTCGTCAAAATTCTGAGTAAAATCAAAAGTTTTAATCGTCAGCACCTTCGCCTTGCTGCAGCGGCAGGAAGGCAAAGTAGCAGAAGTTCTCTTTGCATCCGCCGGAATTAAAAGCTGCACCATACGGTCGTTGACACATTTTTTATATCCCAAAAATGCGCCCTCTTCTGGGCAGTGGAGCCGGAACCACTGCGTTCCCTCATTAGACACGATTCCTTCCAGATTGGCGAACTCCAGCACCGCCCCAAAAAGATTCGCATCTTCTATGTTACATCCCTGCATATCACAGTAGCGGAAGGATGCCGTCACCATTCTGGCATTCTTAAAGTTCGCGCCCTTCATAGGACAGCCGTCAAACAGCGCATTTTCCACCGAACTGTTCTCAAAATTCACTTCATCCAGCACTGTATTCTGAAAAGAGCTGAGCGTAAAATCCATATTGCTAAGGTCCGTCCCTCTAAGATCCATATCCCAGATTTCCTTCTCAACAAATGAAAGCCGCTCCCCCGCTCTGCGGGCCGCGAGAGCCTCTCTAAAGTCTTTCTCAGATATCCGTTCCATTCAAACCGCCTCCTGCTATCTAAATCCTGTTCAAATTTTTCCAACCGTACAGGCAGAATTTTCCCCGGACGGCACACAGGCTCCCCTACAGGTCTACAATCCTCGCACGGTGGTGAGTATAGGGGAGGAATTTCTTTATCAAATCCTGGGTCTTGATCTTAAGATGCGTCGTATTAATCCCCGTATTGCATACAAAATACTCTGCCTCTGCCACTTCCTTGTCAAGAATGAGCTGTACATAATCATCCTCGTCATTCAAAAGCCCCACCACACTTGCGGAACCCGGCTTTGTGCCAAGATGCTCCCACATATGTTCCGGCGTAGCAAACGACATCCGGGATACCCCTAATTTCTTACTGAAGGACGATGTGTCAAATGCCTTCTCTGCCGGCATCACAAGCAAAAAGAACGTCGTCTTTTTCTGGTTGCATAAAAATACATCCTTGCGCACCGGCGCTCCCATCACCTTGCCGATATCCTCGCACTCTTCCATAGATGCCGCCGGATCATTGTCCACCCGCTCAAAAGGAATCCCAAGCTTTTTTAGCACTTTATATACTTCCTGCTCAAGCGGAACTCTCTCCTTCACATTCTCAGGCGGCGTTGTCACAATCTCACTGATATACATTCTATTTTCCTCCTCTGCCCGCAAACAGCGGTAATATTCTTTCCTATTTTAGCACAGATAATATCGGGTTTCCATTTTATTTTCGAAAAATCCGCGCTGTTTTCCTGTCCGGTTACTGCTCACTCCGTTCACAGCAGCCTTCGCAAATCCATTTAAAATTCGCTTCGCGAATGGAATTTGTTCACACCCGAATCACTTTCTCACGTACTTTGCAGTAAATGCAAAGTACTGTGTGAACAGTAACCCTGTCCGTTCAATTTTCTTCGCACCAGATTTTGAATTCATCCAGCCGCCGGACAAATCCGCTAAACTCCGGCACTGTAAAATCTAATTCCTTATATCTGACCGGATAGATGATTCCTTTATTGATTAGCTGCGCTCTTGTTGTCGATATAGAAGTCACATCCTTATTCAGATTTTGGGCTATATTGGAAATCATACACGGAAGCTTCCCGCACCTCACCATTGCAAATACAAATTTTTTATCGCTCTCAGCGCATCTTTCATATCTTACTCTGAAAAATCCACTGTCAAGAGCTTCAAAGAACAGGGAGACTATATTTTCAACATCCGAAGCCTCTATGACTTCATTTTCCGCCTTTTGATATACAATCTGACATAATTGCTGAAGAAAAAATGGGCAGCCTTTCGTTATATCAATGATTTTACATATAGCCTCATGGCTGTACGATACGCCAAATCTTTTCGCCGGTTCCTCAATGGCCTTCCCTGACTGTTCTTGTGTCAGCGTGCCAATTTCTTTGTACAAAAATAACCGTTCGGAATAAGATTTTTCTTCTGACAGCATTTTATAGATTTTGGGCAGCCCCGCCCCTATTACCATTACCGGATATCCCAGTTGGTTCGCCCGGTGCAGCGCGGCAATCAAAGAGCCCAGTTCTGCCGCTTTCATATACTGAATCTCATCAATAAAAAAGCATATGGGCGTCTCAGATTTATATGCCGTTTCCCCAATGGTAACAAACACATCTGTCAGGCTTTGCGTTAAATTTGCAGAAGTGTATAATTCTCTCTCCTGTACCGACAGGGAAAATGTATTCTCATTCGGATCAAATGACACAACCAACGCTTTGATCGCGTCTAATGGCTTTTGTATTAGATTCTTAAATTTTTCTTTCGCGCTTACTTTTCTTAAAAAAGCCTGCGAGCAGGCTGCAATTTGGGAGATAAAATCATTCCTTTCTTCTACCTCTATATGTCTGCAAAAAATCTCCTTATCTTCTGCTATCTTTTGCAGTTTATTGATAAGGACAGTTTTACCGACGCCTCTCAGTCCGCTGAAGATCATAGATTGCGCAGGTATATTCATCGTAAGCGCCTCAAATATCTGTTCCACATCTTGTATGTCTTCCTCGCGTCCGGCAAGATACGTCGGCATTAACCCTGCCCCTGGTCTGTATGGATTAATCTTAAACATAGGATCACCTCCAGCCATAGTATTACACAACGATACGCAGAAGTCAACTCACTTCCGATTAATATCGCCAAAAAAATCCTATAACTAAATCATTGACAGACTCTTAAGTTTACAATATACTTTTACCTGAAATACCAGACCATCAGAAAGGACTTTCAGACAACATGAGATACATCTTAGCCTCTGCGTCGCCCCGCAGAAAAGAACTATTGAAAAAGACGGGCATCTCTTTCGAGATTATCCCGTCCTCTATAGAAGAAAGAATTACAAAAACGATACCTTCAGAGATTGTTATGGAACTGGCGGAGCAGAAAGCCCGCGCGGTTTATGAATCGCTGTTGTCATCCGGGAGCGCTTCTCTCATTGCCGATGTCCCTGAGTCCCGTCTATGCGGCGCTGAGGACGGCGATCTCACCGTCATCGGCGCGGACACGATCGTCGTCTACCGCGGTGAGATTCTTGGAAAGCCTGCGGACAAATCCGAAGCTTACGACATGCTCTCCCTGCTCTCTGACCGGACCCATCAGGTATATACCGGAGTCTCTCTTATCATAAGAAAGCATGGAAAGATCTCCGTCCGCACATTTTACGAGAAGACGGACGTGACCTTTTATCCCATCCACAAGGACGACCTGCACATTTACATAGAATCCGGCGATCCCCTCGACAAAGCCGGAGCTTACGGCATACAGGGGGATTTCGCCATCCATGTAAAGGAAATCAAAGGCGATTACAACAACGTGGTAGGTCTTCCCATCGGGCGGCTCTATCAGGAACTGCAGCAGATTATATACAGCTAAGTGCTCCCTACAGCATACTTGGTCAGTCATGTATCATAGCAGCCGCCTCATCCTGACATTTAGCTTGCCATATCCATAGCATAATATTTCTCCGCCGCATCCGCAATTGCCGCCCGCATAATGCGGATCAGCTTATCAATCTGCTTTTTCGTCACGATAAGCGGCGGAATCATGCGGTTTACATTGTTCCCGATCGCCGTGATCAGAACCAGCCTGTCAAGACAGCCGTGTTTTACGTCCACGGCGATGGGAATGTCATATTCACAGCCCACCAAAAGGCCGCGTCCTCTTGCCTCTTTCACATGAGGAAGCTTCGCAAGCTGTTTCTTCATATACTCTCCCATCTCATACGCATTTTTACTTAAATCCTTATCTATGATCTCCGATACGGATGCATAAGCCGCGGCGCAGGCAAGGGCATGGCCGCCATAGGTAGAGCCGTGTGTCCCTGCAGTGAATGCTTTCGCCACCTTTTCAGTTGCACAGCAGGCTCCGATCGGCATGCCGCCTCCCATTGCCTTTGCCATAGACACTGCGTCAGGCTTAACTTTGTATCCCATATATGCCATGGGCGAACCGGTACGTCCCCATCCGGTCTGCACCTCGTCAAAGAGAAGAAGCATATCATGCTCGTCGCAAAGCTTTCTAAGTCCCTCCACAAACTCCTGAGCAGCCGGATGCACACCGCCTTCACCCTGTACCGGCTCTATCATGATCGCTATCGTATGTTCCGTTACTTTAGAAGCAAAATCTTCCAGATTATTAAACTCTGCATAGGAAAATCCCGGCAGCATCGCACCGAAACCGTCTTGTATCGCTGTGCCGGGCTGCCCGGTAGCGGCCATCGCCCCATAGGTTCTTCCGTGAAAACTATTTTTCGCGGTAATAATATGATACCGCTCCGGCCCGAAATGATCGACGCCGTATTTTCTCGCCATCTTTATCATACACTCATTAGCTTCTGTTCCTGAGTTCTGATAGAAAATCTTATCCATCCCAATTGTATCGCAGATTTTCTTTGCGAGAAGCGCCTGAGGCACCGTGTAAGGATAATTAAATGTATGAACAATATCGTCAAGCTGGTCTTTGATCGCAGCCACCACCCGTTCATTCCGATTGCCCGGACTGTTAACTGCAACGCCGCCGTAAAAGTCCAGATATGCATTGCCTTCCTCATCGTAAATATACATCCCCTCGGCTCTCTCCGCGATAAAATCATACCGCTCATAAGTCTCCACCATATACTGATTCACCATGTCCTTTAGTTCCTGCGGAGTCAGCCCCGTGCTCTCAAGCCTCATTCCAAATCCCTCTCTTTCTGTATTTAAGGTAACATCTTTCCACTAGATTTGAAAAGACCGCATCAAGTGGACAAATGTGGTTCGCACTAGACTCGGAAAAACCTCGCCAAGTGCTCTGCACAAAAAGGGCACCGCACTATCACAGTACGGCACCCTTGCCTTTAACGATATCAACTATAAACCTATTTTTTTGCCATGTCAATACCTTTGTTATCATTTTTTACTGTCAGATCATTTCATGACTGCAGAATTGATTTCAGATCATTTGCAGGGCATCGCCTTATGCTGCCGTTCTTCTCTTCTCCAATTCCACTGTCATTTCTTCCCTGATGCCGTCAAGCTTATAGAAGTATGTAAGCACTCCGATCAGCACACAGAGGACAACCGGAATCCAGATAAAGCACACTTCAATATGAACCAGAGCCTTTTCGCTCTGCACTGCATTCGCTACATAACCTCCGCTCTCTAAAAAGGCTCCGATGACAAAGCTTGTAAGTCCCATTCCGCCTTTTACGAAAAAGCCCTGAAAAGCCGCGATCAAACCTGCCACGCTCGCATTTTTCTTATATTCCGAATAGTCGATGACGTCCGGCTGCATCGCAAATGTAATACCGAATACACCATAGATTCCAAGCCCGGTGATCACAAGTCCCGCAAGCAGACAAAAAGCTGAATTCCTTCCCGCAAAGATCAGCATATCCCCTGCAAGATACAAGATCAGGCTGAAAAACATCAGGTTCCTCTTGCTGAAACGCTTTTCCAGCGCCGGGAGCAAAAGCAACATCGGAAGACCTGATAAAATCCCAAGAATCCCCACTAAAGACAGCCACTCCGACCTATTTAAGTTATACTGGAAATAATAGATAACCGTCGTGCTCCGAACTACATATAGAGAAAAGTAAAACAAATTCAGCAAGAATAAAATCCATGCCTGCCCTGTAAGTCCTTTGAAATCCTCTTTCAGTGAAGAGTGCTCCTGCGTTACCGTAGGCGGCACCACCTCCTTGGTGCTCGCAAATGTCACGAAAAAGATACACATCGCCGCAATCCCGTAAAGAGTCATCGTAACCAGATATCCTCTTGCCTGATTTCCCCCGCCGAAAAACTTTACCAGAGGCGCAGTGATGGACATGACCACCGCCGTACCAAGCATGGCGCAGACCATTCTTGTTGACACGAGGATATCTCTCTCGTGAACATCAGAAGTAAGTCTCGGCACTATCGTGTTAAGCGGAATATTGACAACCGTGTACGCCGTGCAGAGCAGACAGTATGTCACATATGCCCACACAAGCTTTCCGCCGCTTCCTATGTCCGGGATAAAAAATGTCAGAAATGTAAATACCGCAAACGGCACTGCCCCAAACAAAAAGTACGGTCTGCCCTGCCCCCATTTCGTGTGGGTCCTGTCCACGATGAGTCCCATCCCGGTATCCGTGATGGCGTCAATAAACTTCGTGACAAGCATCATCGTACCGGCCGCAGCCGCCGTAATTCCAAATACATCCGTGTAAAATACCATCAGATAGGACGCCATCGTACTGAACACCAGATTACACCCCAGATCCCCGATACCGTACCCGATCCGTTTTCCCCATTTTCCCATAGCCGTTTCCTCCTTTACCAATCCATGGCTTCAATCGCCGCTTTTTCAACGGAAAGTCCCGCTTTATACCGTTCCATAAATGTATGGAAGCCTGCCGCATCTCTCTCGTCCGGAATGACTGTCTCTCCCGATAGTTCTCTGAATATCCTTGTTTCCAGATAGTCCTCAAGCCTTTCTCCTACCGTCTTATCTGCCAGATATGCCGCCAGCAGCGCGATCCCCCACGCTCCTCCTTCACTGGCCGTATCCATCACCGTAACCGGCGCTCCTGCGGCGGCCGCAAGATACCGCTGTCCTACGCCCTTCGTCTTAAAGAATCCGCCGTGCCCCATGATACGGTCTACTTTCACCTGCTCCTCATCCATCAGAATGTCTAGTCCAAGCTTTACCGCACCCAGCGAAGTATATAAGTGGACTCTCATAAAGTTCGCAAGGTTAAAGCGGCTCTCTGCCTTGCGTAAAAAGGCAAGCCTTCCCTCATTGATCATCGTAATATTTTCACCGGAATAATATCCGTAAGCCAGAAGCCCTCCGCAGTCTTTATCTCCTTCAAGGGAGCGGGTATACAGCTTTTCAAACAATTCTCCCGTCCCTGTCTTTACCCCCATCATCTCTGCAAATTCTCCAAACAGTGAAACCCATGCGTTTAGATCGGAAGTCCCGTTATTTGCATGGGACATAGCGCACGGAAAGCCCGTCGGTGTCGTCACCATATCGATTTCCCGGTATACCTTGCTAAGCTTCTTTTCCAGCACAATCATTGCAAATGTGCTCGTTCCCGCCGACACATTTCCGGTCCTTGGAGCTACGGAATTAGTCGCCGTCATTCCGGTTCCCGCGTCTCCCTCCGGCGGACATAAAGGGATTCCCGGCTTCAGACTGCCCGTTTCGTCTAAAAATGCGGCGCCCTCTTCCGTCAATGTCCCCGCCTGTTCTCCCGCAGTCAGAACCTCCGGGAAAATATCTCTTAGCTTCCATGAATATCCGTAAGGCTGAATCAGCTTGTCGAACTTATCCGCCATACACACATCGTAGCTGCAAGTCTCAGAATCAATCGGGAACATTCCCGACGCATCCCCGATTCCGATCACTCTCTTTCCTGTAAGCTTCCAGTGGATATAGCCGCTCAACGTAGAGACATAATCAAGATTCTTCACGTGCTCTTCTCCGTCCAGAATCCTTTGGTACAGATGGGCAACACTCCATCGGAGCGGTATATTAAAGTCAAACAGCTCTGTCAGCTCATCCGCCGCCTTCTGGGTATTGGTATTTCTCCATGTCTGGAAAGGCGCGATCTGCCTGCCCTCTTTGTCAAGCGCCATATACCCGTGCATCATAGCGCCGACGCCCATAGCGCCGATATTTTGAAGAACGATGCCGTAGGTATCTTCCACCGCTTTCCTGAGGGAACTGTAACATTCCCTCACGCCCGTATGAATCTCATCCAGACCATACGTCCAGATATTGTCAACAAAAGAATTCTCCCAGTCATAGATCCCCACCGCAAGAACCTGTCCTTTAAAGTCAATGAGCACTCCTTTGATCCTCGTAGAGCCAAGTTCAATGCCCAGTGCCGTTTTCCCTTCCGTGACGGCCTTTTTTCCTTCTGTGATCCTGTCTTTCGCAGCCGCTTTTTCGTTGTTCATATCTTCCTCCTTAGAAGCAGGTAAACGCTCCGTCTATTATAAAATCTGAACCTGTCGTAAAGGTACTTGTATCTCCTGCAAGGTATACGCAGATCGATTCCAACTCTTCCGGTTTTCCCATTCTTCCCATAGGCGCCATCGCGTTCCACTGTTCAATGAGAGGCACCAGCGTCGGGGAATTTAACGTAAGCTCTGTTCCGATATATCCCGGGCTTATGCTGTTTACTCGAACTCCTCTTTTTGCCCACTCGATGGCGAGGGATTTGGTAAGCTGGATCACTCCCGCTTTGGAAGCGTTGTAAGCGCACTGCGGCTGCGGAACGTTTACAATATGTGCGGACATGGACGCCGTGTTGATGATCGATCCTCCGCCATTTTCCAGCATATACTTTCCCGCCGCGATATCTGTAAGGAAGATGCCGTTCAGATTAATATTGATCACCTTGCTCCACTGCTCGTAAGTCATCTCCTCCGCCGGAGCATTGATACAGATTCCCGCATTGTTATGGCAGAAATCAAGACCTCCAAGCTCCTTCACTACCTGCTCCACCATTCTTTCTACCTGCTCCTTGTCGGTACAATCTGTACGAATGGCTATCACCTTTCTCCCGGTCTTTTCTGCAAGCTCTGCGGCAGTCTTCTTTGCCTCTTCCATATCCAAGTCTACGATTGCCACGTCTGCGCCTGCCTCCGCAAATGCTGTTGCCGTACATTTTCCGATTCCTCTTGCCGCTCCTGTTACAAACCCTTTCTTTCCGTCCAGTCTCATTTTTTCAATAATTCCCATGATTTTCTCCTTTTCTTTAATTAATTTTGTAAAATTATTTATCAAATTGTAATTACATAATATGCTTTCATATTTCATTCGTCAATATGTAATAGTACACAACAATGAAGCGTCAAAATTATGGAAACTATCCAATAGATTTTTACGGTCAATTGAGTTATAATATTTTATTAAATGATTTTACAAAATAAGGGGTTCTATTATGAAAAGAAGTATTACACCGAACCAGATCAAACAGAATAACCGCAATCTGATCTATCATTATATCTATAAGAACAGGAAAGTATCGCAGCAGGACATTTCTTATGATCTTCGCTTAAGCCGCCCTACTGTCACTGCGAACCTGACAGCGATGGAAACTGACGGGCTGATTCAGAAATGCGGCTCCATCGACACAGAATTTGTCGGCAGAAAAGCCGCCGCTTACTCTGTCATTCCAGATTACCGCGTCAGTATCGGCGTGGAGATACTAAAAAAAGAGATAAAAATCATTGCCGTAGACCTTTACGGCGAAAAGATTAGGCGCATCGCCCATGACATTGCCTATGAATACAAAGACGCATACTTTAAGACGGTATGCGATAAGATCCTAGAATTTAAACATATGCTCCATATAACAGACAAGCAGCTCCTCGGCATCGGTTTTGCCATGCAGGGACTGGTGTCGCCCGACAGACAGACCGTACTTTACGGGGAAATATTATCCTGCACCGGTCTTCCTATCGGCGTCTTTACCCGCCACCTTTCCTATCCCTGCTCCTTTATCCATGACGCAGACAGCGCTGCCATTGCCGAACTGTGGGTATCGCCCGAACTGTCCGACGCATTCTATCTGTCTATCAGCAAGCACTTAGGCGCTGCCATTATCTCAAAAGGACAGATACTGACCGGAAAGCATGGACACAATTCCACCATCGAACATATCCAGATGAAGCCTGACGGCGCTCTCTGCTACTGCGGCAAACGCGGGTGTATGGAAACGCTCTGTTCCCTGAATGCTCTGCTGAGCGAGAACGAAAGCCTTGATGATTTTTTTGCCGGAGTGCGGCGTAACGACACTTCTGCGCAGAACCGATGGACCGCCTTTCTCACAGAACTTGCCAAGGCGATCAATCTGCTGCATTTAATCTATGACACGGATTTTATCCTTGGAGGGTATCTTGCTCCTTATCTGTGCGAGGAAGACATTGCATTTCTTCATGAGCAGATCCGGCAGCTAACGCCATTCGCTGAAGAATCAGATTTTCTTCTGATCAGCAAGATGCCAAAGCATAATATCACGATAGGCGCAGCGCTTCCGTATATCCAAAATTTTTTAAATACTCTGTCAGAGCCGACGTAAAATAAGCTCATCTTTACTATACCTTAATATATCGTGTTGCCCTCGAGGCGCCGATTCGTTTTATCGCGCCGCTTTTAGATAAAAAGCCTTCTGCATATAAACAGGCCAAAAAATATGCAGATAGCATATGCAATAATCCACTATAAAAATAAGGTGCCCGACCGGGCACCTTATTCATTGCACATATTAGTTATACTTACGTTTTCTAGCAGCTTCAGATTTCTTTTTACGTCTCACACTTGGTTTCTCGTAATGTTCTCTTTTACGAATCTCCTGCTGAATTCCAGCCTTCGCACAGTTTCTTTTGAATCTGCGTAAAGCGCTGTCTAACGTCTCGTTTTCTTTAACGATTACATTTGACATAGTCTCACACCTAACCT
>CAMNTQ010000018.1 GCA_946558695.1 uncultured Lachnospiraceae bacterium
GCTCGTAATACCAGTATGATACGCAGAGCCGCAGGCCACGATCATAATTCTGTCAATCTCCTGTATCTCTTCATCAGACATTCCAAGCTCTTCAATCACGATCTGTCCGTCCTTAATTCTCGGTGAAAATGTATCGGTAACCGCCTTCGGCTGCTCATTCATCTCCTTTAGCATAAAATGCTCGTATCCGCCCTTCTCGGCAGCATTCACATCCCACTCAATACGCACCGGCTCCTTTTCAATCGGCTCCTCATCTACGCTGAAGAATTCCATAGAATCCTCCTTTAACCGTACGATCTCTTCATTCTCAATAAAATACACATCCCGCGTGTACTTAAGAACTGCCGGAACGTCCGATGCGATAATGCTTCCCCCTGCCGTGTGCCCTACAATCAGAGGACTGTCCTTCCTAACCGCATATAGCTCATCCGGATGATCCTTAAAAATAATCCCAAGGGCATAGGATCCTTCCATCCGGTGCATGATCTTTGTCACGGCACGAAGAGGATTCCCATCATAATAGTAATCCAGAAGATGGGCAATCACCTCCGTATCTGTCTCTGAAATAAAAGTATATCCTTTTCTCTCAAGTCTCTTTTTAAGCTTCAGATAATTTTCAATAATACCGTTATGTACAACCACGATGCTCTGATTCTGATTAAAATGCGGGTGCGCATTCGTGTCTGAGGGCGAGCCGTGCGTCGCCCATCTTGTATGTCCGATCCCCATCGTCCCGGGCAGAGTCGCCCCGTCATGGGTCAGCTCGCTTAACACCTTAAGACGTCCTTTCGCCTTTTCCATTCCTATCTCTTTTCCATTATAAACTGCAATGCCCGCCGAGTCATAGCCTCTGTACTCCAACTTAGATAATCCGTCCAAAAGAATCGGCGCCGCCTGCTGATTTCCAATATATCCTACGATTCCGCACATATCATAAACCTCCGTAGTTTTCTATTTAAAAAGTAACTGTCTGTTTGCACTTTTAGACTACATTTTAGCAAATATCATCTGAAATGTAAACAACAAAAGAAAAAGGCGGTATGCACATCCGTATCCGCTTTTGCATACCACCTTTCAATTTTTAAATTTTTTTGAAACACGTTCCTCTTACTATCCGGCAGAAATTGCTTTACTCCGAAGGAGTTTCCGGTTCCGCTGGTTTCTGTTCTGGCTCCGTCGGTTTCGGATCCGGTTTGGGGTCTGGCTTCGGTTCCGGCTTTGGTTCCGGTTTATTATCGCCTGTATTTCCGCCGGAATTATCTCCACCTGTATTTCCGCCGGAATTATCTCCGCCCGTAGTTCCGCCGGAACTATCTCCGCCTGTATTTCCGCCTGTATTTCCGTCGGAGTTGTCTGTGCCTGTATTTCCGCCGGAATTATCTCCGCCTGTATTTCCGCCGGAATTGTTTCCGCCTGTACTTGTACTTGGTTTCTTATTACCGCTGTTATTATCGTTATTGTTGTTATTACTGTTATTATTGTTGTTATTGCCGCTATTATCGTTATTGCTGTTATTATTCGTCGTCGTATTCTTCTTCGGCTTCACATATTCGGTCTGCCGCTCCTGCTCCCGATCCTCTTTTGTAGGCGTATACGTCTGCTTTTTAAGCGTAGAATCATCTGTTGCAGTCCTCTGTCCCACACGGCTTATAATTGCACTGTTCAGATTCGCCACCGTAGTGGACACATTATAATCCTTCTTATCAAACAAAAATTCATGCAGCTTCGCTACGTTTGTATCCAGCGTGACCGGAATAACAATACTTCCGAGGCCGGAAATCGTATCCGTCGTTTTGTCAAATGGAAATCCCGCATTCTCCGTCAGCTTGTAATCCATAAAGCTCTTGGCATAATAGATAATATCTTTGACTGAAAAACTGGTTTTAACTGTCGGGAATACCTTATCTATTATTTTGTTGATGGTTGAAAGATCTGCCTTCTGTGCCTGCTCCACGATCTTTTCGATTACAAGCCGCTGACGTTCCGTCCGTGTAAAATCACCGCCCGCGGTAGAACGGATACGCGCATACGTAGTCGCCTGCACCCCGTCCAGCTTCTGAGGTCCGGCCTTTTTTACTTCGTGCGCTTTTTTCTTTGCCGCTTTTGCCGTCTCTTTTACGAATTTATTGAGATATTTGATCTCGACCTCCTGAACGTCAATCTCAACGCCGCCAAGCAGATCGATCGCATTGGCGATGGCACTCCAGTCAACCGTCACATATTCCTGAATATCCAAATCCAGATTCTTATTCAACATATTGATTGCCTGCGTCGGGCCTCCGAACGCATACGCTGCATTACACTTCTGAAGCTGTCCGTCTTCAATATCCAAAAGTGTGTCCCGGTATACGGAAACCATACGCACTTCTTTTGTCTCTTTATTGAGACTGGCTACAATAATACAGTCTGTACGTGTCCCCCTGTCAAGCTGACCGGAACGGGAGTCTGTACCAAACAGGGCCACATTCAGATATCCTGTTCCCAGATCCTGTTCCGCGACCTCCTTATTGATATTGATCGCATCATCCGGTATCTCCTGCCTATCTAATTTGCCCAGCTTCGATGCGGCATATACAACTCCGGAAGCAGCAATTGCAAGGAATGTACCGCCCAGACAAACTCCAATCTTCTTTCCTACACTCAGCCGAGTAAACCAGTTGCCCGATTTTCTTCTGCGCCTTCTTCGCTTCGCCATATCGTAATCGTACCTCTTTTCCCGTTTATTTGATTAACTTTATATTACTTTTTTTAACATAACCTGTCTTTGTTTTTCCGTTTATTTTTACGGAAATACGATACCAGCTTCCGCTGCTTCCGCTCACTGTCACCTTTGAGCCTTTCTTTTTAATAACGCCAAGCTTCTTGGATGACTTCGATGCGTTTTTCCGAAGATTCAGCTTCTTGATCTTCGTCTTCGCCTTCACCTTCCCTTTCGTCTTAACACTGATCGCTTTTGAATAGCTGCCGTACGCCCTTCCATTAAATACAACCTTATAAGGACGTATTCTGTATTTGTATTTTGTAGCTGCATTTTTACTCCCGTCCGTATAGGAATTCAATTTGGCGGAAGCTGTCTTAATATTAGAATATGCTTTTTTTGAAGAATTATAACGTTCTATATAATATGCGGTAACCCCCGATATCTTTGACCATGTCAGCTTAACCTTATCAAACGCCGTACCTTTTCCGGAAAACTTCACGGCGGTTAACTGCGTGATACCGGTATTAAACCCGATACAAGTCTTTGTCCCATGCGGATAGATCTTATAGGAATAACTCGTGCCCGCTTTCAGCGACTTATCCGTATATGCGGTTCCTTTTACCCCCGACTTCACAATCGAATAACCGCCGCTGCCGCTTTTCCGGTAGATATCATAACTATCCGCGCCGTCCCATGCATCCCATTTCATACTGAGACCGCCTGCCGCCCTCTTCGTAATCCGCAGAGTATTATAATAACGGTAATTCAAATCCGTATATGGATTATCCTTCGTTTTAATTCCGTCCACTTTACCTTTTGAAGTATACTGCCAGTATTCATATTCTCCCTCATAGCTGGTAGAATTATTATAGTGGGCCATCCAGATTGGATAACTCTGACTGATATCCGCGGCATATGTCTTATCTTCATACATAGACTTACTTGCGTATACCATCGGAGTGTATCCATGCGCCTTCACTCTGTTACAGAATGCATTGCAGACACTTGTCCCGGCGCTCTTGCTCAATTTTGCCTTATATAATCTTCCTACTCCCGTCGCCACATATTCAAAATCAAGGACAACCGGCAGGTCGATCTTGTATCCTTTAATATTCTTTACAATAAAATCTGCTTCCTGCTTTGCCTCCTTCGCGGAAACAGCCTGCGAAAATATGTACACGCCAATCGGCACACCTGCAGCGTTGGCATTCTTCATATTATTATAAGCCTGTGTATCAACTTTAAGCTTTCCGTTTTCATATCCCCGGTAAGCTACGCGTATGATCGCAAACTCAACTCCGTCAGCCTTCGCCTTCTCCCAGTCGATCGTGCCGTTATGATACGATACATCAATCCCCCATTGCTTAATGCAGTCCTTGTATTTTGATTGATGTGACAATGCCTGCGTACGAATCGCACTTCCTGAAAAATCGCCCGTTCCTCTTCCTGTAAGGCGGTACTTTCCCGGATCTTCCGGATCGGCCGTAACCTTTTCTAAAGACTCCGGCTCATTATCTTTCTCAGATTCTTCCGCCTGTCCCTCTTCCTGCTTTACTATATCAGTTCGCGCTTCAGAAACATCCTCCTTCTGAGACGGTATCTCTTTAGTCTCAGTTTTCTGGCTTTCTTTGTCTTCTTCCTTTTGTTCCTCTTCTCTTAAAAGAGGCTTATCTGCAAGTACTTCTTCAGACTTATTGTCTTCCTTCAGCGTATCAGATTCTGTTTCATTTTTTGAAGCTTCCGCCGGCACTTCATCTGAAGCTTCATCGCCAACTGCATCCTGTATTTCCTGTGAATTCGCTTCCACGTCCATCTCCTGCGCCAATGCTTCTGCCGGCAGCATCACAGTCATCAGACAGACTATCAAAAGACAGACAGCCTTATTATGTCTTTTTCTCATGCAGATATCTCCTCATAATTCATTCTTTACTCATTCTTTTAGTAAACTTTATATTCCAGTTTATTATACTAACAGTCATACCGTTTGTCAAACCGAAGAAACCGTTTTTAATCTTTTCTTAATATATAATCCACCATTTCAAAAAATTCTATACACTCAACTATACAGAAGCCTTTTTTTTTGGTAGAATAGATAAATATGAAAAATTGTTTATTAAGGAGATTTTTATAATGCAAACAAAACATCCACATATATCAAAAATGTCGCTTACAGGATTCGAGTTCATTCTGTTTTTCCTTATTTTATGCGGCGCGGCAATTCAGGTAACACTTGGCCAGCATCATGTGTTCTTTCTGTTCCTCCGTCTGATCTACGCTCCCGGCATGGTATTTTTGGCAGGGTTGTATGCGTCACAGGGTGATGATAATATTCTTCTTCTCTTAAAGCATGCTGCCGTCTATACTGTTTTGTTCCTGTTTTTCGGGCTTTGCAATCAAGTTCTTCTGAACCGCGAAAATCCCTTTGAAAGTATTATCCGCATGGTTACCATGCAAAAAATCCCGATGACTTCTGAGATGTTTTTTACCGCTTCTGTCCTTTTTTTGTGTTCTGCACTGACAGCAAGATATATAGAACGGCTTTATAAAAGGAAATATCTATGGATCATATCAGGGATTCTGGCATCTTTTATTTCTTTTTTTCCGTCAGATATATTTGGATATCCGATCATCGGTGTATTCATAGACTGCAATGTTTATGACTGTATTGCTCTGCTTCCGTATCTCGGATATTTTATTGCGGGAATCTTTCTAGGGAAAGCTTCTGGAGCATTTTCTAGAAATCTTTTTATCGGCAGTTTTGTTATAACATTTGCGGCCGTGGCGCTCGTCTTTACACCTTTAAAACCGGCGGCTCTGACTATAGCAGCCGTACTTCCTGTGTCTGTCATCTATCTGTTTTCCATATACTGCCCACCATACAGGAAGATGACTGAAAAAATCCTTATGCTCTATAACAGAATCGTCTTGATACTAAAAGACTGGTATCGGGACTTTATGACAAGCAACCGCAGGGCACTCCCCCTGTATTTTGCTGTATACACCATGATGTTTACAGTTATGGCAGTGTGCGTATTCTTTTCCTTTATTGAATATGGCAACAGCATTGCATGGATGCATGATGCGATTTCACAATACATTCCGAGAATCCATTATTTTACAAACTATGTACACGAATGCATTGCGCAGCTTTTGAAAGGTGATTTTAATTTCCCATCCTACAGCTTCCGCGTAGGGCTTGGCAACACAGTTCCTTTAAGCTATGAACCGGTTTACTGGCTGTTCGCCCTGTTTGATTCTTCTCATGTGGAGGCCGCTTACAATATCATCACACTGTTTCGCTTTTTTTTAGCCGGACTTTCCGCATCAGTTTTCTTTCTGTACCACAAGAGAGGATATTTTGAAAGTCTTCTAGGAAGCATGATGTATACTTTCTGCGGTTTTGCAATCTATGCGGGCGTGCTTCACGCGCATTTTATTGCGCCTATGATCTTTCTGCCTCTCCTCATGCTTGCAACAGAGGAAGTCTTCCGCAAAAAACGCTGGTACCTGTGTACGGTTTTTGTCGCTGTCGCGCTGCCTGCCAATTACTACTTTATCTATATGAGTACGATCGCAATGGGAATCTATTACATCGGACGGTTTCTGTTTACAAAAAACCGCGAAAGGAAAAACTGGAAATATTTCTTTACAACCACTGTAACGTTTGCGGGTGCTTACCTTTTAGGTGTCGTGATAGGAAATATCTCTCTGTTCACTTCCTTTGCCTCTTTTGTAGGTTCTGGACGCGCAGGGAATTCAGAGATAGCAACCGCCTCTTTATTCAACTATGGAAACGGCTGGCTTACGCGTCTGTATGCCTATTTTATTTCCGCACCCTCCTCTCCGGGAGCATGGTTGAAGCTTGGATTTATTCCTCTCTCCTATATCGCCGTTGTAATTCTTCTTATGAAGAAAGGCAATCAGCTTTTGAAATTTTTATTCCTGATCTGTGTTGCTTTCTGCGCCTTTCCGATCGCAGCATTTATATTCGGCGGATTCAGCACTATTACAAACAGATGGTGCTATATCTTTGCATTATTGGTTTCCTTTATTACGGTAAGATTCATCCCGGAATTCCGGAATCTGACCCGCAAAGAATTAAAGATTCTGTTTCTATCACTGTTACCTTATATGCTGATCGTATTCATGAACCGCAATTACCGCACAGAGCATACTTTAGTCTCCCTTGCTATTCTTCTCTGTAACTATATCGTTATTTTATGTATGAATGAAAAACTGAATATCATGAATAAATATATCGCTCAGGCTGCTCTTCTCCTTTTGTGCTGCGGCGCGTTGACATTAACCGCCTTTTATCAGTACCGCGACGGAAAAAACACCACCCCGGATTCTTTCGCGAAACGGAGGCAAGTGATCGACGAGATTTCAGATACGCCGATGAGAGTACTGGACAACTATCCTGACGCCAGCTTTTACCGTGTATCTACTGCTGAAATCCCACGGAAAAACCTATGCTCCTCCCTTGTTATGGATTATAACAGTATCGCTACATTTTCCAGCACGATCAGCGGTCCTGTGATGGACTACAATGTCAGTATGGCAAACACCGCATGGAACCTTGTACAACTTGGCGGTTTTGACAACCGCACCTTTATGAACACCCTTGCCTGCGTAAAATATTATGCGCTGGCAGAAGATGAAACACCCCGTCTTCCATATGGCTATGAAAAAACTCCGGCCAAAGAAGGAACAAAAGGATCCTACAGCATTTACAAAAATAACTATGTTCTCCCCTTCGGCTGCACTTATGATAATGTCATAAGCACAGATGAGCTAAATAATTACAGTCCGCTGGAACGTCAGGAAGTGATGCTTCAGGCCGCCGTACTGGAAGATAAACCAGACAGCACCCATTTTCAGGACAACTCGCCTGCAGCCACCGCTGTAGAAGCAACAATAACAGATTATGAAACCAAAGACATAAAAACAGATGGAAAGCTTGCCGAGATAACCAAACCAGGAGCCTCTCTGACACTTAAGTTCGACGGACTTGAGAACTCAGAAACTTATCTGGTATTGGACGGATATTTAAATCCCGGGAAAAATAACAGCCAGTGTACTGTAAATATGAATCTGGCCTGCGATCTCTACCGCCGTAATTTCACATTCCGCTCCATTAACCACACTTACAGTACCGGGCAAAAAAGCCACCTGTTCAATCTTGGCTACCGCAAAGAATCGGCTGATACTATTACCGTCACTTTCAATGAGGCCGGAATCTTTACTGTTGACTCCCTGAAGATCTACAGCCAGCCTATGGATAAGTATGCTTCCTATATTGGCAACCTGACGGAAAACAAACTGGAAAATGTAAAGATGATGTCCAACACCATAACCGGAAACATATCGGTAAACAAAGACAAGCTCCTTGTCTTAAGCCTCCCCTATCAAAAAGGATGGACTGCCTATGTTGACGGAAAAGAGACAGTAATTCAGAAGGCGAATCTCATGTATTCCGGAATTTTTCTCGAACCGGGAGACCATGAGATTAAGCTCATATTCAAACGCCCCGGCGTCAAAGCCTCTCTAACTCTATCTGCTGTCGGAGTCGTTATTTTTATCATAGCCTTGATTATCCGGCGCAGACGTATTAAAATAAAGAAATAAACAAATATTAGGAGAAACTAAAATGATTAAATTTAATATCCCTCCCTGTACGGGAAAGGAAAATGAATATATCGCGCAGGCCATCGCAAGCCACAAAATCTGCGGCGATGGGGAATTCACAAAAAAATGTAACGAATGGATAGAATCCCATACCCGCACGTCAAAGGCGCTCCTTACCACATCCTGCACGCATGCCACTGAGATGGCCGCACTGCTCTGTGACATTCAGCCGGGGGACGAGGTGATCATGCCCTCCTATACGTTCGTGTCTACCGCCAATGCTTTTGTGCTCAACGGGGCCACGGTCGTATTCGTTGATATCCGTCCAGATACATTGAATATTGACGAAAATCTGATTGAGGAAGCTGTCACGCCAAAGACTAAGGCCATCGTTCCTGTTCATTATGCCGGTGTTTCCTGCGAGATGGACAAGATCATGGAGATTGCCAGGCAGCATAATCTGAAAGTCATCGAGGATGCCGCTCAGGGAGTTATGTCCGAATATAAAGGAAGACCTTTAGGCACCATTGGCAATTTTGGATGCTTTAGCTTCCATGAGACAAAAAACTATAGCATGGGTGAAGGCGGCTGCCTTTTAATCCGGGACAAAGAAATGATTGAAAAGGCTGAGATCATCCGTGAAAAAGGAACGAACCGAAGCAAATTCTTCCGCGGACAGGTCGATAAATATACATGGGTATCGGCGGGCTCCTCTTATCTTCCAAGCGAGCTGAATGCTGCATATCTGTTTGCACAGCTTGAACAGGCACAGACCATATTTGATGACCGCATGAAATCATGGACTCTGTATTATGAGCTTCTCAGTCCTCTGAAAGAGGCCGGAAAGATTTCTCTCCCGGTTGTTCCTGATAACTGTAAACATAATGCACATATGTTTTACATAAAGGCAGCCGATTTAAAAGAACGCACCGCTCTGATCGAATATCTGAGAAAGCAGGATATTTATTCTGTCTTCCACTATATTCCGCTTCATAGCGCCCCGGCCGGCAAACAGTACGCGAGATTTTGCGGGCAGGATATCTATACTACCAAAGAAAGCGAACGGCTTCTCCGGCTTCCTATGTACTACGGGCTAAAATCGGAAGATGTGTATTTTGTATGCGAAAAGATAATCCAATTTTATCAATAATTACAGGAGACTCGAAAGAAAAGATGTTATATTCAATCATTATACCCTGCTACAATTCCTCAAAGACGATCCGCAAAGTTGTAGAACTTACGATTCAGGAACTGGAGCGTCAGAAAAGAACCCCCTATGAATTCGTGCTGGTGGACGATTTTTCCCCTGACGGCGGAGCTACCGTTCAGGAACTGGAATCCCTTGCCGATGATTACTCTTGCGTAAAAATCGTAGAGCTTGCTAAAAACTCCGGCCAGCACAATGCGGTGATGGCCGGGCTGAATTATGCTGACGGTGATACGCTGATCGCTATGGATGACGATATGCAGACCCATCCTTCCCAGCTTCCTGTTCTTTTTGAGGAATTTGACAAAGGCTATGACATCGTGTACGGCTACTATCCTCAAAAAAAACACAGTCTGTTCCGCAATTTCGGAAGTTATATCAATTACCTGTCCGTGCGGATTCTCATTGGAAAGCCTAAGGATATGAAGACATCCAGTTTCTGGATCATCCGCAGGTTCATCCGGGACTATGTCATTCAGTATAAAAGCCAATACACGCATCTGCAGGGACTGTTCCTTCGGACAACGCGCAATATCAGCAGCGTTCCTGTCAAGCACTTTGAACGGGAGGTGGGAACTTCCAACTATACCTTTAAAAAACTCGTCGGGCTTTGGTCCAATATCATGGGATATTCCATTGTACCGCTCAGACTTGCCACCTACTGCGGCTATATCTTTTCCGTGCTGGGAATACTGGGAGCCGCTTTTATCTTAATCCGGAAACTTCTCGTTCCCTCGATGGCGATCGGCTGGCCCTCCATGATGGTAGCCATCTGCTTCTTTTCCGGGATCAACCTGCTGTTTCTGGGATTGATCGGCGAATATTTAGGCAGGATGTTCCTCGGTATGAGCCGTTATCCGCAATTTGTTGTCCGAAAAATATATACACAAAAGGAGGATTCTTAACATGAAAAAAATTATGATTCTTGGCGCCGGCATCTATCAGGTTCCGCTCATCAAAACTGCGCGCAAACTTGGCATTTACTCCATTGTCGTCAGCATTCCGGGCAATTACCCCGGATTTGAATTGGCAGACAAAGTATATTATGAAAATACGACGGATTATGATAAAATACTTGAAATCGCCAAAGAGGAACAGATAGACGGCGTTGTGACCGCCGGCACAGATGTAGCTGTGATTACCATCGGAAAAGTATGCGACGAATTAAATCTTTGCGGTCTTTCCTTTGAGTCTGCACAGATTGCCGCCAACAAACTCCTAATGAAATCAAAATATGAAGAGCATGGTGTCAGAACAGCCAAGTTCCGCGAAATCCCTCTCAGCGCAGATGACGTATCTTACCGCGTATCGGATTTAAGCTTCCCGTTGATCTTCAAATCGGTTGATTCCTCCGGAAGCCGCGGCATTGTAAGAGTTGATTCTGAGGCAGATTTTGATGCCGCCATACAAAATGTAAAGGAAAATACGAGATCTGATTATTATATCGTAGAAGAATTTATAGAAGGAGAAGAATTCGGCGCTCAGGCATTCGTGTACCGCGGAGAGGTCACTTTTATCCTTCCCCACGGCGACTACGTATTCAAGGGCGATACCGGAGTTCCGATCGGACATTTCGCCCCTTATGAACTTGACGCCTCCGTAATTGCAGATGCAAGAGAACAGCTCACTGCCGCCATCCATGCGATGGGACTTGACAACTGCGCCATCAACGCAGATTTTATCCTGAAGGACGGCAAAACCTACGTCCTTGAGATCGGTGGACGTTCCGGGGCGACTTGTCTGGCAGAATTAGTATCAATCTATTACGATTTCGATTATTATGAGAAAATACTGCAATGTGCTTTGGGCGAGAACACTGTATTTGAATGTGATTCTCATGCAGTACCCAATGCCAGTATGCTGCTTATGAGCAGCAGGGACGGCACAATCAGGGAGCAGACCGACAAAAACCCGGATAACCCGAATATCTATGATGTACAATTTGATCATAAGCCCGGCGACAGCGTTTACAAATTTCATGTAGGCCCTCATCGTATCGGCCATGTCATCACCAAAGGAGACACCTTAAAACAGGCTGTCGACACATTGCATGAGGCATTAAAAAACATTGAAATAAAAGTTGAATAACGAAAAGACAAAGACCTATTTTTTGAAATCCTTCACTACCTTTAAAAATTGCGGCAGGATCCATTTTACCGCAAGAACTGTTACTGCAAGGATGATACCGTACCTTATATACCACTGCAATACGAACAATTCCATTGTAGCAAGATTAAGAGCGAGATAAACAGCAGATATTATCACGCTCTTTTTTAGTGAGACCACCCTTCTTCCGGTAATCTTCTTTTCCAGATATCCCTGAAGCACCAGCAGGATAAAGTAGCTTGCAGCCGTCGTATAAGCGGCCGCCATGTATCCAAACCGAATAATACACACATAATTCAGAATCACGTTGATGACCATCGTAAAAATCGTTCCCACCGCCACATAAGCAGTCTTTTTATAATAGTTTTGGATTGCCGTATAGATATAGCTATAAAACCGAAGCAGTGTCCCGGTCACCATAGGAGCAATGAGGAGCACCGCCATACGATATTCTTTAGAACCGAGCACCGCTACAATCTCCGGCGCCAGAACCACCAGATACCACGACAGGATTCCAAAGCCATGCATAAGTATCATCCAAGGGTTTTCGATATCGGCCGTCTCTCCCTGTGAGATCTTCTCATACATCCACGGCAGAAAGGCATTCCATACTGAATCCTCCACAATCCATATGATGAAAGAAATCGTTGTCCCTAACGCAAAGATACCCGTATAATCGTAGCCTGCCAGAAACTGGATCATGATCTTGTCCGCCTGATTCATAATCTGGATCGAAAGCATTTCCGGAATCAGAGGCAGACTGTATTTCAGGGCGTACTTCCAATACTCCCTCTGAATGAACTTTCCACCCTGCTTCCATAAAAGCACTGCCACGGTTAGTCCGCCGATTACCTGCGGCACATAAAATCCCCATATCCGAAGCTCCACAAGCTTGTCAAAATACCCGTGTACACGTCCCCAGTAAATAAGTAGAATAGACAATACCGTAGCCGGTACAATCGTGACCGTCGTAATAAAAATGCTCGCTTTATAGCGCATCATCTGCTTCTCCCGCCGCTGCATGAAAAGGATGCTGGTATAACCGAACACATATAAAAATGCCATAAAAAACATCACATCCGTCATTCCCCAGAATTCCTGCATCTGCGGCCTGAAAAGCATGCATATCCCAAAAAAACCAAAGATAGAAAAATACGAAAGCGTCTGTACACTGGAGACATATTCGTTATATTTCTCTCCCATGTCATACTTGGCCCGATCTACGCTCCGAAAAAGGCAGAGCGACATCACCGGCACCATAATCAGAAGCCATGACTCATACACTCTGATCTCTCCATACTGAGCTCTGGTTAAAAGACGCGTGTAGACAGGCGTCGTAAGAAATGTAAGCCCTCTTATAAAAAGCTGCCCTACAATATAAAAAATCCCTGCTTTCAGCGCAAGTTTGTTTAATTTGTTATCCTTCATATGATCTTTCCTCTGCCAGATATCTGGGCAGACATCTGCTTTTTCAAATATTGTCTCTAAATTAGACTAACATAAAAACACTTCTTTCGCAAGCTATGCATATCTTGAGTTTCTCATACAATTATGTTAGAATTGTATACGCAGTTATCTGAGCATATTAACCTTGAAAGGAGAATTTATAAATGGCATTTGTAATTGAAAAAAAGCTGAAAAATGTCATGACATTTTATTATCTTATGAAGCTAGACAAGAAAATCCCCACTGACCGCAGCTTCATCCGTAAGCGGCAGGGAAAAAAGGTTCATGAATTGATGAAGTGCGCCTATCAGATCCCGTTTTACCGCAAACGTTTTAAAGAGAACCACCTCACTCCCGACGACTTCCATACCCCGGAGGATCTTGTCAAATTCCCGATTACAACACGGGCCGATCTCAGACTCTGGATGCAGGAGGAGTATGAAAAACACCCGGAGATGCACGAGCGGTGGACAATTCTTTCCACCAGCGGTTCTTCCGGCGTTCCCTTAAAATTTATCCAGACACAGCGGGAATCCGCCTGTGTAGACGCGAACTGGATCCGGGTACTCATGTATGGCGGTTATCACCCTCTGCGCGGAAAGCTCTTTTCTTTTGTCACAAGCCATAAGAAGATCGATCCGAAGAAGGGAGACTCAATCATACAGAAATTCGGGCTTATGCGCCGCAAAGTAGTCTCTGAGGATAACTGTGTCGGCGACGGCATCCGTGACATTATCAACGATTTAAATGAGTACAAGCCTGACGTCTTATGTTTCCGCCGAAACTGCCTTGTCCGTATGGCTCTCTATGCAAAACGCCATAATCTCAACATATACAAGCCAAAACTCTACACTCCGGTAAGCGAGATGGTCGATGATATGACAAGGAAGATTCTCACGGAAACTTTCGGTGACGGTCTGTTTGATGCTTACGGAAGTTCCGAGACCGGAAGCTGCGTTGTCCAGCTGCCCGGCGAAGAACTCTACTATATTAACAGCGACACACACGTAGTTAATATTTATGATGATGAGAACCGGCTGACCGACGACGGGCGAGTTATAGTTACAACACTGTTCAAGAAGGATTTTCCCTTCATTAATTATGAGATCGGCGACCGGGCAACCTCTGTAACGCTGGACGGCGTGCGCTATATCACATCCATTCAGGGAAGAGTCAACGACCTTGTAAGACATGAAAACAGCGCTGAGACTTCCGCTCTCTATTTGATGAAGATTCCAAATGGTATCGTAGGAATCGCACAGTTTCGTTTTATTCAGGAAACCTACCATGATATGCGTATACAGCTTGTAAAAGATCCAAATAATAATACTAACACAAAAGAAACCATTGAAAGCTTTTTCCGCGAAAAGATGGCAGATCTGTTCCATGATGAATTTACGCTTCATTTTGAATGGATGGATGTCATACCGCCTGACAAAAACGGAAAAATGCGCTGTTTCGCATGTGAAATCAACGATGAATCTTAATAAAGGGGAATGCTTATGATAAAAAATATTGGTGTCATTGGAGCCGGCTCTGTAGGAAGCGTTCTGATCTCTCATTTGTTTCCTGCATATCCAGACAATTTTTATTTGCTGGCAACCGGAAGCCGGGCGGAGCGGATGCGAAAGAACGGGCTTTCTATTAATGACCGTACACTAAAGCCCGCCGTATATTCTGACCAGTCACAAAATATTAATCTTGATCTTCTGATCATTGCAGTGAAAAGCTACAGTCTGGAGTCTGTAATCACAGATATCCGGCCGCTGATTCAGAAAGAGACGATTATCTTACCGCTCTTAAATGGTATCATGGCAACAGAACGTCTTCAATCCTATTTTCCGGATAACCGCGTACTCTACGGCGTCATGATCCGGACAGATGCCCATCGGACCGGCCATAAAGTATACTACATCACTCCCGGTGAAGTACAACTTGGTTACGCTTATAATAAACCCGCAGAACCTGAAGTAACGCAGGTATGCGATTGTCTGAGAGCGGCAGGACTGAATGCGAATATCTATGAGGATATGAAACGCATCCAGTGGAGAAAATGGATGCTGAACACGGGAGGCTCTCAGGCCGCTGTAGAGATCGGGGTGGAATGCGGATACTTTGAACAGGTAGACGAGATCGTAGAGATCATAAGGCTTTGCATCGATGAGATTGTAGAACTCGCAAAAGCTGAAAAAGTCAATATTACAACAGAAGACCGGGATGATATCATACAGTTTCTTTTGGGCTATCCTGCCCATAAGAAGATGTCCATGCTCCAGGATGTTGAGGCCGGACGTCCTATCGAGATCGAGGAATATGCCGGAACCGTGATCCGTCTTGGCGAGAAGCATGGAATACCGACACCGGCCAACCGGCTCATCTATCTTTCCATTGAGGCGAAAAAGAAAGTATCTGAATTGAAAAAACATTTGTAACCAACCGTTTTATGATACCAAAACGCCCAGACAAGCTCTCCGCTCCTGTCTGGGCGTTACGGCAAATCTTTTTTCTTTCAGAAAAGATAAGCGCTCTCCAATCTGCTCGGATACACAGCCACTTTGCCATCTCTGTAATACAAAACACCGTTTTCACTGTAAAACATGGGATTATCCGGCGCCGCCTCAATATAATACAGTTTCGCCAGTTCATCCAGTGCACCCTCTGCAACGTAGGTGATATTGGCCGGAATATAGATTTCATGAATATCCGTCTCCAGTCCTTTCAGCGCACCTTTCTCGATGCCTGTACATGCCGCATCGCGGGGTAATACAACAAGACGATCCTTCAGAAACTTTGATGCATCTGTGTACCCTGCAATATGACCTTTCTCATTTGTTAGAAATCCCGGAAAACGCTCCAGCAAAATGACAGGCTTTCTGTCATCCTGATCTGTATTTGCTTCTGTTCTATCCGCATCCGTTTTATCTGCATCTGTCCTTCCTGTCTCTGCAGCACTTGCCCCGGACTCCTCATTTGCTATGCTGCCATCATGATTGCCTGTTGCAATATCTGGATTTTCTGTCATAATATCCGGATTTCCCGTCACGACGTCCATAACCGGAATATCCGGCAGCGTTCCTGCCGCATGTTTTCTATAATCATCCGTTTCCTGTTCCACACTTGAATGGATTGCTTTCGCTCCTGTCTTCGCCGCTTTCTTCACACTCTTTATCCGTTTCTTTTCATCCGGTTCTGAATACCCGTAACTTACGGCAAAATTCTGTTCTTTTGCAGAAGCCTCCGGATCACTCTTGCTTTCGTGCCCGGCATTTTCTTCCGCTACGCTTTCCTTGGGCAGAAGTGATAGTTCCGCAAAAGTTCTGATCGCTGGAAGAGCCTTTGCCGGCGCAGCCTGCTCCCTCATAAATTCTTCTGTATCATCTGGCAGTGCGCCGATATAATTGTACAATCCGGCAACCAGAAATGCTAGCAATACAGCACATATCATCTGGTTCCACTCGATGTAAACTCTGCGCTTTTCCCAAAAGCTGCCTAAGATCCATTCCATAACCTCTAATGACAGCCTCTTTTTCTGCAAAGCTTTTTCGCTGTCGGATCCGTCGGATCCCATCGGTGCCATTTCGGAAGCTTTTCTATTTTGGGCTTGCCGAGCGGTCCGGGATTGGAACTGTTATAGATAATGACCTTCGTTTTCCGTTTGCAATTATCATAAATCCATTTTGCATCTCCCGCTCTCATGCGGATGCAGCCATGCGATGCCGTCGTTCCCAGCTTATTATATGCGCTGACACTTAAGGTATTATTTTTTTTCTTTCCGTACATAACCGAATGAAACAAATACCCATGCTTGATGCGAGTGCACCACTGCCCATAACAATTTCCCATCAGCGCATGCCAGCGGTATTTGGAAGGAGTTTTTGCCGTTGTGATTGGCGTCGCCTTGCCTGTGGAACACACGAACGCTTTTACCGGGATGATATAACCTCTTTTTCCATCCTTTGCATAGACTGTCACACAATTTTTCTTCTTATTAACCTTAATCACATAGGAGGACTGCTTTCCGATAATACCGCTTACATCCTTCACAAGCTTTCCCTTTTTATTGTAATACAGCTTATATCCTTTGACATATCTCCAACCGGCTTTGGGAGCTTTCGCCAAACCTTTATCCGCCGCGGAGACGTTCACCGGCGAAAGCACTGCTAATAAAACCGCCAATAATAATCCTAATCCTCTTTTTCCTACTAGCTTCATAATGAAGTTCCCTTCCATTAATGATTTGTATATGTAAAATGCATATAATCTTTCGTTGACTTCCAGTTTCCTCCCCAATAAAAGCCCTGTTTTTTCCAGATAGCTACGACCCGC
This sequence comes from uncultured Lachnospiraceae bacterium, assembly GCA_946558695.1. Taxonomy (GTDB): domain Bacteria; phylum Bacillota; class Clostridia; order Lachnospirales; family Lachnospiraceae; genus MD308. The sequence goes on from CAMNTQ010000018.1 coordinate 17,415, forward strand.
GGAGTGATAGAATAGGGATCGATTCCCGGCTTGTATTTCCCTTCCGTCACACCGATCATCGGATTGGAATTCCAGTTCAAATCCACAACGCAGCCATAACTGTGGTGCGAACGATTCCTTCCTGACGCCATACTCCTCCAGTTATAAGTATCCGTATCTTCCGCTCTTACCGGAAAACCGACTGCATACATTTCCTGAAAAGCATTCATAAATTTCTTCTCTAAAGCTCTGTGCACCCGAAGCTGCATCGTGCCCGGCACGCCTTCTGCGTCCTTAATGGGCACTGTAATCGTCACAAGATATTGCTCCATCTCTGCTTTCGTAGTCGGAACTCCGCCCGGGAACAGTGCGTACAGCTTTTGTCCGTCTGTAAACGTCTCTTTCTTTACCGCCGAAAGTCCTCCGTAATATGTCTTAGAGCCAGACTTGCGGAATGCCCTTACCTTAAAATAGTATGCGACTCCCGGCTTCAGCTTCTTCGCCGTATACGAAACTTTTCCCGCACCCTTTACTTTTCCTGCATAGACATACTTTCCTTCTTTCGCCTCGCTTTTATAGATCTCATAACCCTGCGCCCCGGCCTCCTTTTTCCATGTAACCTTTGCCTTAGTCTCAGCCGAACATTTTGCCGATTTGATCGTAACAGCGCCTAATTTCTTGTTTTCGCTCACGGCCGCAGACCATGCGCCGTATTCTTGCTTCGTCTTTGTTTTTTTCTTTACTTTTACCTTGACATTTCTGTAAGCACGCACTTTATAATAATACGTTTTTCCAAATTTCGCCTTTTTGTCGGAATAACTTACCTTTGAACCTGATTTACAAGTATATATTTTCTTGAATTTTCCCTTCGGCGATGTACTCCGGTATACGACATATCCCGAAGCTGCCGCTACTTTTTTCCATTTCAGATTAATCTTGGAATAACTGGAAGTTGTCTTTACTACCGGTGATCCGAACTTAATCTGAAACTTGACTGTTCTCGATCCTTTAAAATTCCCGATACCATTGATACGAATGACCGCTGTTCCCATCTTCTTATTATTGGAATAGGCAGCCTTATAATCTTTTCCTGATACCAGATTCTTTCCCTGATACGAAAGCGTCACTTTGGGCTTTACCTGTTTCCCGGTATAATCAACTGTTTTAGCTGTCTGCAGTTTGCACTTTTTGATATCTGCCGGAGTAATCTGAAACTTGAGTGTCTTTGTACCTGTATAAGTATCTTCTTTTTTATCAGCTTCCTTTTCCTCCGTCTGGGCAGTTTCCTGATCTGCCCCGTCTTTCCCGGTCAGTACAATGGAAGCCTCGCCGGTTTTGACATTGTTCAGATACTCTATTTTATAACATTCCGGGGCAATCAGCTTTTCATTTTCCTCAAATCTGCCCTCCGCTTTCTCCAAATCTTCTGCCGCGGCATGGTATACGACTTCCACTTCCGGCTTTATTTCAGAACCTGTATAGACGAATTCCGTATTTCCCGATTTCATCCTTACTTCTATAGTATTCGAACCGAAATCATAATGCTTTGCTTCGAAAGCAGCTTTATGTTCCATCTCTTTGGTCTCTTTTTTAACCTCATCGCCTGCCTCCGAGCGAGATACATCCTTTGTGTCTTTTGACTCTCCTGTCTCTTCCGGGTCTTCTGTCTCTCCTGATTCTTCCTTGTTTTCCGGCTCTTCTGTTAGTATTGTGTCATCACTCTTTGAAGGTTCTTCCGGCAAAACGATACTATCTTCTTTTGAAGAATCCCCCGGAACTTCTTCCGGTGTGTTGCCCGGTTCAATTTGAGATGTATTGTTTGAATCTTCCTTTCTTTGATCCTCCGTCTCTTTTGCCGTTTCATCCGTCTTTTCAAACTCTTCTGCAGATACAGGCAGCGACGTACACAACAGCACAGCGCTAATCAAAATCATGCTTAATCTTTTTCTCATCTCTGGTATCCTTTCCAATTACGTATTTCTTTTATAATTCTTTCGCAATTTGAATCATCTGTATATTGGAAAAAGTCTTCTACCCTGTCAAGGTATACGCGTTCCATTTTACATCCGTTATTGATCATTTCGCACAAACTCTCTATCAAACTGTCATATTCCTCAACAATCGGTCCAAATCCCATCGTATCATATTTATAGATCCCTTCCTCATACTGCGGCGGCAGTTCATTGGGATGATAATATAATACCGGTTTCTTCATATACGCAAAATCAAATTGAATACCGGAATAGTCTGTCACCATCAGACTGGATTCCGTTAACATTTTCTCGTAAGACACTTCCGATACTGCCGGAATAATAGATGTATAATCATTTTTGTCATAATCGTCAACCTGTGAGCTTAACGTCGGATGTATCAGAAATACGATCTTATAGCCATTCTTTTCTGCCGCATCCAGCAGTCTTTGATCATTGATCAGACAATTGTATATTTCAAAATATTTCGTATGTTTAAACTCTGGATTGTATTCCTTTGACGTTCCAAAAGCATTTCCTGTAATTACAATATTTCTCCTCCAGGTAGGTGCGATTAATATTTGTTTCTGGTCATTATTTTTTAATCCGTCATATCTTGGGCAGCCTGTCAGACGAAGTTCTCCCTTTTGATAACCGTATACCTTCCGGTTAAGTCCGGCAATCTCATATTTTGAGGCGCAAAAATACATATGCGTATTATCTTTTAACCGATTCTGATACTGCGCTATATTTTGAATTGTTAATCCATGCTGAATACATACAATCTCAGCATTCAAAAGATTCTTTAAAAATCCCTGCAATCCTTTAAATCCGCAGTACGGCCACACTCCCGCATGCGTGGCAAAAACAATCTGCGTATTCAGCAGCACTAATTTCTGCCGCAATGATCCGAAGACCAATATCTGTCTTCTATATTTCTTTTTCAGTCTTTTGTAATCTAACGATTCTTTGGTAACGATATAATAACTGTTAACGTCCGGACAATTCTTTACACAATAGGAAAACAGATATTCACCATTGTCTCCCGCTTTATACAGCTTGTCAAAAAACACCCAGTTTTCTTTTTTTCTGTAATGTTTCCGGCTGATCCAGTATAACAGCCTCAGTTTCACCGCTTCGATTCTTTTTGCGGATTTTTCCTTAAACAGCATTTTGGCAATCAATCCGGTTTCTAGTATGAACTTTTTCTTTGGAACGAGATCATCAATCCAAATTGTCTCGGATGAAAATGTTATGATCTTATCCTCAAAAGTCCAAAATGACCAATGACTTCTTTCCAGTCTGGCCGAAACTTTTCTGTGGAACTGGATAGGAATGGTTATTTCCTTTCCTTTCAAGCGCCCTTTAAATTGTATTCCGGTTCTTTTATCCAGATCTTTTTTCGCTATTTCAAATTGAAATGCCGTGTAACGGTGAACGGTCCTACCGAAAAAGGCGTCCAGATTATACAATTCTGTATTTTCCCATTCGCATTTTTCTCCATTCACCAATACTTCAAAATCTTCTTCGATATGATCCAGACAGTAATCCGCTATAATCTCTCCATCAATAACAAGATGTTCCTCTTTATAATTGATTGCTTTTATACGCGCTTTCAGACAATCCACATCATATACATTTTCCCCGAACAAATACTCTAACTTCTTAGAATCAGCAGAACCGGTTCTCACCTCAAATTCCGGTTCTTTTCCATACTTCTCTTTTAGCAGCAGATATGCGAAAAATTTAACAAAACCCTGTCTTTTGCGCGTTTCAATCAGATAGACATCGTCAATATACCGCGTCAGCTCCCGGACCTGATCAAAAAATATATCAACCTGCTCATCACTCAGAACAAACTTATTTCTTTCGTTCTGATTCATAAAAAAACGTCTTAATATCATATGGACAAACAGTCTTTGTTCTGTCGGAGTCAGCTCCCCTTTTCTGGCGCATGGCAGAGCAAAATCCCTGAAATATGGAATATACCAATTTTCATCATATGGTTTTAAATAGTAACGCGCCTGCTTTTCCAGACCTTCCTCTGTATAGTTCTCCATCGCCTTGACTACAGGTATCTGTTCTTTTTCACGCGTTAGAGCCAGCACGATTTTATCGGTAAAGAAAGGGACTTCTTTGTCCTCAATAGTTATTTTCTTTAATGTCTCTGTTTTAAAAATGTACCTTCCGAAATAAAAAGGATTCGGATTCATCCCGCCTGTTTTATACATGTCCGCTTCAGATTTTTCCTTCATTACCTTCTGTGACAAAATATCCTCATCCGTATTGTTAAGTACCCTTAATGCTTCCTTTATCCGATCCATGCCAAGTATATTTTTTTCATTGTAAAAAATCACGTACTTTGACATTGTATTGTTCAAAAACGAACAATACTGTTCATAACATTCGCCTTTTTCTCCCAAATGTATCTCTAATTCTTCTATTCCTTTTGCCCTATCTAACGCCTCTTGATTATTCTCAAAAAACTCTTCCCTGCTTTCTAAAAATATATTGATTGTTAACAGGCTCATAAAAAATACCCTCTGCATGAACAATCCGATCGATTGATCCATGCATTTTCCTTTCCCTCATCATGTGTTTTTCGGTAGAAAACTTCTTTCTAAAATAACTTTTTGATCACTTTATCCGTGGCATGACCGTCATAATTTGCAAAATTCTTTTCTACAAACTTGTAAATCTTTTCTACTTCATAATCTTCTTCACGAAGCGCCTGCATCATCTCTTCAAACGTATCGCATACTTTTCCGGGGGCGCTCTCTTTTACGCTTCTGTGAACTCCCCGCGACAGCTCGTACAATTCTCTGTCCGGAGTAAAAAATACTACCGGTCTCTTAAGAAGAGAATATTCATAATAGTTCGATGAATAATCTGTAATCAATACATCCGTAATATAGTATAGATCATTAATATTAGGATAAGATGAAAAATCTACGATTCTGTCCTTATATTTTTCCGGTATTTTTATTGCCTCCTGCACAAACGGATGCATTTTTATAAGAAATATCTTATCTTCTCCGCAATAATCACTGATATCATCCATGTCTAACCATGAATAATCATAATACGCGTACTTTTGTCCCGGTCCTCTGTATGTCGGAGCAAACATGATAATTTTTTTACCTTTCAGATTTGGATACTTTTTATAGAATCCCTCTTTAAACTCCTCAATCACGCCTTCATCCAAAAAGCCGTCCAGCCTTGGCATTCCAACCGGAAGAAATGCCTCTTTCTCTATTCCAAAAACTTCCGAGAATACTTTTACCAATCCATCTGATCCGGTCAGCACATAATCATATTGTTTGTGGCAGGAACCTGTCGGAAACGGCGAACCGTCTTTTCCAAACCTGCAGTATCCTACCGCCTTAAACCCTTCCCCAGCATGCCATACCTGTATTAATTTTGTACGCTTATTTAATTTTAAAAACCCAAAAACAGGGACATAATCATCTACAAATATATAATCCTGCCTCGCAATCTTATAAATTACTTTGATCCAACTCATAATACTTTTATGGTTTCCGACTGCCTTGCGGAAAGAATATTCTATCTTATATTTCTTATCAAGCCCATATCTTTTCAGGCCGTCGTCTATATATTTTAAATTCCCCCACAGAGCATCGCGGGTCTCGCTCATAAACAGAATATGCTTCCCGTCTTTGGGCAGAATACGCTCCCAAAACTGGTAGAATATTTTGATGGAAAATATCGCCGCAGACATATATATTCGGTCAAATTTGCCCTTTACGGTCCGGGCTTCCTGAACATAATGCCTTTTCTTCCAGCCCTCGTTCTGAATCATAAAGCAGCTTTTGAGCAAAAGCACCAAATACCTTTCGTCAACGGTAGCGCAAGAAAAAGAAACTGTATAGGCATATTTATCTCTTCCATAGCGGAAAATACGGGAATTCTCTTCAAACTGATATGCTACGTCGTGCTCCGTATAGCAAAGATATTTTTCCCCATTCACTGTCGCTGTAATTCTCCACATACCATTATCCAGAAATTGTCTTCCTTTCATCGCGGTTATGTTACAGCAAAAACAATATTCTTTATTTACATATTCATCATACCGAAGCGGAATCGCTTTTACAACCTTTGCATCTTCGATATGTTTGTGTTCATCCAAATCTATGCGGTCTACTAATTCCAGCCGGAATTTTGCGCGCTCCGTACACTCTGTACGAATCTTCATATGCAGAAATATTCTTTCCCACTTCAGTTCCGATACCTTAAACACAATTTCTTTTTTCTCCATATTATTCCCCCACTGCTATTTCGAGTAAATATTATCGCTGGACAAATTCAGTTCCTCTTTTATTTTTGTTGTCGATATCCCTTCTGTTCTGTCAAGATATACCACTTCGCAGATATCCCTGAGATTTTCGAATTTCTCATGTCCTTTCCAGTCACTTCCCATGACTACCGTATCCACATGATAATTGAGCACATCGTCCCGTTTCTGATCCCACGTATTTTCCGGAATCACCAGATCCACATAACGGATCGCCTCCAGCATCTCTTTTCTGGTCAGGTAGTCATGATATGCTTTTTTCCCTTTGACCGCATTAAATTCCTCTGTAGATATGGCAACAATCAGATAATCCCCGAGCGCCTTTGCCCTCTTCAATAATCGAATATGCCCGTAGTGAAGTAAATCGTAAGTTCCATATGTCAATATACGTTTCATCTTTTGCTCCTAATCTTCGATCAATGCCAGAATTCTTTCTGAAGAATGGCCGTCGCAGCAGCACATAAATCTGTTTTTAAAGTCAACTATTTCCTGCTTATCAAAACGTTCGTCAATATGTTTGATATAATCCACCATCTCCTCATTTGTTTTGAACATCGGTCCGGGCGTTATCTCGTCAAAATCATAATACAAACCTCTTTCATCAATATATTCTTCTATATCATACGTAAAGAATATGATCGGCCGTTCAAACAAAGAATACTCAAACACAACTGACGAGTAATCAGAAATACAAATATCGGCAACAGTCATAAGTTCGTTAATATTCATATTCCCTTCTCTTGTCATATCAAATGCAAAAACATTTCTATATTCTTCCAGTATCGGCGGCAGTTCTCTCACTGACTGGTGATGCTTAAAGATAAGTACATAGTCGTCGCCCAAATTCTCGGCAAACAGCTTTACATCTAACACATCCGGCGAAACACAGTTTGCCACTTCCCCGCGGAATGTAGGGGCATACAGGATCACCTTTTTGTCTTTTGCCTGCGGAATTGCCTCATATAATTTTGTATAACAATTCTTTACAAACTCCGGCATAAAAAATTCATCTGTCCGGCTGATCCCTGTCGGAACGATAATTCCCGAATCTTTATCTATACCCATAGATTCCTCAAATATCCATGAAAGCTCCGGACTTGCAACCGTTACATAAGAATAATTGGTATTCAGCGGATATTCCTTATGGCCTTCCGCTGTTTTTCCAAACTTTTTGTCCGCCGTACTCAGGCCAACCTTCTTGAACACACCGCAGCCGTGCCACAATTGGATATAGGTCGTCTCAGGCCGAAGTTTCAGATATCCCATCAGGTCATTGGCAGTACAGATGAACACCGCCTTTGCCGTAGCCGCTTCCCGGATATACTCTTTTGCATTTTTATAATACTGTTCATCCGATACCACCCGCACTTGCAATATGAACGTCTTTACCTCATAATCCGTATTTTCTTTTATATAATTGCGCATATACTTAAGGCTCAGGGATAATTTGGCGCCGCGCTCCATAAATACCACTTTATGTTCAACAGGCTTTTTAGACTCTTCCGCATAGATTTTAGGAAAGACTTCTTTGATAAACAAACTTTTCAGTTCTCCGGCATATGCTGCTTCCCTGTCTTCTTCCGAATAATTTTTCTGCATGCGCTGCTGAAGCAGATTCATAATCCGCTCATTTTCCAATCTTGACATTTCCTCTTTTAACCTGATCGCCTTACGCTTCTCATAGATCTGGTAGGTTCCGTAAATTCCATGGGTCGTCAGATTATGGGCAATAGCTTTGATATCCATATTATCCTCCTTATATTTAACCAAAAATCCTGTCTATCAGACTTACTTTTTTATTCTTAATAATTCTTTCTTTGAATTTTTCATCCCGCTCCTTTTTCTTTTCGGCCTTCGACAAAGAATTATAACTTTCAACATAGTCCGCATAATGATCGCATACCGCCTCAATATCACCGTACTCTTTCAGCATTCCGCCTTCTAACCACATCGCGGAATCACAGAACGAACGTACCTGCGGCAGAGAATGTGAAATAAAGATAATTGTTTTTCCTTCGTTTTTTAATTCCTCCATCTTATCCAGACATTTCTGCGCAAACCCTTTATCACCGACAGATAATGCCTCATCGATAATTAAAATCTCCGGATTCAGACACAAATTAATGGAAAATCCCAGCCTTGATTTCATACCGCTGGAATATTTTTTTACAGGCTGATACAAGAAATCTCCAATCTCAGCAAACTCAATCACCCCGTCTACGATTTCCTGCACATGTTTTTGATTTAATCCAAGAAGCGCTCCTTTTAATTCTATATTTTCCAGACCAGTCAACTGACTATTAAGCCCTGTATTGATCGCAACCAGCGCCTGTTCGCCGTTCACCTCGATCTCTCCCTCATTGGGCGACGCGATCCCTGACAATACAAGAGCCATCGTTGACTTTCCAGAACCATTTGTACCTAATATTCCGACTACCTGTCCCTTTTTTACCGTAAATGAAATATCTTTTAATGCATAAAAGTATTGCGTCTTTTCTTCTTTCTGTACTTGTTTATCTTTTCTCTTTAATTTATATATTTTTGATACATTTCTAAATTCGATCGCTATATCTGATTCCATGCTGACACTCCTCTGTTAGATCATATCAATAAAACGTGTTTTAAACTTATACATCATATAACTCCCTACGAAAAAAAGTACAAGAGTAATAGCCCAAAAACATGCCATTGACCAACTATATTCCATAAATCCTCTGTGATAGAAAAAACAGTCCCGATACCCCTGGACAATGTAATAAATAGGATTGCACATAATGATCCTCGCAACTCTCCCATGGCCTATCCGTTCTATATCCCACAAAATAGGAGTCAGATAAAGGAGAAGCCGCATACAGGCCAATATCAGCTTACGTGTATCTCTTGCAAGCATATTAAGTACGGAGGTCGTCAATGACAGAGAAACCGCGAACACGATTGTACAAAACAGATAATACAAAAGCCCCAGCCAATATATATCCGGAAAATACCCCTGCGTAGCAAATATCACAACTACAATAACAAACAAACAAAGATGATCAAACAGTTTCTCTAACACAATCGTCATCGGCAATATACTGACCGGGAATTTCATTTTCGTGATTACACTTATTTTTTTAAAGACCGCATTACATCCGTCTGTAATACACGGGCTGATAAAAAACCATACTACCATCCCTCCCAGCATCCAGATCAAATACGGTATGCCGTCCACATCCTTTCGATTAAACACATATCCAAAAACAAACCAATATGTCATAACCTGAATGATAGGATTGGCAAAGTTCCAGAACACACCCAGCTTACTGTCTCTCATATCCGCCAACAGCTCATATTTCGCTATCGAATAAATTCTATACATATTTTGAATATTCTCTTTCAAAACATATCCGGCACTTACAAACACAGTCTAACCTCCTACATTCAACAACTATTTTCTCAATCCTGTCGGTACTTCTCTTGTGCCGAACCCGAATATCTGCTCTGTCTCTCTATACTGTATCATAGCGCGAAAGGTATATAGATCTTCCGGTGTCGTAACTTTGATGTTTCCTCTCGGTCCTTCCACAAGCCTTACATCCTTTCCAAGCTTTTTCATCATAGAACAAGTGTCCACGACTCCCTTATATTCCGGATTATCCTTCCGCATGAGAGCATGAGCCTCCAACACGTCGCCGAGTTTAAAACACTGCGGCGCCTGCGCCGTATAAAAGTCCGCCCTCGGCGGTATCTCATCAATACTCTGCCCGTCATGGCAGATCACCGGAGTCTCGTAAAGCGGCGTACACGTGATCGCCGTCCCGTTTTCTCTCACACAGGCCAGAACTTCGTCAATCAGTTCTTTTGTAATGCATGGACGTACGCCGTCATGGATCAGCACAACCGCATCCGGCGTGTTATGCTCCCTTGCCGCCTGAAGGGCATTGTAGATGGAGTCCATTCCGGTCACGCCTCCCGGCACAATCTTCACCACTTTAGAAATCATATGGCGCTGCACCAGCTTCTGAAGCTTTCGGATATAATCTTCTTTACATGATACATAGATTTCATCAATATCCGGGTGTTCCTCAAAAATATCCAACGTATGGATGATGATCGGCTTTCCATTTACTTCTATAAACTGTTTCGGAAGACCGGAACCCATTCTTGCTCCCATTCCTCCTGCAAAAATAATCGCAACATTTTTATTCATGATCTGTCTCTCCTTCGATTTCCAGATATTCCAGCGTCCTCTTAAAACCTTCTTTTACGGAATATCTCGGACTCCATCCAATCTTGCGAAGCTTTCTGCTGCTTAAGATCCCCAGTGTATAAGGAGCAGTTCCTTTCGTGCCGCCCTCAGGGATATCAAATACAAGCTTCAGCCCTCTCTCCGGATAGATATCCACCATAATCTCCGCCAGTTCACGGATCGATACCTTGCCATCCTCATTGCCAATGTTGTATACCATATCCTCCGAATCCAGCAGTATCCGGTACAAACCTGCCACCGCATCTCCAATATAGGTATAACTCCTTACTGCTGTTCCCTCGCTCTTTAACACAATATCTTCGTTATGATATACGTTTTTAAGAAAATCCGCCTGCACGCGCCCGTCATAGATAGACATTCCCGGGCCATAAGTGTGAGCAAGCCGGGCAAGCTTTACATTCAGTCCATATTCGTCATGATAGCAGACACACATAGTCTCCGCCGCTTTTTTTCCCTCAGAATAGCAGGAACGCGGATTAAGCTGATCCACGAATCCGTAAGTATCTTCATAGAAAAATTCCTGTCCCTCGTCTGGCTGTCCATATACCTCTCTGGAAGAAATAAAAAGATACCCTTTTGCCTTCTTTTCCTTTGCCAGTCTCAAAGTGTTAAAGGTTCCCAGCGTATTCGCCGCTATTGTCTCCACCGGTTGATTCTGCATGATCAGCGGGCTCGCAGGACTCGCGGCATGGATCACATAGTGTACATCCCCCGAAACCTCCAGTCTCTCTGTTACATCATGAACGATGATCTCTACATCCTCCCGCTCTCTTACCTCTTTCGGCAGCTTTTTTGCGTTTCTTAACATAGCGATAACCCGAATATTATAATCATACCTTTCATTCAGCAGCGTCAAAACCTGCAGCATATAGATACCGATCATACCGCTTGCGCCTGTAATCAGCACTGTCCGTCCTTTTAATTTCTCCCACGGAATGTTTTCTCCTATAATCGCTTCCAAATCTTCTTTCAATACTTTATTCATGATTCTCCTCCACATATTTATTCATTGATCAATGTAAATACAAAATCTACAATATCCTTTGTCGCGTGTCCGACCGGATTTACATATTTATCTGCAAACTTCTTTAGCGCATCCATATCATACTCTTTTGTCTCAATCGCTGCGATAATTTCTTTTGCATCGTCTGAAACAGGTCCTGGAACTTCCTGTTCATAATCTAATGCCAGCCCGCGTCCGTCCGCGTACAGTTCCATGTCAAAATTATAAAAATATAAAGGTATGCGGCGGACTGCCGCTTCATATACGATACAAGAATAATCACTGATCACATAATCCGCTGCGAATAACATCTCAAAGCTCGAAAATTCATCGGCTCCAACAGCAGGCTCCTCTACCGACGCCTGCGACAATGGATGAAGCTTTACAACAAAATTATAATTTCCATGATCAACTGCATCCGTAAGCTCCTTCAAAGCCTTCTGAAACTCTTTTTCCTCCTTTCTGAAGGTGGGGCAATATAAAATGAGAGGCTTTTCTTTAAACTTTGGATACTCCCTGTAAATCCTCTCTCTGACCTTCTTCCCATATTTATCACTGTTTAACAGATCCAATCTCGGCAAAGGCATCGTCAGGATCTTTTCTGCATCGCAATTGAATCCTTTGGCCAAATGATCTTTATAGCTCTCTGCGCTGGCAAATATATAATCATAATTCCTGTGCATCTTCATGGCATAGGCAAGTTCACTTTTGCTTCCTTCTTTCGTATCAAGCGCCGTGTATCCGAACTTCTTCATCGTCCCCATAGAATGCCACATCTGTATGACTTTTAACTCCTTTTTATGCTTCAGAAGACTGATTACGATGCAGTAGCTGTCCAGTATCGCCACTTTTGAAGTGGCAATATGAAACATCTGAGTAAGCATATGAAAACCGTACTTCACTTTATCTGAGAGCGATGCGTGAACCCCTCCATCTAAAGTATGGCATAAAAAGACAACCTTCACTCTTTTATCCCGCAAATTTATTCCCTTTTTTATCATCCGAAACTCATCGGAAGGCACATTGCTCTGCCTGCTTAACATTGTAACCTTATTTCTCGCAGGCAGCAATTTAAAAATCGCATATATAACATTCAGGCACTTTGTTCCTGTTTTTATTATACCAAGCTTAATTTTTGTTATCATTCTTCTTTTCTTCCCACTTTTCAAATTTGTACGGACAATGCCGATTCTTTCTGTCAAAAGCCTCTGTGCTGTCTTTTTTTAACAGAACGATCACCGTCTGGAATATAATCTGGATATCCTTAAGGATACTGAACTGCTCTATATACATCATGTCCATAACCAGCTTGTCCTTCGGAGTTGTATTATACTTCCCTGTAATCTGCGCATAACCCGTAAGCCCCGCCTTTACACGGAGCCTGTACTTGAACTCCGGAAGCTCTTCCGTGTATTCCTCCACATTCTTAAGCATCTCCGGGCGCGGTCCTACAAAGGTCATATCCCCCTTCAATACATTCAAAAGCTGCGGCAGCTCATCGATTCTTGTACGCCTCAGGAATTTTCCCGTCTTCGTAATCCGGTCGTCATCTTTCGTCGCAGAACGGTTATCATTGTTCGGCTTCATTGTACGAAGCTTATATACCTCAAACTGTTTGCCGTGAATGGTTGCCCTCTTTTGCTTAAAAAGAACCGGGCCGCCGTCCTCAAACTTGATCGCCGCCATTGCACACAGCCAGAAAGGCGCGGATAAAATACCAAGCGCTAAAGAAAAACTGATATCCATCATTCTTTTTATGATACGCTGTTCCATCGTCAGCGACTTTACATTGCGGTTAAACAAATAAACATCATCTAGAACATATTGCTTAGCGCCTAATTCCATGATATCTTCAACCTCTGGGTTGAAATAAACATTTACTTTATAGCGGTAACACCACCGCATAATATCCGTCCGCGCCTCCACGGGCACATCATAGACAAATACTGTCTGCGTTGTCTTGATGTGTTTTTTTATCTGGTCGCTGCGATAATCCAGAACTGACGAAACCCGATACTGCTTTTTAAACCGTTGCATAGCAAATACGATTTCATCCAGACTTTTCTGCGAAGATGTGATCACACAGCACTTTTCCGGCTCATGGATCAGAAAAAAAAGCCAGTTTCCAAAATACACAAAAAATATGATAATCCCTATCTGAACAAGAAATGCGATACCAAGAAGTCCAACACTTAAAAATCGAAAACCATAAACATTGGGACGATTCGTTCTCATGATCATCAACTGAACATATGTGATGATATCGGTACACGCCACAGCCAATGCAAGCGAATAGATGATCGGCTTGCTTTTCCTTCGCCCCACGTCATACCTTCCATAAACCGACAGGAACAAAAGTCCTACGACAACAAATGTGGACACGGTAATACCCAATGTTCTTGATAATCTGGTCAGACCAATGCTGTCTTTTCCCATCACATGAAGGAAAGCGTACATTAATAATATATAAAAAACAAATTTAATCGACAGCCACATGGTTGTCTCAAACTTATGCAGATGTTTTTTCATGATTCCTCCAAGATGCACTTGTAGTTATAGCTTACAACATTATAAACGAATATCCCTCTTATTTCAAGCAATAAGAGGGATATTCGTCTATAATTCGTATAAATTCCGCACAGATAATCCTTATTTTGTAAAACTATAGATACCAATGTTTTCACGGATCGGTATGTCTTTCATAACAAAATTGACATAAAAACGTCCGTTTATCAATTTCAATCCTTCAATCTCAAGAGCATCTTTTTTTAAGGTCTGCCCGTCTACTGTAATCTGCGGTGTAATTACATATTTTTGTTTAACCGCAGAACTACTTTTTAAATTCTGCATTTTGACCTTGCCGTTTGGATAAATCTTATACGGCATCCTCCATATCTCCGCTCCTTTGTTCATATGCCCGCCGCAGGTATATAAGTTTTTACCGTCAATCGTAAAGCTCTGGAAGGTATTATATGGAACAAGACTGCTCCTAACGTTGGCTCTCTGCAGCGATACAGCCTTTGAAATATTGTAAGAGCCTTTATTTTTCACTTTATTAAGGGCGGCGTTCAATTTTTTATAATCATAAAATACATAATTGCATCCGCCGTTTTTAAAGTGAACACGAAACGCAATCTGATTCGATTTTGTGTCGATCGCAACATTTAATCTATCCGGAACAGGTTTCTTATCAAAGTAAGCCGCCTTCATCTTTTTTGTTTTTTTGTCATAAACCGCATTCGCTTTTCTGAAATCTTTGATCACTACTGTTTTTGTGATTTTCCCTTTTTTACCGGACATACTGTATGTGAGCCTCGCGATCTCTGTCCCGCAATTACCTTTGGGAGTACAAGCCACCCATATGTCATATGCCTTTTTTCCTCTTGCAGTTACAGCGATTGCTTCGCCATGCCCATAGCCCTTCAATACTATGGAATCCTGACACACTGCTTTCGCATTGGCTCCCTTGGATTTTGGAATCGCACAGCGGGTCAGAAGGGTGTGCTTTTTACCTCCCTTCCGGCATTCCGATACCGTAAAAATATATTTGTTGTCGGGAGTAATGGCAAAATTCTGTACCGAACTTATTTGATACCCCTGCTTCTGATTCAATGAACAATACTTGCCATTATACGGCATGTTCGTCAGCGTATACTGTAACCCTTTCTGCAGCGTGCCGGCACTGATCTTCTTCGTACTGGCAGCAAACACATCTGTAACACACATACTTACAAGAATCACACTGATACACATACAAGATACAATCCGACGTAATAGTCCACACCTGTAATTGTTCATAACTACCTCCTGTAATCTCTTATAATATTCTTTTAAAAATTATAACATTTCATTTATTATATGTAAATACAATTATTTCCGTTTTCCCCGCACTCCTGACTCTGTATAAGCGCCCTTATAAATACCGCTGCGTGCTCGTACGGTATAATAATAGGTTTTGCCCTTCTTTGCGGTTTTATCTGTATACGTTAATTTATTCCACTTCACTGCCGCAATTTTCTTATATTTGCCTCCCTTTGTCTTGCGGAATATTTCATAAGTGGCCGCGCTCTTCACCTTTTTCCACTTTACCTTGATTCCGGTTCTTGTGTTGGAAGCTGACACTAAAGACGGATTGCTTAACCTGCGGATCGTAAGCCCTTTTTCATAACCGCTTATCTTACTGCCGTTATATGCCCTCACTGTGTACACATATTTCTTACCTGCCGGCATCGTCTTATCTGTATATTTTACCGTATTGCCGGACTTCACTGTCTGAATCTTCTTAAAACTGCCTCCATCCTTTTTCCGGTATACATAATAACCCTTCGCACCAGATACTTTTTTCCACTTGAGCACAACTCCGGATTTACTATTTGAAGCTGATACCAGTTTTGGCTTTGACAGCGAGGAGACGGACGTCCCGTTTACAGATATCCCGACTGCATCCATCCGTTTTCCCGAGCTTGTAACTGCATAGATATCGCAGGTTCCGTTTTTCACGCCCTTAATTTTCCCTGTGCTGCTCACAGTCGCAACCGCCGGATTACTGGTTTCGTAATAAACCCTTTCTCCGCTTCCGGCGCCCGTTACACTAAGCTGCTTTGTACCGCCCGCTTTTATTGTACTGTCTGTGTTCATTTTAATATATCCACAGGCGATATAACCCGTTTTAGAGCCATAAGTCACTCGGAACCAGTATGGATTTTTCTCCTGTCCGGATACAGAAACTGTCATGTCCGTATACTCCGCCCCGGAAACCGTAACTTTTTCTCCTTTCGGAACTGTCATTATAGCAGCGCTTCCTGCAGAAGGAGCCGTTCTCATGGTCACGGCGGAAGTCGTCGTCCCTGTCTTCACAGATTTCTTAATCGTAACCTTACTGGACTGAGACGGCATATTTTTATACACGGGAATATAAAATACAAAAGTATCATTTATGATTCCCATCCTGCTGTAAGAATTATAAGTAGTCTTTGCCTCAGATGCTGCCGCCGTCAGATTCTGCATATACTGATGCTGATAGTAAGGCGAAGTTACCGTATTAAATTTCTGAAAATACACGGTATTCTGTCCTCTGGAAATATAAGCCTTCGCTATATACTGCGCCCCTCCGTCTATGGCCAGTATCGGAGAAGTCCATGGCCTTCCGTAAGTCTTCTGCTTATCCTTCCCGCCCTGCGCATATACCAGCCCGTTCGCAACGGCCGAACCGGTACTGGTGGAATAAGCGCCGATATTGTAATAATTATAATATCCTCTATACGATTTTCCGCCATAGGAAAAATTCCCGGATATACTTCCATTTGAAAGTTTTGCTCCGGTTTCCTGACGTATCTTGGCTGCAAGGAACAGCGGACTCACCTTATTTTTTGCACCCGCCGCAAAAATCGCCTGTTCGTAAGTCATATTTTTCAGCGCAGCTGTCTTTCCGTCTGTCGTAGTATATGATATCTTCTTATTTCCGTATAGATCCGTCCCGCTTAATACGTTTCTGACTCCCTCTACTCTGTGATAATTGGAATCATAATTCAGCGCCTCAAACATATAAATATAATTGTCCGTCAAGAAATTTCTCGGATCCGTATAATATGCCACAGCCGGTTTACTGGCAGATACCCACGTGGAACCGTCCTTCGGAATATATGTATTTTTAGACACGTTATAATCTGTACTTGCTTTACTGAGCAGCAGCCCATTCGAAGTCTTCGGAAGAAGACTTCGGTTCGTCCCGCTTGAAGTTCCCGAAACACTTTCCGCGGTCACAATATCGTCCCAATTAAGACTCCTGTCCACTGCTACAAAAATCCAGTTCGGATGCTTTTCATGAAGTTTCTTTAGATAGGTCTGATAGGATGCAGGGAACTTGGCAAGCTCTGAGCTATAACTTCCCACCGACTGCGCTCTTATCTGGCGAAGCCACATACCGTACTCTTCTACGAGCGACCGGGTTCTGTCATCCAGCTGTTCTTCCTCTGCTGCTTCCTCCTCTGCCGGAGCGCTTTCTTCCTCTGAAGCTTCCTCATTTTCTGATGTTACCCCTCTATCTTTGCGGTCTGCGTCAGATGATAGATCCGGGAACTCTTCTTTCTCTTCCGGAGTTTCTTCCCTCTGATCGGCTGCATCTTTCTGAGAATCCACAGATTCTGCCGGAAGACTTTCATCTGTCTTTTGCTCTTTCGATTCCTCCGTTTGGCCGTCCGGCGACTCTCTGTTTTCCAATGGATTCTCTGCCGGCTGGCTGTTATCTTCCGTCAAATCCTCATTCGCCGCAGTCTGTGATGCTTCCGTTCCCTGAACATCGCCGGCGCTGACCGTCGCAGTAAATATCATGCATCCCGCTGAAACGACCGCCAGAAATCTTTTTATTTTCTGCAATATCATAATTTACCTCCCCCAATCTGCGGTAAAATATTAATCTTATTTCCCAAACAGTTTTTCAGGATACTCCCCCTTATCAATCAGACTCCTGATCGCTGCCGCAACCGCCGCTTTATCCTCCTTGTATGTGACGCCAAACCATTTGTCATGGGAGGGCAGAACTTTTACCTTTGCTTTTTTATTCCGAACCATCTCGCCGATAATCTGCGGCAAAAGATATTCTTTTTTCAAGTCCTGCTCGTCCAGTTCCGAAAGGAATTTTGCGAACCCGCATTCCAGCTTGGACAGGAATTCTACCGGGAGTCCCCACATATTCATAGACACCGATGCTTCAAGGGGTATCTCTATTTTTTTACCGCCGCGCTGCGCCGCCGCGCATCCGGCGCTTTCCACAATATCATACGTTTCCTCTATATCCGTAAGCATACTGTTATCATCCACACTGCAGATTCCTCTCGTTACCGTTCCGTTGCTGCTCAGTGTATTCTTCAGCACAAATCCCGCCATACAGATAGAAAGTTCCGCCAAACCGCCTTCTTTTGTCTTTGTCTCCTGCTCTTTCGCAAGATATTCATAAATAGCCTTATATGCCTCTTTTCCATAATAATCATCTGCGTTGATCACAAGAAAGGGTTCTTTTACAACATCTTTACAGCAAAGGATCGCTTGTCCTGTTCCCCACGGTTTTGTTCTGTTCTGCCATCTTTCTTTAAACTCCTCCGGGATATCGTCAAGCTCCTGATACGCATAGGCGACATCAACGATTTTTTCAATTCGGTTTCCAATAATCTCTTTAAAATCCCTTTCCAGATTTTTGCGTATGACGAATACTACTCTATTAAATCCGGCTTCCAGCGCATCGTGAATCGAATAATCCATGATAATTTCCCCATTCGGCCCTACCGGTTCTAACTGCTTGATCCCTCCGCCAAATCTGCTTCCGATTCCCGCCGCCATAATCACTAATGTTGTGTTTTTCATATCCTCAGTCCTCCGCCATGTCACACCAAATGTCCGACATTATTGTACTTTAATTGTGTTTTGTTGTCTACCAGATTATTTTTCCAACACTCATTTTCCCGCTTCTTTCAAAGCTATTTTCTAAGTGTTTCTTTCATCTTTTTCTGTATCTCCTCTACAGAACTCTCATCGGGAACCGACACATACAGGGGTCCCCCTTTATAAGAATAACAATATTTTTTCCCGCTGTCGTCTCCCTCGGCCGCAACCGATTCAATCTCCCATCCTTTCATCTTTTCAATCTGCATCTGTACCAGAGACTTAATCTGAGCTTCCGACAGATTTGTATCCGCGTTGCCCGCCACACTTCCGATCATCTTATTCGCATGGAATAAAATCATCGGAGAACTTGCCTTCTTAATCAGAGCCGAAAGGAGCGCCTGCTGGTTTTTACCTCTTTGATTGTCACCTGCCGCCAGCGCCTTTCTCTCTCTGACAAAAGCCAATGCCTGTTTCCCGTTAAAATGGTTTGTCCCTTTTTTGACTTCTACCACCTCTCCGGCCGCCTTGCTAGTCTTAAATGCAAATTCGGATTCTACATCAATTCCTCCCATGACATCTACAATCTCTTCCACCGACGTAAAATTCACACGCAGATAAAATGGTATCTCCGTGTCATAGAGTTCCTCAAGCGTAGCCATAGATGTATCCACCCCATAATTTCCCGCGTGCGTAAGCTTGTCCCTCTCTTCTCCGGAGACTCCCGGAATCTTTACATAATAATCCCTCGGTGTTGTAGTCAGCAAGATTTTATGAGTATTTGGATTGATCGTTGCAATTAAGTTAACATCGCTGCGGCTTTCCTGATTGATATCTCCATATACGTCAATGCCGCTGATATAGAGATTAAATGGTCTGCTTGTAACCGGAAACATATGCTGTTTTTCATAGCCGCCGCTCTCGTCGCCGATCGCGATCCGGTCTAATGCATGATTTACCCTCAATCCATAAAATCCGATTACGATCAGCAAGAGACTAACGGCAAGAGAGAATCCCTTTCCCGAACTACGTTTCTTTCTGCTCCTCGCCGCCCGCTTTTGAAGACTTTTTACAAACAAAAGCAAAAGCAGAAGCAAGATACCCGCACCGATCATATAAACTTTCGGCAAAATACCCAAAACCGCCATGGATACAAGGAAAAACAAACTTGCCGCCGCCTGTATCATCCATAAAAGGCGGTCCGAAACCTTCGATCTTCCCCTGCTTTGTCTGCGCATATAGTCAGGGTTCTGTCTTTTTTTCTTTTTTCTTCTGCGATCCTTCTTCGGCCTCCTTTCTTCTTGATGCGATTTAATATATTTTAACTGGTCACGATACTCCATTGTCTTCTCCCATCTTCCAATTGTCAGAATACAAAAAACTGCCGCCGGCTTTTTTTGCATACTGCTTCATAGCAAAGAATGGCCCATGTTTACACACAAGCCATCTTATTGCCTTCTTCCTTATTCACCAAGTCCGCTTTCAACCGCCTCGACCATGGTTTTCAAGGCTTCTTCCTCATCCTCGCCTTCACATATGAGTGTGATCCGATCCCCTTTTTTAATACATGCACCTAAAACACTGAGAACACTTTTCGCATTTGCTATCATATCGTCATATTCAAATGATACTTTACACGCAAACTGATTCGCCGTATTGCAGAATATTCCCGCTGGCCGCAGATGCAGTCCCGTCGGATTGTAAATTGTAACTTTTTTTCTGACCATATTTTCTTCTCTCCGTCTTATTCTTTCATACTTAAAACAACTCTTACTTTTACATTTTTTTCCAAGAAACACCCATCCGGAAGCTTTACAGATACAGGCACGTCAAATGTGCCATCTGTCGTGTAATTTTTAAGGTCAATACTGATCGCCTGCTCTAACGACAGATTTTCAAGTACCTCTTTCGGTCCCCGCACCTGCAGTTCAAGCATATCTGCCGTAGCATAACTCATCGTAAGCTCTTCTGACAGATTATTGATGATAACGGAACCCACCGTAATATCATATGATTTTGTTCCATCTTTTTCCACCGAAATGGTCACAACTACTGAACCTGCATTCTCATCTGCCAGCTGTATATTATCCGGCAGATACTCTGACACATCAATAACCTTTTCCGTCTTCTCCCTTATATTTGATATGTCCAGCGCTTCTTTGGGCACACGCAGAGAAGCAATGCTGCTGATCTCGTCACGCTCTCCTGAAATCTGTATTGTCTGCGGCTCATAAGTAATTCCGGTAAATTCATACCCTCTCGCTGTTTTGACCAGAGAAGTATCAAACTCTAAAGGAATGTTTTTGGTATTCAGAATCTGTACGCTGACTCCTACACCTTCTGTTCCGAGATTGTTTGAAAGAAGATTCTGATCAATAATATTATTGTTAGAATCATACAGCACAAGCTCTGAATCTAAGATTGCATTTTTAGAAAGGCCCGAGACGCTTACGGAAGCCTCCACCCTGCTAATCTCTGCAATTACAGACTTCGGCCCGCGGATAGACACTTTTTCAGGCATTGCCTGTATATCGCCGAGTACAAATCCATCCCTGACCGTCCCTGTCGTCGTCGGAACGATCGGAAAACGCTTTGTCTCCTCGTCCTCCAGTTTGATCTGGAGATTGCGCGGATTAGCCTGCGCGCTGTCATAACGGTCCTCAAACCCATTAATAGCAATGTCAATCGGTATCTGAGTATCCAAAGTCAGTTCCTTAATATCTGCAATTGCTATGATATCTTTCGCCTTGATCTTATTAAGCGTCTTTCTCTTCGCAGTAACCGTAACATCCACCACCTGCGTATTGTCCACAATCTGATAAGTCTGCGGCTGCTGGGCGTTCGCCAGAACCTCTTCATTGATCACTGAAACCGGAATCTCAGAGAATGTTTTATGGGTTACCGGGTCGTCGATATTAAC
This sequence comes from uncultured Lachnospiraceae bacterium, assembly GCA_946558695.1. Lineage (GTDB taxonomy): Bacteria > Bacillota > Clostridia > Lachnospirales > Lachnospiraceae > MD308. Next base: position 39,225 of record CAMNTQ010000018.1, read on the forward strand.
CACCATGATCCACAGCATAAATGCCACAAAAAAGGCTAATACCTTAAGACCAACATTATTCATCAGCCTTTTTTCCATTTTTAAGCCTTCCTTTCCAAAATGCTGCCAGTTTCTTTGTTTCCGGCTTCCGGCTCCGAATCCCCTGAAGATGACTCCTAAGTTCATCCCGTGTAATATCACGGTCCAAATAGCCGCCGCTGGCCGTTGAAACTGCCCCTGTCTCTTCCGACACGACAATAATGAGCGCATCGCTCACCTCGCTCATTCCCACAGCTGCTCTGTGTCTGGTTCCCAGTTCTTTGCTTAATCCCATATTATCAGACAGCGGAAGATAGCAAGTTGCCGAGACGATCCTGTCCCCCCGGATAATGATAGCGCCGTCATGCAGCGGAGTATTGTGTTCAAATATATTAATCAGGACTTGCATGGACACGAGACAATCCATATAAATCCCGGTACTTTCATATTCCGACAAATGGATTGCACGCTCTACTACAATCAGGGCTCCTGTTTTCACACGTCCCATGCTGAAGCAGGCCTTAATAATCCCTTCCATCGTCTCTTCACTGAATTTCTCACGTTCTTTGTAAGCTTCAAAAGGAACAACGGAAGAAAAAAACTGTTTTTCTCCCAATTTTTCAAGCGCCCTTCTAAGTTCCGGCTGAAATACGACCACCGCCGCAGTCGCCATAACCGCAACTGCATTCTTCGCAACATAAAGTATCGTATTCATCTGAAAGATCATAGCAAGAAGAATGAAACCGGCAAGTACCAGTATCCCCTTAAGAAGCATCCACGCTTTCGTATTCTTAATCCATATAATCACCTGATAGATCAGGAATGTAAGAATCAAAACTTCCACAACATCTGTCGGATGAATCTCCGGAAAATAGACGCCTGACACATACTTTTCCAATATCTGCGAAATCCTTTGTTCCATTCTCTCACCCCCTTTTTAACGTTTATGTAACTCGGCTTAACGCATTCTTGAAGAACCTTTGGAATGTTCTGAAACTTTTCTTACTGAAGATCTTGCGCCGTCCCGTTCCCCGTGCCCGTCTCTGTCATATCTTCTGTTTCTTACGGCTTCTGTATCCATAATCTCGGTCTCGCGCCGTCCGTTAATTCTCTTCACCATCTTTTCCGGCTTAGCAACGGAAAGCTTTGGAATCGCTTTTACATAATAATAGTATTCATCATCTTCATACTGCAGATTCTCACTCTTTGTATAATCGACTGCAAAGAACATTAATTCCAACACAAGTCCTGCAACAACTGCAACAATACTTCCTGCCGCTAAAGAGGTATAGGAAGTGTGAACCCCCAATACAATATCTCCGATTATATTTACAACTACATTTATGATCGCTCCTGCTGCAGCCGCAAGTTTCCACGCATGATTGACAGACTGTCTCCGAATCGTATAAGCAACCAGAAACGCTATCAGAAACGCAGCAATGATAATCCACATTTCCTTATTCTGAAATACTTTTTTCAGATATTCCGAACTCTGGGCCATAATCCCTGAAAAACCTTTGCCGGTAATACCCGGCGCCGCTTTTTTCACATATTCCATCATAAAATGAACAATCGTTCCGCACACAACCGCCGCCATGCTGACCGGCGTTGAAACCAGCGCATAGGACAAAGGCACGGCAAACGGAATCTGAAAAACAAATGCGACCGGCATAAGCAATACAATAAGCGCCATCTTGGGCGTCAGCCGGAAATAAAAAATATACATAATCAGAAACACAACTGCTGTAACTACAAAAATCCCTATCGATACCGCATACATATGAACCAGTATGAGGGCGGTCGCCGCGATCACCGTTATAATAACCGGGAAAAAAGTACAGATTACAGACAAGGCAAGCGTCACTACCGGCGAGGCCGCCACTTTCATAAAGCCAACATTGTTATTAATCTGATAAAATGCCAGCAAAGCTACAATAAACTGCGCTCCCTTGTCAAACACAATCGAATGCTGCGCATATATTTCCTGAAGTTTCCCTTTGATTACAAATACTCCATCCATTTACTTTTTCTCCCTTTCATACCACTTAAGAAGTCTCGTCAAATCATGATTGTATTTTTTCACTCTCATTCTCGCTTCCTTATGCTTCTGATTATATATATGACTGGAAATAACAGCGTAAATTACGACTACGCCAAAATATCCTACCACAAAAATCATAAGAAGCATCAGCATCAAGCTGTTAGACATCCCCTCCATCAGCGCGTCAAAACCCACAAGCACAATCAATGCCGCTACACATACATAGCCGATCGTCACCCATATGATAGAGCTGAAAATATGCATGCCTGCATAATCCTTCCTGTAATATTCACTTATTTTAAAATCTTCCTTGCCTTGCGTATGCTCATACAGCGCAAGTTTCGTCATTAATTTAACCTTGCGTTCGTCTAACATCGTCCACCTCTAATTTATACTTCTCGATATTTAACTATCATTTTCAGTATAACAAATATCAGTATCCTTGTCCAATACTTATCGTCAAATAGAAGACATTTTCTGCTCCTGCTCTTTTTAATGTCTTCGCCGCCTCATTCATTGTGTTTCCTGTAGTATAAATATCATCAATCAGTAAAATTGCCTTTCCGTCTAACCGCGCTCCGTCTGCCGCAGCAAATGCATTCCTGAGATTCTTTTCCCGCTGCACGGGGCTCAAATTCTTAAGGGGACTCGTCCTACGTACCCTCTTGAGAAGCTTTACACTAACAGGAATCCCCAACATCTTCCCCAATATCTTTGCAGCAATTGCCGCCTGATTATAACCTCTTTTCCTCAGCCTTGCCGGATAAAGAGGAATTGGTACGATGAGATCCGGATTCCATCTCTTTAATACTGCACCGTATCTTTCGGCCAATTCTTCTGCATAATACTGCCCGAATCTACGCTGATTATGGAATTTGTACTGGTAAATTGACCGGTTTACCGGTTCTTTGTGAAGCCAGAGCGCAGCTCCCTTATCAAAATAGCGCTGCGTTTGTACGCAATCATAACAATATTCCTGTTCTTCATGCCGGAGCGGTTTCCCGCATTTCATACATTTCGGCTCCCTGACCTCCAAATCCTTAAGTCTTTTCCGGCAGCAAAAACATACTCCCTGCCGGAACGCACGTCCGCAAAACGGGCAAATCTCCGGCCAAAATAATTTTAAAATAGACAATCCTATCAATAAATCTCACTGATTCGTTCTGCAAGACTTGTATTCCTTGCCTGCTCATCTGCATTCCTGATCATATCCTGAAATACAGCATCACTCCCCACGATCGTAACACATCTTTTCGCTCTTGTTACAGCCGTATACAGTAGATTCCGGTTGTAGAGCTGTCTCGGTCCCTGAAGCAGCGGAATCACAACTGCCGGATACTCGCTTCCCTGTGCCTTATGTATTGTTATGGCATAGGCAAGCTCCAGCTCTTCCAAAAGATTATAAGGATATTTTACCTTTCTCTTCTCGTCATACTCCACTGTCACTGTCTCTTCATATGTGTTGATATTCCTAATGATCCCCACATCTCCGTTGAAGATTCCCAGCCCCTTATCCACTGTCATCCCGTAACGCGTCTGAATCTCCCATTCAAGCTGATAGTTATTTTTTATCTGCATAACCTTATCACCCTCCCGGAAGATGCGTTCACCGCTCTCTTTTTCCTTTTTACTTTTATCCAGAGGATTCAGATATTCCTGGAGGATCCTATTGAGACGCTCTACCCCTAAAAGTCCTTTTTTCATAGGCGTCAGCACCTGAATATCATAAGGTTCGGCCTCTACATATTTCGGGAGCTTCTCCTGAATCAATGCGAGCAGCACACGGATGATCACATCCGGATCCTGTCTTTTTAAAAAGAAAAAATCTCTACTCTTATTATCCAGCAATACATTCTCGCCCCGATTGATCTTATGGGCATTCACAACAATGTCGCTTTCTCCCGCCTGCCTGAAGATCTTCGTCAGCTTCACAACCGAAAAACACTCGGAAGCAATCATATCTTTCAATACACTTCCTGGTCCCACACTCGCAAGCTGGTTCACATCTCCTACCAAAACAATCCGTGTTCCCGGAACCACTGCGCTAAGCAGCGCATGCATCAGCGGCAGGTCAACCATTGACATCTCATCAATAATAATAACATCTGCCTCCAACGGGTTCTCAGCATTCCGCTGAAAACCTGCGCCGCCTTCCTCATCCGGATTGCCGTTTACCTCCAAAAGCCTATGTATCGTCTGCGCTTCATATCCGGTCGTCTCCGTCATACGCTTTGCGGCTCTTCCGGTAGGCGCTGCCAGAAACAGATCCATTCCCTCTCCTTCAAAAAAATGAATCATAGCATTGATCGTTGTCGTCTTTCCGGTTCCCGGACCGCCAGTCACGATCGTAACGCCGTTCCCCGCCGCCTCCACAACTGCCTTTTGCTGTTTCTCATCCAGCTTAAGACCTGTCTCTTCCTCAATCGCATGAAGACGATGAAGCAGCACAGTCTCAGAAATATCATACCGTACATCCAGATCATGAAGCATCTTCGCCGTATTCAGCTCCATATAATAGTAGTGAGAAGCATAGATCCTTACTGCCGGCCTTTCCTTTTCTCTAAAAAATTCTCCTCCCTCTCTGCCATCCCCCTCTCGCTTCACCACAATTTTCTTTTCTATAGCAAGATCCTGCAGATAGTTCTCTATATCTCCAATCTCAATTCCAAGAAGCACTCCCGTCCGGTGCAATAATATATCTTTTCTGAGATACACATGTCCTTCTCCCACACTCTGCAGCAGCGTATAGAAAATACCGCTGCGTATGCGGTAGTCCGAATCCATATGAATCCCAACCTTCGCCGCAATCTCATCAGCGGTCTTAAACCCGATTCCTGACACATGATCTGCAAGCTGGTACGGATTCTCCTCAATGACACGGTAAATACTCTGTCCGTAATGCTGAAATATCCGTACCGCAAGCGCAATGGAAATCCCATATTTCTGCAGATAAAGCATGGCCTGCCTCATATCCTTCTTCTCTTCCACCTGAAGAGAAATCTCTCTCGCCTTCCGCTCACTGATGCCTTTGATCTCAGCAAGCCGCTCCGGCTCCTCCTCAATAATCCGAAACGTATCTTCTTTAAACTTCTTCACGATCTTACCCGCAAGAGAAACTCCCACTCCCTTGACTGCGCCGGAACCAAGATACCTTTCCATGGATATCAAATCCTCCGGCTCGCATATCTTCGCCGTCTCTATCTGAAGCTGTGTCCCATACAACTTATGAGTCGCATATTCGCCTGTCAGCTCTAAAAGTCCGCCTTCTTCTATATAATGAAGCTTTCCTACGCAAGTAAGGTCTCCGTCGTCATTATTCAGATTAAATACCGTATATCCGTTTTCTTCATTACGGTATACAATATGCTCCACATATCCCTTAATCGTCTCCATGTACCTAACGCCTTACTCCTTGTACATACTTGTAAGTTCTACAAACTGTCCTGTACCAATCGCAACCACCTGGGTTGGATCATCCGCCGTCATCGTATTGATGCCCGTTCGCTCCTCAATCATTTCTTCTAAACCTCTAAGGAGCGCGCCGCCGCCGGTCAGCATGATCCCCCGGTCTAAAATATCCGCTGAAAGTTCCGGCGGCGTCCGTTCCAGAACACTGATAACCGCCTCCACGATCTGCCCCGACGTCTCTCTGAGCGCTTCTTCGGTCTCTGCCGACGTTACCATCACCGTCTTCGGAAGTCCGGTCAGAAGATTCCTCCCTCTGACTTCCATCGCATCATCTTCCATCAATTGATAGGTAGTTCCGATCTGAATCTTGATATCCTCTGCAGTCCTATCCCCGATCAGAAGATTATGCTTCTTCCGCATAAAACGGACGATCGCCTCGTCAAAATCATCTCCTGCGATTTTAAGAGACGTATTAACCACCGTACCTCCGAGAGAGATCACGGCAACATCCGTAGTCCCTCCGCCGATGTCTACTATCATATTTCCGCATGGTTTTGATATATCAATACCGGCGCCGATCGCTGCCGCTACCGGCTCTTCGATCAGGTTAACATCCCTTGCTCCCGCCGCAAAGGTTGCCTCCTCAACCGCCTTCTTCTCTACCTCCGTCACACCGCTGGGCACACAGATACTGATACAGGGTTTCCGAAATGTCCGCCGTCCCATCGCCTTCTGCACAAAATATTTTATCATCTTTTCCGTCACAGTATAATCAGATATGACGCCTTTCCTCAGGGGACGTATTGCAATTACATTACCCGGCGTGCGCCCAAGCATAAGTCTCGCCTCTTCTCCGATTGCTTTTATCGTATTCGTATCCCGGTCGAACGCCACTACAGAGGGTTCCTTCAGTATGACGCCCTTGCCCTTAATGTATACAAGAACACTGGCTGTCCCCAAATCAATTCCTATATCAACTGACATCCCAAATCCCCTTTCAAATCGCTTTCTTTCATATATTCTGTGCCTAACGGCTATTATATCCCGTACCCCGGAAAATGAAAACCCCTATTTTCTTAATTCTTTGTGAAGCATCCTGCCAATATATTTTCCGGTATAAGACAAAGGATTTTCTGCAATTTCTTCCGGTGTTCCCCGGGCGATTACCGTTCCTCCCCCGTCTCCGCCTTCCGGCCCCATATCAATGATATAATCAGCCGTCTTGATCACATCAAGATTATGCTCGATTACGATAACCGTATTTCCATCTGCTGACAGCCTTCTCAAAATCTCCGTCAACTTATGAACATCCGCAAAATGAAGTCCTGTCGTCGGCTCATCTAAAATATAGATGGTCTTCCCGGTGCTGCGCTTACTAAGCTCTGTCGCCAGCTTGATTCTCTGTGCCTCTCCGCCGGAAAGCTGTGTGGACGGCTGCCCCAGCCGGATGTAGGAAAGTCCCACATCATACAGCGTTTCCATCTTTCTGCGGATACTAGGGACATTCTCAAAGAAATGCATTGCCTCCTCCACAGTCATATCCAACACATCATAGATATTTTTACCCTTATATTTCACTTCCAGCGTCTCTCTGTTATACCGCTTTCCATGGCACACTTCGCACGGAACATATACGTCCGGCAGAAAATGCATCTCTATCTTGAGAATTCCGTCGCCGGCACAGGCTTCACATCTTCCGCCTTTCACATTGAAACTGAATCTCCCTTTTTTATAGCCTCTCGCCTTGGCATCTGCTGTTGCGGCAAATAAATCCCTGATCAAGTCAAATACTCCCGTATAGGTAGCCGGATTCGAGCGCGGCGTCCTGCCGATCGGCGACTGGTCAATGGCAATCACCTTATCAAGCTGATCGATCCCCTCAATCCCTTTATGCTTACCGGGTATTGTCCTTGCACGATTCAGATCCCTCGCCAGATGTTTATATAGAATCTCATTGATTAAAGAACTTTTCCCGGAACCCGACACTCCCGTAATACAGGTCATGATCCCTAGAGGAATCTTCACATCAATATTTTTCAGGTTATTTTCCTTTGCGCCGAGAATCTTGATCCATCCTGTGGGCTCAGTCCTCTTTTCCGGCACAGGAATACTTTCCCTCCCACTTAAGTATGCACCGGTAATGGAATTCTTATTCTGAATGATATCCAAAGCAGTTCCGACGGCGACAATCTCTCCCCCGTGTTCTCCGGCGCCCGGACCGACATCCACGATATAATCCGCTTCCCTCATTGTATCTTCATCATGTTCCACTACAATCACGGAATTGCCTAAGTCGCGAAGATGCTTCAAAGTATTCAAAAGTTTATCATTATCCCGCTGATGAAGGCCGATGCTCGGCTCGTCCAAAATATATGCCACGCCAACCAAACCTGATCCAATCTGTGTGGCAAGACGGATTCTCTGAGCCTCGCCGCCCGAAAGAGAACCGGTAGCCCGGGCAAGCGTCAGATAATCAAGGCCAACGTCCACAAGGAACTTTGTTCTTGCCCGAATCTCCTTTAATATCTGACCGCCGATCAGCTCCTGCTGCCTGCTCAAAGGCATGCCCTGCAAAAACTGCATAAGCTTTCCGATAGACAGCGTTGTCACTTCATGAATATTCTTCTCACCCAAAGTAACCGCAAGCGCAGCCGGTTTGAGTCTTTGCCCCTTGCATTCGCGGCACGGCGTAATCTGCATAAATTCCTCATATTCAGCCTTCATTGTCTCAGAGGATGTCTCCCTGTACCGGCGCTCCACGTTCCGTACCAGACCTTCAAAAGCCACATCATAGACGCCTTCTCCTCTTTGCCCTTTATAATGTACCTTTACTTCCTTACCATCCGTCCCATAAATTAAAATATCATGGATCTTTTTTGGATAATCCTGAAACGGAGTATCAAGGGAAAAATGATATTCCTGACAAAGAGCGTCTAAAATTGCATACGTAAAGCTCTTCTTATCCGTGCACGACTGCCAGCCGATCACGGTAATCGCACCCTCTGCAATACTAAGTCTCTTATCCGGAATCATCAGATCTTCATCAAATTCCATCTTGTAACCCAAACCGGAACATGTAGGACACGCGCCGAACGGATTGTTAAAAGAAAAACTCCGCGGCTCTATCTCGTCCACACTGATTCCGCAGTCCGGGCAGGAAAAACTCTGGCTGAAATTGATCGGTTCTCCGTCAATCACATCCACGATCATCAGACCTTCCGCAAGCCGCAGTACATTTTCAATAGAATCCACCAGACGCTTTTCGATTCCATCTTTAATTACGAGACGATCCACAATGATCTCTATATTATGCTTGATATTCTTATCCAGAGCAATCTCTTCCGAAAGCTCATATAGATTCCCGTCGATACGCACACGGACATAACCGCTCTTTTTTGCCCTGTCTAAAAGTTTGGCGTGGGTACCCTTTCTTCCGCGGACAACCGGCGCAAGAAGCTGGACCTTCGTACGCTCGGGAAGCTCCATAATCTGATCCGCCATCTGGTCCACCGTCTGTTTTTTTATCTCTTTTCCGCACTTCGGACAATGAGGAACACCGATTCTCGCGTAAAGCAGACGAAAATAATCATATATCTCTGTCACGGTCCCGACTGTAGAACGCGGATTACGGTTTGTCGATTTCTGATCAATGGAAATCGCCGGAGACAACCCTTCAATACTTTCTACGTCCGGTTTTTCCATCTGTCCGAGAAACATCCTCGCGTAAGAAGACAGAGACTCCATATAACGTCTCTGCCCCTCTGCATAAATCGTATCAAACGCAAGGGACGATTTTCCAGAACCGCTTAAGCCGGTTAACACCACCAGCTCATTTCTCGGAATCTTTAAATCTACATTCTTCAGATTATGCTCATTCGCCCCGCGAATCGTAATAAATTGCCTGTCATCTCTTTTCTTCGACATCTTTTATCCCTCTCCCACTTATGCGGCAAATTGAAATCCGCCTTTTCTTTTATGCAGCCGTATCTTTTGCCTGCTTTTATTCATGCAAGAGCTTTTTCAGCTCTATCAGCTTATCCCGAAGCTCTGCTGCAGCTTCAAAGTTAAGCTCCGCCGCAGCCTTTTTCATCTGTTTTGTAACATCGCCTATCAATTTTTTCAGTTCCTTCGCACTCATAGATTCCGGATCCTTTTCCAGACGCAGCTCTTCTGCAGCTACTTTCTTGGAAATACTGATCAGATCCCGCACACTTTTCTGAATGGACTGCGGAGTAATTCCGTGCTCCTCATTATATTTTTCCTGTATCGCGCGCCTCCTGTCCGTCTCGACGATCGCCCTTCTCATAGAGTCCGTGATCGTATCCGCATACATGATAACATGACCTTCCACATTTCTTGCCGCCCGTCCGATCGTCTGAATCAGCGAAGTCTCCGACCGCAGGAAGCCCTCCTTATCCGCATCCAGAATAGCGATCAATGTAATCTCCGGAATATCAAGCCCTTCCCGAAGAAGATTGATTCCAACCAACACATCAAACACATCCAAACGCATATCACGTATAATCTCCGCCCGTTCTAATGTATCGATATCAGAATGGAGATATCTGACCCGTATTCCTAACTCTTTCATATAATCCGTAAGATCCTCTGCCATATGTTTTGTGAGCGTTGTAATCAGAATCTTATTCTTCTTTTTAATCTCTTTATTCACCTCTGAAACCAGATCATCGATCTGCCCTTCTACCGGACGCACCTCCACCGACGGGTCCAAAAGTCCGGTCGGGCGGATTACCTGCTCCGCACGGAGCAATTCATGCTCGCTTTCATATTTACCGGGAGTCGCAGAAACAAACAGCACCTGATTGAGCTTACTCTCAAACTCGTCAAAGCTTAAAGGACGGTTGTCCTTCGCCGACGGCAGGCGGAATCCATACTCTACCAAAGTAGTCTTTCTTGACTGATCGCCGTGGTACATTCCCCCTACCTGCGAAATGGTAATATGCGACTCGTCAATCATCAGGATAAAGTCATCCGGGAAATAATCTATCAGCGTGTGCGGCGCCTGTCCCGGTTTCAGCCCTGTCAGGTGTCTGGAATAATTCTCAATGCCTGAACAGAATCCCGTCTCCCGCATCATTTCTATATCAAAATTTGTCCGCTCAGATATTCTCTGGGCCTCCAATAGCTTTCCCTCACCTTTAAAATGCTTAATCTGTTTGTCTAATTCTGTCTCAATCTCCCGAATCGCCCGTTCCATACTCTCTTTTGAAACAACATAATGCGACGCCGGAAAAATAGCTATATGGTTCAGTTCATTTTTAATCTCCCCCGTAAGCACGTCTACCTCTGTAATTCTTTCCACCTCATCGCCAAAAAATTCAACTCGGTACGCGACACCTTCGCACAGTGCAGGAATCACCTCAAGGACATCTCCATTTACGCGGAACGTTCCCCGCTTAAAGTCCATCTCATTTCTGTCATATTGAATTTCAATGAGCTTCTTCACAACCTCATCTCTGTCCTTAATCATGCCTGGACGCAGTGAAATCACCATCTCCTGATAGTCGATGGGAGAACCCAAACCATAAATGCAGGACACACTGGCAATAATAATTACGTCGCGGCGCTCTGAAAGCGCCGCCGTCGCCGAGTGGCGGAGCTTGTCTATCTCGTCATTGATGGACGAGTCCTTGGCGATATAGGTGTCGGATGAAGGAACGTAAGCTTCAGGCTGGTAGTAGTCGTAGTAGGACACAAAATATTCCACTGCATTCTCAGGGAAAAATTCCTTGAACTCACCGTACAATTGTGCAGCAAGGGTCTTATTGTGCGCTATTACCAAAGTCGGTTTATTCAGCTTCTGGATAACATTCGCCATAGTAAATGTCTTACCGGAACCCGTAACCCCCAGTAAAGTCTGACACTGGTTGCCTTCCTGGAAGCCTTTGACAAGAGCTTCTATCGCCTGCGGCTGGTCTCCGGTGGGCTCGTAATCACTGTGTAATTTGAAGATGCTGCCGCCTTTTGCAGCGTCTTCATGAGCAAGTAGCGCAGCGGATTGCGAATATCCTTTTTCTTGTGCATCCTGCACAAAAATCACCTCCAAAATCCATATTAAAAAAATTCGACTATTAGGCAGAAATTCGTCGAGGCACATCTTCCGTTTTTTGTAAAATTGCCTTTCGACGAATTTTGTTCACTGATTTCATTTTCCCGGACTGGTTATACCCAGCCGGACACCATGAATCTGATGTTCCAAAAAGTATTCTGATTATAGCATATGGTTCTTTATTTGTACAGATAAAAACGAGAAGTTTTAGAACAAACGTTCCGAAACATCCGTTCTTTCGTAAAAATAGGAGTACTCTCGTTTTTGACGAAAATACTCCCTTCACTTCAAATTGTCACCCGTCTTCGCAAATCTATACAGTCTGTTTTCCATACCGTTTTAAATAGGCAGATGCCTGTTCCAGAGACAGACCTATCCGTTCCTGCATTCTTTTCAGGAGCGTTGCATCATCAAGACCTTCTTCCTGCCCTAGCTCTATAAGTAACTGCGCTTTTCCCTGGCTTATCAACCTTTCCGATTCTGTCTCAATTACTGTTCCACCCATAATACTCACCAGCCTTTCCTCATTTTGATTTCCATTTGTAATATGTGTAATGATGGTATTTATAAATCCTTTTAAGTCGATCAGTTCATGATCGGTCAATTCCTCCGCTTCATACAAACGAACCAGTTCATTCCTGAAATATTCCAAATCCCGTACTGCGTTCTCTATACTTCCTTCGGATATCATATCCTTTTCATATCTTGCAATATAGAATGGAATATAAGGGAACAACTTCTTTTCAACAATATATTCCTTTGTGAATTCTTCCAGAATTACATTGGGGGATTCATAAATTACTTCCTGCCCGTCCGGAAATGTAAAAGTAATTTTTGTAGTCTTCGGGGTTCTTTCCGTCCGTTTGACATAGATTACGGAAAATCTCGGCATTGGAATCGTCGCATGCCCGATATCCCATGTTGCAAACTGCCTTGCAACAATGAAAGCATATTCTGCAATCCTGATTGCCATAGAGCCATCATCATAGCTCTGACACTCCAGCAGGTAAACCTCACTCCCTATCTTAATTAGGAAGTCAGAAATCTGCTCTTCTATTTCCTTGCTCCCGTCTGCCGTCTCACTTTCAGTCAAATATCCCTCTGACGGTAAAACCTCCACTTTTGTATCTAACGGGTACTCTTTCCCGAAAACGTCATTAATTACGGATATAAACAATCTCTTGTGCTTGCTCTTCATAGTCTTAAACACATTATCGTAATCCGGTGTTTTTTTCTGCATATTTCTTATCCTCTCCCAATATTTCCCTCATCTTAAAAGCAAAATATTCTGTCTTTATTATATCGTGGTTTCCCCATTCTGACAACAGCGAAATCAATGCTTTCACCTTGAAACAAAACGTTTATTACCGTTCATTCGCTCACAGTGAAGTTGTCAGGTAACCATTCCCACACAGTGTGCCACACTATTAAAAAACTAACTGTCATCTGAAAATAAACTGGTTTCTTTAGACAGCCATGTCTTTTCAAGCCAGACAAATGAACATATGACAATCTCCTGCGTAGAGGAAATCGTAAAAAAGTATATGCTAAGCAGGAAAATCCGTCATTGTTCCGTGAAAGGAGCTATACCCCGCACTCTTTCCGCCTTTCGATTGCGGTACATATGCTAGAAGCCGGGATACCGCTCCCCGTGATAAAAAACTTTCTCGGACATTCATCCATCGAAGTGACAATGACATATGCAACTGTAAGTGATGAACTTTAAAACAAAAATCTAAAAGAAAACGGAGTTGCAGCGGTTCTTGTTGTAACGGAAGAAAATGACCCCAGGGCAGGATCTTGTTATCCGGGATTGGGTTTCCTTGACAGGATATAAAAGTTATCCGAGAAAAAAGTCTGAACAACTAGAAAAACAATACATTAGACTCCTTCTCGGATAATAATTCTACTTGGATAATTCAGATTCCACCTCACGATGAACACCCTTGCTGTTCGGCTATACACTTCCTCGCTGCCTAGGCGTGTTCGGGACTTTCACCCGTTAGAGCGCGCCCATGGCGCGCAAACAAAAAGACGCCAAAAATCCATTCTGAATCTTTGATGTCTTTCTGTCATTTGTCAGGCTGAACCTTAAATTTATCTTCCAGTCACCGTCTAGAACAAATACATTCACTGCTGCATTTTAAGAATACTCATGAACTAAAATCTAATCCATTTATACATTAATACAATATATAGTTTTAATCAAGATATAATATCTATATATTGTGCTTTATCCCGCCTGTTTATCAACGAACCATACGATTATGTGAAGCATGTACCCCCAGAACAAGCAGGTTATCCCATATCATAACAGGCATCAGCCGCAACAATCCCTGTACCTGTTTGATGATTTCCTTTTTAGAGTCGTCCGCATAGTTTTTCCAGGATAACTTTTCGACAGCCTGAACTTTATCGCTTTTTATAAAGTATAATTTCTGGTTTTTGGCCATTGCAGCCATATTGGCATACCAACAAATACCTGTCGTCGGCAACAAGCCCATAGCATCTGTCGCTGCCAGGTATTTCTATTTGGGTTCCTAAATATATATTATGATCTTGAAGCAGTTTTACACACTGGCCATTGGCAAGGGGATATTCCAGATTAACGAAAAAACCATTTAATAAATTGAGGTCGCTGACTTCAAGTCCCTCTATCCCAAGGGCATTAAACTCGGAAATCAGTATATTTTTAAAATGAAAGAATTCTTCAATGCCGCCCCGTTTCATACATTCTGCAGCAATGCAGGTTCCTTTTCCAAAGGGATGCCCCTTCACTTTTTGGCAGCCTCCGCATTCTTCTTTTCGGCTGCATTCTTTGCAACAATCCATACCACAAATTGACGCCATAGCTATACCTCCAGCTTTTGATTATATTCTGTTCCATTCTCCTATCTGCCGAAATTTAATCGTATAACGCTTCCCATGTTTCTGAAGCCATTGCCTTGAAGCACATTTCTATTTGTTCTCTGTTATTTTTTTCTTCTGCTAGACAAGGTAATTCGTCAATAGCAAAATAAGCGAAACCTGTAGTTTCAATATTGGGAATAAACTCACCGCCTACTACTTCACATTGCATAAATATCTTGCATACCTTATAGGCATAAACAGGCTGATTATGCTTTTCTCTGTCCTGAACTGCAATGATACGTTTCACTTTAACATCCAGCCCCGCTTCTTCTTTCACTTCCTTTACCGTATTTTCCGTAGCGGAAACATTCACGTCTACCCAGCCGCCAGGCAATGCCCATGTACCATTTGCTTCATGTACAAGCAGTATCTTTCCATCTTTAAATATAGCAGCCCGCGTATCTATTTTAGGTGTTTGATATCCCACATCACTACAGAATAAATCTTTTACCTTTTCAAGCGGTATCTCTGACTGATAGCTGATCATCTCTGCTGATATTTCCCTAATACGCTCATATCTTTCCAGTTCATATTTGTCTTTACAATAAAATAAGCCTGCCTGCGCTAAACTTTGAAGTTCAACGGCCCATTGTAACCATTTTTTATTTTTTTCCATAAAATAATGCGTCCTCTCAATTTTACTTTTCTGTAGTAGTCGATTAAATAAACTTATTCACCTCTTATTTTCTCATTTCCTTAACTTCCAGACTATATGGTCCTGCCAATATAAAATACATACCCATAATACTGTTTATATTTTGAATAAAGTTCCGATTCATATCGGTTTTGTTCTTCGTACGCAATCATCGTTTCATTTCCGGCATATTTTTTTGATAATCTGTTAATTGCTGCTTCACGGGGAATAAAGTAGTTCTCTGTCCAACATTGTTCCGGCAAAGTAAAAGAGGCAATAAACTGATAACCGCATCTTTGCATAATTTCTATATTAGTACTAACACCATCCAATCGGCTCCCTGCAGCAGACCAAAACTGATCAACAGCAGTCGGACGTTCCCTAGTAAGCCACGACGGACACGTTACCGCAACAAATCCTCCTTTTTTGAGGAAGTCGTGCCAGTGGGAAATTCCCTCTTCAAAACCAATATTGTCAATCGCGCCTTCTGACCAGATTAAATCCAACGAATTTTTTTGAAATGGTAAATTTTCCATAGAGCCTACAATACCTGTTACTCTGTTTTCCAGATTCATGCTTTTTACGTTTTCATTTAATTTCTCTATGAAATCAGGGAACATATCCAACCCAGTAATCATACCGGGCAAATGCTGCGCTAAGCAGATCGTCTGCCCTCCGGTTCCGCATCCTAAATCTGCAATCCGCAAAAACTGATTTAGCGGTTTCAGAAATCCAAGAGCCTGCTCAACAACTTCGGAGCTTCCAGGCCCCTGGCGCTTCAATCCAATATGTGTCTCAAGTAATAAGTTTAACATAGACAAGGGTTTCGTTTCCATTTCTATTTCCTCCAAATTCTAAAATTCTAAAATTCTATTTTATATTGCGTTCAAATTCTGATTTCATGCAAACCTTCCTTTGGCCGGCCATATAAAAAATACGAATACCAATTCTAATCATTTAAAGCTGTGGACAGCGTCTGCCCATGATCTACATTCTACTCCTTCATAAAGCATCTGTCTTTCTCTGTAATCCCGTCTTCATCAGACACATACCGCTCCACTCTCATATGCAGGTCATACTTTTCCCGAAGCTTCGCAATCCTCTCCATCATCAAAGAAGCATGGTGCCGGTCAAGCGCCTCCGGGTCTCTCCAGCAGTCTGTCAGCAGTACCGTCTCCGGGTCTGCTATTGGAAGGAAATACTCATACCGCAGATTTCCATCCTCCCTGCGGATGTCCTGTACAGTCCCGCCGGCTTCCATTTCCTCCGCGAACTTTCGCGCATTTCCGTCTGCTCCGGTATAATAAATATTCACAACGATGCTCATATCCATTTTCCTCTCGCTGTTTTGTTTCATTCTAAATCATATCATATTCCTGTCCATTTTATAGACCGCATGGTCATATGCAGCACGTGTTTCCGGGTCAAACAGGACAAATCTCACAATGTCAATTTTACCCATATGCTCTTCACAGAACTTCCGGACTGTCCGGACTGCCGCAAGCGCGGCTCTGTCTACCGGATATCCGTATATCCCTGTTGAGATGGAAGGGAACGCGATTGTCCGAATCCCATGCTCGGTCGCAGTCTTAAGAGAGTTCCAATACGCATTTTCAAGAAGCTTTTCTTCCCCCTCCTGCCCGCCATGCCAGACGGGGCCTACCGTATGGATCACATATTTACATGGCAGCTGATAGGCTCCGGTAATCTTTGCCTCCCCCGTTTTACAGCCACGCAGCGTCCTGCATTCAACCAAAAGCTCACGCCCGGCAGCACGGTGGATCGCACCGTCTACACCCCCGCCTCCAAGCAGGCTGTTGTTCGCCGCATTTACGATTGCTTCCAGGTCATCCACTTTTGTAATATCTCCCTGAACCGTCTGTATCCTGTATCCCATATATGATCTCTTCCCTCCTTGTAAAGTCGTCCAATCGTCCCTATTTCTGATAACTGCACCCAGTCCTGTCCGACCTTTCACCGCCTTCTATATATCTGGCACTAAACTCCATATAAATCTGGCGCAGCTCCTTCTTACCCTCAATATAATCCTGATACATTTCAGCAAGGCCAGTCATACAGCCGTCACGGCTGCTGCAATGTTTCCAAGAGAATCCGCAACTATTTTCTCACGTTCCTCTTTTGTCGTCTCCGAAATCAAATAACCCATTTTTCCCTCCTTCGGCTGTCCCGATTTTGGGCAGATTGTGTTTCTTTGTTCACCCTTGGAATATGGCTATATTACCCTTCCGGATAAATGATCCATTTCATGCTGCACAATTTGCGCAGGCCAGTCTTTCAGTTTTATCTTCTGTTTTTTCCAATTGAAATCGGAATACTCCACCTCGATTTCCTGATAGCGGTTTGTTTTGCGAACCCCGTCAAGGGACAGACACCCTTCCTCCGTTTCATAGAGTCCATTTTTCCAAACCAACACCGGATTAAACATCACAATATCAATGACTCCCATATTTACAATGATGATGTTTTTCTTCACGCCAATCATATTGGCAGCCATGCCGACACAGCGGTCACGGTTAGCATTCAAGGTATCCTTAAGGTCTCTTCCCACTTGCAGGTCGTCCCTGGTTGCCGGTTCTGATTTCTGCCCCAGGAAGAATACATCCCGCACAATCTGTTTTACCATATTTCCTTTATCTCCTCTCAACTCTTCAGATTAACAGCAAGTTTTATCAGCTTTGTCAGACCGCTTGTAATAACTACGGCCAAATGCTTTCTGTTTAAATCCAGAACATCCAATAGCGTCAGAACCACATTGGAGCGGCTCCGTACCATATTGCGTGTCCAGATTGATATAATTTTTGCGTGGTGCTATCTTTTTGCATTTACCGCAAATACCTTAAAATCAACACTTTCGGAATGGCTGATGCACCCATGAGATTACTGGATTTTTAATCATCTTTATCAGCCAGTATTTGGATATATTTTCTTGCTATATACAAAACACTTTATTGGAACTCTTCCTTTTGGCATTTCTAATACAACCTCTTTTTC
This sequence comes from uncultured Lachnospiraceae bacterium, assembly GCA_946558695.1. Classification (GTDB taxonomy): domain Bacteria; phylum Bacillota; class Clostridia; order Lachnospirales; family Lachnospiraceae; genus MD308. The sequence continues at coordinate 57,318 of CAMNTQ010000018.1, forward strand.
TTCTACTCTTTCAAATCCTCTATGCTCATAAAACTGGTATGTGCAAGCGTCATCAGTGTATAGATAAAGTATTTTCCGAGCCTAATGCTGCTTTGCGTAAATACCTCAATGTTTTCCGTCACCATCAATACCTCCTATTTCTGTGTAGACCATTCCTCTTTTGCCTCGCTCCGAACGCATCAGTGATACCGCCGTTGCCACAGTTTCCCTTACATGGATATTCTCTGGTACTCCGCCTCTGAAAAATGCCTTCCGTATCAGGGTGACATGCGGCGAGAATTTCTTCCTGTCAAACGGAATGCCATTCCCAGATAAAGCCCTGCGCAGCCTTCTCACATAGCTTTCCAATTCCGGCGCATGCCCTATCCCCGCAAAGTACATATCCCGGAAATACTGCAGACCGTCAAACTTCAGAGGAACCGGATGAAAAGGCACAGTTTCCATCACCTCAAGGATGTCGTCCGGATTGCCATACTCCCCGATAAAGGCAAGCGTAAGATGCAGGTTCTCCGGCTTTGTGAAATTCCCCGCCACTCTGCAGCGCTTAAGTTCCGCCTGCATTCTGACCAGGTCATCTATAACATCCTCGTTAAAATTTATCGCTATAAACAGTCTCATATTCAACTCCTATCTGAAATCGCACCTTCCCCGCGCCCGATTCTATATCCAGATATGTAAGCATCGCCTCCACATCTGAAACCGTCTTTCCGCATTTTGGGTCCTTCCGTTATAAACTTCCATCCGCTATCCTTTGCTTTCTCCTGCGGAATTCCTCTATTTCCTGGCTTATCGTGTTATAATCTCTCTCGAAAAGTTCATCATATGCCTGCGGCCACAAGGTATCACCCGGAACCTTCTCTATTAATTTATCCTGCACAAAGATCTTGCTCTTCTCCTTATATTTCGGGAGGCCGTTTTTTTCAAGCAGCCTGTTAAGTTCCGTCCGCCACAGGATCGTGATCTTCCGTTTGTCTTTCACTCTTGGATTGACATCCGCCTCCCGCAGGACATAAAAATCAATCTCTCCGTTTTCGTCTGTCTCGACCATGATAATCCCCCACCATTGCGGTACATGTTCCTCTACATGGGCTGCATGGGACGTGCCTGCAACAATAATATTACGGTCATAATACCAGTCATAGTATTTGGTCTGCCTCCCAAGCCTTGCATAGGTAT
>CAMNTQ010000019.1 GCA_946558695.1 uncultured Lachnospiraceae bacterium
CGCAGATACCGTCTCCGTCCGCATCCAAGTAGACACACCTACCGCCTCCATTATCACAGATACTGTACCCGTCTGCGTCTACGAAATGACATCTGCTCCCATGATCTGCCGCAAATGCTGTTGCAGTTCCCATCGAAAGCAGCAACCCCATTGTTACGATTCCAGTAAATACTCTTTTCATAATTATTTCTCCAATATACAGTTAAATTTTCTTTTCATTTATAATACGAACGTCAATGGGAAATCCATTCATACTATTGAATTTTTTATTGGAAATCAAACATCTCCAACCTTCTGCACTTTCTAAATATGTATAGCAGGAGGCCATTCACATATCTGCCTGCGCCGGATTCACATGCGCCATGATATGTTTAATCATTTGAAAATTCCCTTCAATATTATGAAGATTTTGTTATCTTCTCCGGCATCGCAAGAAATTCAGGTGCCTTATTTGTTAAGATTATCCGGCCCAAATCCAAACGGCAGCAGCTCTTTGAGCGTATACTCCACCTGCTTATCCTCCCCGTCAGTCAGAACGATCTTAAACGTCTCCGGGTTACAGAACTCCATCATCACCTGCCGGCAAACCCCGCATGGAGCGCACAAAGTGTTTCCGTCCGTTCCCTCCATTCCGCCCGCGACAGCAATCTTTGAGAACTCTCTTTCCCCTTCATATACAGCTCTGAAAAATGCCGTTCTCTCTGCACAATTCGTCGGCCCATACGCTGCGTTTTCGATGTTGCATCCATGATAAACCTTACCGCTCTTTGTAACAAGAGCAGCCCCTACGCTGTGATGCGAATACGGGACATATGCGCGTTCCCTGGCTTTTTTTGCTTCTAAAATTAATTCTGCGTTTGTCATCTCAATCTCCTTCTAATAGTTTTTATACCCTGCACCGCTTTTTATAACATGCAGTTCCATATTTCAGGATATTCTCTACTCCATCGTCTTCAGGGTCTTCTTCATACTTCGTATATTCTATCTGTTTTAACACTGCCTCATATGCCCTTTCCAAATCTCCGTCATGTGTGTATTTTATCTTCGATATCTGGCTCTGCAAGGATATCTGCGTAACCCTCACCCATCTCGCTCAAAAATGTCCATCCCTTTAACTGAAAAAGCTACAGTGAATACGCTGTTTGCCCGAAATCATAGATATCATATCACTAAGAAATGGATAATTCAATGCATCTAATACTTGCTTGCCTTCCGATTAATATACCTACAATTTCTCCATCATTGATAAATACTGCTTCTTCACCCGGCATAACGAATAGAATTGACTTTGTATTAAAATCCTGTATTTGTGACTTCGCAATTATCGTATTTTGATTTACCGTATTTTTAATTACTTCTCTAATCATTCAGTTTATTAAATACAGAACCCTTTTTTAATTTGCTTTTTTCCAAAATAGCATCAACTATAATATCTACTATCTTTTCTAATCCCCATACTTTCCAACCCATACCATTAACCTCTATGCTGTTAACCGCTATTTACAGCATATCAATCCTCTTACTTAAATACTAACATATTAAAAGTAATTGTTGTAGAACTTTGACCAAATAATGACGCTAAACATCCAGCCTGTTGTGTTACAGGAATTTGCTGTATTAAATGTAACTCCCAGCTTTGTTAATCCAATGCTATGTAAACAGTATTGTGAAAATTTCGGACGTCCGGCAAAAGAACCGGAAATGATGTTCAAACAAAAATGGTACTCGCGGTTATCTTTGTCCGATATATCCAGAAATGAGATCCGTTTTACCGGCCTGGTTGGATCATAACGAGTTGCATCAAACTGAAAACGCTCCAAATACCATACATTTGCTTCCCAGTTTATGTCCTTGGACTGTACGGAAAGGATTCTCTGTACCTTATCCACGATCTGGTGATATCTGTTGTTAATAAGCGGCACCTCTTTCGCTTTACCTGCATAATCATCAATCTGATCCTGCTCTAACCGTGTAAGATCTGAAACTTCTCTATCTATGCAATACATATATAAAAAATGCAGAGGCGCGAGATATCCCCGTCTCAATTCACGATCTAACGAGCTTTCCAAAGCATAATTTAATATCGTAAAAACCTGATATTTTAACTTCTGAGACGTATGAATGGAGAAATCCCAGATAACCCCTTTGGTATTCCTGCAATAATAAAATTCCTTTGCCAAATGATAATTTGGATGATATCCCAAATAAATTCTCTTTTCTTCATACCTTATTGGACGGAGTCCACCCGCCCGCAGGGCATGTATTACGGTGTGCCCTTTGGGTGTACTTTAACCGAATCCCGCCTGCCCTTATGCCATCACTTCTCTTTTCAAGATCAAATAACTTTAGTCTTACCCGCACATCCCAGTCAATCTCTTCCAGGCTGTGTATCCTATTCTCCGTCAAAAATCTATATGCCTTGCTCTTAAGAGTCTGTTCCACCGTACCGCATTCTTCGATCTCTTGTCTTAGTTTTACATATTCTTTTTCCTTATGAAATTCCCTCCAGTCCCGTAAAGTTTTTTGGTATGCCCCAATCAAGTGTTTATCCTGGATCTGAAGTTTTCATTGTCCATTCTTGGTTCAATGCGTATCCTGCATCCCTGATAATCAATATCCTCAAATAAAACCAAAAAAGCCCTGAAACATATTTGCTCCAAGGCTATCATTTTTATTTGATTTATTATTTCTGTGCCAGCATGACTCTGCACCGTTTTTTATAGCATGCAATCCCGTATTTGAGGATATTCTCTACACCGTCATCTTCAAGGTCATCTTCATATCTGGTATACTCAATCTGTTTTAATGCTTCTTTGCAAGCAGCATCCAGATTTCCGTCATGTGCGTATTTCACCTCTATGATAATCCCCATATCTCCGGTATCCGGTTCCGCAAGGATATCCGCATACCCCTCTCCCATTTCCCGGTTAGAAGAAATCCCCCATCGGTTCTTCACACCCAAAATCCCAAGCAGAACGCCATGGTAAAAGGTCTCTTTCATGTCAGTTCTTACAGCTGTATCCCGGATACTAATGGTTCTTCTTAAATATTCCGTGAAAATTTTCTCTACATTTTCCACATCCTTATTTCGCAGGGCATCACAGAAACGGTTCAGCGTATCGCCGTCTTCCCGGACATTCTCTTTAAAAAATTCCATGATCTGCGTCACATAAATATCCCGGATTTCCATATTGGGGATTGCCAGTTTCATCTGCCTTCCCTCTGCCCTTCCCCGCTGGGTCAGATAACCGGTGGTAAAAAGCAGGCTCCAGATATTATCTATCGTCTGATAAACCTCTGGATATGTAAGTTCCTGATGAATCTCCTTCGTAATAACCTCACCTGCTACCAGACTTTCAATCTCCCTTTTAGTCGTATAATTCGCCGATTCCTGAATAAACCGCTTCACTGCGTCATTGCTGCTGGTATTAATCCAGTAGTTCTCCGGCTGTACATGAGGTTCGTTTCTGATCCTGTCACAATGGTTCAGTACATCCCACGGGCAGTACACTTCCTCATTTCCAAATTGATATCCGTCATACCATCTTTTTACTTCTTCATAATGATTCGCTACATCATAATACTCCAGGAGTTCTCTCACTTCTTTGTCTGTAAAGCCAAAGTACTCATCAAAACGCTCATCTGCAATCGTCAACACTTTCAAATTATTAAGTCCAGTAAAAATACTTTCCTTTGAAATACGAAGGCAGCCTGTCAATACTGCAAGTTTCAGGCTGTTGTTTGTTTTGAGCGCCTCTCCAAGAAGACTTCGGATCAGGGAAAGCATTTGGTCATAGTATCCATTCGCATGAGCTTTTGCCAATGGAACGTCATATTCGTCAATCAGCAAGATAACTTTTGTACCATGATGCTTTTCCAACATTTCTGACAATATTCTCAGGCTGTCACAAAATGTAGATTCGTCCATATTGCTGTTCAAAAGGCTTTGATATTCCAATTTGTCACTCTCACTTAACGCATCACTCTCCAAAAGATATTGTACTTTTGACGCTGTCCGTCTCACGGCCCGAGCTCCCATCCGAAAGGCCATCTCAAAATTGAGCGCATCAATCCCTTTTAATGAAACAGAAATAACCGGATACTTCCCCATATATTCCTCACAAAGCGCCGTTTCTTTTGAAATTTCCAGCCCGTTAAAAATACTCTTATCTCCATTCAGCGAGAAAAAGTGTTCCAACATACTCATATTCAACGATTTTCCAAATCTCCGTGGGCGAGTGAACAGATTCACCTCTCCCCAGTTATTAAGAAGTTCCCTGATGAGTCCCGTTTTATCAATATAGTAAAAATCCTCTAAACGTAATTTTTCAAAATTTTCAATCCCTATCGGAAGTTTCTTCTTCCGCATCTCCATCTCTTTCCACGCTCCTTCCACCATCTCTAAGCCATTTCCTGTCTCAGATTATTAATTACATTATAGCAACTAAGCGGCGGCATTTCCATAGCAATCTTCCGGCTGTTACTGTTCACTTCGTGACCAGTAACTCCCAACTTTCATTGTTTCCCCGTCTTCAACCCCTATTATAATTGCTCCATTTTCCCGTGTAGAATAGATTTTGCTTTTAACATCTGTAAGCCTTTCTATTGTTTCCTGGTGAGGATGCCCATACCGGTTTTCTCGTCCCGCTGAAATAAACGCATACGCAGGCTTGACCTGCCGGAGAAATTGTTCAGATGATGAATTCTTCGAGCCATGATGCGCCACTTTCAAGACCTCCCATGTACAACCCCGGTATTGCTCTTCCAACTGCCCTGTAAGCTGCCCTTCTCCTCCTCCTTCTACATCCCCGGTAAGAAGCATATCAAACTCTCCGAACTTAACTGCCAATACCATAGATGCCGCATTCCCCGATTCGTATCCTCCTTCTGCAGCCCGTACCCCAAGTTCCCGTATCTCAGACCCCCTATTCTCTGTCTCCGTTCCCAGCTTCCTCGGCTGTATACATGTAATCGCCATATTCCCTTCCCGTATACTCTGTCCCGATTCCATCACAGCTACACGGATTCCATTATCCCTTGCTTTCTTCGCCAAGCCTGCCAACGCCTCATCCCACACCTCCTGCACCGGCAATACCAGCATCCCGATCTTTACCCCAATCTCCTGTCTCTCAATCAACTCCTCTACTCCATTCGTATGATCACTGTCACCATGGGATATCAGCACATAATCAATCACTCCCACTCCCTGGGATTTCAGAAATGATTCCAGCCTGTATTGTCCCACCTTTTTGACATCGCTGCTCCCGCCATCCACCAGATAGGTGCCGCCCTTTGGACCTTTCATGAAGATTCCGTCCCCCTGTCCCACATCCAGCACCACAACTGCAAGCTTCCCCGCCTCTCCAAAACGAACCATTAGAATCATAATTCCCGCTGCCAACAGGAGAATCACTGAACAACCTGCTTTTTGTTTTCTCCGATTTCCCCGGTATCCATGATTGTCTTGTTTTCTGTGATCCCTTTTCTTCTCCCATTCCATCACTAATAAACTTTGATTCCTTTGTTCCTCACATTTCTTCATTAATAAAACATATCTCAATATAAGCAGCCCCAAAAACAAAATCCCGTAATATACTATGATCTGCCACGTATCAGGCCTTCCGATCACAAGTCTCGCTCCCGGCAAGTCAAGCGCTATCCCACAGCTAATTTTATAAATCCACAGAATTTTACCGCATATCCTAAACAGCAAGACAGACATAGGAACAAACCACAGCGAAAATATGCTTCCTGCCATTGCCAGAAATAACAACACAGACATCAACGGAATCACAAAGATATTCAAAATAAAAGAATAAAGCGGAAATTCAAAGAAATAATAGAGCAGAATCGGAAAGATGACCAGATTGATACCAATACTGGCTGTCAGTCCCTGCATAATCATCTGCCATACCTGCTTCCAGGTTTTCCCCAAATACACACATACGGAACCGGCATGCTGTCCGTTATTATATATTGTGGGATCTCCCGCAATGCACGCTTTAGCGGGGCTAGCAGACTCTGTCCGGCTAAATACATCCTGCACCACCGGCACTACCACAAGAATCGCCAGAACCGCCCCAAAGGACAGCCAGAATCCCCCGTCATACAGACTAAGCGGGCGCCACAATAACACAATAACCGCTGCCGCAGAAAGCGCCGTCGGCGCATCATAATGCCGTCCCGTCATATCCGCCCCTATCCGGAACAAGAACATCACCAGTGCCCGCACCGCAGATACGGTAAGCCCGACCATAAGAATATACAACGCCAAAAACAATATACCGAACACCCCTCCAACCGGATAGTAACCTGTAATCCTCCGCAGAATCTTATATATCCCAATCCCAATAAAAGACAGATGCAATCCTGAGATAGCCATAATATGTACTTATAGTTCAAAAGTATTGGAAAATCAAGCTTTCCACACAATACACAGTGTTTATAGTGTTCTTTTCTATATCGATATTTCAAGAAGATTATCCTTAAGGTATTTTTACTCTCATTAATCAATAAGTAACATTCAATAATTTTTCTGTAAAAATATGTTATTTTGTATAAAATTTTTGAAAAACTTTCCCTTTAACCTATCTATTGTTTTATATCAATAATATTTATAACTCTTTAATAAACTTCCACACAAATCTCCTGTACTTAATCAGAACCGTATCATCTATCCACTCTAAACGCAACTGAATACAATGAGCCGCTCTCTGTCTTCTATATTTTGCAATTTCTTGAACATATCCTTGACAAAACATCAGCTCTGACGCTTAAAAAAAATTAATAAAAAAACCTCCCATTTTATGGGAAAATGCGAGATAATAGAATTGACACAAAAACTATTTTTTCGCACCACCATAAAAGAGAGGAGGTTTTACCATGAAGCAAGAATAAAAATCAGAAGAAAAGAGACCATGCAACACCTGGAACAGTTTAACCTTGCCTGTGAATTAGCCAAGCTAATCCGGCATTTTTTCTCAGATCTTTTACCACTGTTAAAACAGATTCCAGATCCCAGAAACCAGAGTTATATTACCTATCCTGCTGTGTTACTTCTTATGACTCGTATTCTTTCTTCTCTATTTTACATCGGTAGTATGAGGAAAACAAGTGAAGAATTCAATTCCAGTAAAATGATGGAAAACATCTGGCTTCTATCCGGGGAGGAACAGACCGTGGAGGAGCTTCCCTACTGGGAAACCATCAACCGGTATCTGGAAAAAGTGGATCCGGAAAAATTGCAGGACATCTTAAACCGCCTGTGCAGCAGGCTTCTGTGCAGCCGGGCTTTTGAAAATATGCGAATCAGGGGCAAATACTGGCAGGTTATCATAGATGGAACGCAGCTTTGTAGCAGCCGAAGGGAGCTGGATGGGAAAAGCCTGCACCGGACGCATAATAGAGGGACAGAAAAAGTGTACCAGGAGAATTATTATTATGTACTGGAAGCAAAGCTGGTACTGCATTCCCAAATCCTCATCAGCATCCAGACGGAATTTGTAGACAATGAAGCTGGGAAAGAAGTGGAGAAACAGGACAGTGAAAGAAAGGCCTGCTGGCGTTTAATGGAAAAGCTGAAAAAAGCGTTTCCAAAACTGCCCATCTGCTTGTGCGGGGACAGCCTGTATACGCGTGAAGGTTTTTTTGAGAGATGCAAAGAAAAAAACTGGCGGTATATCCTGCGGTATAAGGATCTACTCGAAAAACTTCCAAATGATAGGACGAGCGATGAAGAGTTAGAACTCCTGGCACCATGGAATGAAAACGTGAAAGCTGAAATCAAACGCCGTGCAAGCGACGGGAATTAATTATATGTGAATTGTGAAGGTGCTCCGGCTACTAAAAAGTAGCCGGGTATTTTTCTATCAACGGCTGAAAATTAAGAGCTTACTATGAAGGAGCAATGTTCAGGATTAATTGATGTGGAATCCAATGTTCCGGAAAATAGAATTCCCCTGCCGCATAGGTAGCAGAGGAATTGATAGGAAACGGTAGTCGTTTACTGCTTTAACTGAATTTAGAAATATGGTAGGCGGTGTATTATTCATCGCTTACTTAATAATCATGCAAAAAACCAAAAAGAATTGTATATATTTTCCTGATATGTTTATACTGTAAAGACAAAGGACTGTTTGGGGCATCACCCCATTTTCTGACTAACACCATTAAAATTATATACTTATCATTTATCGAAATAATTATTTTTTCGTAAATAAATAATGTAAAACAACACCTACAAACACTCCACCTATAATAGTTATTGACAATGGCAAAATAAAACTTTGGCAATTACTTAATATCAAGTTTTTAACATCATCATAAATTACATTTATTTTTTCAATCAAAAATAAATGTATATTAAAATGAAATATAAACATTAAAAGTGTTAGTAAAAAATTAACACTAACACAAATAGTTAATATTATTTGTGTTAATCTGTTTTTACGTTCTTTTTCTACTTGTTTTAAATACATTTCAACGTACATTAATGAATTACTTAGCATTTTTTCTATATCTACTAATACCCAAATTGCATTAGCAACACACCATGTATACTTTTTTTTATCAAACTTATTATAATACCATGAGCCATCTTCATTTTGCATTTCTATTAATTTGTTTACAGCCTTTATCAATATGGTATTTTGAATTGTACCATCTAATCTTATCAATGCCATAATTGCCCACATAGATGAATTATGATTGCATACTGTAAATATCTGTTCTTTATCCTTACAATCTTCATAAGCTATATATGGCTCTGATAATGATTCCCATGTATAGTCAGATAACATGCTATCATAAATAAATTCAATAATATTGTCTATCATCTCCTGATCATTTAATTGTGATGATTTATGAAGAACAATAGCAATCATTGATGTTATAACTACGTTACTGTTTTTATCTTTATATTTAAATCCCCATGCCCCATCAGAATTTTTTGAATCAAGTAACCACTTAGTAGCTTTAGAGCATTCTATTGGATGAACATCATAAAGCGCCCATATTGCTAATAGAGTGGCATAAATTCTTGACTCACCATTATAATATGCTCCAAAACTTCCATCTTCTTTTTGATTATTAAGTAAGTATATATATGCTTTATTTAATAATTCAATATAAGTCTGATCATTTATCATTTTTAAGGTTATAACTATCCAACATGTTACATCAACACAGCTTTTCTTTATCTCCCATGAAGACCAACCTCCATCTTCATTTTGACTATTCAACAACCATTTTAAGCTTTTTGCAATTATTGGACTATGGATGCTTTCCCCAGCATATATTAGAGCTCGAATTGCATCTAAAGTCCCTCCCCATGGCATGACATAATAATTATCTTCTGTTAGAGACCACCCTATACCTGTTTCATTTTCTTTCCAAGTGTCATACAACCATTTTTTCGATTTACTTACTGAAGTAAGTAAAGATGAAAAAAACATATTCTTTTTATCTGATATCATTTGTGTTCTTCGTCCTCTGCTCTAAATGCAGGTATCGTTATTACCACAGTAGTACAATTTTCCCCAACCATTGAATACCAAATATTAGGTTCAACTAAAATTGAATCTTTGGCATAAAGAATATTTTGAAAACCTTCTATATTTATTATAAGTCTACCTTCAGTAATGTAGTAAATTTTGGTGCTTTTTCTATTTTTATAACTCCCATGTTCTCCATTAATGGTTAGCAACACCATGCTAGCGCCTACTATATCATCAATTGTAAAATAATTATACAAATTAGTTGCATCATCTATTGTGATTTTATCAATCATATTTTTTTCTTAATTAAGTACACAATAATAACCTCTTTTAATTAATATTTTTCATAATTGTTAATGGACATTCATGACAGCACCTTTTACATCCCTTCTCTATATCTGATGAGACATTTTCAAAAAACAATCCTCCAGAAACTGCACAGGTCTGCATATTACTTCTCGTTTCGACAACTTGCTTATCAACTAATTTTATTCTTTCAAATTTTGTTAAATTTACACAATGAGCAGCTGTTCTTGCTGATTTAAGTCCTTCTAGAATTGAATTAATGGTAGGAACTCCACCTGTATGCTCTTCTCTTGTAATTGAATTAATTATGCTAGCTCCACCCGACATACAAAAAAACGCGGCCCCTATTGCCCCAGCAACATGATCAAACCCGATAGTTGCATCTGTTGGAATTGGACCTAATGGCATAAATGGAACATTATACATTTCCTTTAATTTCACGTATTCTGAAATTTTATCTAACGAAATATGTCCTATTCCCTCCATCATTACTTTCACACCACATTGTTTTGCACGATCAATATATTTTTTCTGTAGCCTTGTTTCCTCAATATGAACTTTATCCAACGATTCAAAAATATTCGCAGGACGATATACAGTGCCAATGCTTATCGCCACGTTGTATTTTTTTAAAATATTTAATATGTCATCAAAATATAACGATATAATGTTATCTGTCCTTTTATTTATTTTAGTATCACTTAAAAGAATACTTCCTCCTCGTGATGTTGTTGGTACTAATCTTGATTTAGAAGCAACTTCATATAGTTCTAAATTAGCTGTAGGATGCATCGTCATAAAGGCTACACCATAAGCACACATCTCTTCAATTCTATTCAAAAGATCATCTACATTAATTCCTTTTTCCTTATCATAAGCTAAATAATGCGGAAGTGTACCTATTGGTCCATCAAAATTGTCTACCATAGATTTCCAAAATGGTTTTTTTAATGCTATAATTGTATGATCCATCATCGTGTCCGGTTTGTAATTACAGTCACATAATTGTAATAATTTATGTCTTTCTAAGTCATAATTATCCTCTTCTGAAACACCAATATTTGTATTGACCTTTATAGTTGCATTTTCACCTAAAGCAACATTTCTTTTTTTACCCTTTAAAATAATAGTATGATTTTTAGCTATTGAATTATGTAACACTTCTTCATCAATTAAGTTATTTTTTATCTCGTGCAAAGAACTATACATTTTCCTTCTCCTTAAGTTATATTTTTAACACTTTTAATAAGCAAGGGGGTAGTCATCCAAGCAATTGATACAGTTTTAAGTCTGGTTTATTGTCTTTCCCTTATGATACGATTTGAATATAACATATTAATTATTGAATATACTGTGGACATATTACCAAAAGAACTTATAAATAAAAATCATGTCCAAGAATCTGCTGACATCTATGTAATATCACAAACCCCCTCGCTATTTAGTCAAGTCTTCTTTCCTTATTTTTCAGGGATTTTTTAGTTACATATCTCAGATGAATGAGTTAAGGAGATGGACATCTCTCTGTATCTGGAACGAAAATAGATGAGTTCGAGGGCACGAAATAGAACGTCTTGGTTTTTCGCTCTACATGGCCTTGTGTGTACCCTTCCTTCTACGGCAGCGAACCTCCCGTGTCTACCAGGATCACCCTCATTTCTGTGGGGTCCTAACTTCCTTCGTCCCGCCTGTCCATAACCTAGGTGTCAGCTTAGCTCCTTTGTAGAGTCTCACCCTATGGTGATTATTCCTGCCGACTACTGACCCATTCTTTGTATCAAGTCTTATTGACCTGTTTGCATGGCTTCCGGAACAGCACCTTTCGGCAAACGTTTTTCCATCCCTCTCCCATGCTCCCAGCTTTCCTGTCACAGCTGAATCCAGCTCTCGGAATCCCGGTCCAACCGTGACAGTACATTGCCTGTTTTTATTTCCCGCTGTTATGCTACCTGTACCTGTGACCTCCTGATGTCACCCAGCAGCTTCTTCGGGTCATACTTCACACCTTATGTAAGGATTACATAAAATATCCTTAATATCTTGCAGGCTACCGCCACCACGGATTGCATCTTTTTGAGCGGTTCTCCTTCCTCGTCTGGTAGTATTCATGTATCTCCCGAAACTCTGCTTCTTCCCGACCAGCAATATTGCCGCCTCATACAGCACATATCTCAGGGATTTCCGCCCACGGTAGCTAATCCAGCTTTCCCCTTCCCCATTATGTTTCCCGAAATCATTTGACACGATGGTATATCCTGCCAGCTTCTGTGTTATTCTGCATTTTATTTGATGCCGAAATCGGGATCATTTAATTCTACGTAAACGGCATCAAATAAAGCTCTGAATGACAGTTTCTGCAGCTGTTTGGGGTTGTCAAGACGTCCAATATCCCTGACTTCTGCTATAAAGCCGCTGACTATCACCAGCCCGATCCCCTTTATGGCCAGTAGATTGTCTATATATGGAATCTCTTTCAGCTTTTCTTCTATATTCCGGGGCAGCCCCTCCTGCCTTGCTGTATATACACCCATATAATCCAGCAGGCTTTCAGTTCCATCCGAGTGGCTTCAGGCACTTCCTTAACTTCCGACACTATGCCCTGCGGCTGTTACCAAGGTCTTTGCCCTCTTCATTCCGGCGCCTCTCAGCTTCGCGTCCCTACATATCTGGTTAATGCCTTCTGCCCCCAGCTTCTCAATGTCTTTCGGCAGTGGTACCGCCTTCAGCACCATCCTACCACTCACCGTCTTCAAACCCTCATAAACGTCTTTGTATTCATGGAAGTAAATGGCGAACCATCTGGCCAGGCGGTTCTTTATCCTCGTGAACCCTTCCTGTGTCTGGAAGCGTAGGTTCGACAGGCTCTTAATCTCTGCATAGATACCGATTGGTATGTAAGGGGACGAGAACCGTCCCTCATTGACAAGCGCAACGATCGCCTTCGGGTTCTTGCGGTCATTCTTGTTGGGATTGTTGTCATCCAGCTCTTTCGATTTTTTACATGGTGGGGATTCACATGCACCGGATTCATCCCGTTGTTCTGCAGGAATTTCCCTAATGCGAACCAGTAATGACCCGTCGGCTCCATGCCGGGGATCACGGCGGTTTTACCGTGCTTCTCTACAAGCACCTCCATCCATACCTTATATCTCTGGAATCCTGCTTCGCTGTTGCTGAACTCCAGCGGTTTCTTTGTATACTCGTAGCTACGCTAATCAAATGCCCTGGCATAATGGATCTCACTTCCCACATCAATTCCAACAATTAATGTTTTTAGTAATGAATGCAATTTTTGAGTTTTGTGTGTTAGAATTCATTTTAGATACCTCTTTAATTTTTACTAACCCGCTAAGTCAGTAATCTTATTGTAATCTGAGGTATTTTTTTCTCAACCTTCTTTCCTTGAATTTCCTATACTTGAATTATACAGGAAACTCCTATACATTTAACTGGTACTCTCCTAAATAACTTTTACAAATTCCGCGGGTTTATGGTAAAAATACCCTATTGTTTTCCAATATATTTAATTATACTTTTTTAGCATTTTACGACAACATAGATACATCATATCTTTTCCTCTCAACATCATATCCGGAAAATAAAAATATTTCTCCCAAAAGATGCGTTAGTTTTTTACCCACAAATTGTCTTATATAGTGAAATGGAAAATAAAAGATAGGAAACGATAAAGATGACTTGTCCAAACAAACCCCAAATTGATACCAAACTAATTGATACTATTACCAATTTTTTAGCGCAATATGGATCCTCTGGTTTAAAACAAGCATTACAACTCTATAAGGATTCTCAGCAAGAATATATTTGCAGAACCAAAACCTCCATATCAAAACTTCATATCTCTGATATATATTATATGGAAATACAAGAACATCAGATTACCATTTATACTCAACATGGAACATATCATAAGTATGGAACATTAAATAATGAATTAAACTCATTATCTACTTATGGTTTTATCAAATGCGCCCAAAATCGCATCGTTTCACTAAATAAGATTAGAACCATCAATTGTACTGATATCATTTTAATAAATGGTACTAAAATACATATGAGTAAACGATACGCCCTTACCACTATCACAGCATTTTCAGGAAGTAAAAAATAGTTCTATCCAAGATTATCTAATAAAATTACGTCAATTACAATTCACTCTGCTAAAGGCAAGAAATAATTATGCCTTAAATTCAACTTCTCTTTACTGGAATAATAAATCAGATAGGATTCCCTTATTTTTTGAAAATCCTATCTGTTTTTCATTTTCTACAAGCCTTTAATAAACGCCACTTCCTTCTTCCTAAGCGCCTTCTTCAACTTTTCATTTTCTGCTTTCAAATCCTTGTTCTCCTTTTGCGATTTTTCATACTCTATTTTTATCAGTTCATTCTGCCGCTCCAGTGCATAATCCAGAATTACCTTCTTCTTCTGATGGAACACCTTGCCCTCCTGCTGCTGCCTCGCTTCATTCAGGATTTTACTTACCGTCGGATTCTTATAGAAGAATGCTCTCGACAATCCCGTTTTCCGGATCAGATCACAGACTAGGAGCTGTTCTTCTTTCTCCAGCATTTCTTTGATTGTCCGAATCGCACAATCAATTTTTTCCTTACTTGCTTTCTGGTTCGATTCAACCATTTTGGAATACTTGCTCATATCCATCCCACTCCTTGATAATTTCACTCAATATCTCATCCATTGTCTTTCTCAATTCTTCCGTTTCCTTTACCATCAGCTTTCCGCTTGCCCGCCGGTACCGATAAACGGTATTCACTCCCCTGTGCCCCAATAAGTGTGCAATAGCCGCATCGTCCAAATGCAGCTCCACAAGTTTCATACCGTAGCAGTGCCGGAATAAATGTGTTGCAAAACCCATCCGTTCACCGTTATCCTTGCAAATATCGTTTTCATAAATCAATGTATACACACGGTGTTTCAGCATGGAATATTGAAACGGCAGAGAAGGGTTTGATTCATTTACAAAAATATATTCCGTTTCCCCATACCTCTCATATGTATATTCCATTGATTTCTGGATTAACTTGGCCACATCATCCGGAACTGGTTTTTCATAATAGGAAGTCTTTACCTGATACATCCGGACGATATAGTGACCGTTTTCCTGATATAAGCAGTCTGTACGCAAAGTTAAGGTATCTGATATCCTTCCACCAAGCATCTGATGCAGGATCAGCGCACGCGCTATCTGTTCTTCCATATTGATGATATAATAATTTAACCTCTTTATTTCCTCATCGGAATAGGTTTTGAATGCTACTTCAGGCGCTTTTGGCATATCCTGCTTGATAAACAATTTCCCTAACTTGGGCTTGTCAATCACTTTCCCAACCTGCCGCAGCATATCTTTTAAATTTGCCATTTCAGATTTTAAGTTTCTTTCCTGTCCTCTTTCCAGATTGATGTGTGTCAAATATTCCTCAATATTTAGCCTTCCTACCTCTCCCAAACTTGTAATTTCCGGATTCCTCTCTGCAAGGAACTCTGAAAACCGCCTTACCGCACGTATTTCCCCCTGGAGCGAATCTACGGATAAATATTTAATCCGGATATAAGATGACCGTTTTACCTCTTCCCTGATTGCCTCCCGCCTGATTCCTGTAAATTTTATCGTCCTTATGATATCTATCGGATTCTGCCTGATCTCAAATCTCAGATTTTCCAGATTCCATACATCTTTTTCCCACTCCGGCCGTTTATCCTCCGGCTCCAGGAACTGAAGCAGAAGGCGCAAATACTTTACCGGTCCTGCCTCCTCCTGTAAATTTCTTCCCATACTTTTCATAAAATGCTTCCGTGTGATCTGATATCCATGGTCTAAGAACCATGCCTTAAATTTCTTAACAAGAATCTCTTCCGGTACTGCCCGGAAGCTGTCCAGCAGAGGATATTTCTCTTTCATAAACCTGACAAGCACATTGTAGAGGAGAATATCCGCATCTACGGTAGTCATACTCAGCTCGTTTCCACGGCTCCGAATGAACTCTTCCATTTCCTTTTTATGCCCATCCGTTTCCAAAAGCTCTAAATTGTAAAAATGCCGCTCCATAACCCGGATACTTTTTTTCATAAGCATTTCCTCTTCTTTGATAACAGGGGAGCTCTTTTATGTAAATCCTAGTTTCCATCTTTTCCACTTCCTTCTTTCCATTCATTCACCAGACTTTTCTGCTCTTTATAATATTGTTCACTGGATCGGTCTACATGCCTCTGGATACAGTCAATATACCGCCGCGTCATGTTTTCATGCTTATGTCCAAGAAACTCCCGGATTGCTTGAATGGAAGCTCCCTGTTCGTATAATGCGGTGGCTACGCTGTGACGGTAATCATGTGTTTGAAAAATATGGTCTCCGCATCTAATTCCCAACTCATTGCACCAGTCCACCATTTCATGCCAGTAATGTGTTGATAAATACGGGCCTCCTTTCGAGTTTTGAAATACATAGGAATCCACCCCGGTTTTTCTTCGTTCTATGTATACCATCATACTCCGGTACAGCAGCATTGGGATTACCTTTTCCATCTTCATCTTATGCTGGTAAATCCGAAACCAGGCAACCCCTTCCTTCAGATAATATCCTTCCCGTTTTATAGAGCATACTTCATTAATCCGTAGTCCAAGGCACCATAAATGCAGATACATAAGCCGCATATCTTCCGGCATCCCTTTTAAATTCTTAAAAATCTCCGTCACCGTATTCTGCGGCACAGACCGGTAATGATGCGGCACCGTTGCCCGCTTGATATAGTATTCCGGGTAAAACGGAACCTTGCTATAATATCCCCTTGCTGTCAGGAATCTGAAAAAGCAGTGAATCTCAGCCACTTTATCATTAAAGGTTATAATTTCAACATCTTCTTCCTGTAACAACCTCATATACCGGTCAATCTCTGTTGCCGTCAGTTTCTCTACTTTCAGTTTCTCTTTATCCGGAAACCGCAGGAAAGCCTTTGTAATATATACCCGGGCCCAAATGTTTTGGACAGAATAACTCGTTACCCCAAGCTGATATTTGATGTACATTTTCAGATACTCACGGTTATCCTTGTCCAATATATCCAGAAATGAGATCCGTTTTACCGGCCTGGTGGGATCATATCGGAACGCATCAAACTGAAAACGCTCCAAATACCATACGTTTGCTTCCCAGTTTATGTCCTTGGACTGTACGAAGAGGATTCTCTGTACCTTATTCACAATCTGGTGATATCTGTTGTTTATAAGCGGCACCTCTTTTGCTTTGCCTACATAATCATCAATCTGATCCTGCTCTAACCGTGTAAGATCCGAAATCCCTCTATCTATGCAATACATATATAAAAAATGCAGAGGCGCTAGATATCCCCGTCTCAATTCACGATCTGATGAACTTTCCAATGCGTAATTTAACACCGTAAAAACCTGATATTTTAACTTCTGAGACGTATGAATGGAGAAATCCCAGATAACCCCTTTGGTATTCCTGCAATAATAAAATTCCTTTGCCAAATGATAATTTGGATGATATCCCAAATAAATTCTCTTTTCTTCATACCTTATTGGACGGAGTCCACCCGCCCGCAGGGCATGTATTACGGTATGCCCTTGGGTATACTTTAACCGAATCCCGCCTGCCCTTATGTTGTCGCTTCTCTTTTCAAGATCAAATAACTTTAGTTTATCTAAACCTTTCAGATACCAGGGGCGGATTCTCGTATTTATCGCTTTCTCCAGATATTGGTCATAACTTACCCGCATATCCCAGTCGATTTCTTCCAGGCTGTGTATCCCATTCTCTGTCAAAAATGTATACGCCTTGCTCTTAAGAGTCTGTTCCACCGTACCGCATCCTTCGATCTCTTCTCTTAGTTTTACATATTCTTTCTTCTTATGAAATTCCCTCCAGTCCCGTAAAGTTTTTTGGTATGCCCCAATCAAGTGTTTATCCTGAATCCCTTGTTCCTGAAGCCATAACATATACGAATCAACCAGTCCATCCTCTATCTCCAGTACATCATATATATTTTGCAGGCACAAATACTCTACTCCGCGTTTTATAAATCGTTCTTCCCTTTCCGGGCACTCTTCAATCTGTCTTTCTAAAAATCCGATATTGCTTTTTTCTTCCTGAAAACAACTAACTGCTGCCATTGTCATATTTCACCCACTTCTATAACAATTTATCTGCCATATACAATGCTGCATTTTGACGGAAAAGTTCCTCGCTTGCCTCAACCAGTTCTTCATTGCTAATATTCAGGTAATTAATGGTCGTCTGCAGATTCCTATGCCCTAATGCCTGGCTGATCAATTCCATGCTCCACCTGTTCTTCCGGCGTTCGTTTGCAAAATAATGTCTGAACATATGGGAGGTAACTTCAATCTGCATCTTCTCTTGTAACCTGCGGAGCATGGCATTGACCGCATCTTCTGTCAATGCCCGCCCGGCATTCTTTCCGGACAATGTGATGAATAAATATTCCGACTCTTTTAACAAATTTCTGTATTTGGCATAGTAAAAGAGCAGAATATCAAACGTATCTTTACTAACCTTAGCCCAACGGTCCTCCTCATACTTCGCGCGCACCTCGTTTTCATTGTCCATTCTTGGTTCAACGCGTATCCGGCATCCCTGATAATCAATATCCTCAACATGTCGAACTCCTAATAGTTCCCCAATCCGAAAACCCGTCTCTGCCAGCAAAAGGAGTAATAGCTGATCCCTTCTATTGCCACTCCCCGTACATGACGGCATGAAAAAAGCCCTGAAACATACTCGTTTCAAGGCTCTCATTTTTATTTGATTTATTATTTTTGTGCCAACATAACCCTGCACCGTTTTTTATAACATGCAATCCCGTATTTGAGGATATTATCTACCCCGTCATCTTCAAGGTCATCTTCATATCTGGTATACTCAATCTGTTTTAATGCTTCTTTGCAAGCAGCATCCAGATCTCCGTCATGTGCGTACTTCACTTCTATGATAATCCCCATATCTCTGGTATCCGGTTCCGCAAGGATATCCGCATAGCCTTCCCCCATTTCTCGGTTGGAAGAAATCCCCCACTGAGCCTTCACACCTAAAATTCCAAGCAGGACACCGTGATAAAAACTTTCTTTCATGTTTGTTCTTACAGCCGTATCCCGGATACTGATGGTTCTTCTTAAATATTCCGTGAAAATTTTCTCTACATTTTCTGCATCTTTATTCTGCAGGGCATCACAAAAACGGTTCAGCGTATCCCCGTCTACCCGGACATTTTCTTTAAAAAATTCCATAATCTGCGTCATGTAAATATCCCGGATCTCCAGGTTGGGGATTGCCAGTTTCATCTGCCTTCCCTCTGTCTTTCCCCGCTGGGTCAGATAACCGGTGGTAAAGAGCAGGCTCCAGATATTATCTATCGTCTGGTAAATCTCTGGATATGTGAGTTCCTGATGAATCTCCTTCATAATGACCTCACCCGCTACCAGGCGCTCAATCTCCCGTTTGGTCGCAACATTTGCCGATTCCTGAATAAACCTCTTCACCGCATCATTGCTGCTAGTATTGATCCAGTAGTTTTCCGGCTGCACATGCGGTTCGCTTCTGATCCTGTCACAATGGTTCAGCACATCCCACGGACAGTACACTTCCTCATTTCCAAACTGATATCCATCATACCATCTTTTTACTTCCTCATAATGATCCGTTACATCATAATGCTCCAGAAGCTCTCTCACTTCTTTGTCTGTAAAACCAAAGTATTCATCAAAACGCTCATCTGCAATCGTCAATACCTTCAAATTATTTAACCCGGTAAAGATGCTCTCCTTTGAAATCCGAAGGCATCCTGTCAACACCGCTAATTTCAGGCTGTTGTTTGTCTTCAGTGCCTCTCCAAGAAGACTTCGGATCAAGGAAAGCATCTGGTCATAGTATCCATTCGCATGGGCTTTTGCCAGCGGGACATCATATTCATCAATCAGCAGAACCGCTTTTGTACCATAATGTTTTTCCAGCATTCCCGATAACTGTCTTAAGCTGTTGCCAAACGTACCTTCATTCATATTTTTATCCAGAAGTTCTTTATATTCTGCTTTGTCGTGATCATTGAGCTTTTCACTGTCTAAAAGAAAATAGAACTTTGCCGCCGCTTCAATAATAACCTGGACTGCCATTTGATAAGCCGTTTCATAAGATCTTGCGTCAATCCCTTTCAGAGAAACTGAAATAACCGGATATTTCCCCATATATTCCTCACAGAGCGCTGTTTCTTTTGAAATTTCCAGTCCGTCAAAAATACTCTTATCTCCATTCAGTGAGAAAAAGTGTTCCAGCATGCTCATATTAAGCGTTTTCCCAAATCTCCGTGGGCGAGTAAATAAGTTCACTGCTCCCCAGTTATGAAGTAATTCGACAATAAGCCCTGTCTTATCGATATAGTAAAAATCCTCTTTCCTTATTTCTTCAAAATTCTCAATTCCAATCGGAAGTTTCTTCTTTCGCATCTCCATCTCTTTCCACGCCCCTTCCATTATTCTTAAGCCATTGCCTGCCTTAGATTATTAATTACATTATAACAATTAAGTAACGGCATTTCCATAGAAACCCGCCGGTTCTTATCCGTTTCCATTTTCCAACTGTTACTGTTCTCTCCCAACTTTCATTGTCTCCCCATCTTCAACCTCCACTATAAGCGCCCCATTTTCCTGTGTTGAATATATTTTGCTCCCTGCATCCGTAAGCCTTTCTATCGTTTCCTGATGCGGATGCCCATACTGGTTTTCCCGCCCCGCTGAAATAAACGCATACGCAGGCTTAACCTGTCGTAGAAACTCCTCAGATGATGAATTCTTCGAACCATGATGCGCCACTTTCAGGATTTCCCATGTGCAATCCCGATATTGTTCTTCCAACTGCTTTGTAAGCTGTTCTTCTCCTCCTCCCTCCACGTCTCCGGTCAATAGCATATCAAACTCTCCGGACTTAACTGCCAATACCATAGATGCTGCATTCCCCGGTTCGTATCCTTCTTCTGCATCTCGTCCCTCAAATTCCTTATTCTCTGCCTCCGCTCCCGGATTTCCCGGCTGTATGCATGTAACCGCCATATTCCCTTCCTTAATACTCTGCCCCGGTTTTATCACAACTACGCGAATTTCATATTCCTTCGCTTTTTCTGCCAGCCCCTCCAATGCCTCATCCCATACTTCCTGCACTGGCAGCACCAATGTCCCAATCTTTACCCCTGTATCCTGTCTCTCAATCAGCTCCTCCACACCGCTTATATGATCGCTGTCGCCGTGGGATATCAGCACATAGTCAAGCACCCCGACGCCCTGGGATTTTAGAAACGGTTCTATCCTGTATTGCCCTGCTTTTTTCACATCACTGCTGCCTCCGTCCACCAGATAGGTACCGCCCTCCGGGCCTCTCATAAAAATCCCATCTCCCTGTCCTACATCTAAAACCACCGTCGTCAGCTTTCCCTGCTCTCCCCATCGGTGCGTCAGGACAATAACACCTGCCATCCCAAGCGTAAGCGCAAATCTTCTAAGCCTTTTCACATGTTTTTGCATACTTATATCTGACTTGCTGACCGCATATTTTTGCATGCCCACTCCCGATCCGCAGCCTGCCTGCTTTGGGGAAGAATCCACATGCTCCATCAGCCTTTCCCTTTCTCTCAAAAGCAACAAAACGATAACCAATATCCCATAATATACCGCAATCTGCCACATCTTAGGCTTTCCCGCCACAAACCGCGCTCCCGGAAGAGCAAGCGCCAGATTACAGCTTATCTTATATAACCGCAGAATCCCGCCGCATATCCAAAAGCATATGCCAGATACTGGCAGGAAACCGACAGAAAACAGGCTTCCTACCATTCCCATGAACAAAAGCACAGACATCAGCGGAATCACAAATAGGTTTAGAACCAAAGAGTAAATTGGAAATTCAAAGAAATAATAAAGCAAAATCGGAAGAATTATCAGATTAACACCGATACTCGCTGTAAGTCCCTTCAAAATCCCCTGCCATATATATCCCCGAATAGTTTTTAGACATACTGCCAACGTGATTCTATCTGCATTCTGTTTTTGAAAACTTTGTATATTTGTTTCCCCACTTCTTCGCTGCATGATCGCAGGATAAGTTATGGATACATACTGCACCACCGGCACTACCACAAGAATCGCCAGAACCGCCCCAAAGGACAGCCAGAATCCCCCGTCATACAGACTAAGCGGGCGCCACAATAACACTACAACCGCCGCCGCAGAAAGCGCCGTCGGCGCATCATAATGCCGACCTACCATATCCGCCCCTACCCGGAATAAGAACATCACCAAGGCCCGCACCGCAGATACGGTAAATCCTATCATTAAAATGTACAACACTAAAAACAAGATGCCGAATACCCCGCCAACCGGATAAGATCCGGTAAGTCTCCGCAAAAGCTTATACATCCCAATCCCGATAAAGGACAGATGCAGTCCCGAAATGGCCAAAATATGCCCAATCCCGTTCACCTGATAAAGCTCCCGTAGTTCCTGATCCATCTCCGCCTTTTCCCCTAAAATCATAGCTGATAATGTGTTTCCGTCTTTCTCTCCCATCATTTTGCTAAGATGTGACATCCACTCCCTTCTGAACTGATACAGCACATTTTTTATATTTTCATAAAATGTATGGGTAATATTTTTTTGTTTCTGTATGGATTCGGCCCACACACTTGCATGAATATCCTGCTTCTGATAATATAGCTTACTATCAAAATTTCCCGGATTCCTTGCATTTTCAAACAAACTGATCTTGCCTGAAATAGTAACAACATCCCCGATATCTGTCTCTAGTTTTTCTTCATCATAGATTATGAATCTGGATTCTTTCAGCGACTGCTGATGATATAAAATAGAATTATCTTTAAGATATAGTACCTGATATTTTTCTTTGTCTGCCTTCTGATATACCCTCCCTGCTAAAAGGACATCTTCTCCGTCCTGCAGGTATAACTCCGCCGCGGAGGGACGAAGTTCTTTCAGAAACTTCTCTCCTCCGCAGACGGTTCCAATACTTATTACCAGACAGATAAACAGACAAATGCAGCATAATGGTCTGTTTCTCAATCTTTCTCCTTTTCCTCCACGATTTCTAAATTTCTTGAAAGCGGCTTTTCCAAACGGATGTCTCCCTCATAGGTTATGTCTGTTTCGCCGTTTACCAATATTTGTACCTGACCTGTCTCTCCTCCTGCAACGATAGAGTTTACAACAGAGTATATCCTAACCTCCGGGCTGATCTTATAATCCATGTTAAGGAAGCCTTCGTCAAAATTCACATAACAGATGCCGTCCCTCACAGAGACTCCTAATACCTTCGTGTCAGGCGGCAGCGTCGGATAGGCTCCTTCCATCGGCGGCCCCTTAATAAGCTGTTCTGTGATCAATTTCTCCACAGACATATTGCTGTTGTATCTGACATTCACAACCTCTTCTGTCAGCTTATCGCCTGCCTTATTGGCAAAAAACAGTTTCAGGTTTCCCTCTTGATAGGAGTGAAGAGACGATCCCGTATTTTCCACAAAAGAATCATGGTTCATGTACCCTTCTTCCTCTCCTTCGCTGTTACAAAGCCCTTTCCCCTCTACCGTAAATTTAATATAATCCACGCCGTTGACCTGCTCCAGCGTATGCACCGTTGCCGCGCGGAGAAGCAGTTCTGTCGCCGCGTCCATCTGTTTATACGAATCCGAAAAATCTATCTCCAGATCCGAATCGGTGAGCTGCCATTCCTGAATCCTCACATATTCGGGATATGCACTTTTATATTCGATGGAATCCGTTTCCCGCCTAAGCTCTTCAAGAATCGCAGCAATCTGCTCCCTGATATTGCCGTCCGGCAGTTCATAATCCTCCTGCACAAGTCCCGTACCATCCGCATTAACATAATATATATACGTTTTATTCCCATCCGGCATCGTTCCCTGTCCGCAGCCTCCAAGAAGAAGACACAGACAGAGAATCACCATAAAGCATCTATGATACTGCCTCATATCCATCCTCCTTATACTACGTACTTCAACGGAATCCGTATGGTAAATGTAGTACCCTCGCCCATCTGGCTGAATACCCTGATGGAACCTCTGTGCATGACTACCACATTTCTGGCAATGGACAGTCCGAGACCGGTACCGCCAATCTCCCTTGAATGGGATTTGTCCACCCGGTAAAACCGTTCAAATATATGCTCCTGCTCTTTTTTCGGGATACCTGCCCCTGAATCCGCCACTTCCACATAGAATACCTTATGGTCCGCATTCAGGGCAACATGCACCCAGCCGTCTTCTTTATTATACTTGATAGCATTTTCCACAAGATTTGTGATTGCCAATGTAAGCTTTACTTCATCAACCTCTGCATTTACAGGGCGGAAACTCTCAAAAATCATCTCAATGTTATGAACTTCTGCAATAGGACGGAGACGCTTCAATATCCGTTCAACCAGCATATTGATATTCTCCGTCTTAATGTTCATAGTATCTGCTGTCTTATCAAGCTTTACCAATGCCAGCAGATTATCAATGATCTTACTCTCTCTCTCGATCTCTTCCGACAGATCAGCCATAAATTCCTGATATAACTCAACAGGAGCCTCTTGCTGCGTAAGCAGTGAGTCGGACAAGACTTTCATAGATGCAAGCGGCGTCTTTAATTCATGTGAGACATTAGAAACAAATTCGTTTCTTGAATCGTCCAACACCTTCATTCTGCCCAGCATCTTATTGAATGACTCAGAGAGGAGTCTTGTCTCTGTATAGGAATATTCCTTCAGGTAGTCATCCTCATAGCCTTCCGTAACCGCACCGATAGATCTGGTGATT
The DNA here is from genome assembly GCA_946558695.1 of uncultured Lachnospiraceae bacterium. Taxonomy (GTDB): domain Bacteria; phylum Bacillota; class Clostridia; order Lachnospirales; family Lachnospiraceae; genus MD308. The sequence continues at coordinate 24,689 of CAMNTQ010000019.1, forward strand.
CTGTAAAAAGGACGGACCATAAGAGTTCCGGCAAGAAATGCCATTGCTATAATGATAATCCCTGCCATTGCTATAACAAGATCTGCTTTTCCAAGGAGACTTTCCAGATTCTCCGCAATAGAATCCGTACCTACGCTGGTCAGCATAACTCCGCGGATTTTCTCTGTCCCGCTGTCCGTGATCGGCGCCGTCACCTCAATAAAACGGTTCTCCGCATCATAATTGCTGGTACGTTCTCCGCGAAAACACCGTATGACGTCCTCAGAAACTATCGTCTTACCCTTGTCCATATTATAAGTATCTTCTATGATATGATAATGTTCATCAATCAGCATAACACGCCCATTATAAATATTAGATAGCTGAATAAGCTCTAACTGGATACTCTCAGACGTAACTCCTGTAAGATAATCTGCCGTACTTAACTGGTTACAAAGAATTGCACATTGATTTTGAATCTCGGCGGTGTGCATCTCCACCGCCTGTTTCTCATAATTATTCAGAATCACCATTCTCATGATTACGCTCGGAATAATTCCCGCAAGAATGATCAGAACCGTAATCTGAAAACGGAGACTCTTTAAGAAATTAATTTTAACGTACTTTCTAACCCCTAAAATAATAACCAACTCCCCACTTCGTATATACATACTTCGGATCGCTTGGATTCGCTTCGACCTTCTCCCGGAGCCGTCTGATATGTACATCCACCGTCCTTGCATCTCCAGGGTACTCATATCCCCATACAATGTTCAGAAGATTCTCTCTGCTGTACACTTTATTGGGGTTCATAGCAAGGAGTTCCAGCAAATCAAATTCTTTTGCCGTAAGGTTTACTTCTTTTTCCCCAATCGTAACCCTGCGGCTTTCACAATCAATCTTCATATCGCCTTTCACGAGTACTTTCGGATTCTCTCCATCTGCGTCTCTCTTTCCGACGCGTCTCATGATTGCCTTGATTCTTGCCTTCACTTCCAGAATATTGAACGGTTTGGTAATATAGTCATCCGCGCCATACTCAAGTCCGAGGATTTTATTCATATCATCGCCTTTGGCTGTCAGCATGATAACCGGCACGTCTGAAAATTCCCGAACCCGCTGACACACTTCAAAGCCATCATACTTCGGCAGCATAACGTCCAGAAGAATCATATCATAATTATTCTCACGGATAAGCTTAAGGGCCTCCTCGCCGTCATAAGCTGCATCTACCTCCATACCGTCCTGCTCGAGACTGAACCGGATTCCTTTCACTATTAACTTTTCATCATCTACAACCAGTACCCGTTTACTCATACCTAATCTCCTTATCAGACTGTTATCCGGTCCTTTATCTTATTAAATACTCCGTCCTTAATACCCTCAATCTTTTTAAGATCCTCCACAGACTGAAAGCTTCCATGCTCCTCCCGGTATTTTACGATCGCATCTGCTTTTACATCGCCGATGCCGGTAAGTGACAGAAGTTCTTCCTTCGAGGCAGTATTCAAGTTTACTTTTCCATTATCACTAAGGCTGTCGGCAGCGCCGGTTTTCATATTTCCGTCATCCACACCTCTGACCGCCGGATAAGTCCCGCTCTCCCGGCTTTCCTTTTGCTCATCCTCCGACGGAATATAGATCTGCTGACCATCTGTCAGACGTTCTGCCTGATTCACAGAGACCGCCGCCGCGTTCTTCGTCATACCTCCAGCCTTTTCTATCGCTTCAAATACCCTGCTTTCTTCCGTAAGCTGATAGACGCCCGGATTCTTCACATGTCCGCACACATCCACGTATATGACGCCGGAGTTTTTCCCTTCCGGTATGTCTGCAGCCGACTCTTCCACTTCAGAATCCGCATTTGATTGATCCAAAGTCCTTTTTCTTTCCTCATCCTTTGGTATTGCAGATTCTTCATCTTCGCCGCCTTCTATGTCAATCGGCGACTCCGTCTGCTCCACACTAACAAGGGCATTTTCTTCTCCCGTATCCTTCTTACAGCCTCCCGTCATAAAAACTGCACATAATAACATCGCCCATAATATAATAACATTTTTTCTGCTATGCATAAAATCCTCCTTTACAGATGTCGAGAACTGTAAATACCCCTCTTATGCCTAGACAGATTTTATTGTACTATTTCCACTGGAAAATTGCAACTCCAACAATCGCAATTCCCATACCAATTATTTTTCTCCACTCCAAAGGCTCTTTTTCAACGCCGAACAGTCCCAAAAGCTCAATAACATACGCAATGATGAGCTGCGAGATAACGATTAAGAGCGCGGCTTTCGCAGGACCAAGCTGCTCCATGCTTTTAATGACGGTCCATGTAATACCCGCTCCGATCACACCCCCCAGCAGCACATATTTCGGCTCCACCTTTGCAAGTGTCCCGATATGATCGCGTCCCGCAAGAAACCACGCGATCAGACACACCGCAAATGCACTGAACTGCACCCAGCCGTTGCTTACCCACATTCCTGTCGTCTTTGTAACCTGTGTATTAAATACTCCCTGCACACTCATCAGAGCACCCGAAAGCAAGGCAATAAAAAAACCAATCATCCTCATATACCTCCTATTTTTCAAGTAGTATACCCAATGATCGGTTTTTCTATTATAAAATTCCCTTAAGCGCTTTTTTCAGCTTGTCAATCATCTCGTCCACATGCTCTTTTTCTATCACAAGCGGCGGTACCAGCCGGATCACATCGCTTCTCGCACTGATGAGCAAAAGACCTTCTTTCAGCGCTTCCTTTGTAACCTCTCCCACCGGCCGATTCAGACGAAGCCCCTGTATCAGCCCGGTTCCTCTTCTCTCGAGAACCATATCGTAATCGTTCACTAATTCATCCAGTTTTTCAGACAAATATGCGCCCATTTCTTTTACATGATATTGAATATCTTCTCTTTCAAATATCTCAACCGTCTTTGCCACCGCCGCACAGACGAGCGGATTTCCGCCGTAAGTTGTACCATGGTCTCCCGGTTCTAAGGAATACTCCGCCACACTTTCTGTCATGGCAAATGCTCCCACCGGAACGCCGCTTCCAATCGCCTTTGCCATAACAATAATATCCGGCTTCACTCCATAGGACTGGCAGGCGAACATAGAACCTGTACGGGCCATCCCGCACTGTATTTCATCGCAGATCATGAGAATTCCTTCCTCGTCGCAGATCTTCCGAATGCCCTCCATGAATTCCTGAGTCGCCGTATTGATTCCGCCTTCTCCTTGAAGCGGCTCTAAAATAATCGCACAGGTCTTATCTGTGACAAGCTTTTTCACGCTGTCAAGATGATTAAATTCTGCAAATCCGACACCCGGAATCAACGGTTCAAAAGGAATACGATACGCTTCATGTTCTGTTACCGAGAGTGCTCCCATGCTGCGTCCGTGAAAGGAATCCTGCATGGCGATATACTGGAATCTTCCCGTTTTCTTTTTCCAAGCATATTTTCTTGCAGCCTTCAGCGCGCCCTCGATCGCTTCCGTTCCGCTGTTTGTAAAAAACACCCTGTCCATCCCGGTTATCCGCTTTAATGCAGCAGCAGCTTTTCCGCAAGCCGTATTATAATACAGATTGGAAGAATGCATGAGCTTGTCAATCTGTTCTTTTAACGCAGTATTCAGTTCCTGATTCCCATACCCCAGTCCGGACACTGCGATTCCTGCCGCAAAATCCAGATATTTTTTCCCTTCTGTATCATAGAGATATACGCCTTCCCCTCTGTCAAGAGTCACCGGAAAACGGTTGTATGTATGCACCAGATTACGTTCCGTCGCCTGCATGTATTCATTTGCATTCATTTTTTGTCATCCTTTCATTCTTGCTGTACCCATATCCTGCTACGGTATATAAAACTGCGGCTCGCCGTCGTTAATGATCGCCGTCCCGATTCCTTTGTTGGTAAAGATCTCAAGAAGCAGGCAATGAGGAATTCTTCCATCCAGAATATGTACTCTGGAAACACCGTGTTCAATAGCGGAAATACAGTTGTGAAGTTTCGGCAGCATTCCTCCTCCGATATAGCCCGCATTCATCAGCTCCCTCGCCTCCGAGATTCTAAGTTCAGAAATCAAGGTTGAGGAATCCTCCGGATCTCTGTACACGCCTTCTATATCCGTAAGGAACGCCAGCTTTTCCGCCCGCATGGCTCTCGCAATTGCACACGCTGCATCATCTGCATTGATATTGTATGTATTATAGTCGTCATCCAGACCGATGGGGCAGATGATCGGGAGAAAATCTTTCTCCAGAAGGTCGTACAGAATACTTGCATTTACATTTTTTACGTCTCCTACAAATCCGATATCCTTCCCGTCAGAAAGCTTTTTATTTACAGATAAAAGTCTCCCGTCCTTGCCGCTTAAGCCTATAGCGCGCACGCCCAGACTCTCCACAAGCTGCACCAGCCCTTTATTCACCTTTCCAAGAACCATCTCCGCCAATTCCATCGTCGCTTCATCTGTTACACGCAGTCCATTTACAAACCGCGGCTCCATGCCGACTTTCCCAACCCAGCGGCTGATCTCCTTGCCGCCTCCGTGAACAATGATCGGTTTAAAGCCCACCAGCTTAAGGAGCGTCACATCCTGAATCACCTGCTCCTTTAGCTGCTCGTCAATCATCGCGCTTCCGCCGTACTTTACTACGATAATACGGCGGTTAAAACGCTGAATATAAGGAAGCGCCTCGATAAGCACCTCCGCTTTTTCAAGATATTTCTGCATGTCCTTGTTCATCATTAACGTCATCTTCCCTTCCTGATATGTTCTGCCGCTGACAATTTGTATAATCATTTTATCGTTTCAGCGCCTGATCAGCTTCTGTAATCCGCGTTGATATCTATATATCCATGAGTCAGATCGCATCCCCATGCAGTTGCCTGTATATCGCCCATCTTCACATCAGCGATCGCGGTTACAGAAGGCTCTGACAATATCTTTGTGGCCTCTTCTTCACTGTAACAGACCGCTGTTCCATTCTCGATGATCTGAATCCTTCCGGCCGTACTCTCAAAAAACAGATCCACCTTCTCCGGATCAAACTGAGCGCCGGAATAACCCATGGCACACAGAATCCTTCCCCAATTGGCATCGTGTCCTGCGATTGCCGCCTTCGTAAGATTTGAGCATACGATAGACTTTGCAAGTATCTTCGCCTGCTCTTTGCTCTCGCAGTGAACTGCCTTCACTTCAAAAAGCGCCGTCGCACCTTCGCCGTCCCCTGCGATTTTCTTTGCAAGATACTCATTGATCGCATGAAGCGCCTCCAAGAATGTCTGATACTCCGCGCTTCCATATGTAATCTCCGGATTCTTCGCCAGCCCATTGGCCAGAAGGACAACCGTATCATTGGTAGATGTATCTCCATCTACGGAAATCATATTGTAAGTATCGCCTACATCCTCGCTCAGCGCCTTTTGCAGCGTCTCTTTTGAAATCACTGCATCTGTAGTAATAAATGCAAGCATCGTGCACATATTGGGATGGATCATGCCTGAGCCCTTTGCCATCCCTCCGATCGTTACAATCTTTCCTCCCACTTCAATCTGGACTGCCATCTCTTTCTCGCAGGTGTCCGTTGTCATAATCGCTTTTGCCGCTTCCGTGCCGTTTTCCAGAGAATCATCCTTCTTCTCCGCCAGAACCTTGATTCCCGCTGTCAGCTTATCGATCGGGAGCTGCTTTCCGATGACTCCCGTAGAACCGATCAAAACCCCTGCCGCCGATATATCCAGTTCCTTCGCCGCCGCTTCCGCTGTATCCCTGCAATATCCAAAGCCTTCCTCTCCCGTACATGCATTGGCAATCCCGGAATTCACTACGACTGCTTGGGCTGCGCCTCCTCCCGCGATTACCTGCTGATCCCATTTGACCGGAGCCGCCTTTACGATATTGGACGTAAATGTTCCTGCTGCCGCACATGGCGTCTGGCTGTAGATGAGCGCCATATCTGTCCTTCCTGTATATTTGATTCCTGCCGCCGTACTTGCCGCCTCAAATCCCTTTGCCGCCGTAACTCCGCCTTTTATCTGTTTCATATCCTATCCATCCTTTCATTTCCATAATTTATTCAGGCGATTGCGAAACCCAAGAATTAACCGGGTCATTGTGCAACTTGTATATTCCGTAAGCAGACCTTAGTTTATCGTCGGTACTTAGCTGCCGTATTTTGGCAGCTTATGTACCGCTGCGGTAAACTTGGAGCAAAAGCGTGTCTGTGTTGGAATATACAAGCTGCACAACTTGATACTGTTAAATTAGAGTTTCGCAATTGTCTACTATCATTTATTGGTTAAAAGCAGTAATATTCTCTTCATTCAATATAAAATCATAATAATTAAGATCCTGCCTTTTTGTCCAGCCTATCTCATTCCAGAATGCATTTCCGATATCATTTTTTGTAAATGCAATCAGAGAAACCTTATTGATCTTTTCCTTTTTCAAAGCCTCCATAGCAAAAACTACCATAGACTTTCCGATTCCTCTCATACGGTAATCAGCGTCCACGCATACATGATACAGACAGCCCCGTCTGCCGTCATGTCCGCAGAGAATCGCCCCCACAATCTTACCATCCTCTATGGCTACAACACTTGTCGCGGGATTCCTTCTTAAAAAACGCTGAATCCCTTCTCTGGAATCATCCACACTGCGGATACCGAATCCATGTATCTGTTTCCAGAGCGCATAAACCTGCTCGTAATCATCCATTGTCATTACCCTTAACATACGTCTTTTCTCCTAACAACTTTTTCCTTGGCCCCGGCGCTTACTTATTGGACATAACGTTATGGAAACATGGGAACCAGATTAAGCCCCTCATTCTCCTTCAGACCGAACATAATATTCATATTCTGCACTGCCTGCCCTGCCGCTCCTTTTACCAGATTGTCAATCGCGCCCATCATGATGATCCGGTTCGTTCTGGGATCGATCTTAAAATTGATATCCACGTAATTGCTTCCCTCTACCCATTTTGTCTCCGGACAGATACCTTCCTTAAGCACTCTGACAAATGTTTCATCTTTATAATATTTATCATAAATTGCCTTCACATCTTCATAGGTCACGTTTTTTTTCAAGGCCACGTACTCTGTTGCAAGGATTCCTCTGTTCATCGGTACAAGATGCGGCGTAAAACTGATCACTGTATCTTCCCCGGACGCATAGGTAAGCTGCTCTTCAATCTCCGGCGTATGTCTGTGAGATGTAACCCCGTAAGCCTTGATATTTTCATTCACCTCGCAGAATAAGTTCGACGCTTTCGCTCCTCTCCCGGCTCCGGACGTTCCCGACTTGGCGTCCACGATCAAGGTACTCATATCTATGATGCCTTCCTTGGCCAGCGGATAGGCTGTCAGGATAGAACAGGTCGTGTAGCATCCCGGATTGGCGACCAGCCTTGCTGTCTTCACCTGCTCCCGGTTCACCTCACATAACCCATATACCGCTTCCTCTATAAACCGCGGACTCTTATGTTCCATACCATACCATTTTTCATAGACGCTGACATCTTTGATCCGAAAATCCGCACTCAGATCAATAATCTTCGTTCTTGATAAAATATTCTCATTCATAACCGAAGCACAAAACCCCTGAGGCGTCGCAGTAAAGATAACGTCCGCCTTATCCGCCAATGCCTCTATGTTGTCATCCAGACATTCGTCCTCCACAATCTCAAACATGTTCTGATAGACATCCGAATATTTTTTATCTATGTAACTTCTGGAGCCATACCATACAATCTCCGCTTCTCTGTGAGCCGCTAAAAGTCTCACCAGTTCGCCTCCCGCATAGCCTGTCGCTCCGATAATTCCAACTTTGATCATTTTTCCGCCTCCAAATATGTTATGATGTAAAATATCCTTCAACAAAAACACTTGCATAATTATACATCTATCTTGTATATTATGCAAGTGTTTTATAAAATATCTTTGTACCTCTAATATTTTATCTTTTCAATTCAAATGAAAAGGCAGAAGGTTCACTTTCCTCTGCCTTTATCATTCAGCATAATCTAAAACAACTCCACCTTCTCCTTATCTGTCAGGTGCTTTCTTTTTACCTCCTCTGCCGCAACATTCTGGTAACGATAGATACTCAGCATAATCCCGAATAAAACATACGTAACGATCATCCCCGTGCCTCCGTTCGTAATAAACGGGCAGTAAACGGGTCCTATCAACACAACTCCTAAATTCGTCAGCACATACCATGCTGCCTGAATCGTGATCGTTACGCCGCAGCCCACCCCCATAAGAAGTCCAAGGCGGTTTTTCTGCTTTACCGTCATGGCGGTTAATTTGAACAGCAATATAACCATCACACTGATGACACAGACAGCCGTAAACACGCCGAAATATGCCATGACATAAGACAGAGCAAAGCTTGAACTGTCCGGAAGGCTGCCGGAGAATTCTGTAAAATGCTCTCCCTGTCCGATAAATTTACTTCCTTCCAACAGCTTTTTCAGTGTGTAAAGCTGATATCCTTCCTCTGCTGCATATTGGGAAGGCGCTGCCATGACTTTCAGTCTCTTGATCTGATAATCTGAACCAAATCTTAAGATCATGAACACTCCTGCACATATGAAAAATGCTGTGCCGCCCCAGATGGCAGCGAGCGTTTTTGCCGCCGGTACGCGAAAATACTGTCTATAGACCGCCACAGACAGAATTATTGCAAATGCTGGGATAAGTATGATAAGTTCCGCCATGCGGAACCTGATCTGTACGGCAATAATGGGCAGCATCCACAGGACACCTTTGAAAAGTCCTTTATAGCCCTGACCTCTGAACTTATAGAGTACGGCACAATACAGCGGAATCGTCAGAAACAGTGTTTGGCTCATATTCACGGATATACCGAACAGACTGACATATACTCTTGCACCATTAATTGACGTTCCAAACAATGCCATGCCGCCAATCAGCAGTATCATATATGCCGCCAGCAGTTCCTTTGCCCTGTATGCTGCTCTCGTATAATCAAAGTAACACACTCCGATCATAGCCATATAACCAAGCAGCATATAGAGCAGGTGCCTCGCCGGATAGAAAAACAGCATATCCTTCTGTTCTATATGAGAGTCCAGCGCATACAGCATTCCTGCGCCAGACAGACTGACAAGTCCGATTCCAATGATGATGCGCCAGTTCATCTTCGGTCTGTGGATCCGATCCATCTCTGCTCCGACCTCAACCGGGTCTCCCATCTCTCGGACCGCCGCCTCTTCTGCTTCCCGCTCCGTCATCCCTTCTGCCATAAAATCCGCCTTCTGCTCCTCAATATGCACCTCCAGTTCCCTCGTCACAAGAGGAAGCGCTTTTTTACAGCGGATCTGGTCTGACAGAAGTTCTATGTAATTACGCCTGTCCATAACATTCACTCCTCCCATCGTTTCTTCCTCCATTTCCCATAGTCCCCATGACGTTTACAACTGCACGGGAATATTCCTTCCACTCCTCAGCCTTCTCATGAAGCTGCTTTTTTCCGCTTTTCGTCAGGTGATAGTACTTGCGCACCTTCCCAACCGCCTCCTGCTCATAGCTTTCTAAGAATCCTTTTTCCTCCATAGAATGGAGAAGCGGATACAGTGTTCCCGCACGAAGTTCAAACACATTCTGAGATTTCTCCCTGAGAGTGTCGATCATTTCATAACCATACATATCCTTCTCCGACAGAAGCCTCAATATCAACATCGAAGTGCTCCCCGAAACTAAACTTTTATCAACTGCCATTTTAATCCTCCTTCTTATATTCTTCTGTGACGACCCACTTCATCGACCAGAACTAATCCGCAGCTATGTAGATGTTCTATATATCGATTATCTATATTATATATAGTTTATCTACATATGTCAACCACTAATTATTTTCTCTCTTTATACATTTCTGACGTATGCCTCTTATTTTATTCATATTTATTGTATATTTTGTATATTTTTAATTATTATTCCATTTTTTCTTGCATAAATATAAAATATAGTGTATAGTATTGCTTACGGCCAGAAAAAATCATTTTTGAATATACAGGATCTATTTTTAAGGAGGACATGAAAGATGAAAGAGAAAGTTGTTTTGGCATATTCCGGCGGACTTGACACGACTGCCACTATTCCGTGGTTAATAGAAACTTTTGATTATGAGGTTATCTGCTGCTGCGTTGACTGCGGACAAGGAGAGGAACTTAACGGACTGGAAGAGCGCGCGAAGCTCTCCGGCGCTTCTAAATTATATATTGAAGATGTGATAGATGATTTCTGCGATAATTTTATCGTGCCATGTGTGCAGGCTCACGCAGTTTATGAGAATAAATACCTTCTCGGAACTTCCATGGCGCGCCCGGCTATCTCGAAGCGCCTTGTAGAGATTGCGCGGAAAGAAGGCGCCAGCGCTATCTGTCACGGCGCTACTGGCAAAGGCAACGACCAGATCCGCTTTGAGCTTGCAATCAAAGCTCTGGCGCCGGATCTTAAAGTCATTGCTCCATGGCGTATGACAGATGTATGGACCATGCAGTCCCGTGACGATGAAATTGAATACTGCAAGGCGCACGGCATCAACCTTCCGTTTGACGCAAGCCACAGTTACAGCCGCGACCGCAACCTCTGGCACATCAGCCACGAAGGACTGGAACTTGAAGACCCTTCTCTGGAGCCGAATTATGACCATCTTCTTGTTATGAGCGTTTCTCCTGAGAAAGCTCCTGACGAGGCGGAATATGTAACCATGACTTTTGAAAAAGGTATTCCAAAGAGCGTCAACGGGCAGGAGATGAAGGTAGCCGACATTATAAAAAAACTGAATGAGCTTGGCGGAAAGCACGGAATCGGTATCGCCGATATCGTGGAAAACCGTGTCGTCGGCATGAAGTCGCACGGCATCTACGAGACGCCGGGCGGAACCATTCTCTACGAGGCACACCAGCAGTTAGAAGAGTTGGTATTGGACCGCGCTACATATGAAGTAAAGGAAGAGATGGGCAACAAGCTGTCTCAGATCGTATACGAAGGAAAATGGTTCACGCCGCTTCGGGAGGCTGTTCAGGCATTTATCGAAAGCACTCAGGAATATGTGACAGGCGAAGTGAAGTTCAAGCTTTATAAAGGTAATATCATCAAAGCAGGAACCACCTCACCGTATTCACTGTACAGCGAATCTCTCGCAAGCTTTACAACCGGCGACCTTTACGACCACCACGATGCAGACGGATTCATCAATCTGTTCGGACTGCCGCTCAAAGTCCGTGCCATGAGGATGCAGGAAGCCAAAAACAATAAATAAAAACAAGGCATTGTTCTTAAGATCTTATCCGCCTCCAGAACAATGCCTTATTTTTTTATATTGCTTATTCCTCCGGCCAGCCCTCTTCTGTCAGATCATCTCCGTCACTGACAGTCTCAAGAGCGCTGCCGATCAGCTTTATCATCTCCCAGACGGAACGGAAGTACAGCGTCTTGTCCTTATCCATCCATGTGATGCGTCCCTGCCAGCTGCTGTTCTGCCTGTGCTGTACGCGTATGATAAAAGTTCCCAGATCCCCATGTTTGCTTAGTAATTCTTCGTCACTCATGACCCTCACCCTTTCTTCTCTGAGTTTGCTTTTTGGTTCTTTATCCTGAAAGGTCCGCTCGTTAACGGACGGGAACGGAAAACAGAGCGAATCAAAAAAAGCTTCTAGTTCAAACAAAAGCTGATTCATATCCGTAATCTTCAGCGCTTCTTTGCTGTAGGCATGATATGTCCTCCCGTCTATCCGGCATTTATCCGCGTGATCAATGCATAATACCACGCCGTTCGGAGCGCCTATATACCATTGCGATTTATCCATGTATTTTCCACCCTTTCTAAGTAACCCGCTCGCCGTCCGGGGTACATAGAACACTGTTAATGTGGTACTGAATTCCCGTACGCTGACGCCCGACTATAAAATGATAATTAATTCTCTTCTGAAGTATCCTGCAGTTTTCAAGCGTTGTGTTCATCAGCAGAACCAGATACTGCCCCTTGCCGTATCTGCTGATCGCATCGCTGCGGCGCACGGATACGCGGATTGCTTCTCCAAGCCTTTCCGATAATCCATCGAGCATTGATCCGTCCCTCATCGTATTTCCTTTGCTGTCTACAATGGTACACAGCATCAGGTGGACAGACTGTCCGCTCCGCTCCATAACCCGTCCCATCATACGGTAGATGCCCTGAAAGACAGGGTAGGAACAAAAAAAACCGCCTCCCGTTTCCTCCTCTGCATTTTCCGACAGATTTTTTTGTATCGTATCTAATAGAGCATATTGATGCTCGATCAACGTGCCCATATTTTCCAACATCTCCAGCAGGCGTTCAGACGGTCTTAAACCCTCTTCCTGAAAATACATCTCCACTGTATCTTCATATAACCGAACCGCTTCATCTGTGCGTCCCAAAGCTGTCAGTGCTTCCATCGTCACATTCTCCCAGTCCGCCAGCGGATTGATCCTTGCCGCATATCGTCCAAGCTCCTCCATGCACAGATAATCCTGCCTCTTACGCAGAAGCCGGACCGCTGCTTCCACACAGGAGCAGAATGCTCCCCTGTAACGTCTCGCCTCCTGTGCCACCCATACAACGGAGGTTTGAGCGCCCAGAAATTCTCCCGTATAACAATGACATGCTTTCAGGTACATTTCCAGTTTCTTATCCGGATCAGGCTCATTTTCCGCCTGCTGATAAAGCTCATCGAATACAGCCGCATCTTCCTCTACCGCAATCTCTTCCGTCCAATAATAGATACCGCCCTGTTGTTTTATATAATTTACATCCGGAAGACCGGCATCCTTTAATTTTTTTCTGGCATTATAGATCACACTTCTCGCCGCATGGTTAAAATCCTTGATATCCCTGTCCGCAAACAGATTTTTGCTTAACTGCTCCCGGCTGATTCCCCTCCTCCTGTTATGCAGAAGAAGCTGCATCAAATAAGCAAACTGAGTCTCGCTGGAGCGGGTTCCGCCTGCCAAGTACTCCCCGTTCCAAACCATGGAAAAGCTGCCGAACATCCGCACATGCAGAATATTATCTTTTTCCAGATTTTTCATGCTTTTCACCTCTCAGCTTTCTGTTGATATTACTAATTTACCGCAGCCGGGACTCCGCCGATACTGTTGACCGGAACAAGCTTCCCATGCAGCACATCTCTGGCATTGTCAAATACATAAGCGCAGGTAGACAGCAGCACATAGTGCGCATCACCCGTCAATTCACCGTTTGTCTGAATATCCGACTGGAAATTGGAACTTTGGGCCGCCCTCTTCAGATATTCATCCATCTCAGGACAAGCCTGCGGATACATCACGTAAGTATCCGAATACGCAGAAGTCGTGTATTCACTGAACAGCACAATCTTATAATCCTGCTTAGGAGTCAAAAGCCACATAACCGGATGTTCTTCATAGTAATCCTGTTCTGCCCAGTTTGATATCGTAGCGAACATTGATTTATTTTTCATGTGATGACCGTAGATCACCGTATTGGAATCCGCGAAATCCGGACGGTTATTTGTATCCATAAAGATAGAACCGGAGATACTTGACTTTCCGTCATAGGTATGGTGCAGGTAATAGTCGTTATCCGTTCCCCGAAGCACAGGATAATCAATCACGGTATCCTCACAGTATATCCATCCTGCCACATCCTCATTCACTGCCTGAAGAGCCTCAAAATCCACTGTGATCGGAGGGATATCCTCCTTCCCGCCGTCTCCTGCAGCTTCCTCTTTCTTATCATTCTCCAGAGTAAAGCGCACCGCAGCCTGCTCGTAGACTTTCTCATCGTCACGGTACTGCTTTAATATAAGCAGGATCGCACCGATGGAACCAACGAACAGAATCAAAAGCACCGCCATAATTGTACGTATAATTATTTTTTTCATCTTGCCCTTTCCCGTAACCTTCCCGCGAGAATATGAAACATAGCTCCGCATGCCGCAAAGCAAATTGCATAGATCTTCCCCACCGTACTTGTATATACCCAGAGCAGTTCGCCGATCAGAGGGCAGTGAAAAGCCACCTCTCCGATCAAGGCGGCATAAGGCACAGCGTTCATATCCTCTTTCGCATTGGCATCGCCCTTCGTGGTAAATTCGCCTTCGACTACCTTATTCTTCATCACCCGGTGGGCAATGACCGAATCCTCACTCTGGAAAGCAATCACAGCCCCCTCTGAAACTGTCTCCGGCGCCGTCGGTTTTACCAAAATCAGACTGCCCACCGGAATCTCCGGCTGCATACTTCCGCTGACTACATTATAGACCTCGTATCCTAAGAGACGAGGCACGGTAGCCGGAAGACATGTAATGATCACGCTCAATAATATGAAAGTCCCGACAATATTGCAAAGGGCGGGAATCAACATCCCTCCCTTTGTCTTACGCTGTCCGGACGGCAACGATTTATTCTGCATTTTGTTTTTCCCTCTTCTTCTTGACGTACAGATATCCTCCGCCTGCGAAAAGAAGTACAAGCAATGAAAGAATCCCCACCTTTGCCGCTAACGGAAAATCCAGTATCCGCCTTGCAAAATCTCCGCTGCTTAAAGGTGTCGGCTCATCATTGATATTGGTAAGCTGGTCTTCTCCCAGATTGGCTAACGGCACTTCTCCGTCCTCGATATCCTGAAGCGGCGCAGGTTCTTCATCACCCGCCGCCGGTTCTGCCGGTGCGTCAGGCGTTCCTTCCGCCTCTCCGCCGTCTGCAGGTGCTGCTGCATCGTCTCCTGTTCCGGCTGCATCCCCCGCCGCCGTTGCTCCTCCTGCCGCAGGCGCTGCCGCATTACCGCCCGCTGCGCCCCCTGCAGGCGCCGCCGGGGCCGTCTGGTCTGCCGCCGGTGTTGTCGGAGGCGGCGTAGGCGCTCCCCCTCTGTCTATCGCGGTATAGGTAAATGTAAATACATTCTCTGCTTCATTCTCTTTCAGCGTCCCCGTCAGATTATATGCCTGAGGACGGTAATTTTCAACATACTGGTACGCGATGACCGGCCGGTCTCCGATATTCCCATAATAAGTCTCATCGGGAAGAAGCTGCCTGCCGTCTGTATCTACATAGCGAACCGTATATCCAACAGAATTTCCTTTGATGCCATAAGCAACCACATAATCCTGATCCCCGGTCACTACAAAAGAAGATTGAGAACTTACTGTATTATTATCTCTTCCGCTCTCACGGATACCTTTGATATAGTACTTGCTCCCCTCTTCCAGCGTTACATCCGCCTGACGGAAAGACACCCTGTCGCCTTCCTTCAGATTCTTAAACGTTATAAGCTCTTTGCCGCCAAAGGTTCCCCTTGCACCCGAAAAGAAACGTACTGTGTAAGTATATTCTTTCTTCTCCTCGGCTGCCGCCGTGACAGAAATCGAACCTGCTGCGCAGAGGACAGTTAAAAATACGGTCATCTTCTTAAATATCTTCATATGCCGCCCTCCTCTTCTCTGCTCTCATCTGCTTCTCCTTCTCGCGCTGCCTCTGGCTGTATACCGCAAAGATCAGCAGCAGAATTCCCGTCACGCATGCCGTAATGATGAACGGCGTCAATGTCAGGTCGTCACCGGTCTTAACGATCGGGTTACGCCTTCCTCCGCCGCCGTTGTCTGACGATGGTGTATTGCCCCCTGTACTACTTAACTCTACTGCAAAATTCATCTGCAGGTCCGCCAATGTATCCTGATAATCATTCCCCTGCGTATCTCCGTCAAGAGCGACTTCCAACGTGATCTCACCGTTCTCCCCAGTCTTTAACGTATCAAGGTAAAAATAATCCTTTAGTCCGTTCGTCGCCTGTTTCAGACCTTCTCCCGCCTTGCTCGCTCCCTCGCCGCCGACAGTGGAACTGTCAAAAAGCGTATCTGTCTTACCGTCCGGCCCCTTATAAGTCAGCTTGTAAGTGTAGGCGCCGCCGCTTGTAGCCGTATTCTTGCTGCGATCCTCCAACGAGTACAGAACCTTATTGGTCATATACCAGTCTGTAGCGCTTGTATTCTCATTCTTTAATTTCAATGTGATGATTACATTATCCCCCGGCTGCAGACCGTAGATAACCTCATCCAGATCAGAGGTCTTGAAGTTGGCCTCCATCTTCTTATCCTTTGTGAATACAACAGACCAGTCCGACTTTCCATGGGAGGTCTCCGCATAGGCCGTTATATTCACTGAAGCCAGAATCCCTATGAAAAGGCATAGCTTCCATATCATCTTCCGCATGCTGTCTCCCTCCTTATTTTAACTGCAGAGTGCCGTTGTTCACCGTAACTTTGCTGCCCCATGCACTCCAAATCGCATCTTCCGCATTGTGATCCTGAACCGCATCTACCTTGACTTCCACGCAAAAATGCATCCCGTCATAATCATAGACCGTCCGAATCGTATTCGGCTTACCATCCACCGGAACCTGCGTTACTCTGGTAGCAACGATACCGTCAACCTTGATACTGTCTGCGAACAATGAAGAGGTCTTCCCCTCCTCTAAAAGCTTTGAATAGTATAAAACTGTACGCTCATCCGTAGACGAAGACTCATCTAAGAGCCAGCCGCTTCCTACATTCACAAGATTCAGATCGATAAGGTCCGGCGACAGCGACTGATCCTTTTTGTCATCCTTCATCCAGTATTTATAGATGCTGACACGGACGTACTGGTCGATCGTCCCACTGTTTTGTACGCTCAATTCTTCTTTATACTTCTGTCCGACCTTGAACTTTTCGCCTTTTTTTAGCATATTTGACAGTAAGACTCCTGTCGTCTCATCCCATGTGCCGTCAGAAGTCTTATTATAGTCTCTCTTAGCGATGGCGTTGCCGTTCTCCAAAAGCGTCACGCCGATGTTAGACATCTGCACACGGGACACGTAGGTGTCTGAGAAATAAGTCAGAGCCGCTCGCGCTCCTCCGACTGTAGAAAAAAGAAGCAGTCCCACCGCAAGTACAAATGCAATCATCGTAGCTGCCGGAGATTTCAGGAATCCTTTTATCCGTTTCATCAGTTACTGCCTCCTTCCGCTTTTGTCACTTCCATCTTCTGGTTCCAGTCTGCATAAGGATTGCCGCTCTCATCATACAAAACAGGCGTTGTCTCATAGATAACCGCTACATTGAACTCCGCTGCATCCTTCACATCCTCGGGAACATTCTCAATTCGGACTAAAAGCTCTGATGTCTTCTCCCCGCCGTACAGAATATCACTGTAATAATAATATCCGTCGCTGCCCGGCGTCCATTTATTATCTGCGGAAGTATAGATAAGCTCATACTGACTGCCGCAATAAGCTCTGGCTCTTACATATACCGGTCCGGAACCTGCATCGTTTACAATCACCACATGCTTTGTCCATGAATTGAACTCCTCCTCAACCGTCGTTACATCCTCCAGCGATATCTCCAGCGTTCCCCGCGCTTCTACATAAGTGGTAAAGTAAGCCCATGCGCTGCCGGCCGTACTAAAAAGGACCAAAGCCGCAGCACAGACCGCCAGAAAAATATGTTTCTTTCTCATCCGATTCGCCCTCCTTACTCACCGACTGTGCGATTCGCCGGCTGCTGCTCTAGCTGCCATCCATCTTCTGCATCATAGGTGAAATGATTATTCACCCCGCCGCCGCCATGATTTGTCGTGCTGTGGTCATTGCGAAACTCTACTGACACAACGGCCGCAGCGCTTACCGTAACCGTCTGCTCCGCTGCTGATGTCACCTCATAGGAAGCTCCGCTGTATATTTCCGTCACTTTTACCGTCGCTCCTGCAGGAATCTTATCTAACACAACCTTTTTCTGTCCTGCTTCTGTGAAAACCATAGTCACTACATCACTGTATACATTTTCCCCGTCTTTCTCCGCCTCTATCTGAAATACGAAAACAGCCGGATCATTCACATTGTAGGTCGCAAGATTCTTGACAATCTCAAGCGAACCGGCACGCGGATGCCGTTCCGGCTTAAGCGTAACTTCCATATCGTACTCCCACTCGCCGTTTCCAGCAGTCGTATGATTTCCATTCTCATCCTGCTTGCTCGGCAATGAGATCAGCTCCGGCAAAAAGATATACTCATACGACTCCGAGCAGGCTACCGTCGCGATATTTTCCGAACCGTCCTGTCCCTTTACTGTCGTCTTATAGTTATCAATACCGGCTCCTCTGGCAATGATCAGATATAATCCGCATTCCAGATCTTTAAATAACTCATTCTCAGAAATTTTTCCGGTCGCAGCAGGAACGCCCTTTTCTAATGCATACCCCGCCGCCGTCTGTGCCATCCGCTTCCAGACTTCCTGATTCAGTTCCTGCTTCGTGGATTCTTCTAACTCTTTATAACCATCTAAGAATTCGTAGTGATACGTATCCTGACCATTCTCAGCGTCAACTGCTCTCGCGACTTTATAGATATCTACTATGATATCCGCTTTTTTCAAATCCTCCAACAGTTCTTCCCCTCCCGGCTTCACAATCAGCGAACAAGGCTGTTTGAAATCGACTGCCAAAGCCTTCCTGCCCGGCCCCGGCGATATGATCAGGCCAGCCGCCAGCACAACAGCCAACAGCGGGCATATCAGACGGCTCACACTCCCTCTGCGCCGACTGTCCTTTTTTATCTCCATAATTCTCTCCTCCTTTATGAACCTGAATACAAAAGCCCTCTATTGCTTCCTAATATCATTCAGCGTCTCCTGCGCCGTCTTTCCCGGTTTTCTCTTGCGGTAATAAATCAACATCCCCAGCAAAACGACAAACAACAGCGGAATTCCTACCGCCGGAATAACGATATAGGTCGGAATCTTCACTGCATCCGCCGGAGTCGCCTTTCCGTCGATATTGGCAATCCGATGCCCTCTCATAAGCATACGGTGGGAATTCACTCCGTACGGCGTACAGGTAACCAGTGTCGCATACTCTTTATCATCTACGATTGCAAGCTCATCTGTCTCCTCCGGAAGCACGATGCGGATCTGGTCTATCATGTATGTAAATGTCTCATCCAATACCGTAACCGTGAACACATCTCCCTCTTTCAGTTTATCCAGATCTGAGAACAGCTTCGCACTGGGAAGCCCCCGGTGGCCGGACATAACCGCATGCGTCCTCTCTCCTCCTATGGGGAAAGAAGAACCCGGTATATGCCCTACTGCAATCTGAAGGATCCCTTCATCTACCCCATGATACACCGGAAGATTCACCCCGATGGACTGAATCTGGATATAGCCCATAATACCTGTTCCGGTAACGTCAAGAATACTGGCATATTCTGCGTATTTCTCTTCCGAGATATTAAAGTTAACGCCATTGGGAAGGGAGGCATTGTATTCCTTTGCCTTTGCAAAGATCGCTTCCTTCTCTTCCTTACTCATAGTTTCCACTGCCTCTACGTAACCTGCGATCGCCTGCGTCGCGTGCATAGAGTTCCACCAGTCGCTGACGGAAGGATAAGCCAGTATTCCGATTCCTGTCAGCATAATGAGCACCAGCAGTATATTGGTGATTGAGACTTTCTTTTTCTTCTTCTTTTTTTTCTGTTTCCCCTTCTTTTTATCCTGCGGTTCTTCCGCCTGAAGCTCTTTCGTCAAAGGTTCCTTCCCTGCGGGTTCCGCAGGCTCAGCGGTATCCGCCTGTGTCTTTTTCTCGTCTTTTGCGGGCTCTTCCTCATCTTTTGCAAGCTCCTCCTCATTTTTGGGAAACTCTACTTCTACCGGCTGAAAGACCGATATGATCTCCTCATTCATAAGAGCCTCGCTGGCTGCCCCAGTCTCTTTCTCTGTATATATATCTTCGTTGTTACGAATCTCTTCGTCCATAATTTCCCCACACTCCTGTCAGTTGGGCTGTCTCATGTACCTATAGTACTGTACAAGAATATGAGCGGTATTTCCTACCGCCTGCTGACGTCTGCCGGATCGCTCCGTTGCTCGCCGCACACCACGGGAAGGTGTCAGCCTGCGCGGCATCACCGGGAACGGGACGCCCCGTCCCCGGTAAATTTAAGATATGTTCGTAAAAAAGTAATTACTTGTCACTTCTAAAATATATTACTCGTTGCTCGCGCGCTTCTTAACAACTAAGATGATGCCAGCGCCGATCACAAGAATACCGCCGATGATGTAGAAGATTGTAGTACCGATACCACCGGTGGATGGAAGGAGAGTACCCTGATTATTCACAATTTCAAGAGCTCCTTCATCTAAATCAGAAAGATTCTTTTCAACTTCCTTACTTGATACTGAAGTACTCGTCTCACTGACAAGGTTGCCATCTTCATCATAATGTCTTTCGCCTGATGTCTCATAAATTTCTTTAGAAAGTACCTGTGATGAAAGCGTCTTTGTTTCTGTTAGTTTATTATAGCCATCTGGAGCTTTAACCTCAGTAACTATAAGACTTACGTCCTCAGCAAGACCAATGATGTACAGCTTTCCATTCTCATCTGTAGTCATTTCAGCGCTCGGTGTCGTACTATCGGGATCATAAGAAACTACTCTGTAAACTCCCGGTTCGCCTTCTACAGCTTCCACAGTAAGACCGGCAATCGTAAACACAGCTCCGGCAAGAGCATTTCCTGCGTCATCTACCTTTTTAATTGCTGCTGCGTAAGTTGTGATCTCTGCAGAATCCTCCCACTCCTCGCTCCAAGGCTGATTGCCATCTTTATCTATAGCCTCAATCTTAATTGTATTTTTGTTAGCAGCGCCAATATTTGTTGTTGATGTAAGAACTGCTTCGTACTCTACTACAATCTGATCGCCCTGAGCATACAAACTGGTATTAGTATACTTACCCTCAGCATCTTTTTCTGCCCATGGAATTGTAATCTTCTTCTCAGCATCAAACTGCGGTGTCTCTCCATCAACCGTATACTCTACCTTATTCTCCCCTTTTCCAATGGAAATTTTAGTTACGTTAGGATTGCTCAAAAACTCCGGCAATGTATCGCTGATCACATATTCCACAATCTGCTTAGCGTCCTTTCCTTCGCCTATATAGTTCGTGGTATCGAACGTTGCTGTATATTTAACAGTATCGCCGATAGAATAGCTCCCATTTTCCGTCTCTTTCACAGCGCCCGGCTTATTTGTATTCTTGTCAAATATCTCTGCTTTCGGCTGAGTAGATGTAACAGTAATCGCTGACTTAACCTCTCCATTTTCATCTGCATCTGATTTATGAGTTGTAGTCATTACATAATAGCCATAGGGAAGTCCGGTAAATTCCAGTGCACTTCCATCACTTACTGCAGAATTAATTACTGTAGCTGATTTTGCCCACGCTTCAAGCGCAGTCTTTAATTCCTCTGTCATATTGGTTCCTGTTACTTTTCCATCCGCATCTTTCACAAGGATAGAGTCGTTCGGAATTACATTGTTCTTCGCATCTTTAGTAAAGAAGCTTGTTAACCCTTCTGGTATCGCGTCCGGACACTGATAAGCAATCTGTCCATCCTCACCAACCGTTGCGTCAAAGAGTTTGTAAATATAATAAGTCTCTCCCTTTGCCGCATTATTAATTGTAATAGTAGCGTTATCCTTATCTGCAGGATTCAATGCTGCGGTTTGCGCAAAAGCTGTGATACTCATAGCCAATGCCATTACTACTGCCAGCATGAAAGCTGACATTTTTTTGAATTTCTTCATAATCGTCTTTCTCCTTTTCCTTACATTTTTAATGTCATTGAATTGTTGGCGTTTAAGCCCTTTATTCCTTTATTACGCTAAATCCGAGAGGAAATCTACACCCTCCTTTCTTTAGCTTTTTTTGTATACATAAAGCCTGCGCCCAGCAGTATGCACAGAGCGCCTGCAATCGTATATAACATCATACCGGAACCGCCGGTTTTAGGAAGTTCATATTGATGGTATTCATTTACATATTCTACAGTCGTATCCACTTTTCCCATTTCATCTGTAATTACGCCTGAATTCTCTTTCTCGCCATCAATATTAATATCGTAATCATCCTTGCCATGCTCCGGCCGGACTTCCGTGATAGTATAAGTTGTTCCTTGAGGCAGATAATTAACTATAATATATTCTCCGTCTCCCAGCCAGAACGAATCTCCGTCGCTGATGATAATATCGTTATCGACAACTTCTGCCTCATATACCGGCTTACCGTCAGCATCTAACACTGGCTTTCCATCGGCATCCAGTTTCTCGACATATACTGGTTTTCCGTCGGCATCAAACGCAGGCTTTCCATCGCTATCCAGTTTCCTCTTTTTCTTAAACTTTGTATAGCAGTAATCATCCGGCAGATTAGTACCAGCGCTACTCTGGAAATGTATGCGGAATTCAAAACTCTCGTCCGGGTTGGCATTTTCTACTGTTTTCCCGACCTGCAATGAGTTTGTAAACTGTCCGGAAGCCTGCTGCGGCGTCATGGAAGATACAGAAGGCAAGGTAAACTGCATCCAGCAAGTAGAACCCGAAGCTCCTCGTTCCGTGTAGAAAAACGATAATACATGCCTAGTTGAACATGTAAGTTTACCTTTTTCATCATAACACTCTTTTCCATGTTCATGATTCTCATTCGCCGCGCGCTCCGCTTCCAGATAGTCCCAAAGATTAACATACTCACCGACCGAACTGTGTACGCCGCCGATATCGCAGACAAGTTGACCATCCAAGAATACCCACATATCGTCATCGCCGAAGAAATAATATTCCAACGGTCCGATGTAATCTGTGCTTAAATCAAATGCAACTTCATACATCATTCCAAAATATGGGTTATGGAACTCAGCAAAATCATTAGGGGGAGTTGCCATTTCTTTCTTCTTACTGAATGCCTTTAATTTTTTGTTATCTTCTTCCTTACGAAACATTGGATCATAGCCATCCTTACCTGCATGCTCAGCAGCATCCATAGGCCAGAATTCGTTAGACCGTATTTTTCGCGTTTTATTCCAATTATCACGAGCGTTACCTAATTTGTGTAAATCAGTTGTCTGCGTCCCTGTTACAGAAGTCAGCGTATACGTATCCCCGTTACGTATAAATTTGAGGTCATAATCGTTATACGTAGTTTTTCCTGCTGCATCTCCCTCATTAAATAAATTCGGAGCTATAATCCCATCTGCATATACAAGTTTACCATCCTGTAATCCGGTGACGATTCCAAAGGAGCACCCACTATAATTACTGGTTGCTGCATTAATCTTGTTATTGTTATGCTGGACATCACCAAGTGTTGTCGGAAGAACTACTTCACCATTACCGAAAGCTAATTTATCACCAGTGCCGTTATAATTTGTCGGAGAATTGATTCCTGACTGTTCCGTATATATATACCATGTCTTATCCTTTGAATCAGGAGCCGAACGATCTATTGTTCCTCCAGCCTTATTTGCACTACTGTAAATATTTCCGTCTGAAACATCATAATCATAAAAAACTACATCGGAATCCCATTGTGTATCTACGATATCATACAGCAGGCGGATAACCGTTCCCTCATCGATCAATGCATATTCAAGATTCTCCGCTGTCTTCGGTCTGTTTGTAAAATGAAGGTTCGCAAGCTGAGCCTCATTATATACCGTCTTTTCTCCGTTTGTTGTTACTTCAATCCCGACCAGTTTATAACTATCCTTATTTTCTACTAATGCGTCAAAGTACATCAGACTTGGAGCCATCACATAATCAAATTCTCTTGATCTGTATATCTCAACTTGTTTATCTGTATATTGAATATTCCCTCCATCATCAACATACATATTTTTTGTGACTGGTGTCGTCCCATTCTGCGGCAATACCGGGGAATTTCCCCCGTTCTTTTCTTTCGACGTATCAATAATATCATGTGCCTTATCGGCATCTCCGCTGTCTGCCATCACTTTAAGATTCGCATAATACTCTACTTTGAAATGAGGATTCGCCTGACTTCTTGCTGTCAATACAACTTCTTCCTCAAATGCATCAAATTCACATACTATCGGTTCTTCCGCCTTTTTTTCATTCAAATAAGTCTGTCCGAGTGTATTGATCTTGGCGCCGTTTACGCCCATGGCTTTAACTGTGATCTCTGTTCCATTATCTATGATCTCTTCCCCGACCTCCGCAATCTTTTCCTTGTCGCCGAGCAGCTGTTTTACAGTGTCAGGAATAGACTCTTTCGCCTGTTCATTCAAAGTATCAGAAGTAGTAATCTCCGCCGTAACCTTACAGTCTGATATATCAACCTCCTCGCCGTCGTATGTCAGGGAACAGGAAAGCACTTGAAGCCGAAGCATCGCGCCCATCTCATCTGTCCCGCCCGCCTGTTCAACTGCTGCCGCATATTTATCACTCTCTTCTTCTACAGCTTTGATTTCAAATTTCAACTTTTCATCTTTGTCAGCTTCCGGCTCAGCATCGTCAGATGCAGGCATATCCCCGGCATTATTTTCCGCTTCTCCACTTGCTTCTTTACTTTCAGCCGTCTCCTCAGTTTCCTCGGCATTTTCAGGCGTCTCTCCGGTTTCTTCGACACTTTCGGCATTATCTTCGTCGGTAGCTTTTTCTTCTGCAATCTCCTCCTCAGCTTTTCCTTCATCATCAGACTGCATCGCATCCGCTGCTTCTTTGTCAACTTCTATATCTCCTTCGATACGAAAAGTTGCCCGAAAGACATCATCCTCATAAACCTCTGTTTTCGTAATGTGGACGGATGTTTTTTCAACATCCGTCTCGTCTTTTTTGCTAAAACCTACCGCAAACTTTGAAAACCCATTCGTCTTAAACGATGTGCTTCCGCTCTCCGCCTTACCGCCGTCGATAACTTCAGTCTTCTCATCTCCGAAGTGTACGACTTTGATCGGCTCTCCTTCCGGCAGACCGTTCTTATCTACGAACTGGATCGTAACCAATACCGGGGTCTCTGGCTCTACTTCTTCGCCTTCTACATAGAAACCGATCTTGAACAGCGCGCTCATGGTAGCATTTTCATCTCCCATGCTCTTTTTGAATTCTGTCTCGTGCTTTTTATAATCCTCACTATCAGTTACTTCCGTAATCTGCTCAGCAATTAATCTCGCATCTTCCGGAATATTCGCATCGTTATTATAGGAAGCCGTCACGATATAGCCCAGACCTTCATAGGTCTTACTCTCTTCGTAAGCCTCTGGATCAGCCGCCTCTTCGCCTTCTGTCTCTTCATTCGTTCCGGCTTCGCCTTCTTCACCGGTTTCGGAGTCTTCACCGCCTTCCGCCGCTTCACCGTTTCCAGAATTTTCTTCGCCTACTGTTTCCTCGCCAGCTTCCGAGCCGTCTTCACCGTCTGCCGTCTCGCCGTCTTCGCCTTCCGACACTTCGTCTCCCGGCACATCGGCATCCTCGCTTTCCGTCTTTTCTCCATTCAGATCTGTTGAGAAGATCTCTCCTTCCTCCGTACTTCCGGCTGTCTCATCGGCAGCTTCCGGTTCCTGAGAAACCTCTCCCGGCGCTGCTTCTACCGTTTCAAGACATCCTGCCGCTTCCGTGTGGATATGCTCCTCCAGTTGGATCTTGCCGCAGACGAGCCTTAGATTCTCTGGCGCGTCCTTTCCATTCTTATCAATCTTCTCAAAACATTTGTCCGTATGGGTATGCATCTCAAGCTGACCGCAGGTAAGCCCTTCCTGTTCAACATAGCATTCATCAGAATGCGTATGTCCGCCCTCGCCTTCCCTGATCTTACACGTCAGAACATCCTCCCACTTATAACAGTTATCATCATGCTGATGTTCCTCCATACCGCATATAAGATTACCCTCTTCGTCATAACACGCATCCGTATGACTATGCTCCGGCTTTTTACAGACAAGGTCTCCCTTCTGGTTTGTATAGCACTGGTCTGTATGTTCATGTCCGGCCGTCTCTTCCTGTCCGCACACAAGAGTAACTGTCTTGTTATAGCATTCCTTCGTATGCTCATGCTTCTCTACTTCCGGCAGGCTGCACACCAGCTTAAGGTCTGCATTATAACAATCATCATTATGCTTATGTACCACATAATCCGCATAACCGCATATCAGGTTCTTATCACGGTCATAACAGGATTTCTCATGCTCATGCAATTGGAACTGACAATGCAGCACTCTTTCCTTATGCGTCATCGCCAACCCCATCATCCGAAGCGCAGTAACCGTACCTACCCCGACGAATACTGCCAAGATTATGAATACTGCCCTCCACTGCTTATGTTTCTTTTGTTCCTGTAAGAATTCTGCAATCCGCTTTAATATCGGAGATTCCATAATGCAGCCTCCCTTCTGTTATTTACATCATCTATTTTATAAGTCCTATTCCCGAAAAGGGCCATACTCGGATTAAGATCTTTCCGATGACCTCATCATTTCCTATGCAGCCGACCGTTGAATTTCGGCTGTCTATACTTGTCGAACGATGGTCCCCCATCACAAAACATTTACCGTCCGGCACCTGATACGGCAGCTCTATGTTACACTCGCCAAGCGCTTTCTCTTTCACATAAGGCTCATCCAGCAGAATCTCATTCACAGCTACGTTGCCTTCTTCGTCGATATCCACCCAATCTCCCGGGCCGGCTATCACTCGCTTGATCAAAATATTATTATTATAATAAAATGCAATAACATCTCCGGTCTTGTACTTTGAACTGTTAAGCGCCACCACGATGTCGCGGTCCTGCAGCGTCTCTGTCATGGAGGTGCCGCTGATCTGCAATACCGGAAGCAGCAATACCGCTATCAAGGCGGCAACTGCAGCGACTACCAGAAGCGAAAACACTGTACTTTTCAATACTTTGCCGTAATTATGCCTGTACTGTTCCCGTATAAGCTCTGCTTCTAACAGCTCCAGGCTCGGCACTTCAAGCTTTTTTGCGCTCTGTGTATCCTTTTTATCCATTATCTTTCAGATCCTCCTATACTGCCGGAATCCATCTGCCCGTCTAAGACTTTCGCTTGTCCTTCGCATCTCTGTCTGATATTGTATAAATACTGGTCCGCTGCTTTTTGCGCCGCATCGACGATACCATTGAGCCTTAATGCCGCTTCCGCGACAGTTCCCGCATGCTGAAGTCCTTCTTTCTTATTAGAATACCATGCTTCTATCTCGCCCTCAAGCTCCTTGATACGTTCCTTCTTGCTGTTAAGCCTTCCTGTCAGTCTTTCTATCTGAACATCCTTCTCGTCTACCTTGGCTTTCAACCGTATATTATTTTCCCTCATGCTGCGCAGCTCGTTCTCTTTCTCCTCCTGTTGACTCTTAAGCTGCTCGGCTTCTCTGCTTTGCTCTACCAGAAGTTCAAGAAGTTCCTGCCTCTTCAGCTTCTGCAATTCCTTTACCGTCATACTAAGCCTCATTTCCAGCATCGATTTTCGAAACTGTTCCGGCCGCTTTTTATACACGTATGCTAGCTTAATGAAAAGTATAGCAGACCGGCAGTCAAAAGATGCGTCAAAAATTTCAAAAAAATAGGTTGATTTTCAATTTTTTAATTTTATTTTTGTCTTCTTCCAAAAAGTCTGGAAAACAATCCCCTCGGTTTTGTCACCGCCGGTTCCTTGGATGGTTCCGTTTCCTTCGGCGGTTCTTCCATCTGTAATTTCAGCTGGCTTGCCTGCGGCTGTTCCTCCTCCAACCGCCAGTTGAAAGCTTCTAACCCCGGCGGACCCTCTGACTCAACTGATTCCATTGATGGTTTCGGATTCTCCAATTCTTCGGTTGTCGGTTCCTCAGTTGTTGGTTTCCCAGTTGTCATTTCTTCGGTTGTTGGTTTTCCAGTTGTCATTTCTTCCGTTGTTAATTTCTCAGTTATCGATTCTTCCGTTATTGATTCTCCAATTATTGGCTCTTCGTTTCTAAGCTTCCCGGCGATGAATTCCTCAGTCTTCACTTCTTTAACCATCGGCTTTACTTCCGTTTTTGACTGTCGATACCGCTCAACTGTCTCACTCGTTAACTCTGGCTGAACTTCTGCCGATTTCATGTATTGTGACTCTTGGGATCTGTCTGTCATGCCCACGGCATGATACCGTCTTCCTTCTATTCCGCGTTCAGCACCATACATGTACCGCTCTGCTTCCTTTTGCGCCGCTTCAAATATTTTATTCAACTCTAATGCCGCCTGTACAAGAGATCCGGCCTCCTCCAGTTCGATGATCCTGTCAGAGTACAGACTCTTCACTTCCTTCTCCAGCTCACGAATCCGTTCATCACTTTCATTGAGCTTTTGTTTTATCAATTCCGTCATGGCATCTCTGTCGTTAAGCTTCGCCTTTATAATATCATTTTCACTAAAAAGCAATTCCAGCCGTATATCCATCCGGTCCAGTTCTTCCTGCTGCGCTGATACTTCATTGCTCTGCGTCAATAACATCTGTATAAGATCCAATGCCTTAAGCTTACGAAATTCTTTTTCCGTCATAATCAAGGCCTCTTTTCATTGTATTCAGCGAACTTCTTATCCGTCCGTACCAAGTATAACACAAAATGAAAAAAAAGACAAAAAAACTGCCCAAATAACCATTTAATCGATTTAATTATCTTGCATCATAGATACCTTCACCTTCAGGATACGCTCCAGAGATTCGTCCAGTCTCTCCCGGGTAATCGTCCCATCCCCTACTGCATGAAGCACGCCCTGATATGCCTCTTCAAAATTGTCCGGCATCAGTATCAGATCACTGCCTGCCAGGATTGTCTGTACTGCCGCTTCTGCGGAAGAATACTGACTTGTTACCGCCCCCATATTCAACGCGTCGGTAACGACCAGACCGTCATACTGCAATCTTATCCGTAAAAGATTCGTAATGATCTCCGGGGACATAGAGGCCGGCGCATCATTCCCCGTCACATTCGGCAAAGATATATGTGCGACCATGATTACCTTCGCCCCATTATTTATCACTTCCCGAAATGGTATCAGATCAAGTCCTTCTAATTCTTCTATCGTTTTATCAATGTATGCATAGCCCTCATGAGTATCCGCCGACGTTCCGCCGTGTCCGGGGAAATGCTTATAGACGGGGCATACCCCCTGTTCCTCCAACCCCTCGGCGACTGCTGCTGCCATAGAGATTACCAACGCAGGTTCCGAACCAAAGGCTCTTTTTTTCACGACTTGATTCTCCGCGTTAGTCAGTACATCCGCCACCGGAGCGAAGTCTACGTTGAATCCCATATCCTTTAGATAAGCCCCGATCGTTCTGCCCACCTCATAGGCTTCATCAACATCTCCCCGCGCTCCGATCACGGACATGTCCTCTATCTCGGGCACATCAAATTTCCCGGAGCCGCCGATACGCGCAACAGTTCCTCCCTCTTCGTCTACACTCAGAAACATAGGAAGATTGCTTCGCTCCATACTGTATGTCTGCACATTTTCAAGCATCGTCTTTACCTGTCCGAAGGAATTCAGATTTTTGTCCAAATAAATAAATCCGCCTACCGGAATCTGGCTGATCGCTTTCTGCGTAGTCTCTCCGGCCGCCGTAACAGTCTCTACATCCTTCATCAAATCTTCCGGAGGGATGATAAAAAGCTGCGCCGCTTTTTCCTCCGCCGTCATCTGATCCATATAGTTTTGAACAAGTTCCTCTAGAATATCCTCTTCACTTTTCTCATCATCCTTCTTTACGCCTTTTGTTTCTTCTTTATTGGAATCGTGCCTTGTATCCGCTCTGCAGGCAACTGTCATACTCACCACTGCCAGAAATGTTAAAAACACTGCCAGTTTATTATTTATTCTCATAATCTGCCTTACCGCTCCCATCCATAACATCGCTCTTATGCTCTCGCGCCTGTACTCAGATAAAAGTCTATACCTCTCCTAATGTTTTTCCATTGCACTCTCTTTCAATTTACTCTATATTATCATTCAGTCCTTCTTCTGGCAATCTTTAATTTAATTCGACTCACACTTTTGCCCAAACAGCCTTTCCGCTCTTTTTTCTTAAATTTCTGCTAATTTCTCTCAGCAGCTTTACATCAAAATCTAAAAGTGCTATAATAGGTATATGCAGATATGGTTCATCGGTAGAACACTGGCTTCCCAAGCCGGAGAGGCGGGTTCGACTCCCGTTATCTGCTTTCATTCATTTCGGGGCATTAGCGCAGTTGGGAGCGCGCAACATTCGCATTGTTGAGGCCACGGGTTCGAATCCCGTATGCTCCATTGTAAAACCCCTTGGTTTTAGAGGGGTTTCAGTATGTCGGTAATCAAAAGGTAGTCAAAAAGGTAATCAGACACACGTTCGATTATCATGCATGTTCAATTGAAATTCTGCAATACCATTTAATATTTCTGCTTTCTTTTCATTTTGTTTTCCTATTTCTTCCATAATAACGGTTCGTGCATTGAATATCTGTATGTCCCATTAAATCAATGATAACTTTTTCTGATACATGATTGTCTAGTAAAATACTAGCATATGTTTTCCTTATATATTGCATCATATCATCCCATCCACACATTCAATTATCAAACTCAATCCCAACAACACAAGCCACTCATTTAACATCATAAATGAAAATTTTCATCCTTAAAAATAATAAAAGCACAATTATCTTTGGCTGGGCGGTGTATCCAGCATCTCAGGTACTCTTGTGAGTGTGTCGGGAACCATTTCCGACCTCAAAAATAATTATACTTGTTATTATCATCAATCCTAATTATATAGCAGCCTTCTTTTCAATCATAATTCCATAACCCAATGCATCAAGTAAGTTGCAAAATGTTTGTAATGACGGACTATGATTCTTTTTTTCTAATCGTGAT
Organism: uncultured Lachnospiraceae bacterium; assembly: GCA_946558695.1. GTDB lineage: Bacteria > Bacillota > Clostridia > Lachnospirales > Lachnospiraceae > MD308. Next base: position 55,412 of record CAMNTQ010000019.1, read on the forward strand.
ATAGCCTGTTGTGTGTTCCCTGTCATTTTTGCAAGCTCTGATTGAGAAATATTCTCCTGTTTACGTATTTCAATCAATTTGTCAACTAACTCTTTATCATCACTGGATACATAAAAAGTTGGTGCTGGCATCCCATCACGCTCTGTAAGTGGAATAGAACCTTTTTCAATTTCAATTGCTTCTAACAATCCTTGCATGGTATCATCAAAAAATTTACTCATTGTCTATTCCTCCTTTAATATTTTGACAACTGCTTTAAATGCTTTCTTTTCTTCTTCTGTTAAATCATCTTTCTCATTCTTTGCATAAACATTTATGAAGTAAATAGTTTCTTTCAACTCAATATCTACATATATAACCCTACCACCTCCACGCTTTCCATGCTGATCTTGAATCAATCACAGGATGCATATTTCGGATAAACGGAGCCCCCTTCTCGCGTAAGCGGTGTAAGAGGCTCGCACCAACGGTGCGTTATCCGTTTGTTGTTACTTGTTAATAGGTTCCATATTTCTCATGTTCTTACCATTCATCTCCAAGCGGTAGGCTCTGCTAAGCATGCGTGCAAGGCATGCCTCTGCATAAGTATGATCCTGAAACATATCGTACCAGGCAGATACGGGGAACTGGGAGATTACAAGGATTGATTTATGTGGATCCCGGCTGCCGAATACCTCAAATAGGTTTCGGCACTTATTAACATCCATGTTCATCAATCCAAAATCATCAACGACAAGAAGATCATAGCCTGCGAACAGATTTAATTCTTCTTGATAAGTGTCAAGCTTTTCCGCTCTGGACAACTCATTTATCGACTGGCCGGCCTTCATGTACCGGGCTGTCTTGAACTGCCGCAGGGCACAAATACAAAGCGCATTGGCAAGGTGGCTTTTACCGGAACTGATTTTCCCTGTTATGACAGGATTTTTTCCCTGTTCAATCCATTCACATTTGGAAAGTTCCTCTATGATGTGGATATCAAGCTGTCGTTCCGGATTATAGATCGTTTCATCCAGATCAGCGGCGGGATTTAATCATATTCACAGAAAATTTACATTTCAGAGCAAAAAAATAGAGCCAGGAATCTGTTTTTTAGATTCCTAGCTCATTGTTTATGTAATGGCTCTATTTTGCGTTTTAAGGCCATTTCTCGGCTTTTATTGCTAGGTAAATCTTATGGGTAACAGCGTTTAAATTTAAAAAAGCCGATTTCGCTTATACGTGACCTGTATATGGGGTAATGGTGCCGCAGGGTATAGGGGATATATTACATTTGTGAAATCTGAGCTCGAACGCCTAACCCATGCATGTATTGTTCTCGCATGTCAAGCCTATTTTTCAAGACGCCGAACAAGAATATGTATTATTCTATTTTCTCAATCGTAACCGCTGTTCCATTAGCAGAAACACCAATCATATTAGAAGAAAACGTCAAATAATCGAAATCAATTCCAATAACCGCATTTCCTCCAACTTGTACTGCATGAGATTTTAAACCTGTTAAAGCAGCTTCTTTTACTTGTCTCATTTTACCTGCAAAAGACTTGGATTCTGAACCAAACACATCGTCAACAGATGATAAAAACTCGCTCAAAAACCCAGTTCCTATAACTGTCTCTCCGCTTACAATACCTTTATAGTCCGTAATTCTATAACCTTCAAAAGTATAACCCGTTGTAATTTTCAAAGACAATAACTTCTTTTCCGCTAAAAGTTTTTGACGCTCTTCAAATGTCATATTAATAACATTATTAAACATGATATTAATATAGATTTTTAAATAATCTACTCCGTTACCAGAAACAGAATATTTTTCTGCAATAGCACTTACTACGTCTTCTTCAGCATATTGTTCTCCTATCATCTTTTCTATTTCAGGTTTAAAGATACTCTTTATCTTTTTATAACATTCAATACACACACCAGAATCGCCATCAAATACGCTATATTGATTTTCTAACATTCCCATTTTTTACCACAAAAATTACAATTTGCCATCCCTATTTTCCCTCACACTTCTTAATCTTCCTCAGAATCCCTCCAAACATTCGATCCTTCAGTAAATACATTTTATCACATTTCGCCGGAAATTCACACATAAAATCAGGATTATTGTCAAAAATCTGATTTTCATCTCAATTGTAAATTTAAATTCCACCCCTCTGTGGAATTTAATCCTGCAAATCTTCCTACCGGCAATCATGGAATTTAATCTTTCCGAATTTTCTGTTAAAATCATTTCTATAAAATATGACTGTTTCCTCCCGGCAGGAAGGAAGTACTTATGAATAAACAAAAACATTTAAATC
>CAMNTQ010000020.1 GCA_946558695.1 uncultured Lachnospiraceae bacterium
GCGAGCGGAGATGGCGGAATGGCAGACGCGCTAGATTCAGGTTCTAGTGGGAGTTTTTCCTGTGAGGGTTCAAGTCCCTTTCTCCGCAGTTATTATAAAAGAAACCATTGGAAAATTCCGATGGTTTTTTATTTTCTTAATCTTCCGATTTTCTTAAGAAATTTTATAAACATTTCTGTTTTCTGTCACATTAGCTTCATATTTCCTTACTATAATGATTTTAACATATAAAGAAGACAGCGGTTGTGCTACTACGTTCTGTATGATCGCTGGACTTCGCCTAAAGAATTTATGAAATCACTTTTTCTTTCAGGCCGCCAATTTTAACTGCTCAGCAAGCGGGGGTGCCTGACATTACATAGATTTTCCCCTCCGAGGGCTGATGCGTCCGCATCAGCCCCCTCTCTTTTTTCAGACAGATTCTTTTATATTCACATCCATACTTCCTGAGCGAAATCCCTCTAAATCCAGTGTTACATAAGTATAACCTAACTTTTTAAGATCACTTATAATTTCCTTTCTGTGTTCCACAAGCGTCTTCAAGTCCCTGCTGTCTACCTCAATCCTTGCTATCTCCCCGTGTACTCTCAAACGGACATTATGAAATCCTTGTTCCTTCAATATTTTTTCGCCCCGTTCTACGCTTCGCATCGCATCACCCGATAGCTTTGTCCCATATGGAAATCTAGTCGCAAGACACGGAGATGCCGGTTTATTGCTGACAGACAGGCCATATTCTGCCGCCAGCCTTCTCACTTCTTTCTTCGTTAACTCTGCCGCTGCCAGAGGGCTTATGATTCCCAGCTCCTTCACTGCACGGATTCCCGGTCTGTAGACCATTAAATCATCTTGGTTGGTTCCTTCCATGACTATATCTGCATGAAGCTTTTCGGCCTCTTTTAAAACACTCCGGAACAAATATTTTTTACAGCGATAACATCTGTCCTGCGGATTATACTCAATATCCGCTTCCTTCAGTTCGTCAATCTCCAGAATCTTAAATACCGCCCCAACCTCATCTGCAATTCTTCTGGCGCTTTCCGCTTCACTAGCCGGGTGAAACATGGTATGCAGAAAGATGCCGTAAACAGTATGTCCTGTTCTTTCTGCCGCTTCACAGGTCATTTTTAAAATCAGACTGGAGTCTGCTCCTCCCGAAAAAGCAACAACAATGTCTTCCTCTGCATAGGCAGCTATCATCTCTTTCAATTTTCCGACTTTACTAAAATAATCCCGCATAAATCCAACTCCATTTCTAAAGCCCTATAAGAGAATGTTCTCAGCTTCTCTGAAGACTTTTTCCCACACCTCCCTGTATGTACACTCCTTTTCCGCCGCAATCGCCGCTACACTCTCATACTCCGGGTATATTTTTAACTCACCGTACGCATGGCAAATCTTAATCTCTGCTTCTCCTAAAGAAGTCATGATCTTTCGTACTTCTCTTTCCAATACCGTCCGTTCCATTTTCATACGGCGAATCCCGATTGTCGTCGTTTCCCTAAAAAGAATCTTCTCCATGGCTGCAATATCTTTTTGCATGCATATTATGTTAATCTGATATGCCGGACGATTTTTTTTCATAAATACAGGCATATAATTGACATCCCTTGCACCTTCCGCGAAAAGACATTCCATTACATAGCCTAAAGTTTCTCCCGTGCAGTCATCAATATTACTTTCCAATTTATATATATAATCTTTGGACGGCTCACTGTAGTCTGCCTGTTCTTCTTCCAGACACTCAATTATCATTGTTCTCAAAATACTGGCGGTTTTATACTCTCTCTTCCCGGCCCCCATTCCCGATGCCCGGATCCTATACTTCTTCGGCAGCTTGTCCGCTGTCCGAACCGCCGCCGCGATAGCTGCACCTGTCGGGGTTACCAGTTCTGCCTCCACATTCGTAATATGCATGGCAATCCCATGTCCCGCAACAATGTGCTGCACTGCGGGAACCGGAATCGGAAGAATACCGTGTGCACATCTTACTGTTCCCCTTCCTTCATATAACTCTGGCACAATAATTTCATTTATACCCAAATTATCAAGACAGATTGCTGCGGCCGCAATATCCACAATAGAATCTACTGCCCCCACTTCGTGGAAATGTACAGTCTCTATCGTTGCGCCATGCGCCTTCGCCTCTGCTTCTGCCAGCACGCGAAAGATATCCCCGGCAATCTTCTTTGCTCCCTCCGTAAGATTTGACTGATTGATAATCTCTGTCACATCTTTCAAGCCGCGATGCACATGATGCGCATGATGGCTGTGTTCCTCATGGTCCGCATCACCCTGTCTGTGTCCATACAGATACACAATATCATGATCGTGATTGTGATATTTTTCTTCCAGAACAACATTAAAATCACAACAATCCAATCCTGACTTCTTTACCCTGCTGATTTCAACAGAAAATCCTTCAAGGGGCAGTGAATCAAGCTGCCGCCTGAGTTCTTTTTCATCAGCGCCCATATCCAGAAGCGCGGCTACCGTCATATCACCGCTGATTCCTCCATAACATTCAAAATAAATTGCCTTTCGTTCCTTTTTATCCATGTCGAATACCTTCCTCCTGCTCATTTCTTATGAGATGAAAATTCCGCCTATCCAAAGATATGCGGAATTTATTCCTTTTAATGTATAAATGGCTTTGCAATATACGGTATATAAATAAAAACTTTACCCTTGATCATCTCATGCGTAACCGCATCCTCATCTACCGTATCATTTTCTGTCCCCTTCGTATAAAATGCCCGGTTACCGCTTTCATTGTAATCATATACTTCATTGACAATCTGATGTGTCACCGATATTCCCTGACTATTTATATAAGTAATCACATCGCCGACTTCAAGCTCCTCCATCGGGACATCATATGAAAAGACCACACTTCCTTTGGGAATTGTATCTCCCATGCTGTCTGTCATCATACAATAACAGTGCAGATGGAATTTATCCATATTAGTAATAAACAAAGCTAGCACTAAAATGAGTATGATAAACCCCGCCGAAAAGAATTTGATAACCCTGAACTTCGGAACAGGTTTCGCCTTTAAGGGAACTTCTTCGGCTTTATCTTCCGCCTTTGCTTGCGTATCTGCCGTCCCCTCTTCTTTCAATTGGTTCTGTTGCTTTGACTGTTCTTCCTTCGGCCTTTCAGTTTTTTCTATATCCCCAACGTCAATCTGAAACAACTCTTCCGGACTCGGAAACTCTTCCGGAAGCAAATCTAAATCTTTATTGTCCATACAATACCCTTTTCCTTATTGTTACTGAATATCCAAATAAAGCAACGGGTTTATGACTGCTCCATTCTTTTCCACCTGAAAATGAAGATGATTTCCTGTAGAATTCCCAGTTGTCCCGCTCAGTCCTATCTGCTGCCCTTTCTCAACTCTGTCGCCCGGCCTTACATATACTTTATCATGATGCATGTATTTCGTAACCAAACCATTCCCGTGGTCAATCGTAACAAGATTCCCAGCCGCACCGGATGGACCTGCATAGATTACGATACCTGCCTGCGCCGCATAAGTAGGTATATTGTAAGCACCTGTACCTAAGTCAACGCCTTTATGATATGTACTGGCTCCCGCAAGCGGTGCCTCCCTGAATCCAAAGCTGCTGGTCAATCTTGCGCCTGGACATGGATTAGCAAACATACCTATCATACCGCTAAACTCATCTAATGTCATCTCATCCAAACGATACAGATCGTACCGCTCCATCTGCCGAATTAAATTCTGTCCGTAGCTTAAACTGGTCGCCCATCTCTGCCCTATCTTCATCGCAAATGTATTCGCATCCTTCACACCAAAGGTCAGATCTTTATATACTCTGTCCAGAAGACCTGTTCTATCCTCAATACATTCCGTGTATGTATTATACACCCGGAAACCAGCTGTAATATTGTATCTCGTACCGTCAAGATGCTGCTCTCCTGTATTCATTGCAACACTTCCGGCTGTTCCAGAACCTTTAATTCCAAACAGATTATTATACTGATATGCCAAATAAGATAAACCTTGTCCTTTATCTCCATCCGGCCCGTATTTTCCAAACCCGGATTCCTGAATAATCTGTGCAATTGTAACCGAGGCCGGATATCCCGTCTCATCCTGGCACTTCAATGCTCCTACAAGCATCTCCTGCGTCACAAAGCCCGGCAGTCCTTCAACCGGCACATCTACATTGTATTTCACCTTTTCTCTATTATCGATAAACTCAGACGATGGTGTAAAACTACTGAATATATTGTTGCGCTTCGATGTCTTTCCGGAAGCCTCAGCGCCTTTTGTTATCTGCTCCTCAGTTTCCGGCTTTGACCGATTATCCCTCACATGATCTTTTGTCCCGCTGACATCATCTTTTACATCATCCTCTTTATCTTTTTTCAAATCTTCTTTCGGAACTTCTTCAATGCCAGAGCTATCCTCATCTTTCGGCATCTCCTCATCCCCTGTAACATCCTCGTCCTTCGGGAGCTCTTCAGCACCGGAACCATCCTCATCTTTCGGCGTCTCCTCATCTCCTGTAACATCCTCATCCTTCGGGAGCTCTTCAGCACCGGAACCATCCTCATCTTTCGGCGTCTCCCCATCCCCTGTAACATCCTCATCCTTCGGGAGCTCCTCAGCATTGGAATTATCCTCATCCTTCGGTGTTTCTTCGTCCCCTGTAACATCTTCATCTTTGGAACTATCCTTATCATCGGAACTATCCTCGCTTTCTGGAACATCTTCCTCCGAATCACTCTCATCTTTCGGGATTTCGATTTCAAAAATATTATCATCTTTAGAAATCTCTTCTTCTGTCGGCTCCCCTGCTGCCGCTGGCTCCTCTGGTTCTTCTGCCGCCGGTTCTTTCGGCTCTTCTGTCTTTGTTGATTCTTCCGTTATTACCGGCTGTTCCGGTTCTTCTGCTATTATGGGCTGTTGTGGTTCCCCTGCTATTACCGGCTGTTCTGTCTCTGTCGGTTCTTCTGCTATTACCGGCTGTTCTGTCTCTGTCGGTTCCTCCGCTATTACCGGCTGTTCCGGTTCCGCCGGTTTCTCTGCTATTACCGGCTGTTCTGCCTTTTCTGTATCTACTTCTTCCAATTCCTCTTCCTGAGTTAATTCAGGATCTTCTCCCTGCCCCGTTTCACCGATACCGAATGTCGCCTGCATCTGTGTTGCAATCAGACATACACTAATTCCAAGAACTACTAATACTTTTTGTAATTTCATGTCTGTCTACACCCTTCCTTCACCGTTTCCGTTTCACTATCCTCTTCATACTTTCCTGTACAAACTGCTCAATCTTTGAAATCGGAATTTTTTCCTTGTTTTCAAAAAATTGTTCATATAGCCACTTCTGTTTTTCCAGTTTATCCTTCAACCTTGCTATTGTATCTTCACCCTCTTCGATGATCTGTTCCTTTTCCTTCAATTGCTCTTCCATTTTATAAAGCTGTTCTGCTCCATCCTGCAGATCTTTCTCAAGGTTAAAAATGTCCTCCTGCTGAAGGCGTATTGTCTCCTTGTTCTCTCTCAAAGCATCTTCCTGCTTTCTGGCAGCATCCCCTCTTGAACGAATCGTTTCCTTCTGCGCTTTGATAACATTCTCATTCGTCCGAATCTCACTCTTCTGCCGTTCTATAAGCGCTTCCTGCTCTTTGCTCCGGTCCCACAAAGCTTTATAGTATGACTCTGCTTCCTTAAGTTTTTGTGCATACTTCCCGTTCACTTCCGTCACCGATGCCAAATCATTCCGAAGCTTCATAATCATGGTCTGCAACTCCTCGATATAGGCTTCCGTACTTTTTTTATTATATCCGCCAAATAAACTACTGTTTATTTTTTTCTCTGTTTCGCTCATTTTCTTTCTCCTGCATTTATATAAACCTAATCGAAATCTCGTATTATTATACTCTATTTATACTTTCCGCGCAATATTTCTGTCCGATAATTTATGCTTTCCTCCTGATGCGCTTACTCTGAAATATAACCTAATATATATTCCAAAGCTTCTGTAATTGTATCGAAATTTCTATCTACTCTGCCAGATTCTTCCACATTAATACCTATCGCAAATCCTGCATATTCAAACATCAAATAATCATTCACCCCGTCTCCGACAGCGATCATATCTTTCGGGGAAACATTTAATACTTCTCCCATAAATTTTACACCCTGTCTTTTGTCAATACCTCCCGGCACGATATCAAAACAATCCACATGACGGTAAACTGTAACGTCTTCCATATATGCTTTGTTCCTCTCCAGACATTCGGCTATCATATCAAACTCCTCAGGTTTGGACGGAAATGGTGTCAGACCTACCATATTCGGCTGATACCATATATGCGGAAGCAGCCTGTTCAATTCATTTTTCAAAAAGGCAATGGTATTCTTTGCTTTTTCAGAATATGGCAGGCTGTAAAACTGTTTCGGCGGGAGTTCTGCACCCACCTGGATAATTGCTCCATTTTCTCCTAACAGAACAGGTCTCTTCAACCCGGTCTGCCTTGCGAAGCCGCATAGATAATCGGCCGTCTTACCCGAACAAATAGCCGTCACAATGCCCCGCTTTTCTAATTGACGCAAAAGCAACAAATCGTTTTGTTTCATTCCCTGACCAATCTTTGCCAACGTATTATCAAGATCAAATATAACTGCTTTCACAATTGCTGCGCTCCTAAATATTTCACTGTATTTTGTATTCTATCAATCTTTCTTGTTTTACATTATAACAAAGGACTCGCCATATGGCGAGTTCCTTTCTTTATAATCCTCTTCAGAAATTACACTTATTGATTTTTCACCAGATTTCCATCCTCATCACGGTAATACTTTGGAACAAAACTGTCTTTCAGTCTGATTATATAATGAACCTTGAACCGTTCATCGTAGGTGCCTTTATATTTCCTTACCCATGTTTCAAACACTGCCTTATTTGGATCGTCTGTTTTGACAGATTTATCCTTATGCCATTTCGAATCATGTCCGCTGGCAAACACGGTTCCGTTGCCGCGGTAAACATAGGTATGACTCTTACCGATAATTACATCTCCTGTTTTGATCTTTCCTTCTTTCATAAGCGTTCCGAAAGATTTCTTATTTCCTTTTATAATTGTACAATTTTTGTCAAATTCTTCTTTCACAGTCTTTTTGCCAGTATGGTAATGCCGGATTTTTCCGCTGCTGTCACCATAGAATCCATGCTTACTGCTGATGACTCCCATATCGCGGAATGCCCAGTTTGCAATGGAACCGCAGTTTCCTCCACGTATTTTCCTTTTAAGCATCTGCTCAAAAGTACCGCCCTGCCGAACATATTTATTGCTGTTGGAATAAACCCACTTTTCTCCGTTTGCCACTGCTTTTTCGAGCACACTGTTATAATAGTTGCCGCACGCTATCAAGGCTTCCGGTCCCGTCAGCTGATTCCCTGTATTCTCAACTTTTTCAGGCTCTTTCGTCTGAACGGCGGTCTTTTTTTTCGTATCAGCCTTATTCTCCTCGGCTTGCTTTTTCGTTCCGGACTCTTTTTTATTCTCTGAGACTTGCTTTTTGCTTCCAGATTCTTTTTCATTCTCCGAAGCTTTCGACTCATCTGTTGCTGCAGGTGTTTCTGTCTTCTGAACAGTTTCCGGCTCCTCTTTTGCTGCTGCCTGTACCGTTTCGTCACTTTGCGGAGTCTGTGTATCCGGATGAACTGTCTCGTCAGCCGTCTTTTCCGCGTCGGATATCTCCGTCGGCTGTTCTCCAGACTGCGCGGCGGCCTGCTGTGCCTGCTGAACATCTTTTTCTTCAATCGTTACGGGAATAGACATCGTAGAAGGGCCAATACTGCAATATACCATTGTCTTTCCTTCACTGATCGGAGTGATCTCTCCTGTCTGGCTAACCTGAGCAATCGAATTGTCCGCAGATGCCCAACTGATCTCCTGACCTTCTGCTCCTGCTACTTTAATTGTCTTCGCCTCAGATTCCTCTTTCATTTTCACAGAAGCATTACTCAGTTGAATCACTGACACATCACAGGATAAGGTTTTATTATTTGCTGTTGCCGTAATCTTTGCAGTTCCGGCGCCAACGCCTTTTAACATTCCGTCAACCACTTTTACCTTTGATTCGTCACTGCTCTTCCACACGACACTGCTGTTTCCTCCATTCGCAAGCTGCAGCTTAGAATCCATTCCTACAGCTGTGTACGCACGTTCAGGAAGTGACATGACATGCACTTTTCCGGTAAGCTTCTGCCCCTCAATCGAACAAGTAACCTGTGTCTCTCCTCCGTTGACAGCTCTCATATTGCCCGATTCATCTACACGGACAACATCCTTATCATCACTTCTCCATTCAATTCCTTCAGCGTCAAAGCCCTCTCCGGCTGCGAGCGGAGACGAATAAACATCGCCTGCCTGCAGATAGATATCCTGTTCTTTCATGGCAATGATATTAACTGTTGTCTTCATTGGCTGATTATCCTCTGTCCGGCAGGATACCTCTGCCGTTCCTGCCGCAACGCCTGTCACGACTCCCGTTTCATCCACAGCGGCTACCAGAGGATCCGAACTTTCCCAATCCTTCACTTTTCCGATCAGACTTTCATTCGTTGACAGCTGCATCTCATTTCCTGCGAACAGATACGGTCTCTCCGACGTAATCCCGGCCACATAGACAGACTGTGATACCTGACGTCCCTTATCATTACATACGATATCGACAGCTCCGTCCTTAAGCGCAACCAATTCACCGTCTACGATATCAACAACTTCCCTGTCGCTGGAGTAAAACTCCGCATCTTCTGAAGCGCCCGCGATTCCCATCTCTCGTGTCTGTCCCGTAAGGAGCGTAAGTTCAGCCTGCTCAAATCCAAGAACCGACACCCTGCATGTCAGCGTACGGAAAGGAACCTTTACCTCCACTTCTGCCTCTCCGGGTTCATATGCCTCGACTCTTCCGCCCTTTTCAGCAGCGATAATGTTGCCGTCTACCGTTTCATATTCCGCTATCATCTGCAGTACCGGATTCGTCAATGCAATCTCCGCATCATCACCCACCGTCAGCGTCAACGACTCAACTTTAAGTTCTCCAAAAAGGAACGCGGGAGTAATTGCAATAACCAACATGCAAACAATAACAACAACAAAAATTTTCATCTTAATGTTCTTCAAGTTTTTCTCCCCTTTCAATTTATATCTCTCCACTCTGTAGATTAACACATATCGAGAAATATGTCGATAACGTTTTTTAAATTCACAACAATTTTATCCCTTTTGTCAATATAAACCCATTTTTTCAATAGGTCATAGTATGTGATTGAAAAATACAATTTTAAAGGATATAATGATACAATAAAAACAAATAAAAGAACCCAAAGAAAGACAGGTGCCTTTTTAATGAAGCGTTTTGCTATATTTCTCACAATAGGATTACTATCAGCCGCCGGATATACTGTTCTCTGCGCAACAACAGATGCCAGTCATATGCTGCCAAACACTGTAATAAATGATGTCGATATCAGCGGCATGACACTTGCCGAAGCAACAAAAACGCTGAAGGCCGACGCAGATATCCGGCGCCAGTCTTCTAGATTCACTGTTTCGTTCAAAGATAACAATTATACAATCGATGCCGGCGATGCACTGACATTAGATTTTGAAACTGCAGCAAAGGAAGCTTATAAAGAGGGGCATTCCGGATTTTTCACCAGAGGATTTGCAAGGATCAAAGCTCTGCTTGCAGGAAACCATATCAAACATCCGCCTGTCGCAGAAGACTCGGAACTGCTTCATACGCAAATCAAAGCCAGTGGTCTTCTCAATGCTTTCACGGCAGCTAAAGACACTTATACAATCGAGAACGAAAAGCTGCTCCTTACCATCGGAGCCGCCCAAAAACCTGATGAAGATAAATTAAGGGAAAAACTTATCACCGCTGTCCAGACAAAAGAGTTTGAACAGGTAATCCCTTGCCCCACTATTTCAGACGATATTGAAAATTTAGAACGAATCTATCAGGAAATCTGTACAAAACCGATAAATTCCACGCTGGACCGCAATAATAACTATGCGGTTACAGAAGCGGTTACAGGAGTTGATTTTGACAAAGAAAATGCCAAAAAGATACTTGCCGAATCCAAAGAAGGGGAAACAGTAAAAATCGATCTCTTCTATACACAACCGGAAATCAGCGCCCAAAACTTAAGGGACCGTCTGTTTGTGGATGATCTGAGTTCTTACACAACAAAGGTGTCCGGAAGTTCAAACCGGCGGGCCAATGTCAGACTGGCCGCCGAAAAATGTAATGGAAAAATCCTGTTAAGCGGAGATGAACTTTCTTTTAATGGCGCAGTTGGAGAACAAAGCGCAAAAACCGGCTTTAAACCAGCCGGAGCTACTTTAAACGGAAAACCGGTAATGGCCTACGGAGGCGGTATCTGTCAGGTATCCTCAACCATCTTCGCTGCGGCACTTTTCGCAAATCTTGAGATTGCGGAAAGATGGGAGCATGATTATGTTTCCAATTATATTGCTGCCGGATTGGACGCCGCCGTTGCATGGAACGAACTGGATTTCCGAATCGCTAATAATACTATCTATCCCATCGTACTTGATGTTACTTATACAGATGAATACCTGACCGTTACGATCCGCGGCACCAAGACTGATGATGCGGTCGTAAGGATCAGGACTGAGACGCTGGACAGTTCTACCGCCGATACTTTGGAAGTTGCGACATACCGAGATGTTTACACCGAAAACAAAAGCCAGCTCTTTACAGAAGAAATCGCCCACAGCAGATATGCAAGATAACGTCCGGATGGCACTTTGCCATCCATGCGGGGCGGCTTTGGCAGATGTTACAGAAGATATTCAACAGGCTATATTTCCTTTTTACTCTGTAAATAATGGAGTTGAATAATATCTATCCCCTGTATCCGGAAGCAGGGCCACAATAATCTTTCCTTCATTTTCCGGGCGTTTTGCAAGTTCGATCGCTCCATGCAAGGCGGCTCCGGAAGAAATTCCAACTAAAATACCTTCTTTTTTGGCAAGAAGTTTTGCTGCCGCAAACGCAGCATCATTTTCAGCCTTAAATACCTCATCATATACAGATGTATTAAGAACATCCGGAACAAACCCGGCTCCGATTCCCTGAATCTTATGAACTCCTGCTTTTCCTTCCGATAATACAGGGGAAGATGCCGGCTCCAGTGCCACCACCTTAACATCCGGGTTCTGTTCCTTCAGATATTCGCCGGTTCCCGTAACCGTACCGCCGGTTCCCACTCCTGCAATAAAAATATCAACTTTTCCATCTGTATCCTTCCAGATCTCCGGCCCTGTCGTGGCTTTGTGAATTGCCGGATTCGCCGGATTCACAAATTGCCCCGGGATAAAACTGTCAGGAATCTCCTTTGCAAGCTCATCGGCTCTCTCGATGGCGCCTTTCATCCCTTTTTCACCCTCTGTCAGTACAATCTCCGCACCGTATGCTTTCAATATATTTCTCCGTTCCACACTCATAGTTTCCGGCATAGTAAGGATCATCCTATATCCCTTTACTGCAGCGATCGCTGCCAGACCAATTCCTGTATTTCCAGATGTCGGCTCAATGATAACGGATCCTTTCTTTAATAATCCTTTCTCCTCTGCATCTTCAATCATCGCTTTTGCAACTCTGTCTTTTACGCTGCCTGCCGGATTAAAATATTCCAGCTTCACTAGAACCGTTGCCTTCAGATCAAGCTCCTTTTCAATATTTGTCACCTCAACTAAAGGAGTATTGCCTATCAATCCCATTGCGCCTTTGTAATAACCTGCCATATTAAAGTCCTTCTTTCTTTTTCGTTGAATGGATCATACCATTATTTACCTATCAAGTCAATAGGATTAAATGTTTTTATTGAAAAACCTCTGCGCCAAAGCTATAATGATAGAAAATAACGGGAGGTATATTTCTATGATTTCAACAAAAGCGCGTTACGCCCTCAGAGTAATGGTTGACCTCATTCAGCATCAGGAAGAGGGCTATGTCCCGTTAAGGAAAATCGCAAACCGACAGGAAATTTCTGAAAAATACTTGGAAATCATATTAAAGCTGCTTGTAAAGGGAAATATCTTACAAGGACTCCGAGGGAAAGGCGGCGGATATATGCTTATTCGGAAGCCGGAAGAATATACGGTAGGAGAGATTATAGAAATAACAGAAGGTTCTCTCGCTCCGGTTGCGTGTCTGGAGCCCAACGCAAAAAACTGTCCCAGAAAAGGAACATGCACGACTCTTTCATTGTGGGAAAAGTATAACACACTCACCCATGATTTCTTTTATAGTATCACACTGGATGATTTAATAAACGGACGATTTTGAATCAAAATCCCAAAGACGGAGAAGCCCGCAGCAATAGGGCTTCTCCGCTTTATTCCGCCTATATCATTCTATAACTCTTCAACTGTCTGTCTCAGCTTTTTCAGATCTCCGTCAAGATGCCGGTACATCTCAACATAATACGGATATAATTTATCATAAGTTTCCACCCACTCATCCACCGGCTGTACGATTGAATTCACCTTCACAATGCGTTCGGCAGCCTTGGACAAATCTTCAAATACTCCGACTTTATGTCCCACGATCAACGCATCCCCCACCGGTACATCACCGGATTTTTCATCCAGAATATACACCGGCATTTTAAGCATGGACGCTTTGATCTGGCACCATGTCCTACTTTTGGCTCCGCCGCCGCAGATCCGCAGGATCTTTGCTTTGGCGCCCGATTCTTTTACTGTCTCCATCACATGCCGCAGCGCATAGGCGGTTCCCTCGAACACAGAGCGTACCAGATCGCTCCGCTTCATATCCATTCCCATTCCGATAAACATCCCTCTTGCATATTCATTCCACAAGGGCGCACGCTCTCCGAGAAGATACGGGAAAAAGAACAGGCCGCCCGAACCCGCCTTAGATTCCAGCGCCAACTCGTTCAAGTAAGTATATATATTTTTGCCGTGCGCTTCTGCGTACGCGCACTCTTTGGCCGCCATTGTCTCGATAAACCACTTTAACGCAGCCCCGCTGGTCTGTATGGGTGCATCAAAAATCCACGGCATACCGTCGATCGCGCACGGCTTTGTCACTACAGGAATATCTGGCGCGCTCTTCTTATCACTTCCCACGAACACCAGAGAGGTCGTTCCCGACGACTCCCCTGCCTCTCCCAATCGGCTCATACCCGTAGCATGCATAGAAGCCATTGCGTCAGAACAACCTGCCACAACCGGGATTCCTGCGACCAATCCAGTCTCTTTTGCCGCCTTTTCCGTCACAAAACCGATGATCTCATCCACCAGCTTAAGAGGCGGCATCTTTTCCCCAAGATCCACTCCGATTACTTTTCCGATCTCATCCGACCACTGCATTGTACTCATGTCAAGGCACTGGGTTCGGGAAGCCTGATCAATGTCAGAGGTCATCACATCGGTAAGTTTGTAGTTAATAAATGAACTGGCCTGCAGAAAATATGCGGTTTTAGCAAATAATTCCGGTTGATTTTTCTTAAACCACAAAATCTTGTTCGGAAGGAACGCCACTGCCGGCTGTCCTCCCACGATCTGCACAAACCGGTCGTACCCGATCGTATCTACAATGTAATGCAGTTCTCCCGCGGACCGGTTGTCCTGATAAGTCATCGCCGTTCTCAGGGGATTCCCCTGCGCGTCTACGGGAAGCATCGTCACGGTGTGGGAACTGATGGATATTCCACGGATCCTTTTTACCACATCCTGCCCTGCCTGTGCGCAAAGTGACTGAAAGATGTCTACGGTATTGCTCCACCACTCATTCGCATCCTGCTCCTGCATATTAGGACCCGGCGTTAAGAATCTGCTGGGCCTGCTTGCTTCCGCGGCTACGGTTCCGTCCTCGCCAAGAATAATCGCCTTAATGTTGGTAGTTCCGCAGTCCATACCCAATAAATAGTTTTCAATTTTCGCCATCTGTATCATCCTCCACAAATCTTTTTCTTATATTTACGATAATAAAATCATGGCTTTCTCTCAACTTTATATTTTCCTGATTCATGTGGAATCTTTCACCTGTCAGACTATTCGCTTCCGTTTCTATGTGGCAATATCGTGTTTGATCGTTTGGTCTCTCTCTCATTATACTATACTCATAATCCAGACAAAGAAAGGAGCAATAATTATGAAAGCAGCATTAATGTACGGACCAAATGATATCCGTGTAGAAGAGACAAAGAAGCCGGACTGCCCGGAGGACGGGCTGATTCTCAAGGTCATGTCCGTGGGCCTGTGCGGTTCTGACATCCGCAACCTCACCACCGATTCCAGAAAAGGAGACTATCCTTTTATATACGGACATGAAATCGTAGGATATGTAGACGAGACCGGGCCGGAGGAGACGCGTTATAAAGTGGGCGACAGACTTTTCCTGTTTCCGGGCACTTACTGTATGGAGTGCGATGAGTGTATCAGCGGACACAGCGAAAACTGCTCAAATACGGCTGTCGCGAAACTTGCAGGAACCGGCGGATTCGCCCAGTATGTAGCGGTATCCGGCGAGAAGATCCGCCGGGGCGGCATTTATGATATTCCGGACGATGTATCCTTTGACGCGGCAAGCCTCGGAGAACCTCTTACATCCGTGTTTGCCTGTCTGGAAAATGTTAAAGTCGGGTACCCGGATACACTGGTTATCATCGGAGCAGGACCGATCGGCTGTTTTATGTCCCAGCTTGCCAAGATCCGGGGCGCGCAGAAAGTAATGATGATCGACATCAATGAATCACGTCTGGAGATGGCAAAACAGTTCGGCGTAGACATTACCGTCAATAGTTCCAGTGAAGACCCGATTCAGAAAATTCAGGAACTGACAGGAGGTAAAGGCGCGGACAAAGTCATCTCCGCCACCCCCGTCAACGCAACGCAGACACAGAGCATCCACATGGTAAAAAAGGGCGGGCTTGTCGTGTTCTTCGGCGGCGTTCCAAAGGGCTCTATGACAGAACTCGACTGCAACCTGATCCACTATAACAATATCTGGATCAAAGGGCATTTCGGCGCTTCCTACAGCCAGTCAAAAAGAGCGTTCCAACTGGCGATCTCTCCGTCCTTCCCGACAGAAAAGTTTGTCACACATATCTTGCCGTTAGATAAGATAAATGAAGGAATCCAGTTAACCAGAACCGGCGAAGCCATCAAAGTAGTGCTTCATCCGTGGGATTAACTGCCAAGTTTTAATAAATATTTCACCCTCCTCTTTCATTCAATATGGGGCTGTTGCAATAAGACGGACAATCTTCCAAAGCAACAGCCCTTGTTTTATGCCCGAAAAAAGCAGGCTCTGAAGAACCTGCTTTCTTAGAATTGGTTTGATTATTATGTTTAAAAAGAATTCATAAAAACCTCATAATTAATTTTGTGAATCCAACGCCTGCGCATCGGTTGTCGGAGCCTTGATACACGCCACGATTCCGATTACTGCCAGTGCTGCCGCCGATACGATAAATCGGTTCGCGATATCCTCACCCAGCATATTGGCCAGCGGGTTCACAACATACGCCGAGATAAAGTTACCCACATTATATGTAGCGGATATGATCGCTATCGCCAGCGAAGCCTGTGCTGCGGGAACCATGTTCGCTCCGAATGTAACCGCGCCCGGATTACGGATGGCAAAGCCGATTCCTACCAGTACGGCTCCGACACAGATCGTCGGGAAACTGGTAGTCAGTCCGACCAGCGCCGTACCTGCCGCCATCACAAGGATAGATGCCCCGATCGTAAAACGCTTGAAAGTCTTTACTACGAATCCCAGTACCAGTCCACCTACAATACCGATAACCTGCATGATAGATGCCACTGTTCCTGCCGTACTCGCATCTCCGATCCCTTTCCGGTCGATATACATCGCGATGTTTGTGTTAAATGTAGCTACAAAGATACCTGTGATTAGGCAAAGCGCCCCGAAGTACACCATACTGCCGGATATTCCTGATTTTTCTCCTTTTTCTGCCTGCGGGGTCGTCTCCCCCTTCGGAACAGTCAGAAGAATGATGACAATGATCGGCAGCGCGATGAGAAATACCAGATATCCTCTCTTCCATCCTGCCATAGCCGTCAAAAGTCCGGATCCTTTTGCAATGATCGTTCCTCCGATACTTACAAAGATCGACTGGAATCCCATGACTCTTGATTTATCAAGACCGGTAAAATAGTCGGAGATCAGAGATGAACTTGTTACAACTACAAAGGAAAGACCCACACCGATTACAACACTGGCCGCATACAGCATCCAAAGCTGACTGTTTAAAACCTGCGGCATTAAGCCTCCGATCAGCATAAGCGCCGTACCGATGATCGCAATATCTCTTTTTGTAATCTTTGGCTCTAACATCGGTTCCAGAATCATGGCCGGAAGCGTCGTTAAGTTAATCAGTGTCAGGACAATCTGGATTGCCGAGTCGCCTGCATCCGGGAAAAATTTACCTACTTCCGCAAGAATCGGCGCTAATGCGCTGTTACACGCCATTGTCAGCGACATAACCAAAAGTCCGGCCGCTATGACTTTTTTATTTTTTCCATTTTCCATTTTCTATTCCTCCTCATACATGTATTTTTCTTATCTCTTCCAGATATATTTTCTTTCTTCGCCTTTCAGGTAAGCCAATACTTCCTGAGACATCATCTCTCCTGACCAGTTATCTACGTCTGTCGTAAGTCCTGCCATATGCGGCGTGCATACAACATTTCTCATAGAAAGAAGCGGATGGTTCGCCGGAACCGGCTCCTTCCAGTGTACATCGATCGCCGCCCCGCCGATGGTTTTGTTCTGAAGCGCCTCCACAAAATCTTTTTGGTCGATCACGGCCGCCCTCGCAGTATTGACAAGGATCGCCGTCGGTTTCATCTTGGAAAACCAGTCTTTGTTCACAATACCCTTTGTCGATTCAATAACCGGAAGATGCAGACTTACCATATCGCTCTCGGACAACATCGTATCAAGATCAACCGCTCTTGCACCGTCTGCCTCGATTTTTTCCGCCGGCATAAAAGGATCATACGCAAGGATCTCCATACCAAAAGCTTTCGCCCTCACGGCTACCTCCCGGCCGATCGCTCCGTATCCTGCGATTCCAAGCTTCTTTCCATATAACTCAAAGCCGATCCCATAATCTGTATACGGATGATTTTCATCCAGCGGCCCCCAGATAACGTTCTTTACATCCGGCACATCGTAGATATCCTCTGCCGCCTCTCCCAGATGTTCTCCCTTCTGGAGACCTGTCGCCGACAGCGTAAGCTTTCTTGCTACGGCAAGCATAAGCCCGATATTAAACTCTGCTACTGCCACCCGGTTTCTTCCCGGCGTATAGGACAGCTTGATTTCTGCCTTCTTAAGTGTCTCATTATCCACAGTCACCGGAGTACCTTTTGCGACACCGATAAATTTCATGCCTGATCCGATCCAGTCGTTCAATGTATCTGCTCCCGCATTCTCATCGCCCAGTACGACAATCTCATAGCCTCTGCACTCTTCGCGCACCATCTCCTCCGTAACATTTCCTTTTCCGTGCTTTAGCTCACCCGCTGTCGTAATATCGCAGTACTCCTTGATCTCTTCCATCCTTTTCTCCGGAAGCTGTGTACACAAAACTAATTTTTTCTTCATACTGTCTTTTCTCTCCTTCCTTATACTAAAAGCGCGCTGTAGTACGCCGTATTCATAGCATCATATATCTTTCCGACCTTTTTGCAGTCTCCCACGATATAAGTCTCCTCTGTCAGATTGGCAAGCTCATCCACTTTATCATAAGGAGCTCTGAAGCCAAGAGCGCATACAACGGTGTCTGCCTCTACAAGAAACTCCCTGCCGTCCCTCTCACACAAAACGCCGGCTGGAAGAATCTCTTTCACAGTCGTATTTACAAGACATTCTGCCGCCTTCTCTACTTCCGGCAAAAGACCGCCGCGATAAAAAGAATTCACCTCTTCCGCAATGGAAGACTTCATCTCAATGATCGTACACTCTTTCCCTTCATGGGCAAAACCTACCGCGCCCTCCGCGCCTACGAGACCGCCTCCCATGATGGCAACCTTCTTCCCCAGTTTTTCAGGATGAAGTTCTGCGTCAATCGCCATCACGACATGATCCTGATCCATCCCCTTGATCGGAGGACGAAGTTCATTGGAACCGATTGCGACAAACAATGCATCCGGAGCAAAATCTTTCACATAATCCGGCGTCGCCTCTGTATTCAGGACAACCTTCACTCCCGCGCGCTCTGTCCTTCTCTTCAGCACGCCGATCAGTTTCTTTATATCCTCTTTAAAATACGCCGCTCCTGCCGGGTGGAGATTGCCGCCAAGCTTATCGGACTTCTCCACAAGTGTTACGTCATGTCCTCTTTCAGCTGCCGTAATAGCCGCTTCCATTCCTGCCGGTCCGCCTCCTACGACAAGCACCTTTTTCGAATACTCTGGTTCTTTTTTCGGAAACTTTGCAGAGATCTGTTCGCCCATCGTAGGATTGACCGCGCACTTCACCATCTCCAGTTCACCGGTTGCGCCAAAGCACTCGTAACATCTAAGACACGGCGTGATATCATCCGCGCAGCCCGCCAACGCCTTTGACGGAAGGTATGGATCCGCCAGACTCGCGCGCCCAAGTTCTACCGCATCAGCCTGACCGCTTGCGATGATCTCTTCCATCTGCGCCGGATCATTCAGGGAACCTACGCAGGCAACCGGCGTCTTAACATGCTTTTTGATTTCCGCCGCCAGATATACATTCACTCCGCGTGGATAGAATGCCGACGGGTGCGTCCGGCAGAACATATCCGGATCTTCATGATTCCCGCAGGATACATTGATCAGATCCACCTTGTCGTCTATCATCTGCGCGACCCGAATACAATCCTCAAGTCCCAGCCCTTTATCCGTCAGATCATCCCCTGATATTCTGGCTTCAATCGGGAACTGCGGCCCGACCGCTTTTCTTACCTCTTCAAGAGCCATTACAAAAAATCTTGCGCGGTTTTCCAGCGAACCGCCGAATTTATCTGTACGTCTGTTCCATACAGGCGATAAAAATTGTGAAAACAGCCAGCCATGCGCCGCATGCACCTGCACCATGTCAAATCCCGTTTCCTTGCAAAGCTTCGCTGCCTTTCCGTAAGAACTGATAATCTCATAGATCATCTCTGCCGGCATCTCCTTTACTTCGCCTGCCGGCATGGACATATCGCTCGGTCCGTACGCTTCCTTGCAGGTGTCCACGTCCCCGCCGACACTGGCAAGCCCGCCGTACATTCCGCCGTGTGACAGCTGGATGTTCGCGTATGCCCCAGCGTTATGAATCGCTCTTGCCGCTTCGCACATTCCCTGCCTGACGCCGAAAGCGTCAAGCTGAAGCTGCTTATTATGTGATTTTCCGGTTGAAGAGTGCACGATTGCCTCCCCGTATGTGACGACGCCTGCGCCGCCCTTTGCTTTTTCTTCCAGATACGCTGTCATCTCCGGTGTAAAGTGTCCGTTAAGGTCAATCATACTTGGACTCGTGGGCGCGCAGATGATACGGTTTTTCATCCGGATATTCCCTACCCTGAGGGGCGAGAACAGATGCGGATATAATTTTTTCCCGGCATTACATTTATTTCCCATAATCTACTCCTTTACTTTCAGCGAACGAAGGCCTACGCCCTCTGTTTCCTGTATTTACATCGCTTTGCGCAAGATTGTAAGAACATCTTCTTTGGTTACTCCCTGTCTGGGATTAAATCCAAGCACAGGTTCTTTTAATACGTCCTCCGCCAGCATTTCCAGATCTTTTTCCTCGATTCCCTGCTGGGACAATGTCTTAATCCCCAGCTCTTTTGTCAATTTTAAAAGTTCTTTAGATAAAAGAAGCTGATCCTTCTCCATATCCCCTGTTACCGGAAGTCCTATTGCCTGCGCCAGCTCTGCCATCTTCTGCGGACAGCTTGGTGCATTGTATTCCATCACATAAGGCAGGACCGTAGCATTCGCCATGCCGTGAGCCAGATGGAAATGCGCGCTTAATGTGTGGGCAATCCCGTGAACCAGTCCCAGATTCGCATTGGAAAATCCGAAGCCTGCGATGATACATCCAAGCATCATCTGCTCTCTTGCTTCCATATCCGAGCCGTTTGCTACAGCTCTTGGCAGGTATTTTTGAAAAATCTGCAGCCCTTTTAAAGAATGATACTCTGTAAGCGGAGTTGCCATATTGGAAATATAGCTTTCCACTGCATGAGTGATCGCATCCATCCCTGTCGCCGCTGTGACAGAAGGCGGCATTGTCTTAGTAAACTCCGGGTCCGCAATTACTTTATCCGCTACGATCTTATTATCAATGATAACGTATTTGCAGACTGCTTTTGTATCTGTCAGCGCGACTACATTGGTAATCTCACTGGACGTACCGGCCGTTGTCGGAATCGCGATCAACGGCAGCACTGCTTTTTTAACCATCCCGATTCCGCCGTACTGCCCAATCGGCCCCGGATTTGTCATCAGGATGTTTACTGCTTTTGTCAGATCAATGCTGCTGCCTCCGCCCACTGCCACAAACACATCAATCTCTTCCGCATGCGCCAGCTTCGCAGCTTCTTCCACCACCTCATTGGTAGGATTAGGGATCACTCCGTCAAAAACAGTAACCTTCACTTCAGCTTTTTCCACTTCAGCCAGTACCTTTTCCGCGATTCCTGCCATCTTAACGCCTGCGTCATATACAACCATAACACTCTTTGCCACGTACTCCTTGAGCATTTTCGGCAGCTCTTTTACCGCATCTTTACCGAACACAACATTGCTGCTTGCAAAAAATTCACTTGCCATATCTTCTTCCTCCTTACACTGCCTGATCCGCTGCGATCAACTCTTTCATCTTCTGAACGCCTTCCTCCGGCATCGGCTCATACGTGCCGAGAAGTTTTGCGTACAGCGTTGTGATTGCCATTTCCTCTGTATATTCTGTCGCTGCCATAGCCGCTTTCATATTCTTTCCGCAGCAGAACATTCCATGATTCTTTATGAGAACAGCTCTTCCGTCTTTTCCAAGAGCTTCTACAACTTTATCCGCAACTTCATCGCTGCCCGGCATTGTAAATGGTACGATTCCTACCGGAACAAATTCACACTGCGGAGGAGTAATCGGTTTTAACTGTGCAGCGTCTCCCATTGCCATAACGGTCGTGAACATCGCATGCGTATGTACCGTTGCCTTTACATCCGGTCTTGCGCGGAGTACTGCTGTGTGCATCGGAACCTCAGACGACGGTTTGTAATTGCCTTCCAGCCATTTTCCGTTCAGATCGACAATCGCGATATCTTCAAGAGTCATTCCTTTATATGGGATACCGCTTGGCGTGATTGCTACAACGTCATCTTCATCATCCCTCAACGCGATATTTCCGGATGTTCCTTTGATCAATCCCTGATCTACCGCGTCCAAAATAGCCTCTAATACCTGTTTTCTGATTTTCTCGTATTTCATAATGTATACCTCCTTTAATTTCTAACACCATTCTATTATGCGCGCCTTTTCTTATCAAACAGCCTTTTTCCGCTTTGATGAGGAAATATCCCTGACACTGACAGCTTGACATTTTCCGTTTCTACCCGTTATCATTTTCTTTATAGAATGATGCTAGTGTCAAAAGGTCATCTTTGAATAGGAAAAAACAAAATTGAAATTGAGAGGAGAATGAATATGAATATGGAATCTTTATCACTGTCACTCAGGCAGCGGAAGCTGCTCCATTATCTTCAATCTCAGAAGGACTATACGACCGGAGAACAACTGGCCGGACATCTTCATGTCTCTTCCCGTACCATCCGCAACGATATTACGGAACTCAATGAAGCCTTGAAGAAATACGGAATCCAGATCAATTCCAAAAGAAGCATAGGTTACCTCCTTGAAGCAAAAGATCCCGCTTCACTGAAACAATTAAGCCAGGCAAGCAACTCCTTCCTTTCAAGAGACGAACGGGTAAGACATATTGCGTTTGAGTTATGCCTTTATGACGAACCTCTTGATCTCTATGATCTGGAAGACGAGATGTTTGTAAGCCGAACAACTCTGGAGCACGACTTGATTGCTCTGAGAAAGCAATATATCCTTCCGGAACCTCACATCAAATTCTTTCGGAACAAAAACGCGATCTTCCTTGAAAAAGATGAACGGAAACGCCGGGCCATCCTAAACCGTCTGTTTTCGGAAAACTGGAATTACAATTCCAAAGGCAATACTTACTACCGCTATCAATATTTTGATGAAAAGATTGTCAATCTGGTTATGAACGAGATTCACTATTTCCTGACGAAATATTCCATCCATATCGAGGACGTCAACATGGTAATTCTGGATATGAGTATTGTGATTATGTATTACCGCATTTCTAAAGGCTGCCATCTGACAGAACCGCTGACAAAAACCTATAAAGATCCGGCGGCTGTTACGGCGGTTGACGAATTGCTTGATTCGCTGGAAGAAAAGCTTTCCTGCTGTTTTTCGCCTTTAGAACGTGAGGATATCTATCTCCATGTGTCCTGCAGCAAACTTCCGGATACAGAACAGTTAAACTTCCGGACCGCACCCGATTACTTTTCCAATGGAATCATCCGGCTGGCGGATACTTATATTTCCGAAATATTCGACACATACCATATTAATTTTTCGGACAACGAGGATTTTTATATCACTCTGCTCCAATATCTCCGATACCTTGAGCTGCCGGTACATTATTTTAACAACATCCCTACCCATACGGATGTGACGCGCTCCCAGTTCCTGATAGAATTTGAGATTGCGTTCTCCATCCAGCCGCTGGCGCTTGACTACTATGGCTCCTACCTGAACCATACAGAGCTTTTATACCTTTCTTTCTGTATATCCGGCGCTCTTGCCTACCTGAACCGAACCGCGCCAAAGCTTAAGACAGTGATCATGTCCCAGTTAAATCTTCCGTCCTCCTGGGAATTAAAACAGCGCCTGCTAAGCAAATACAAAAGCTACATCGAACTTACCGCGCTGCTTCCTGTATATTTGAAAGACAGCTACGACTTTTCAGATACGGATCTGGTTATTACTACTGCCGACAAAGAGATCACTTCACAGCCCGGCTGTGAAACCTTGCTTGTCACACCCTTCCTGAACCGAACAGACTTTGAGAATCTGGATTCCTATATTTTAAAGACACAGCTTAACCGGCTGTACCATTCCTCCCCGCCCACTCTTAACGAATTGTTCATGGATGCTTTCTGGCACGAAAGGATAGACACGCAAGACTACTTTGCAGTAATCGAAATGCTGGCTATGGATTTTATAAACAACGGATATGTCGGCCCCGAATACCTGACTGCCATCTTAAGAAGGGAATCTCTTCTTACTTTTGCTTTCCAGCCCAGCATCGTGCTGATGTATTCTCTTGTCCCAAGCGCCAGAACCCGCCTGTCTATCGCCACCTTAGAACATAGGATTAAAAGGAATTCTTATAAGATCCGCACGATCGTCATGGCGGCGCTGCGGCCAGAGGAAGCTACTTTAATATTCCGTCTGATCAATGAACTGTATTACCCGGGATTCAACCCGAATGACACCCGTTTCTTAAAAACCAAAGAAGAACTGATGGATTTCTTTGAAAAAATATGACATAAAAAGTAGATAAGCGCATAGTCTTTAAAACTACGCGCTTATCTTCTTTTCATTTTCTGTCTGTTCCGTTAAATTCCCGCACACATACCTATTTTTTCATAAGCTCCGGGTGTTTCAGCTTATCCCATTTTCCTTCCTCTGTCCTTGCGACGATCAGAATATTGAGAAGGAATAATACAAAGTATACGACATACGCGCCGGTAAGACTTCCGGTAATCTTCATGACCACTGCGTTCACAACAAAATTCAGGCACCCGATACAATAGTTGATCGGGAAGATCACTCCATTTACTTTCGGATAATCCAACACCCCGAAGATAGACGCCGGAAACGACAGCGACATATTGGTACTTCCGCCCAGCGAAAATCCTACGATAAAGATTGACACATACACAAAGGGAAGGAAAAATTCCGCCAGCAGATTGAACAGGATTCCCAGCGCGAAGATTCCGCAGTAAATCATACATGCCTTCTTTGTTCCTAATTTTGTATCGATAAACCCAATCGCATAGCTCCCGACGATTCCCACAAGCCCTGCCACCGTCATAGCTGAGATCGCTACGCCTTCCGAAAGTCCCAGCGATATATTCCTTGGCACAAACTGCGTGATGATCCCTAAAAGCCCCAATGTGATGAAGCCCGGAACGATCGACGCCAGCCATACCTCCTTACAGCTTAACATCTTTGGAATCGTCCAGTCACTGACATACCCGTCATACTCCGAAATCTTTTTATACTCCGTCTCATATACTTCTTTTGTCACATTGTCCGGATACATTCCTGCTTCAATCGGATTGTCCCGCAGTGTGACGTATTCATAGACCGCCAGCAGAATCGCCGCCGCCGCAAACGCGGCAAGACTTGTCTTATAATCCGCCAGTGTAAGTAAAAAGGTCATTAACGGCGCTAAGATCGCCGTACCTATATTGGCTCCGATCGTACTGATCCCGTTTACCACTCCTCTTTTTCTCGGGAACCAGTCCGACTGCATCGGTCCGGTACACAGATAAAAGCAGCCCTGCCCGCAGCTAACCATGATGCACTGCGCCAATGCGTACATCACAATATTGGTCGCCCGTAAAAACAGAAAATAGAAAGTCAATCCAAATATAATAAACAATGCGGCGCTTACTTTTCTTCCGCCAAACCGGTCGCGGAATTTCGCAATCACCAACATCATAGCCACGCCCACAAATCCCGCTACCGTCCCCATACTTAAACAGAGCTCGTAATCAAGACCCGACCCTTTCGCAATAGCAGGCAGGGCGATATTCAAGCCGTCATTTACTCCGGCGTTTGTCACCAACATAGCCAGAATCGCAAAGACCATCAGATGCCAGCCTTTTCCAAGGTTGAAACTCTCTCTAACAGTTAATTTTTCTTTCATGATTTTTCCCAATCTCCTTATTTCCTTTTTTGGCCGGCCTCTTTATGGTTCAATTGTATAATCAAAAAGTCTTTGCAACAACCGCACTTTTTCCTCATTGTTGCGGAAAACGGCGGATAAAAATGAAACAAGTCTCTTCCTGCTGGCTTTGAAGCCCGCAGAAAGAGACTCTTTATTAATCCTGTTTTATATATTAATTCCTATCCTTTTATATTAAGCCACTGCGGCTTCCTAAAGCCGAAAATCTCCTCTTCGTCAACCGCATGCAGAACTTTTTCATATTCATTCTTCGCCCGCTCATGCTTGGCTCCTGTTGTTTCAGGCACTTTTATGTCCCTCATTATCGGCGGGATTTCCCCGGGCTTTTTTATGCACCCTGTATCAGCCGGCATTTCCTCATATTTTTCGCTTTCTTCCATAGAATCCTCTGCCGTATTCCCATCAGTCCGAACTTCCTGCTCCATGTCTTCTCTCTGGCGCATGCTCTCTTTCTGATGCATATCTTCTCTTTGCATGGCTAATGAAGAAACATAATATTGTATATTCTCTGGCTTAATATCATTTTCTGACGAAATATTCATCTGGTGATGCATTCGCTTTTTTAACAATCGGATAGATTCATCCCTCGATTCCATCGATCTTCAACCTCCTGCATTCTTATCCGGTTGGCTTAAGTATAACACGTGATTCTTTAAGAGACAATACAGACCGTTACGTATACACATCCAGACGTTCCTTTTCCATACGATGGTTATGCTGGGCTTCCTTTTCCACAATCCTTGCACTCAACTCCTGATAGACAGGCGAATTATAATTGTAGTGCCTTCTCGCACCGTGCCGGTACAGCAGTATTCAAGACTTCCGGATATTTTTCCGTCAGCCATGCCGGCGGTGTCGCCGTCGGCATCCCAAAGATTACCTTCATCTTCTTCTCTTCGCACAAGTCTAAAAATCCGGAGTACCAAACGAAATCCCGATTCCCGCTCCACTTTCTTTATCGCTCTCTTAAAGGCGGCTGACTCCTTTCGGTTAGTATATCATATTTCAGGCGCTTTCCAAATCTTTTTCAATTCTTTTCCACTAAAAAAGGAACTGTCTATTCACGACAGCTCCCTCCATCTTTCTTTTTAGACTTTTTTTATTCAAGAACTTTTTTCATTCCCTCTGCCATTGCTACCAGAATAATGCAGCACGACGTCGCCCCGGCATCCAGCACTCCCCTTGAGCGCTCTCCCAGTCTGGAAGCGCGGCCGTACATTGCTACCATATTTTTCGTCGATTCCTTGCCTTCTTCTGCACATTTTTCCATTTCATCCAGTGCAGCCGCATAATCCCGTCCATCTGCCGCAGCATTCTTGATACATTCAACACATGGGTTCAAAGTATCAACCAGTGTTTTATCTCCTGGTCTTGCGTCAACAATTCCGTAAAGACCTTCCAATCCCGCAGCCAGCATGTCCCCGAACAATTCCAGCGTGATATCCTCCGCTTCTTCTGCAGCATCCGCCATTTCCATAAAGATTGTTCCATAAATCGGTCCCATAGAACCGCCGATTTCATTCAGAAGAACCATTCCCAGCTCTGTAAGTCCGTCCGAAAATAATGTTTCCTTGTCTCCCAGCCTTTCACCATATGTAACAAAGCCTTTATTCATATTCATGCCATGATCGCCGTCACCGATCAGGCCGTCAATATCGCCAAGATACTGCTTATTCTCATGAACAGCGCTCACCATCGCAAGCAAGATTTCCCGGCCTTTTGCATTTTTTACTACCATAGACCATCCCTCCTAAAACTGTTTTAAACCCATCGTATTACAATCAAGTTCCATAAGCTCTTTAAGCTCATCATCTAACTTCATAACTGTAAGGGTTGCGCCCATCATTTCAAGAGACGTAAAGTAATTTCCTACGTATGATTTACATATCTTAATACCTTTTCCAGA
The DNA here is from genome assembly GCA_946558695.1 of uncultured Lachnospiraceae bacterium. Taxonomy (GTDB): domain Bacteria; phylum Bacillota; class Clostridia; order Lachnospirales; family Lachnospiraceae; genus MD308. Next base: position 27,029 of record CAMNTQ010000020.1, read on the forward strand.
AATCAACTTTTCAATCTCATTGTACAAAACATAAAGCTCCATAACAGGGGTTGCTCCAAGACCTGACACAAGCACTGCAACCTCGTCCCCCTCCTCAAACGGATAGTCAGGAAGAACTACGTCCACCATTCTCTGCGCCATCTTATCTGCGCTCTCAAGTTCGCACACCTCAATGCCCGGCTCCCCGTGATGACCGATGCCTACTTCCATTGTGCCGTCCTTAATCTCAAAATTGGGATGACCTACTGCCGGAAGTGTACATGGCGTCAAGCCGATCCCGACACTTCTTGTATTGTCGATTGCTTTCTGTGCCGCTGCAATCACTTCATCCAGATTTCCGCCTTTGGCTGCCTTTGCTCCGCCGCATTTCCACATGAAGATTTCTCCCGCAACCCCGCGTCTTTTCTCTCTCTGCTCCTTCGGCGCAGACGCAACGTCATCATTCGCAACAACAGACTTTACGGTCAATCCCTCTTTTTTGGCCATGCGTACTGCCATTTTGACATTCATGTTATCACCGGAATAGTTGCCATATAGACAAGCCACTCCCGCTCCGCCGTCCGCTGCCCGAAACGCATCTAAGAATGCCGCCGCCGTAGGCGAAGAGCAAATCTCTCCAACTGCCGCCGCATCACACATGTTTTTTCCGACATAACCTACAAAAGCCGGTTTATGACCGGAACCTCCGCCTGTAACAACGCCGACTTTCCCCTTCACCGGAGCCTCCTTTGCAGCAATTACCCTTGGATGCTCTGTAGTCTTTACTATATCTCCATGGTTTTTTATGAAACCTTCCAACATCTCATCAACAATGTTATCAGGATTATTTAATATTCTCTGCATACCCTCTATTCCTCCTACTATTTGATCGTATATCCGCCGTCAATCAACAGATTATGTCCGGTAATCATCGCTGCGCCCTTGCTGCAGAGGAATCCGATCACTGCCGCTATCTCCTCCGGTTCTGCAAATCTTTCGCTCGGCATCTCCTTTTTAAATGCATCGCCGACCGGCCCATCCCATGCCTTATGTCCGAGAGCCGTAAGAACAACTGTCGGAGCCACCGCATTCACACGGATGCCATACTTGCCCCACTCCATAGCCATTACCTTTGTCATAGCGATGATTCCGCCCTTTGCCGCACAATATGCCACATGCTTATCAAGGGCAATTACCCCCGCCTGTGACGCTATGTTAACAATACTTCCGCTTACCTTGTTATCGATCATATACTTTCCTACTGCCTGCGCCATGAAAAAGCTCGCGGAAAGATTAATATCAATCGTACGGTTCCAATCCTTTGCGTCAATAAGCTCCGCACTTTCAAGCGCTACGATTCCTGCACAATTAACAAGAATATCAATCTGGCCGAACGCTTTCACGCCTTCTTCAATCACAGATGCCCTGTAGTCGGCATCGCATACATTTCCGGCAACGCCGATTGCTTTTTCTCCTCCCATTTCTTTTGCAATATCATTCACTGCCGGATTCATATCTGCCAGAACTACATTGGCTCCTTGTTTCAAAAAATATTCCGCAGTCATATTTCCGATTCCGGCAGCGCCGCCCGTGATCACCGCCGTCTTTCCTTCAAGGTCATAATTCAATGACATGATTTCTTCTTTTGAAAAATTTGGTAACATTTTCATACACCTCCATTTTTATGATTAAACCTGTTACTTAGCAAAAAGCCTGCCGCCGGCTCTTTCGCGTACGATGGAATAAAGAAAGGACAGGGCTTCGCGCCACTGCCCTCCCAACCTTAGCTTTTAGTATTTGTTCTCATATTCAGCCGCATTGTCTTTTGTGATCATCTGGAAAGGAATCCAGATTTCTTTCTCAACCTCTTCTCCGCCCAGAACCTTTACTGCGGCATCGATAGCGCCTGAAATCTGCCCCTCTGCATCTTGGAAGTCAGAAGCGATCATTCTTCCTTCTTTTACTGCCGCTACAGCATCTGTAATGCCGTCAATACCAATACATGGAATATCGTATCCTCCATCTTCAATTGCCTGACGTGCGCCAAGTGCCATCTCATCATTTTCTGCGACTACAGCATCAATCTTATCTCCATATGTTGTCAGCCATGTCTCCATAAGTGTCATAGCTTCAGAGCGCGACCAGTTTGCTGTATCATAAGCCAGAATCTCAATTCCCTTATTATCAGCAAGCACGTTGTTGATACCTTCCCAGCGCTGAAGCTGCGCTGACTGTCCCATAGGTCCTTCAAGAACCACAATATTGAAAGCGTCTTTCTTCATATAGTCGATCATAAACTGCATAATCTCTTCACCGGCACCTACATCCTGCGAACCTACATAAGCTGTCAGCTTGTCAGAATTAACCATTGTATTTACGCCAAATACCGGAATTCCAGCTTCGTCTGCCGCATCAACACAAGCCGCACACGCATCCGCATCTTGGGGATTCAGAATAATAGCATCAACACCGTCAGTAATCATGGTCTCTACCTGTTTGAGCTGTTCATTCGCGTCATTGTTTCCGTCATAAGATGTGTAATTAATACCATTCTCCTTGCAGTATTTCTTAGCATAATTATCCATTCTCATACAGAACTCTGTCTGTAGTGTATAGTAAGTTGCTCCGATAGAATAACTGCCTTCCTTCTTCTGCGTTTCCCCGCTGTCTCCGCCGTCTGAAGAACTTTCCTTACCGCCGCCGCTGCTGCATGCTGCCATTGACAGCGCCATGATTGTTACCAGTCCTGCTGCAATTATTTTTTTCCACCTTTTCATTTTTCTTCCTCCTTTTTTCTTGATGGGTTATTTTAAGCCTTATGACTTAAATTCTTTGAAGTTATTTATCAGTCTGAACTTAAGCTGTCTAACATAACGGCCATGATTACTACAAAACCTTTCACCATCATCTGATAATATGCGCCTACTCCCAGCATGTCCAATCCGCTTGATAAACATACCATAAGCATAATGCCGACGACAGTTCCCCAGAGTCTTCCTTTTCCTCCGGCAAGGCTTGTTCCGCCGATTACAACCATCGCGATTGCATCTGTCTCGTAACCTTCGCCTGTGTTGGTAACGCCTGATGTGACACGTGCAGAGGTGATGACTCCCGCAAGCGCTGCCAGCACTCCTGACAAAATGTATACCGTTGCTATGATTTTCTTAATATTGATTCCCGAAACCCGAGCTGCATTCGCATTGCCGCCTACAGCAAATACATATCTTCCATACCGTGTCTTATACAGCAGCAAAAAGCAGACTGCCAATATGACCGCAAATATAATGATCGGAACAGGCAGCACTCCGCCTATCATACCGCCGCCGATATATTTAAAGGACTCTGACAGTTTCGGAATTGGCTTTGCATCTGTCAGAAGGTAGGTCAATGATTTCGCAATACTCATAGAACCAAGTGTCCCAACGAATGCCGGCACTTTCAGGTATGCTACGCAGACTCCGTTAAATGTGCCGATCACAAGCCCCATTGCAACTCCGACTAAAACGGCTACAATAGCCGGCTGATTCATGCTTTCCTGTGCAAAATATGCTGAATACATACCAGCGCATCCCATTACAGCGCCTACCGAAAGGTCAATCCCTCCTGTCAGACACACAAATGTCATTCCAACCGCAAGAAGTCCGTTAATAGATGCAAGCCTGAACATATTTCTTAAGTTGATAAAGCTAACGAATCTAGGCTTAACGAGCGAGATGATGATCACCATGATAACCAGTGCTATCAGCGAGCCGTATTTAGCAATAAAATTTTTACGCTGCTGCGCTTTCATCGCCGCGCTCTTCTCCCCTGTCATTTCTTTTTTCATCTTTTTCCTTTCCCTCCTTACATATACTGCATTGCCATTGTCATAATAGAATTTTGGCTGAATTCATCCCTCTTAAGCTCTCCACTGACCTTGTGATTGCTTAAGACCAGAATCCGGTCCGACATTCCCATTGCCTCCGGCATTTCTGACGAAATCATGATGATCGCTTTTCCCTTTGCCACGAACTCATTCATCAACTTATAGATCTCAGCTTTAGCTCCGACATCAATACCTCTTGTTGGTTCGTCAAATATAATAATATCCGGCTCCTTTAACATCCATTTGGCTAATACAACTTTTTGCTGGTTCCCTCCCGAGAGATTTTTCACCGCCAGTTTGGAATTGGCCATCTTAACTCTCAGTTCAGAAAGGATCTGATCCGTCCTGCTCTTTTCCTCTGCCGTCTTTATAAACACCTTATTGCTGAGTTCTTTCATAGAAGGCAAGGTTGTATTATGCGCGATACTCATAGGCAGAACCAAGCCTTCTCCCTTTCTATCCTCCGTAACATAGGCGATACCATGATTAATGGCATCCGCCGGTTTTTTCAGCTCCACTTTCTCGCCCTTTATGTATATTTCTCCGGCCTCTGCCCTCGCAAGCCCGAACAGCGACTGCATAGTCTCCGTCCGGCCGGCGCCTACCAATCCTACCAACCCCAGGATTTCTCCGCAGTGCAGTGTAAAACTGACATCTTCAAACTCTCCCTGTTTCGTAAGCCCTCTAAGTTCCAATATCGGCTCCCCGATGTTCGATTCTCTCTTCGGATACTGCTCAGTAAGTTCACGCCCTACCATAGCCTTTACGACCATATCATTTGTGGCCTCTTTTGTATTCCACGTTGCAATGCTCTCACCGTCACGCAAAATTGTAATCTTATCAGTTATCGTATATACCTCATCCATTTTGTGGGAAATATATACGATTCCGGTTCCGCGTTTCTTTAGATTCCGAATAATCGTATACAGATTGGCAACTTCTCTGTCCGTAATGGAAGAAGTCGGTTCATCCATGATCAGAATCCTTGCATCCTGTGACACTGCTTTTGCGATTTCTACCAATTGCTGATCCGCTACCCGAAGCCTTCCCATCTTTGTTTTAGGATTCAGGGTAATATGCAGTGTCTCAAGTAATTCTTCCGTCTGTTTATACATCTGACGATAATCAATCAGCCCATGCTTCACCGGCTCTCTCCCGAGAAATATATTTTCTGCAACAGACATCTCAACTACGGAAGACAATTCTTGATGAATCATAGCTATACCCATTTTCTGCGCTGCAGCCGGAGAATCAATTTCAACTGTCTGCCCTTCAATCTCAACCAAACCGCCGTCACGTTTATGAATACCGACTAATATATTCATTAAAGTTGATTTTCCCGCACCGTTTTCCCCCATGAGTGCATGCACAGAACCCGCTTCAAGAGAAAAATTTACTGCGTGAAGAACTTCATTTCCATAAAAGCTCTTTTGTATTCCTCGCATCTCCAACAACAAGCTCACGTCCTTCACCTCCCGTTTTTTATCGTAAATAAATAGTAGCATGAAAAAATCAGGCCAAAAAGGGGGGAATCTTCTTGTGAATAGGGGGATTTTTACGTTTTTTATGTTTTTATGCCAAAAAAACACTATTTATCTGTCATATTTCCCATTGATCATGAGACTATCTGCAAATAAACAGTGTTTTTGTCTATTTTTTATCATTTTTTTTGCGTTCTGTTGTATCTTTTAAACTATCTACTTCGCTGCCTTTTAAAATTATTTTTTCAAATTCTTCTTTGTCAAATATCATCCTGCTGTAATTCTTTCCGAATAACAGAATTCTGTCGGCAAGCGCGACTCCCTCCATCATATCCAATGTGATAATAACAACCGCTATTCCGGCTGACAGATATCTTTTCAGGAATTTATTCGTATACTGCTGAGTTTTCACATCTACATTGCGATATGGGAACATGCAAAAGATAATCTTTGGATTCTGCAGCTGAATCTTGTTATAAATTAATTCATATTTCTCTTTCAAGGATAAGTCCTTCACTTTACAGGTAATTTCTCTGCCTGTAAGTTCTCTGGCTATACTTTTTCTTTTATTTCTGCTCCACCAGAGCTGTCCGATTCTGTGATCCAGATTCAGACACAGATTGTCTTCATAGGACATCTGCGGAAACAGCATAGTCTCCACAGGATTTTCCAAAATAACCGCTATATCCCTTCTTGCATTCCTCCGTCCTTTATTTTCCCACCAAATCCGCCCTTTCCGGGGTTTCTCTCCCGACAATACCGCAATAAAATCCTTCCAGTCAAAATTGTTGTAATCATGCACCAGCAGGCATTCGCCCTTTTCTACATCAAAAGACATGTTCTGTATACTGTTAAACCATACATTTTCACAGCGGAAAATCTTCTGTCCTTCTTCCCTTGCGCCAGACTCAGTTTCTTCTAATAACTGGTATGGGAAAAAATAATGTTTTTCCAGATTATCTTTGATTTTACCATGTTCTAATACTTTTATAATTCTCCCGTGAGACATCAGAGAAACTCTGTCACACAGCCTAGACAGTTCTTCTGTCCGCGCACTGATATAGATAAAAGAAAGACCTCTGTCCGCATAATACTGCACTACTGTTTTTAGCTTCTCTATGTCCTCCGGATGAAGAGAGGAACCAATATCTCTTAGAATAACTATATCTGCTTTTCCCACATCCGCCTTTATAATCTCAAGAATATACTTTTCAAATATAGTCAGTTCTTTCACCCTTTTCTTCGTATTAATTTTCATACCCACTTCCAGAAACAGCCGCTTTAACTGTTTCTGGATAATGGAATCATTAATAAAAAAACCTCTGTAGCCTTCCCGTATTAAAAAGACATTATCCGATGCCGGAAGACCTTGTATCAGATTTTCATCTTTTAAGATGGAGTACACATTATTTTTAGCCCTCGGACGAACCTCGTAAGTATTTACTAATTTCTCACGTATATAGACACGCCCATACAATAGTTGTCTATTATTTACAACGCAATCAATGAATTCGTCCAGTCCATAAGAATCCAACGGCACAAGTCCCATGACCTCGCCTTCAAACATCTGGAAATTAAAGTTATTTAAAAGTTCCCTGCCTTGGCCAATGCAGGTTACCCGTTCCATTCTCAAAACTTCCCGTCTCACACTACTCCTTTATCCTCTTCAACTGCCTTTCACTAGTAATCAGCGGCAGGGAAATCACTGTATCCGTTCCTACGCCCGGCGTACTATAGACTGTCATTCCATATTCTTCGCCAAACAGCAAATGTATACGGTTATTTACATTTGTAATGGCTATTCCGCCCTTGACCTTCGACAATTGAATACTCTCAAATACCGGCTGATTCAGTTGGTGGTTCATTCTCTCCAACACCTCCGGCTGCATTCCCACGCCATCGTCATTAATCTCAATGATCAGCCGCTTTTCCGTACATTTCAATACAATTCGGATCGTGCCGCTCCCTAATTTCCTCTCAATACCATGGATAATGCTATTCTCCACAACTGGCTGCAACGTTAATTTGGGGAGCAGGCATCTAAGAAGAAACTCGTCTTCTTTGTCATATTCTATCTCTAAATCCACCCTGTCCTCAAATCTGTGCTTTTGTATCAGAAAATATACCTTTGCGTTTTCAAGTTCCTCCTCCAAAGTTACCATATTTTCCACTTTACTGATGGTATAGCGGAAAAATGTAGCCAAAGCTTCCGTCATCTCGGCAACCGTATCATTCCCCTCCAGCATAGCCTCACTTCGGATGCTGTCCAGGGTATTATATAAAAAATGGGGATTAATCTGATTCTGCAAAGCCAGATATTGGGCCTGTCTTTTATTCGCGTTCAATAACTGGTCTGATTCTATCAGACGAACAAGGATCTTTATAAGCTCCTCCATTCCCGGAGACATAATACAGTTCTCCTCCTTTATCCCCGTACTTGTATATCCCATCAGAAACAGATTCAGATTCTTATCTATTCTCTGGTACGGCTTATAAACAGCAAAATACGAAAAAGCAAAACAGGCGAAAAACACGCCGGTCCATGCTCCGGCGGCTTCCAAATATCTTCTTGTCTTAACCACATAAATCCAGATACCCAGAATACCTAAAAACCAGAATCCCAAAACAGCCGTATAAAGTATCTGTATTCTATAGCTCAGATAACGCCACCTTTTTTCCATCCATATTACTTCCTATCCATATAGTTTTCTGTACTCTCCGGGCTTTATACCCGTGTACTTTTTAAATGTCGCATTAAAATGTTTCAGATCTGAGTATCCCACTTTATTACAAATATCTTTGATATTTGCATTGGTTCCTTTTAGAAGCTCCTTTGCTTTCTCCATCCTCAACTGTACCAAATACTCTGAGAAGCCAATTCCCATCTCCTTTTTGATCAGGCTGCTGAAATATCCCGGACTAAATCCCACGATTCCGGCAATCTCATCTAAGCTGATTCCCTCCATATAATGATTCTGCATATATTGTCTTGCTATCCGTATAGGACGTCTCCCATCCTCCTTCTGCATCCGCAGATTTCTCCGGGTTATTTTATTCAGGCAGTCTTTCAGCACACCAAATAACTCATCAAGATCCTGACACAGCTCACACCTTTCAGAAAATCCCATGATCTCCTCATTTTCATTCCCACTTTTTGTCATAGCATGCATCCCTACAGATGCAATGATATTGATATAATCTCTTCCTAAAATGTCGTTTTCTCTGCCAAGCGCAGCTTCTAGTTTTTTTATGCATTCATCAATCAGCTGCTCATCGCACAAATCAATCGCTTTATCAAATTCATTATTAAACCGGGCAATTAACAAAGACCAATCCCTCTCTCCTTCTTGCTCCGGTCTCTCAAGAAGCTTTTCGCAGCCCTCTACAATCGCTTCCTTTAGGCTCTCCAGTGCACTCTCAAGAGAATCCCACAAGTTTACCGGCGACTTCACCTTTTTTCCCAAAGCCGCCGAAAACGTCATCTTCCACATTTCGAATCTTTTTGCAGATAACTTATTGATAATGACGCGAACTGCCTTTCTGAATTCCTGTTCCCTGTCTTCTTTGTAGTTACAGAGTACATAACATTTGTTCTCTTCCATGCAGATTTCATAATCGCTGCATAGATCAGAAAGCTCTCTGTGTATCGTTGCCTCAAATCCATCCAACGTTTTCTGAAGCGCCTTTTTATCATACTTCCTCATACCATACAGCAGGCAAAGTACCAAAAACTGAAAATATCCCGATTCAAAATGATAATAATACTGCTCATTTACACTCTCTATCTCTGAGTTCTGTCCAAAAGAAACAGACATCGGAAGGTCAAAGATCAGATCATGCCTTCTTTTCATGTTCTCATCTTCTATATATTCATACAGTTTCTTTCCTGCAGCAGCCCGTTTCCGCTTTTTTTCAATATTCTTCCTTGCTTGCCAAAGCGCTTCCTCCAACTCCGTTTTTTTAATCGGCTTCAGGAGATAGTCGCTGACTCCATGGGTAATCGCTGCTTTCGCATATGCAAAATCCGCATAGCCGCTCACAATAATCACTTCTAAAGACAGATTCAGCTCACGCCCTTTTCCTATCACTTCGATTCCATCACAGCCCGGCATACGGATATCCACGATCAAAATATCCGGCTTCTTTTCTTCCAATGCCTTAATCGCATCCGGTCCGTTATGGGCAAAGCCTATAATCTCCATCCCCATACTATCCCAGTCGCAAAGCATTGCTATCAATCTGCATAGCTTCTTTTCATCATCCGCCACTAAAACTTTAATCATTTATATATTCCACCTCTTCAAAGCCATCTCTGTCTATGCCGATTACAATAACCATTATTGTACTACAATTGCATCTTCCGCAAACTGAATGCGGCAGTTTTCAGGGATGGATCTAAAAGTTTCTTCTGAGACAGTCCGCATGGCAATCCCGCGCTTATACATCTTTTCCCCAATAATCGGTCCCAGCGCCAACACAGGCTCCGCCTCTATACATAAAATACCCGCCGGATTGGTCCCCTGACGAATCATCTCCAGCATGACGCCGGAACTGGAGCAAGAGCCGCGGTCATACGGGACACATAGTATCTTGCCCTTAAGATTCTGTCCATTTAAGCTATGATGGACATCCTGTATCATTCCGGTTGAAGCATTCACTCCGCCCCAGAAGCTAAGAGATGTGTCCGACACAAGGGCCTCCGCATCCGCACACCCTTCTACAACAACTGTATATTCTGTAATTCTCATCTTCTCACCTCCCCAGAATATCTGCCCTCAACTGCTGCCCTCACACATCCGGCCGTGCCTGCCATATGAATCTTTACTCCGTTAATGGCTGGCGTATATTGTGCTGCTTTTCCCGAATTCGTCACGAAATTCTGGCCTTCCCACCTTCTGTCCCCTTCATCCATCTCCATCAGACAGGTATCTTTTGTAATAACTACTCCGGCCTCTTCAAGAATCTGCGCATCCCCGGAGCGGACAGCAAGATTATACTGCGTCTCACAGGTCATGATCCAGAACTGTGTACCCTCGCAGACCTTCTTTCCCCTCATTAATCCGGCAACTTCCGCAATCTCATTCGCGGAAAGATGAGGGCATCCCATCAGAACCATATCCACCTTATCATCAGAAGCTGTATTAAGCCGTTTTTCCATAGCCTCCAAATCCGCAGGAGTGACAATATGTACTGCATAATCCGAAGTCTCTTGAAACGCCGCCTCTATAGTCGGCGCCTCTGGGGTCAGACCTACGGCATGGAACAGCGCCACCGCCCCTCCTGACGCAGCCGCTGCAGACAATGCCTTAAAATCATCCGGCATCGTACGCTTCGGCAGTCCTTCAATCACCGGAACTTTGTTCACAACGATTTCTCCGATATAGTACCCCAGAATTGCAAAATCCACACTGTCCCGAAACCATGTATCGTCAAATCCCTCCAACCGGAAAAGCACATCGCCTTTTCTATTCTCATCCAGATATCTGCCATAAGCAGGAACCCTTCCTGTAACCGCACAGCAGACATCTACCATGTCAGGAAGACGCTCTGCTCTTGCTCCCAGCACAGAATTTACAAAGTTTACGGCATTTGATTCTGACCAGCTTACAATCTCTCCGAAACAAGGCGCATTCGTGCTCTGATACGGGGCGCAGGTCCATGTGGGAATTACCCCCATCTTCAGATAAGCATCCTCCAGACGTTTGCTCTTAAGCGCAAACTCTTCAGACGCTCCCAAAACTCTCCAATTTTTAATGTCTCGGGAAAGAGGATTGATGGTAGTCGGGACTGCACATTTTGCTCCGTTATCCGCCAGATATTCTATAAATTCTGTACCGGCATCCCAAATTGTCGTGTAGGCGGCGGCATCAATATGCGCTCTTTTTACCGGGAGCAGCCTGCCGGCTCCATATAACTCACCCATCTTAACCAGCACCTCCATCGCCATGCGGATTCCTTTCCCATGCTTCCCTTCCAGCATCTCCTGTTCATATACTGTTAAAAACACCTGTTTCACCTCCGTATTTGATTTGGCACATCATGACATATATGGCCGAGTGATTCTTTCTGTAATGATTATATCATTATCATTTCCTATTGAGAAGTATTTATTGAACCTCCGGATACAGAATCAAATTTTATGGAATATTCTATTTTTTCCGATGAAGCACCCGATATTCTCCGGGCGATATCCCTTCATATTTCTGAAATAACTTATAAAAAGACCTTACAGAAAAGAAACCAACTTTTTCTGCAATCGTTTCAAGGGAATCATCCGTCTCACACAGATAATTTTTCGCATACGCAATTCTCAGCAGATTCGTGTTTTTTATGAACGTAATTCCAAACATACTGGTATACGACCGGTTAATATGTCTCGGTGAAACATTAAGCTGTCTGGCAACCTTTTCAATTGATATTTCTTCTGCATAATGTGCATGAATATACATAGAAGCGGCCATTGCCAAATTTTCCGTTCCTGATAGTTCCGCGTCTTTTGCTTTTGTATTTGAAATATGTCTGAGTGTTTTTAAAAAGAAGCGGTAACAGCAGTTAACAACCGCTGTATTCCATCCGATCTCCCTCTCTTCCAATTCTTCATACAAAGAATCCAGAATATTGCCGGCATAAAACTCGTCAGAAATACAGTATCCCTTCCCTGTGCATGATCGAATTGCGTTCATTAAGTCCTGATATTCTAACGGACCGTCAGGACCTTTGTATAACTCTCTCTTGTTCGGAGCTATATCAAAAATAATCGTAAAATACCTTTTCGGCTTATCCGGATTATAAATTACATGGTGCGAAATATTACGATTCAAAAACAAAACTCCGTCCTTTGAGACGGTTTCTTTAATGCCTGCAATATTGATATGAATTTCCCCTTCCAGCACATAATAGATTTGAAATGGGTAATGGTAATGGGGAAATTCTGCAATCCCTTCATTTAGTTCCTCTCCATAATACAGAACAAATTTGTATCCGGAAAAATTCAATTCTGTAATATTTTTCAAATAATTTCTCTTATCCTGCATATGCCCATCTCTTTCCAAAACACAATTAGGAAAGCACTATAAAGTACTTTCCTGTAAACTGTATTTTTAAATTCTATAATAAACTGCCTCCGTCATGATACAAATGACCGATCGCATCCGCAGTTTTGTATGCGCCCATTATCATTTCATAAGTTACCGGAAACGGATGGTGATGAATAAACGATTCTTTTAATACTGCATTTGTCATGATATCATATTCCTCGTCAGTCAAATCCGGCAAATGCATATCGTCAAATGTAATCGGAAGTCCCACGTCCCTGCAGAACCGGTATACTTCATCCAATTGTTCACCGGAAGCCCCCTGCATTACGAGCTGACAGCACGTGGAAAACGCAACCCCTTCGCCATGATAAACGTATTCTTCCCGGTCCGGCAAAGCTAATGTCCCAAAATAGAAGCAATGGTCGGAGGCAGAGCCGTTATTCTCAAATCCCATACCGCTCATCAGAATATTTACTTCCGTGACCGCATTATACGCATCCGTCAGAATGTGCCGTTCAGCCGCGATCTTAGCCTGTCTCCCGTATTGAAGAAGCATGTCATAGGATAATTTCGCAACCGCAAGCGCCGTATGGGTGCCGACTCCGCCGAAATGATTTTCAAAGTAATGATCCTGACACACAACGCCCCCCACGTAAGTAGACAGTGCATCTCCCATGCCGGATATATACAGCCTTGCCGGTCCTTTTAGTAGAATCTCTGTATCAGCCAATATTACGTCCGGACTGTGCGGATAATTTTTCACATCAACAACCGTTCCGTCAGGACCGTAAATCAAAGCCGCCGCACTCGTATAGGCATCTGTAGCCGCAATTGTCGGTATGATTACCTGAGGGATACTCCCCAGCTCATCTGCGACGACTTTTACAGTATCCGCGATTTTACCGCCTCCCACTCCGATGACTGCCTGTACCTCATTCTCTTTACCGATTTCTGTAATACTGTGAATTGCATCCCACGAACATTCCCCATCAAACTGATAAAAGATAACCTCTTTTTCTTTCAACACTTTGATAATCGTATCTTTCAAATCACGGAGACGGTTCTTGCTGGCCACACAGAGATATTTTTTCCCCATCCAGCCAATATGCTTCTGCAGATTTTTTATCTCGCCGTACCCCTGAATATAACGTCCGCAGCAGCCTAATATCTGCGTCATCATATGAAAACACCTGCCTTCCTTATTATACCCTTTTTTTATTTTTCTAACATCCTCTTCATTTCCTTTACAATTCCGTGACGATCCAGTCCGTAATAATGATAGATATCATCTACCGCACCTAAAACGGCAAATTCATCCGGCATACCGATTCGCTTAAAGTTTCCTTTATATCCTGCTTCGCAGAGGATTTCCGCCACAGCGCCTCCAAGTCCGCCGTTGATAGAGTGATCTTCCACGGTAACTACATTTCCGGTTTTATCTGCAGCGCGGATAATCGCTTCTTTATCCAGCGGTTTTACTGTATGCATATCCAGAATCTCAATACTGAGTCCTAATTCCTCTTTTAACATTTTTGCTGCCATCAGGCACTCATACAGATTCGAACCGCATGAAATGATCGTTGCGTCTTTGCCTTCCAGAAGCTGGATCGCCTTGCCGATTTTCAGCTCATAATCTTCTGCGTACACATTCGGAGAACCAGCCCTGTCAATACGGATGATCATAGGTCCGTCATAATCCATAGAAGCCCGGATAAACTTTGCGCACTGATTCGCATCCGCCGGCACGCACACTGTAAGGTTCGGAATCGCACGGTAAAGAGCCAGATCCGCAATATCATTATGAGTAGGACCGCCCCCTGCCGTAACTCCTGAATGAGTTCCGATCAATCTTACTTTTACATCGTTGTACGCAATATCCGTGTGAACTTGGTCTGCCGCGCGAAGCGGCAGGAAAGGTCCGAAAACCTGTGCAAACACAACATTGCCGGCAAGTGCAAGACCTGCGGAGGCTCCCACCTGATTGGGCTCCGCAATTCCCATATTAAAGCAGCGGTCCGGGAAATCCTTCACCAGTTGTCCGGCTTTTGTAGAAGGGGCGACATTGTCCGAAAAAGTAAAGACAAAATCAATGCCTTCCTGCGCCATTTTATATAACTCTTCTCCATATGCTTCCTTTGCACTGGAAAGCATCATATCAAAATCGTAAGTTGTTTTTGCTGCCATACATTAGCACTCCTTTCTCATCTTTGCGACATCCTCAAGCGCGCGTTTCAAATCCTCTTCACTGATTCCGCCGCCATGCCATTTGTGATTATTTTCCATAAAGCCGACGCCTTTTCCCTTCACTGTATTGCAGATAATAAAAGTAGGTTTCGCTCTCTTTTCATAATCCCTCTCTGGCAGCTGATCAAACGCACCGCATACCTGCTGCATATCGTTTCCATCCTCGACTTCAATAACATTCCAGCCAAATGCTCTTACCTTGTCTGCAACCGGATCAATATTCATGATCTGCCTTGTATTTCCTGTCATCTGAAGCTGGTTTTTATCAAGAATACAGATCAGATTGTTCAGCTGATAGTGCGCGCCGGCCATCAAAGCTTCCCAGTTTGTGCCTTCATCAAATTCTCCGTCGCCGATCAGAACGATTACGCGGTAGTTTTCTTTTCTATATCTCGCTCCCATGGCGTAGCCCACTGCAATTGGAAGACCATGCCCGAGAGAACCGGCAGACACCTCTATCTGCGGACATTTTTTACGGTTAGAGTGCATACCGAATTTATAGGTCTCCAGAGATTCAAAATGCTCTACCATATAATCCTGCGAGTAAGCGCCCTGCTCGGAAAAAATGGTATAAAGTGTTTCCGAACAGTGCCCTTTGGAGAGGATAAACCGGTCGCGCCCCTCTTTTTTCGGATCAAGGACATCATAATTTAAGTATTTGTAATAAAGCGCTACAGTTGCTTCTACGATAGACAATTCTCCTCCAAGATGTCCCATGCCGATCCTATAGATAAAATTCAGCAGGTTTGTACGGATATCCACACATTTGTTTTCTAATTCTGCTACTGTTTGTAATTTGTTACTGCCCATAGCAACCTTCCTTTCTATCATCCTATTTTTATTCTTCATCAAGCTGATTGCAGCGAATAATGATCTTCGGGTATTTTCCGCTCAGATGCGCAGCAAACGCTGCTTCGCAATCATCCATATCAAAAATCTGTTCTTCGCCCAAAAACGCGCTGAAATCCATCTCGGGAAGCATCTGCACAGACCTTTGGAAATTATAGTGCGAACAATAAGTCCCGGTAATCGTGATTTCTCTGCTGTAAATATACTCGTATAGGTTCAAAGGCAGCTTATATTCATTCGGAAACATCGCCTCATAAAGCACCATACTTCCTTTGGCCGCCAGCGCAAGAACAGTTTCTGCAGCACTCGGAACTCCGGACACTTCTACAATCACGTCATAACCCAGCCCATTTGTAATCTCCATTCCTCTGGCAAACAAATCATCGGTTATCGGATTAATCGTATGATCTGCACCCAACCCCTTTGCAATCTTACACCTCTCTTCGTTTGGTTCGCTCAAGGTTAAAGAAGTCGCGCCATACTTTTTAAATAACTGGCAGGTAATCAGGCCGATGGGACCTCCTCCGGACACCAGCACCCTGTCTCCCACTTTTATTCCAGAGCGGTCCATGATTCTGGTGCCGATAGATAAGGGTTCAAGAAGACACCCATTTAAGAGACTGCAGCTATCCGGGAGTTTCACAACTTGGGACTTATGCCATACAACATACTCTGCCATACATGGTTCATTTCCCGCATTCGTACAGTATTCCTGCAAGCCAGTCGTGCAATAATAGCAGGAACCGCAGTACTTCAGGAAATTGCCCGACACTCTGTCACCCACCTTTAATCCGGTGTCGCCGGCACGCTCCCCCATCTCGACAATAATACCTGACATTTCATGTCCCAGCCCAAACGGAGGTTCCAACCCAAAGGCTCCTCCCACAATATGAGGATCTGAACCGCAGATTGAACAATATGCTACTTTAATTTTGACATCCTCCGGTCCGAGTTCTTTTACCGGGAAATCTACGATACCAACCCTGCCGCGTTTTGTCTCATCAGAGTCTTTCATATTACCAACTTTTACGCCACATACCACTTTCATATAATTTCTCCTTTCCCGAAATCTTACTTGTTTTCCAGACGGCGTTTTGCTAATTCTTCCACGATTTCATCAAACCTTTTTTCCGTCAATTCATATTTTGTATAAGCGAGAATGCCAATGATCAATACAATTGCCGGAATCAGAGAGTTCATCATCTTAATCGCAAGCAGACAGGAGGCATTCTGTACGCCATTCGGAACATAGTCCACGAATGAAAATACAATTGTCGGAACAATTCCTGCAATCGTCATAGAAATCTTGATGGAGAAGGAAGCCAGAGAAAATACAAGCCCTCCGCATCTTCTTCCGGTCTTATACTCACCGTATTCCACACAGTCCGGCAGTGTCGACCAGATTGTAGCAAGCGTCATGCCATATCCAAAAGCGCCCAAGGATTTACCGATACAAAATCCCATAATTGCATTCGCCGGCATAACGGCAAACAGCAACATACCTATTGCGGAAATTACGCATCCTGTGATTACTACCATTTTTTTACCGATCCGTTTCGCGATTGCCGGTACGAACAGCATTGGCACAATAGACGGAAGCGTCTGTAATAGCGACCATGTCGCCATAGATATTTCCCCGTTGATATTGTAGGTTACAAAATAAGTTCCTACAGATGAAACAAGAATGTTATAGGTATATGCGCTCAAAAACATAATAAATAGGATTAATAACGGTTTATTCTTTGTAATCTGAACCGGAAGATCCTTCCAGCGGAATGGTTCTGACTTATCAAGCACAGACTCCGGAACACGTTCTTTACACATTTTCCCTGCTGTCAAGAAAGAAATGACCATAATAACGGAAAGAACGATCATTGCTCTCTGATATCCGTTCTGCGGCGTTGTGCCAAGCTTTTCGGACAGTACAGGGACAAGTATGGAACATCCCACGCCGCCGATACCAGAACAAAACATACGGAACGAATTCAATTTTGCGCGCTCCAAAGGATCCTGTGTCATGGATGACGATAATGATGTCACCGGAATAATGATTCCTGTGAACAGCATACCAAACAGGATATATGTAAACCATGCATAAGCCACTTTCCCGATGGATGCCGGAGTTGTAAATACTAAGATTGTGGATATCCCGTATGGTATACACAGGCCAACAAACCAAGGAATATATTTTCCATGTTTAAAATGGCATTTTTCAACGATGGCGCCCATAAGCGGATCATTGACCGCATCCCACACACGCGCCGCCAAAAATAATGCCGTTACCTGCGCTGCTGTAATCCCAAAAATATCTGTATAAAAATAAGTCAGATAAATCGTGATGGTCTGGAATACCAGATCACTTCCAAA
Source organism: uncultured Lachnospiraceae bacterium (assembly GCA_946558695.1). Classification (GTDB taxonomy): domain Bacteria; phylum Bacillota; class Clostridia; order Lachnospirales; family Lachnospiraceae; genus MD308. The sequence continues at coordinate 44,851 of CAMNTQ010000020.1, forward strand.
TCCCCAAAATCCATACGCCGCCTTTTCCGCACCGCCGATTTTGTAATAGTATTTCTTTGATTCATCAGCCACTGTTAAATTACTCATAATCTTTCCTCTCTTTCTCTACGTAATAGACTGTAACACCGCCATTCCCTTTTCATATGCTTCAGGAATTACAATTTCCGGCCCCCTCATCCAAATGCCGGGATTCAAAACTTCTACAGATACATACCCGTCATAACCGCTGTCCTTCACATTCTGCATATATCTTACGGTATCGATCCGGCCGTCTGAAGGCATGCACCGGTGCATCTGATCAAGCATTGCAAACGGAATTTTTTCTGCATCATTTAAATGAACAATCGATATTTTTTCCGGCGGTATCATACGGATAAAGTCCACATCAGAAAGTAAATCCCAAAGATACAGATTAAAGTCATCAATAACCAATCCAACCTCTGGAATGTTCAGGCTCTGTACAATGTTTAAAGCCCATTCTAAATTGGGAACCGCCATTGTCCCGACCGGCTCAAACCCTATGTGCATGCCTGTTTTCTTTCCCATAGCCGCCAGCCTAGCTAATACCTCCAAAGTATCTGCCTCAATCTCCTTGTCCGTAATCTCCTCCTTCAAGTTAGCTCTTTCATTCGACAAGACAATTACCTTGCTGCTGTTGCATGCCTGTCCAAGTTCACACGCAAATCGGAATTCATCTGTTACACGGTTCCATTCTTTTTCATCGCAAAAATTGATTTCAAAAATTGCATTTAATGTTGCTACTTTTAGATGATGACTTGCAATCAGTGACTCCAACTTTTCCATCGAATGTCCTTTCAGATACTCTCTGGCTTTTGCAAAATTAATTTCTACAGCTTCAAATCCCACTTTCTCACATAATTCCAAATCTTTTTCCAAAGACGGATTTGTCATGCATGTCTGCAAATTATAACAAAGCTTCATAATTCTCCTCCTCTCACAGTAAATTTTCGGCATCCTTTGTACTTTTTCATGAATTCTTTGCGCTTTTAATAATTATTTTTTAGCATTTCGCACAATATTTTACAATGTTCCAAAAAGACAAAAAAATACAATTCCTGTCTCTTTATTTAAAAGACGTAAGCTTTTCTTTTCTAACTTAGGGACAAAAAAAGAATCTTGCCACGGCAAACATCGGTCTCGGCATTTCTACCGATCTCAATGTTTGCTTTGGTCAAGATTCTAAATGCATTCAGATCTTATCCCTTTGCTATATTTTTCTGTTGAAAACTATTTCTAATCAAATTCATAATCGAATTTTTTTTCCAGATACTCTTCCAACTTCTCCAGATATTCTTCTACTCCCTCAATCCTTTCTTCCAGACTCTCATATTGAGAATAGCTGATCTTTCCCGCATCATACTTATCTTCCCACTTATCCTCCAGCCGATCCAGCTTATCATCAATCTTGTCAATCCTATTCTCATATTTGCGGTATTGTGTTCTTCTTCCTTTATATGTTTTGCCCAGTCTAAGATTCTTAATCTCTGCTTTCAATTTCTTCGCATCTTTTTTATACGAATCTATTGTTTTTTTCGCTTTGCTGATCTCCGCTTTGTTATTTGCCTTTTTAACAGTAATCTTACATTTGGCTTTGAGTGACGTACCTTTAATACTTACGGTAATCGTTGCTGTTCCGGCTTTTCTTCCCTCTATTTTTGTATCGTCATCTCTCTTATCCAGAACTCTTGCTACAGAAGGCTTGCTGCTTTTCCAAATAATATTATAATCTTTTACCTTTGCTTTTTTTGGTGTGATAACACTGTCCAGTTCAATCGTACTTCCTACTGTAACCGTCTTTTTCCCTTTGATTGCGATTTTTTTGGCTTTTGGTGCTGCCATAGCCGGCATAGCTGTTGTTATCATCAGTGCAAATATTAATAAACTTGCCATTAATTTCTTTTTCATTGTCATGCCTCCTGTCATTCTATAATTTTTATTTTCTTACATTTAATATAATTGTATCATTTTCTTCTAAAGATAGCTAGTATATGTTTATTATATTTACACGTGATCTCAAATAATTTTTAAAGCTATATTAAAGACAAGAAAAAAGCCGCCGACAGATAATCTATTGGCAGCCTATTTTCATCATTTCTTAAATTAAAACCATTTACTTAGTTATGTCGATGCATGGAGAATTCATACTGACTGTATTCGCCCACTGTATCTGTAACCAGACGGTCATCCGCTTTTTTGAGCTGTTTATCACGTTCTCTCTTAAATGCCCGCTCTTCTTGAATATTTCCAGGACCTGCTACGCAGCCGCCTTCACATGCCATTCCTTCAATAAAGTCCTCCGGAAGCTTTCCAGCCTTTAACAACATCAGCGCTTTCCTGCACTCTGACGCACCGTTGCACTGGCGCACATTTAATCCGCCTTGTCCGCCGTGCTCAATATATGCCTGCTTCACAGCTTTCATTACACCGCCGGAATTAGAATAGTTCTTAGCGTGGATACTTCCATTCTGCGATTCGCCCATGGTAACAGGTTCAAGCTTAATGCCTTTTGCACGGAGCATCGCATGAAATTCTTCAAAAGTAAGAACCAAGTCTGCATTTTCCCCTTCACGATCCTGAACCTGCCCTGCCTCACTCTTTTTAGCAATACATGGTCCGATAAAAATGCAGACAGCGCCTGGATGCATTGCCTTTACAAGTCTTGCTGTAGCTGCCATAGGAGATACCGTTGTAGAGATATGGTCCGCAAGCTCTGGGAAGTGCCGGCGAATGAGATGAACAAATGCAGGGCAGCAGGAGGTGGTCATCTTTTTTCCTTCCTCGTGCGCCTCTGCCCATTCCTTTGCTTCTGAATCAGATACAAAATCCGCACCGATCGCTACATCTACCATATCCTTAAAGCCCATCTTTTTTATGCCTTTTCGGATAGATTCCATCGTAATATCCATACCGAACTGTCCTTCCGCCGCCGGAGCCACCAGTGCATATACCGGTCTGTCTCCCTTCAGGTAATCAATAACTTCGATCATACGTGAGCTGTCTGAGATCGCTCCAAACGGACATTTGCTGATACAGGAACCGCAGCGGATACATTTTTCATCGTCAATCCATACCTTTCCGTCCTCATCCGCCTGAATAGCGTCTACCGGACATGCCCGGCGGCAGGGACGCATAATATCCACGATCGCATTATAAGGACACGCATCAAAACACTGCCCGCATTCCTTACATTTTTCAGGATTGATATATGCCTTGTCGCGGGCCATAGTGATAGCTCCGAAACGGCATGCCTGCATACATTTCTTTCCCATGCATTTCTGGCAGTTGTCTGTTACTGAAAAACGGGTAATCGGACAGTTCTCGCAGGCTGACGGAAGAATCTTTACCGTATTATGACAAGGCTCGCCGTCCGCCGGATTGATATTCTTGGCAAGCATGATCCTCTCACGGACGATCTCACGCTCTTTATGTACACAACAGCGGAATTTCGGCTTGTTTCCGGGAAGGATCTCATAAGGCAGGGTTGCCTCAATCTTGTGGAGATTCCCCTCAAAAGCAGCCTTTGCAACCTGATAGAGCACTTCATCCTTTACTTCTCCGATAGTATTATTCTCATGCAACATACTATAATTCCTCCTTAAGTAATGAATATGATATATTTTCATAAAATCTTTTTTATTCTAATATATTTCTTACTCGGATACAATGCTTCAATTGTACAAAGATTTTCAAAAAATATAGTTATTCTGTTCATCCATTAATCTTGAGACAGGTCATATTTTACTATATCCACATTCACTGCTCCGTCCGCAAAAAAAGAGACGCCTTCCGCTTCTTGTTCCGTATACATAGCGGCAGATAACACCTGCTCACCGCCGTTTACAAAGACTTCCACACTGAAACGGTCCAGTATGATCCGAAGCTTCAGTTCCCCATTCAACATCTTTACAAGGCTGCGCCGCTGATGGATGCTCGCTCTTCTGGAACCTGAAAATTTCCGGTCAACCTTCAGGATAGATTCCCTCGGCCGAAAACTGATTGAAGTGTAGTACCTTTCATTCTGCGCAAACCGGACTGCAAATTTTTGATACAGATTTTCCGGATCTCCCGGCCGGATCGTCAGTTCCATATCAATTCTTCTCCCCTTGATGCCTTCAAGCCACACTGTCCCCGAAACAGTCACGCCAGCATATTCTACCTTATCATGTCTCATCGCGTTAAGCTCTCTGATTGGCGCCTGATACAGTCTTCCATCCTTTACCGACAATTCTCTCGGCAGGCTCATCTGCCCGAACCATCGCTCCTCCGGCAAACGGATACCGCAGGAATCCCAGTTCTGCATCCACCCGATCATGACCCTGCGTCCGTCCGGCGTCAGCACTGTCTGAGGAGCGTAAAAATCAATGCCATAGTCTATGGATTGATTATGCATTTCTCTGAAAGTCCCAGCCTCCTCATCAAATTCGCCGATCAGGCAGAGCGTTCCGTTCCCATTATGATACTCAAAGCCTTCCGGCAGCATATCCTGAGGGCTGGTAATCAACACCCATTTTCCGTCCAGTTCAAAAAAGTCCGGACATTCCCACATCTTTCCAAACCGATTATAATTAGATGCCAAAATACTTTTATATTCCCACCGGAACCCATCTGCACTGGTGTAAAGAAGGATCTGTCCACTCCCGTCCGCCGGACGGTTTCCTACGATACAGCAGTAGGTGCCATCCTCTTTCTTCCAGATCTTTGGATCGCGAAAGTCCGCTTTGCTGCTCCCCTCCGGCAGATCTTTTACATCCAGCACCGGATTCTTCTCATATTTTTCATAATCAATTCCGTCCCCGACGGCAATACACTGGGTCTGCACTTCCCGGTGAATCCCGTGCCCCTGATGTTCTCTGGAAACCCCTGTATATATCAACAACTGTCTGCCGTCCGGGAGATCTATAGCACTGCCGGAATAACATCCGTCCATATCATAAATCTCATCCGGCGCCAGCGCTGCCGGGAGGTATTCCCAGTGCAGAAGATCGCTGCTCACCGCATGTCCCCAATGCATTGGTCCCCACTTAGATTCATATGGATAATATTGATAAAACATATGATACTTTTCTCTATAATATGAAAATCCGTTCGGATCATTCATCCACCCAGAACGGGGTGTCAGATGGAATTGCGGACGCTCCTCCTTTTTAATAATCTTTCCTAAGACTTCCTCATACTTTCTTGCTTCTCGTAATGTCTGACTTGTCATGTCAACCTCCCCAATCACTTTTGCGATGTAAAATATAGAATGAATGGAACAATTCGGCTGCAGATAAATTGTATAATTATATTCGAGACATCTTAAACGCCATCATCATCTCATTTGTCAGGCTGCAGTCCTCATTCTCTGCCGGAATTTTCTCACGCTCGAACCATTCTGCGAGCGAAAGTTCATCTTCATCAAGTACAATTGTGTCCTCTCCGTCAAGCTCACAGAAAAATCCGACCAGCAACGTATCCGAAAAGGACCATGGCTGGCTTTTATAGTATGTAATATTCTTGACCTTAAGCCCTACTTCCTCCATTACTTCCCGCCTCACCGTATCCTCGAACGTTTCGCCGATTTCAGCAAACCCTGCGAGCAGAGCATACTTTTTATATTCCCTCCCTGCATATTTTGACAAAAGAACTCTGTTTCCATCTGTCACGGCCACAATCACTGCCGGACAGATTTTGGGGTATTCCATATGCCCACACTCCGGGCAAAAAAGCATCCGTTCCTTCTCACTCTTTACAAGTTTACTTTTGCAGTGTCCGCAAAATCTCCGGGAATCGTACCACCTCCAGAGCTGCCACCCTGTGACTCCTGCAAAACTCAGATATTTCGGCAATGCGCTCCGGCAAATCTGTATATCCTCCCATAAATACCCCTGCAGGCCGCTTTGCAGAATATTCTCTCCCAGATAGAAGTCCTGCCGATCTATGGAAAATAAATAAGTATATTCCATCTGCAAAGAGGCTTCACCCTTGCATTCCTTTACCTCCCCAAAAGAGGGATATCTAATCACCTCACCCTCCCTTTTAATCAGAATTTTCCTTCCGTCGTAAAATAATACTGTACTTTCATTTCCCGGCTGTCCATGTACGTATTCATTTCTGTATTGATAAGGTGTTATATCCTGTATCATGCCTCGTCCCCCTTCTTTTCGTACGCAAGTCTTGGATAATCATCTTCTGTTACATAGATTGTTCCGCAATGAACAAAGCCATTTTTCTTCAGTAAATTCTGCATCACAAAATTATCGCCGTGCGTATCCATCCGCAAATGTCCGCATTGCTCAAACGCCCAGTTAATGCAAAAACTTCCCATGCCCTTTACAGTCCCATCCCCCGCAATCCGGTGAATCACACCATAAGGACCTTTATCCAGCCACGCTCCGTCTTCTATTGTATGATAAGTAGGTTCGATGTCCTTGCCCTGATCAAAGAAGAATGTACCCACTATTTTGTCATCACTAATGCAAACATAACTATTGCCGGCTGCAATATCGGAATAAACCAATTCTTTTGGCGGCCAGTTTGTTGGACCCCATTGATTCGGATTCCCATGCTCTGCCATAAATTCTCTGGCATATTGATATATTTCCATCATCCGGCTGATATCATTTTCTGTCGCATGCCGTATCTTCATTTTTTCCCGTCCCTTCATCTTATATAAAATGATTAAATTGAAATTTTAATCCGGTATTCTGCTTCAATCTTGCAATATTCGCAAACCATCCTCCCTATTTTTTTAACATCTGCCTCCATTGATGATGAGCAACTGTATGTCATACTTTTAAACATACATCAGCAATTTCCTACAAATACATTTTCCAAATATCTTCTTGCAGTCTCTGCAAGGCGGTACACTACCCCTACGTCCGTCGCATTTCTGTTCGTCAAATGATATCGCGGGAAAAAACGTGTGACATGAAGTGGAATATCCTTTCCTATAGAAGCAATCCAACTTGCTTCTTCTTTCATTTCTTCTGTAGTATCATTTTCTCCCGGCACGATCAGTGTAGTCAGTTCCACGTGACAATCTGACGCTGCCCGGATGATAAATGCCTTTACAGTCTCCAGATCCCCTCCCAGTTTTCGATAAGTTTCTTCACGAAATGCTTTCAAATCAATATTCATCGCATCTATATATGGCAAGAGTTCCTCCAGCACCTCACGAGAAGCGGTGCCATTGGTAACCATCACATTATACATTCCCATTTTCCTGACCAGTCTGGCTGTATCACACACATATTCCCATCCAACCAATGGTTCATTATAGGTAAATGCCACTCCGATATTTCCTGCTGCTTCAAGCTTTTGCGCCTTCCCTGCCAAAGTCTCCGGAGAAATGTACATTGCCTCGGCCCCTTCCAGTCCTGACATAGAAATTTCATAATTCTGGCAAAATGAACAATGCATGTTACATCCGAAACTGCCCACTGACAAAATCTTACTTCCAGGCTGAAACATTTTCAACGGTTTTTTCTCAATAGGATCTAATGCTAGTGAAGTAATCTGCCCGTAATTTCCACAGATGATTCTTCCGCCCTCGTTTTTTCTTACTCCGCACAATCCAGTCTGACCAGATTCCAGCCTGCAATGATGCATACACACACAGCATATCCTTTTCATAGTGTCCTCCGGTATCAATAATGGCGCACGACCTCAAACCGTTCCAGTTCTGCCTTTTCATGTTCGCCTATCCCGGCTTTCTGTCTGGCAATCGCAATCTGCTTTTCAACCGTATCCACTCCCTCAAGATTGGGAAGCAGAAGTCCCCGCTTGTATCCCTTTGTGACTACCACACCGTACCGTTTAACGTCCAGCTTGTTCGGAGAATCTATTCTCTCCATATCTCCCAGCACATCTACACTAATGGCGAGCATGTCTAATTCTTCAGCTTTTATAGGCGAGAACCTTGCATCGCGTGAGGCGGCACTAACTGCATTTTCGATAATTTCTTCCGCTATGGACGGCCATGCGGCATGAATGGTCCCAATGCATCCCCGAAGCCTTCCCTCTTTTTTTATTGAAACAAAAACACCTGCTCTGCTGTCACGCATTTCCTGCAAAATTCCTTCCGGTGCTTGTATCTTCATCCCTGTCCGTACATATTCCTCTACAGCCTGCCGCGCAAGCCGCACGTATTGATCCTCCCGCCGCCTTGATTCCAGAATACGTTTTCTTTCTTTTTCCTCATATCGGTCTTTAAAATTCCTTTCTAAATCCTGCCCGCATGTGATATACGTACAAATCCCGTATCCTACACCAAAGGTTCCTTCATAGGAGAGCCGCTTTGCAGCTACTTTGATCCTGTCCAGCGCACCTGCCATGATGGTAAAGGAACGGTGCCCGCATTCTCCTGCCTTTTCACAAAAATCCTCGGAAAATTCCAGCAATTTCCCAAAATCCCCTTGCTCCATGACTTCCATGATACGTTTATCATATTCCGGCCCTTCCTTCTGGTATCCATAAGGACCATCCTCTTTCAGTCTGTGGGATAAATCTCCGCTGGCAATGATCACGGCATTTCTTTCCAGCACCTTCGCAGTCTTCTGAATAAGCTGCCCCAGCTTATAATGATCCGTAAGCAAAAGCCCGGACAGTCCCACTCTGACCAGACGGTATTCTCTCCAATACTGATTTACAAAATATAACGGCACCATGGTTCCATGATCCAATCGCCTGTCCTGTTCTCCCAGTATTCCGGCGGGCAGATCCGCGGCATCCGCCATCTCACATAGATTTTCCACAAAATCCATATCATAATTGACCTCCAGCCTCACCCCGCCGGCGCCGAATTGGCCAAAGTCCCCCTCTGCCCGCCTTCCCGGCGATATATGGAAATAATCGGCATACATCACTTGATGAGGCGAAAGCAGAATGATCGTTTCTGGTTTAAGCTGTCCAATCTTAACCCCCGCTTCATGATAAGCGTCAATCGTATTTTGAATTTTCTGTTCTTTTCCCCTGCCAATCTCCGGTATAATCAGCGGCGGATGTGGAACCATAAACGCTCCCAAAATCATATTATGTCCTCCAATTTATCCCTTTAACCCTCTTGCCTGTCTGTCCATATCTTCCACAACAATATCATAAATTTCTCCCAGAGAAGCACAATATTCGAGCACCTTCCACGGCTCATTTGTATGAAAATGAATTTTTATTAATTCCTCATCTCCAACCGCTAACAAACAGTCTCCTTTAAAACTCTCGGTAAAGTACTCACTTATGACATCTTCATCAAGATTCTCTCCCTCAATCAATAACTGTGTATCATATCGAAATTCCAACATTTTTGATCACCTTTCCTCTCTCCGCTTTTATTATATCCTGTTTATACGGTCCAAACAATAAAATTGCGAAAAATCAATCTATTTTATTCCGAATCAACTTTACTGTTTAAAGGACGGCTTATGTATCAGCAGGCAAAAAATTTATTGGAAATATAAATGTGATTGTGATATTATATTAAAAATACAAATCGCAGTTCATGGAGGGGGTAATGTGAATTTTGATATAAATAAATTAAAATGGACAAGAAAACCTACGGATTACACCATATCCGATGATAAAATTGAAATCATAACAAATCCTCATACAGATTTATGGCAGAGAACATACTATCATTTCAGAAATGACAATGCACCTGTTTTGCAGATGGTAACAGATGAAAAATATTTTTCTTTTACAGTGAAAGCAGAATTTGAAAGTACGCACAGATTTGACCAGTGCGGCATTGTGATGTATCTTGACAGTGAAAATTGGCTGAAAGGTTCCATAGAATACGAGAACGAAAGATTTCAGCATCTTGGAAGTGTTGTCACAAACAATGGCTATTCAGATTGGTCAACAACAGAAATAAGTTCTTCTGTAAAGTCAATGTGGTATAGATTTAGCCGCAGGGAAGATGACTATTGTATCGAGTGTTCTGAAGATGGCATTATTTTCAAACAGATGCGTATATGCCATATGTGGAATGGTAATGGAACGATCAAGTTCGGAGTTTATGCATGCAGTCCAGAAGAATCATCTTTTAAGGCTACATTTACCGGCATGGAAATAACGGAGTGTAAATGGCTTGCCCATAACGGGCAGCAGCCGGACTAAGAGTGCCTAAACCTTAAGTTTTGAGAGAGAGAAGGGAAACAAGATGAAAAAGAGAATAAACTATATTTTTTTGCTGTCGGCGATACTGGTACTTTGCTATGCTTTGCCTGTGAGCGCGGCAGAAGAATTCAAAGAAGTTCCTAATAACAGAAAAGGTGCGGTAAAAGTATCATCCACTCCGATTTATAAAGAAGCCTCTGCCAAGTCCCAAACATTGAAAAAGCTTAAATTCGGCGAAAAAGTAGTGATAAAAACTCAGTCCGAGAACTGGTATGCCGTAAAAAAAGGCTCTTTAAAAGGTTTCATGAAAAAGAATTCTGTCGTCATGTACAATAGTACGAAAAAGCATGTTGCTTTAACCTTTGATGACGGCCCTAATGCAAAAACGACCAAAATAGTTTTAAACGCTTTAGAGAAAAATAAATGCAGAGCAACATTTTTTCTGGTTGGTTCTAATATTACAAAAAATACAGGGAATCTGCTAAAAAGGGAAAAGAAATTAGGTTGTGAAATCGGAAATCACTCTTATTCCCATCCGTTACTTACAAACATGAGTACTTCCGCAGTAAAAAAACAATTCACAAAGACAAATCAAAGGATAAAAAAGTATACAGGAGAAAATGCAACCGTTTGCCGCACCCCGTATGGCGCCAGCAAAAAGAGAATATTAAATGCCGCCGGAAGCCCGCATATTTTCTGGTCTGTAGATACGCTGGACTGGAAATACAGGAATACAAAACGACTGACTTCATATGTGAAAAAACACGCAAGGGACGGCGATGTAATTCTGATGCATGATATCCATAAAACAACGGCCAATGCAGTAGACCGTATCTGCAAAGATTTGAAGAAAAAAGGATTCGAGACCGTTACAGTTACAGAACTTGCTGCAATTAAAGGCAAGAAAATGAAAACCGGTTATACATATAGTCGATTTTGAGTATATTCATTTTTATGAGAAAATGCAACCTCCTCCTTATGTCACGAAAGGGTGGGGGTGCGGACCTGTTCCGGAAGGATATTCCAGATGGACACTTCCTTATAATGCAAGGCGCCCCGTCGTCTGCATGGACGATCCTGAAGCCGAAAAAGTTATCCTTGTAACGGACAATCTCAATACACATAAGCCGGCTTCCCCGTGCAAACGCTATCCACCGGCAGAATTGAGATGCATCATTAAAAGGATGGAGGTAATTTATTCTGCTCCCAGAATTTCACTTACTAATTCCATGTGCGGCTTGTTAGGATTCTTCTGATAGATATTTACATGGTTCAGATCCCCGCATCGGTCTGTAAATGCCGGAAACAGGAATCCGCATTCCGGTTCTCCCGGCTCATATTCACCGGAAAGCGGGCAGACCACGCAGATCAGATATTCAAACACTTCCTCCGATTCTCCCAGCCGCTCTTTATCCG
>CAMNTQ010000021.1 GCA_946558695.1 uncultured Lachnospiraceae bacterium
TTTTTCAAAGCGGAATTTAATCTTACAAAGTGGAATTTACTTTTTCAATTCACCGTATCTGTAAAATCACTTCTTTTCAGGGAACTTTTTATCTATATATTGTGTCACTCCCAAAGAAAACCATATATCATACCTGGATTTCTTTAGAAACAATAAATTACTGGATTCATTTCCCATTTTATTATCCATTGCGTTTAATTGTTTTTCCACGTCAGCATTCCTCCTCACTTCTGAGCCATATATTTGAAACTGATAATTCGTAAATTGATATGTCGACCATATAATATATTGCAGACCGATTGCATACTCAGATAGCTTCAAAGAATTTAAGTGAACTACTTTATCATCCGGCATAGATGATAAAGTCCCGTCATTCACTATAAAATCATGATACTCCCTTAAAAATTTTATTTTCTTTGTTTCCTTCTTTAAAAATTTTACAAGATTCAGATTCACATCACTCAGGCAAAAGTCATCATAATAGATCATATCGTTCCCTCCTCCAAACTCCCTCTTTTCTTCATAGATCCCTATCAACTCAGAAGCATATCGGGCAGATTCTCCATTAGCAAGTGCACTATCTTTTATGATGTTCTCATCCATTAATTGTTTTATCGCATCTTCCGTCAGAAAATCCAGATTAAATAAGAACAGCATCTCATATATATTTTCTTCCTTACATGAAAATTCACCATCTATCTTTTTTGTGACATCAACTTTAGACACAATGTCTGATGCCCTCTGCATAAATTGGTCATAACCCACTGTTCTGACAACAATATCCATATTTGTTTCATTTTCATCTCCTATAATCTTATCGACTAATGGAAAGCCCGAAAAAAACATTCCCGCGGCTAAAACCGTTAAAAACAATATAGAAATTACTACTACTTTAATTATTTTTGTTGTTGCATTTTTTTGTTTTGACTTCATTTATTTACCTCATAACTGACATTCCAAAATAACTATTTGTCATATTTTTGAAAACCGGGTCTATAAGAAAAAACAAACTGCCTCAGGGCAGTTTGTTTACATAATCTCTCTGATTTTATGCAAGCTTAGCTTTTGCAAGCTCTGCTACAGATGTAAAGCCTTCTGCGTCATTTACAGCCATCTCAGCCAGCATCTTCCTGTTAATATCAACATTCGCCAATTTCAGGCCGTGCATCAGTCTGCTGTAGGATAAACCGTTCATTCTTGCAGCAGCGTTGATACGTGCGATCCAAAGCTGACGCATCTGGCGCTTTCTCTGCTTTCTTCCTGCGTAAGCAGATGTGAGGGCTCTCATAACAGACTGCTTTGCAACTCTGTACTGTTTGGAACGTGCTCCTCTGTATCCTTTCGCTAATTTTAAAGTTCTGTTATGTCTTTTTTTAGCGTTTAATCCGCCTTTGATTCTTGCCATCTCTTATATCCTCCTTCAAATTCTTACCATCTCCAAAAGCTTAAGCTTACAGATACGGCAATACCTTCTTCATATTCTTTACGTTTGTTGCATCCGTAACGGTCGGCTTCCTAAGATTTCTTTTCCTCTTTGTAGATTTCTTAGTTAAGATATGGCTCTTATAAGCTTTATTTCTGACCAGCTTTCCTGTACCTGTTTTTTTGAAGCGCTTTGCAGCCGCTCTATTTGTTTTGATTTTTGGCATGTTAATTTCCTCCTTGATTTGTATATATTTTTAACGTTTTTCAGTTAAAACCATACTCATGTTCCTGCCTTCCAGCTTCGGCTGTTTCTCAACTGTCGCGACATCCTCAAGCTGTTTCGCGAAGTCGTCTAAAATGTGCCTGCTCTGCTGCACATGAGCCATCTCACGGCCTCTGAAACGCAGGGTGACCTTTACTTTATTGCCTTTGCCAATAAACTTTTTAGCATTATTCACTTTCGTATTCAAGTCGTTCGTATCAATGTTCGGTGAAAGACGCACTTCCTTAATTTCAACGGTCTTCTGCTTTTTCTTCGCCTCTTTTTCTTTTCTCGCAAGCTCATAACGGTATTTCCCATAGTCAATGATCTTGCATACCGGCGGCTGCGCCTTCGGAGCAACCTTTACTAAGTCCAGCTCTGCCTCCTGCGCCAGTCTCATCGCCTCTCTCGAAGACATAATTCCGAGCTGTTCTCCGTTCTCGCCAATCAAACGTACTTCCTTGTCTCTAATCTGCCCGTTAATCATTAAATCGCTAATCGTAGTGCACCTCCATCAAATAAAATAAGTGAACAGCTTAAGACTATCCACTTACATACCTGCATAAAATCCCAATCTTCGGAATCTGTCATACACAATATCAAACCAATAGTCACCCGCTTGTGCTATGGTGAGAGTGGATACTCTGCTTTCTTTTTCATACGTATGATAGGATAACACACGAATCATGAAATGTCAACACTTTATTTTACAATCCAGCATTCTAACCCATGCGCTCCTGCATATTTTTCAAGATATTCTTTCCCGTACTCCATGACCCTTTCCAAATCTTTATTATCCGAGAACGAATAGATAAGAGTCAGCACTTCCTTCGTCTCCTCTGTGATCATCGCCCGCCTCGAATCGCTGGTAGAACTTCCCACAGGGCCCTCACTGTCAGAAATCACCGGAAGGTACGCGATATTGATCTCATCCTTTCCGATCCCCTGATAAGTCTCGCCTTCCTTTCCCACGCGGAAGACGAGGGACTCCCCGATCTGATCCGCATCGTAAGAGCCGGCCGAGAACCCCGACTCGATGGAAATCAGATTGTTTGTATCAACAACTGTATTCACCTCATAAAGTCCTTTCCCCTGACCGATACGGCGGATCAGCGCTTCCGAGGATACACGGTAACGGCTCGGATCTTTTCCAAATGCCTTGTACGCCATCCGGGACTCCTTAATATTCGGAATCTCATTCACACCGCAGTCGAAAATCGCATCCTTCGTCTTTTTAAATATTTCTTTCTTAAGGTACGTCCACATATCTTCATTCTTCTTTTTCACATCAACATTATACTGAAAGCATCCGACTCTCACTGCCGGCCATATCTTTTTCATCTCTTCATCAATACTCAGCTGTTTTTTCATAATTTTCATCCTTTCCGCCTGTTTTTTCAAATCATTACGGTTCACCCGCGCCATTCGCAAAGGCGCTTACAGCGCTTTCGCGCTGCTTCGCAGATATCATATCATATTTTTTTTGCAAACAAAACTTGTTTTTCGTCAAAATCCCGTGTAAGATATAGAAAAGTTAATTTTTGCAGAAACTTACATGAGGAGGAATGATATGGACTTAAAAAAATGGCATGTTTTTCTTGCTGTCGCAAAATTCGGGAACTTTACCAAAGCCGGCGAAGAGCTTGGATATACGCAGTCCGGTATCACGCAGATGATGAAAAATCTCGAGCGCGAGGTTGGCTTCCCTCTTTTTAATAAAACGAACCACGGCATCTCCCTCTCCCCCGAGGGGAATTCCCTCCTGCCCTCCATCCGCAATCTGATCGCCTCCAGCGAATCTCTGAAGCAGGAGATCTCATTTTTAAAAGGCGCGGAACGCGGAACATTAAAGATCGGCACTTACACAAGCTGTTCCATCCATTGGATTCCGAAAATCATCCGGGAATTCCAGAAAAACAACCCCGGAATCCTGTTCGACATCATCGAGGGACACGAGAATGAGATCGCAGACTGGGTTCTCAACTACAAAGTAGACATTGGCTTCTGCAGCTACCAGAAGAATCAGACCGCGGACTTCATCCCTGTACACAATGACGAAATGCTGGCGATACTTCCCAAAGGACATCCCTTTGCCGAATATAAGGAAATCCCCTTGGAATTATTTCAGAACGCCCCTTTCATTATCTGTGAATATACCTACAACACCGATATCCACCAGATATTAAAAAAATACGACATCCATCCGGATATTAAATATACGATGAACAACGATTTCTCCATCCTCTCCATGGTGGAACACAATCTGGGTATCAGCATCCTGCCGGAGCTTGTCATCCGCGGACGCACAGGGAACTTCGAGGTACGCCCTCTTACCCCTTATGTATACCGCGAACTCGGCATGGCCGTACACCCGTCCCATGACTGGTCGCCCGCCATGAAGATTTTCATCCGGTATGCAAAAGAATATCTGCTCGCCTGACCTTAAGTCTCCAGAGTTCCTGCGCTTTTTTCTTACATCTTGCGCAGGATTCTCTTCGCTGTGATCACAAATAATGTGGCCGTCGTCAATACGGATATGACATCTGCAACCGGCTCGGCGCGGTAGATCCCCATCACTCCCATGAATTTTGGAAATACGATTGCCAGCGGGATCAAAAGGATCACTTTTCTAAGCAGGGCGATAAAGGCCGATACCTTCGCCTGCCCGAGAGCAACAAACGTAGCCTGGCACGCCGACTGGATGCCAAAGACCGTCATACCAAGAAAATACGTCGGCATCACTTCCGCCGTGAGCGCCACAAGCGCTTCATTGCTCGTAAAAATACCCGCATACACTTCTGGAAAAACGACTGCAATTCCGCAGAATACGAACATCCCGGTAAATGTGATGGCAAGCATTCTGAAAAATGCGCTTATCACTCTCTCCTTATTCCCGGCGCCGTAATTATAACTGATGATGGGCTGCACTCCCTGCGTGATCCCCTGAAGAGGAATCGTAATCAGCTGCATAATGCTTGTCATAATCGCCATGGTCCCCACATACAGATCTCCGCCGTATCTTTGCAGTCCCGAATTCAGCGTAATACTCACAAGGCTTTCCGTGCTCTGCATGATAAACGGAGAGACGCCCAGCGCCGCTATCTGCAGCACCGTCTTCCTGTCGGGCTTCATGCCTGAAATCTTAAGCTTCACCACACTTTTTTTTGAAGTCAGAAACCGTAATACCCACGCGGCGCTTACCGCCTGCGAGATGATTGTGGCGAGCGCCGCTCCCTGCACGTCCATATGAAGCAGAAAGATAAAGACCGGATCAAGACAGATATTGATAACCGCCCCGATCAAGACCGAGAACATCGCTGTCTTTGCCGCTCCCTGCCCGCTGATAAACGTGTTGAGTCCCAATGCCGCCTGCACAAAGATTGTCCCAATCAGATAAATGCCTATGTAGTTCTCTGCATAGACGATTGTCGCCTCGCTGGCTCCAAACGCATATAGAACCGGCGTCTTGAATACCAAAAAGACGACGGTAAGCACTGCGGAAAACAGACAGATCAATCCTGCAGAATTGCCAAGAATCTTCTCTGCTTTTTTATAATCCCGCTTTCCCAGTTCAATGGACGCAAGCGGCGCCCCTCCCATCCCGGCAAATGCACTGAAGGCAGATATAAGCATAATGATCGGAAATGTCACTCCCACCCCTGTAAGGGCGACATCTCCATGTCCCGGAATATGGCCGATGTAGATTCTGTCTACAATATTATACAAAACATTAATAAGCTGAGCCGTCACCGCCGGAAGGGCCATTGATACCATCAATCTCCCTAACGGGGCGCTGCCCAGCCTTTCATCCTGTTTTCCCTTTTCCCTCACAGCTTGATCCTGCATAAATATATTCCTCTTTTCCCTGTACATACGCGTTTTTCTATCTTCATTTTCCAAAGAAAACCGTATAACAGAGTATAGCACACCTGCTTCGGGATTGTAACATACTTGCTGTATAATTTAGTTTAATTTTACATTTAAATAGCTTCTTCCAGAAAGCGTCTTATTAAAGCAGATACTGCACAGAATAATCACGCATCCGATCACAAAGCCCCACCAGTTAAAGAGCGCCGTCAAGATCAGAAGCTCCAGCCGCATAAACTTAAGCGCATACCCAAGTTCAAAATTCGGCTGCGTATAATTCGCTACCGCCACAAACGCCATATAAAGCATGACTTCACTGTTAAACCATCCCGAATTCACCGAGAATTCACCCATGACCAGACCCGCGATGACACTGAGCGGCGTACTCAGCATACTCGGCGTGTTAAGCGCCGCAAGTCTCAGACCGTCAATAGCGATTTCCAGAATCAACAGCTGAAAGATCAGCGGAATATTCACGGTATCCTTCACCGCCACAAATGCAAAGACTTTCGGCAGCCAGTTCAGATTCTGCATAAAAAGCAAAAATAAAGGAGTCAGAAATACCGTCATGATCGTGATGAGTCCGCGGGCTAGCTTCAGGTATACATTCGTAAGCGTCGGAAAATAATAATCATTCGCTTCCTCGATCATATCAAAAATAGAAGTCGGAAGTATCATGGCGGAAGGCGAGTTATCTACTAAGATAACAACCTTTCCTTCCAGAAGGCATGCCGAAGCGGTATCCGGACGTTCGGTGAATTTAAATTTGGGAAACGGATTGTACCATTTCCTTTTGAACAGACATTCCGCAAGACTCTGCTGATTCATGCGCAGCGCATCGGTACTGATATTTTCGATACGCTTTCTCACCGTATCAAGAAGTTCTTTATCCACCCGGTCCTCCATGAAGCAGATCGCCACATCCGTGCGGGAACTGTCTCCTACTTCCGTCATCTCCATGATCAGGTGCGGATCGCGGATCCTTCTTCTCATCAGGGCCGTATTGAACACAATCGTCTCCACAAAGCCGTCTCTGGAACCTCTAAGCGACTTATCCTTGTCCGGTTCCTCAACGCTTCTGGCCGGATAAGTGCGGCAGTCAATGGCTATGCACGCCTCGTAACCTTCCACAAAAAGACAGGTCACGCCGGAAAGCACATTCTTCAGCACCAAATCAAAGTCCCCGATAATGTCTACCTCCACGTAAGGGATACATGCCCTTGAAAATGCAGTCGCATCCACAGGCATATCCTCCTTCGTAACCTTCATAAAAGAATCTAGGATCTTTAACATGGTCTCATCCTTCGTAAACCCATCTATAAAATAAAAGGACGCCGCACGCCCCCCGATATAAATATCCCTCTGGATAATGTCAAAGCTGTTCTTCACAGGAAGAATCCTGTTCATATATGCTGTATTTTCTTCTCTTGAGGCCGTTACCTTCTTCATATCCGGCATAGATATCCCTCCACTCATTTTTTAGTTAGGATGTCCCGATCGCCGGAAAATATGTACCGTACGCTTACTTTGTCTGTTTTGACTTTGTAGTGCTTCCGAATCCTCCGTTCCTTCTCTCCGTCGCATGGTCGTCGAAAGTAATGCCGTATTCCATAAAAATCCCCTGCATAAATCCGCTTCCCGCTGCAATCTGCAGGCTTTTTTCTTCCTTAGTATCATTCGTAAGCTTTGCAAAAATATGTCCTTCATTGTCAGAATGATAATAGTCGCTGTCAATAATCCCTACCGTATTGTTGAGCTGAAGACGGTATTTGAATCCAAGCCCGCTTCTGGGATAACAGCAAAGCACCCAGTCAGGCTCCATCCGCGCACGGATTCCGGTAGGAAGTTTCACCGTCTCCCCCGGTTTCAGCAGGATATCTACCGGTGCAAAAAAATCATAACCTGCGGAACCTGCCGTAGCTCTGGCTGGAATCTTCAGGTTATCATACGCCTCCTTTATCTTCTTCTCATCAGACACTCCGAAGCAGTCTTCAAATCCCTCTTTAAACTGCCCGAAACTTACCTTTTCAAACATTGCGACCCTTTTTGCCATGTTATTTGTTCCTCCTTCAATTCTTTATAAAAAGGGCCTTCCGGCCCTTTTTATAAACATAATATCACAGTCTGCTATTTCTTAACAACCGGAACCGGAGTGTTATCCTTGGCGTCAAGATTATTGATATATTTCTTCGTATCACGCACCATCTCATTCGAGAGAAGAAGCACTGCCACTAAGTTCGGTATGGCCATCAAAGCATTCAGCGTATCCGCGATCAGCCACACAAGATCAAGAGCTGCGATCGGCGCGATAACCGCAACCGCAATATAGAGGATACGGTACGGGATCAGCCCCATTCTCCCTGCGAAATATTCCACACAGCGCTCGCCGTAATATGCCCATCCAAGAATCGTTGAATATGCAAAGGAAATGATACCCAATGTAAGGATGATCGGTCCGATCACAGGAATCTGCCCAAATGCCAATGAGGTAAGGACGCCGCCGTTATCAATCTGGTCAGCGTTGATGCCCGGATTCTTCATGATCGTCGTAACAAGCACAAGACCTGTCATCGCACATACTACTACCGTATCCCAGAATGTTCCGGTGGAGGAAACAAGGGCCTGACGGACCGGATTCCTTGTCTGTGCCGCTGCCGCTGCGATCGGCGCAGAACCGAGACCAGATTCATTCGAGAACAGACCTCTGGCAACTCCGTACTGGATCGCCATCCTGATTCCTGTTCCTACAAGGCCGCCCGCTGCTGCTCCCGGCGTAAACGCCAGCTTGCAGATCGTACCAAGCGCCGGAATAATGAAATCATAGTTCATGCCAAGAATGATAATACATCCCAGTACATAGAAAACCGCCATAATCGGAACTAATCTCTCACACACGCTTGCAATCGACTTGATTCCGCCGAAAATTACGATTGCGGTAAGAACCGCGACAATCACACCCACAAGCCAGAGCGGAATCCCGAAATTCTCTTTACATACAGTAGCGATCGCATTTACCTGTGTCGCACATCCGATACCAAAGGAAGCAAATCCGGCAAGCACCGCAAAGATCATGCCGAGCCACTTCATGTTAAGACCTCTCTCCAGCGCATACATCGCACCGCCCTGCATTCGTCCGTCTTCCGTCTTAACTCTGTATTTTACGGCTATGTAGGACTCCGCGTACTTGGTTGCGATACCGAACACGCCGGTAAGCCAGCACCAGAGCACCGCGCCCGGACCGCCTAAAGCAATCGCCGTACCTACACCGATGATATTTCCTGTTCCAATCGTCGCTGCCAGCGCCGTCGTCAAAGCGCCGAAGTTCGAAACCTCGCCCTCTGCATCCGGATCCTTTGTAACCGAAAGTTTAATACCTTTACCTACCGTATGCCTCTGGATGAATCCTGTCCGGATCGTCAAGAACACATGAGTTCCCAACAGGAG
The DNA here is from genome assembly GCA_946558695.1 of uncultured Lachnospiraceae bacterium. Taxonomy (GTDB): domain Bacteria; phylum Bacillota; class Clostridia; order Lachnospirales; family Lachnospiraceae; genus MD308. Next base: position 8,999 of record CAMNTQ010000021.1, read on the forward strand.
GAAGATCATAGCCCAGCCCCACACGAGTCCATTAATTTTTCCAACAATCTCTGCAAACATATTGTTCCCCTTTCTTTTCTCACTTTCCTTGCTTGTTTTTTACATGCACTATCTATTTCTCTCCCCTATATTGTATCCTAATTTTTTCTATATATCAATCATTGTTATTAAATTGACACACTATTCGTCATAATGACTATCATGTAAAGATTTTTCTTGCATTTGAATATTGTTAATCCAATAACTATCCCCATTTTGCAAGCAATCTATCAGTAAATATTCTATATTTTTTATTTTGTGTATTTTTGATTCTAGTAAAAATATACAATTTTCACAACTTCTCATTACATTTTGTTGTAAAACTTTTGAAAAATATTTCGTAATATTTTTCAAAATATTCAGAAAATTGACATGTCAGGAACGATCTTTTAGATTATATTTTTTTCATTCATTCCCGTATTCTTTTTATTTCCGTAAAATTTACCCTGCAGAATGTAATAAGTCCGATCACCATCACCGCATAAAAACCGGCTCCCCTCGTAATACACATCGAAGCAACAAGATATCCCCCCGGAAAAATACCGCCGAATACACTTGCATACATCGCCTCCGTAATCCCCTGCGCCCCCGGAATGGGCAGCATATCTACCGCAATATAGACCGATGCCTGTACAAAGACGATGTCCATCATCTCCGCACCGGATAATCCCAATCCCAGATACACCACGTATGTCAGCACAAAGACAGTAAAGCGCTGCAAAAAAGTTCCCGCAATGACCGCCGCTATCATCCCTTTATGTCCCTTTAAAAAACAAACGGTCTCCTGATAGCCCGTCAAAAACCGATTTACCTTCTCCTGTCTCTCATCGGATCTTTTCCAGATTCCAAGCTTTACAAGTGCCGTTTCCGCCCTGCGGCAAAAATTTTTAATCATTCCCGGCGAGAACATAACCACCAAAAGAACCGCCACTAATAAGGCGTTCAAAAATAATCCCAGAAAATACAGCCCGTAATACTTTCCAAGATATCTTCTAAGAGGCGCTCTCCAGAGCAGCGCAATTCCCGCTCCGATCAGGACCAGCACCAGCTTATAGATCACGGCAACCGTCATCAGTACGACAGAAGACGCAGAAAGCGCATTTCCATCTCTTTTCATATAGTAAAGCTGCATCGGCTGCCCTCCCGTGGCAGAAGGCGTCAGCCCCGAAAAGAAAAATCCGATAAAAGAATAAGAGATACAGCGAAGAAGCGCCGTCCGCTCTCCGATCCCCCTTAACAGATACCAGATCATCAAGCCTTCCGCCGCCACAAACAACACCGCAAGGAAAAGAGCCGCCGCCAGATACTCCGCCGGCATCTTTCGGACAGCTCCCATAATCTTTTCCAAATCCTGCTTCCAGAACACGCACAGAAAAGTTAATATCATGACTGCCGCGAAGATTCCCGCGTTCAAGACAAGCCTTTTTACGCTTTTCTCATTCATAGACAGAAACTCCTTTTATCTTATTATGATTCCGCTCCTCTGCCGTAATCTCTGATAGCTCTCCCTCGAAAATCATCCGCATCTCTTCATACTCATAAAAATCTTTCGGCGTGATAAGCGAAAAATGTTTCTCCGATATGCAGATACCATTCTCCTGCAAAAGTCTTGCTATATAGGAAGAACACGTATATTGATCCTTTATATAAAACGGAAGCCCAAGCAGGATGAAAGGAAGTCCAAGCACTGCATAATGGATATGAAACCTCCTCTTGTAATCCTCCTCAAGCCTCTCCATAATATTTCTTTTCTGTTCATAGGTGCACGCAAGTTCACAGATACGGTAATATGCTTTCGGGAAGACACGCAGGATCTGATACTTATCCTCCTTTTCAAAGCCCGCAAAAAACGGAATCGCCGGATTGCGCCTTCCCACGCTGTAGCCTTCTGTCATTTCCGCGTCTGCCGCGATCACCGCATGGATATACCTCTGCTTTAAAAAATACCGTATCAGCGACGCAAATAATCCCGGCGTGTCAACAAGCGCTATGTATAGATGTGTCATGTCCGATCTTCTTTCTATTGAAATTTGTATATTTTTCTGGCAATTCGATATCCGTCCACCGTAGCTCTTTTTCCCAGCTTTCCCGGAAGATTCGTAAGCCCGCACAGCGTTGTGAACCGAAGCCGCCAGTAAAGGCCCGGATTCCTTTCCTTCAGTTCCGCCCAAAGCTTCACATGCTTATTTTTTCCTTCCTCATCCCCTTTAAGCAGCAGATGGATGGAAGATATCGCCATCATGATTGAAATATTCCGGCACATATAATTGGCAAGCTTTGGGTGAATGCTCCTGACTTCATTCAAATCCACACATTCCGCCACAATCTTTGTCACTTTGATCTGTTGTTCGATCCGTTTGATCAGGACATTTTCATTTACAGACTGATCTTCCCTTCCAAGATAATACTGATACAAATCCAGATTCATGTAGTAAAGCGTCCTTACAAAGGGAAGCGGACGGTAAGCCAAGATATTGTCCACATAAAACGTATGCTCCGGCAGAACGATTCCGGATTCCCTCAACACCTCCGTGCGGTAGACCAACGCATGCATGATCAGATACTGGGAAGGCCTGAAACTCCTGATATCATCCCATGTCAGAACAGTCCTTTCAGGAAACACATTCCCGTATCTCATAGTTTTCGCGGTTCCGTCATCCAGATGATTATACGTATAATTACAGATGAGCAGATCCGGGCAGGCTTTCTTTGCACCTTTTTCTTCCTGTCCGCACCATTCTGCTATCTGCCGCAGCAGTTCCCTGTATGCGTATCCGTCCAGCCAGTCGTCCGAATCTACCACTTTAAAATACTTTCCTTCCGCATGCTCAAGCCCCGCGTTCACGCCGGAGCCATGCCCTCCGTTTTCCTTATGAATTACCTTTACCGTATCCGGGAAACGCCTGACATAATCATCCGCAATTTCTCCTGTCCGGTCGGTGGAACCATCGTTCACAACGATAATCTCTACCTGCTCCATCCACCCTGCAGGCAGAATCATCGAATCAAGGCACCGTTCCAGATACAGTTCCGAATTGTAGCTTGGTATTGCAATCGTTAAATACTTCATTCCTTTTGTCCTTTCTGCTTAAGTTCTCTTATGTTAGTAATAAATATACCCGAGAAATCTTAAGAGAAAGATTTCAAAAAACGAAAGAAATACGAAAGATTCAGGAAGAAAATACACACCTGTCAGACGTTCATCCATTGTCAGCGCAAAACGCAAAAACAGAGATGTCTGCTGCCGATCATCGCGCAGACATCTCTGTCTCAAACCTTATGATGCATTATTTGCTTACTTTAATCTTAATCGATGCTTTCTTCTTACTTCCATCTCTTGCCGTTGCGGTGATGGTCACGGTTCCTTTCTTTTTCGCGGTTACTTTTCCCTTGGAATTCACGGTCGCCACCTTCTTGTTAGAAGATTTCCATGTGACTTTCTGGTTCGCCGCTGTCGCAGGCGCTGCTACTGCTTTCAGCGTCTGGGATTTCTTTACCTTCATTGTCTTTTTACCGGTAATTTTTACTTTTGTAACCTTAACCGCCTTTTTGCTCACTTTCAGCTTGACGGATGCTTTCTTCCCGTTTGGCGCTTTGGCAGTAATCGTAACGGTTCCCGCTTTCTTCTTAACAGTTACTTTACCTTTGGAATTCACGGTCGCTATCTTCTTGTTGGAAGATTTCCATGTGATCTTGCCATTCTTTCCGGTCACCTTCTTGCCTTTTGCATCTACCGCGCTGGCTTTCAACGTATACTTTTTACTATACGTAGCTTTCAGTGTTCCTTTTACTGTCTGGCCGTTCAGCGTAAGCGTTACTTTTTTCGCCTTTCGGACCGCCGGTGTCTTTGACGGCTGTGACGGCTTTGACGGCTGTGACGGCTGCGTTATTCCAGTACTCGGATTTGTCGTTCCGGTGCTCGGCGTACTTGTTCCGGTATCCGGCTTTTCCGGCCGCACCGGATTCGTCTCTCCCGGCTTTTCCGGCTCTTCTGGCTGTACCGGATCTGTCTCTCCCGGCTTCTCCGGCTCTTCTGGCTGTACCGGATCTGTCTCTCCCGGCTTCTCCGGCTCTTCTGGATCCGGCGGCTGTACCGGCGTCTGGCCGTCGCCGTAGATCGATTCCGCAAAGTCCTTCGTCTGAATTAAATATGCTTTAAATATTTCCTGCTTCAGACGCTCGACTTGTGTTTCCTGTGCGCGGATATTATTAGCTCCGTCCGGTTTGACACTGACACTTGCCAAATCACTCTCCACCGCATCTTTCATCAGCCGGCACAGCTCTTCAAAAGTGCTGACCGTAACAGATTTCTCTTTCCATGTGATAGTGACAGGCTTTAGTCTGCCGGTTTTTTCAATTCTTTTCTGAAACATGGCTTTCTTAAAATCAGCCATCGTCTTATATGCACCGCCGGATATCTTGTTCAGGATATATTGATCCGAAAGGATCACGCCGACCGCCTGGGCATCCGCTTTATGCTGATTGGAGATAAAGGGAACCATACCGCCGTAATATCCATATTCGGCAAGCAGTTCAAATGCCTGCCGACGGATCGTGGCATCGCCGCTGACGCCGCGGTCATTCTGTACTCCGGCATAATTGGCGCTGAAAAGCGGCACAACGTAATAACCATTCCTCGCTATAGTTCCTGTTGTCTTCGTTCCCTCTACTTCATAGCGGGATGCAATTATACTTTCACGGATCAGGTCGTCAATGGTATGCAGGCTCTCCGCCTCGGCAAAAGTCAGTTCCCTTACCGAATCCAGATAATGTACGGAACCTTCGTCTCCCTGATTATGCCTGTTTTCCGGATCCTCAATCTGCTCAAGCTTGTGGAACCATTTCTTCTTTTCTTCTGCACCTTTCGTAAGTATACTGTCTGCTTCCGCGTAATCTAATGTATAGACCACATCCAGAATACCGCTCATATATTCCTTAAGATCCGCTTCATCCTGAAAACGCTCCGGCTGGCCGTTATGATAGCGGTCGCTCTTTGACAGGCGGTCGTAGATCAGATTCAAGTTAAAAGCAGGCGGATCATTCAGCTCATAAGGCTCAAACATTCCTCTTGTATAGACTTCTCCCGGCACGCCGTCGCGCATACCATGTCCATTCAGTATGACATCGGAAACAAGTATATGCGTCAGCTCATGGGCATATGTCGAAAGCCCCCGCTCCATCAGCGCCTTTGACAGATAATAACGTATATTCTGACCTTGTGCCTCTCCATCCACAAAACTAAAAGCAACATACTTTTTCAGAGGAGTAAAAAATTCCCTGACTCCACGGGACGCATTCTTCCCGCCCTTTTCCGACCATTCTTCCCCCGCACTTGCAGATGTCCCAGAATAAATCCGCAGACTGTCATATACGGCACGGTTAGACAAGAGGCTCTCTCTTTTTTCCGGTTTTGCAATCCGATGCCAGAAATCAATAAAAGCCGTCTGCTGGTTCGCAGCCTGTTCTAACTGCTTCCTGAATTCTTCACGCTTTTTTCCATACTCCGTCGGATCGTTCTCTTTTAAAGTCCTGTCTATATAACAATCTACAATTCCGTATGTAATGGTAGCAGAATTAGCGATCACATAGACACTGTCCTCCGACACCGTAAGAAGCGGCAGAATATAAGCGCGGTCGGCCTCATTATCATACAGCCTTCGGTATAATCCTGATTTAGCGGTATCCCAGTCAGATGATTTCTCCAGTATATATGCACGGCTCTCCTGCACGAACCACTCATTCATCGATGTATCCCGTATATTTTTCTGTCTGTAATACTCTAAAAGACTCTCTAACGATGCACCCTTTCCTTTGTCACCAAATGCCCCAAATATTGTGCCGGAAGTATAAAATTCTTTGTAATTGTTAGAAATCTTTAATCTCTCGCCCCCAATGCCCCCGATATAGATCAGCCAATCCAAAACATCACTTATCCCCTTAGGCACATCATACGGCAACGAGTTATAAAAAAGATCATCTCTTATGTTGCATCCTCCCATGTTGAAATCATACAATCGTTCAATATAAGCAAGTCCCAGCAACAGTTTTTCTTTATTCTTCTGTATCTTACTAATAAAATACTCTTCCCCTCTATTTGGTTCCCAGCCATCGGCATTATTAACCACTCCACAGATAATCTCTTCAATATTTGCCTGAACTTCCTCAAATGCCGTTTCATAAGATATTACGTTAACTTCCGTGTCAAGCTGACATGACAGCAACTGCTTTATTGTATTATTGTTATAATCAACTGCACGCAACTCATCCGCCGTCGCCTGACTCACCGTTTCCCCGACGCTCGCCGCGGAAGCAGTTGCTGGTAAAGCAAACAACAGCATCACGAGAAACACCGCCGCTGCCGCTATTCTTATTTTTTTCATACACCTTCCTCCTGTATCATATTTTTCAATATAAATATTCTCTCTACTGGTATCCCCATTGTAAAAGTTTAACACTGCCGTGTCAAACAATTTTTACTTTCGATATAACTTTTTATCCGATATGACAAATCCATTACAAGTATTTGATGTCTTGTATTTGGGGGAGCCAAATCATAAATTTCTCCGCCAATTAATTCCGCACGTTCTCCATCCGGCAAAGCATAAATATCTTCTATTGTATAGGTATCTTCTTTTCTTACTACATTCATTGGCTGCACCTCCTGTCTTTAAGGATATATCTTCATCACTCTATATCAAATTCCTATATTCCCGTCTTCCGTCCACAATGGCATATATGATAACCAGCCTCTTACCATCATCAACTTTATAAAATATCAAATGTCTTTCCGCTATAAGCACTCTATATCCCTGTTTCCGCAAAATTGAATATCTTGGAACGCTCCCGGACATGGGAGAATTTTCCAAATGATTAATAACCGTTTTGATTTTATCAAGATAATTCCATGCTGTATCAACACTTCCCGAATCTTCAGCTATATAAAAAATCATCTCCCTTAGCTGATCGTCTGCTTTATCTGTACGGACTATCTTATACTTCATCAGGCCGCCTCCTTAATAAAGACTGTCTGATATCATGAAAAGTATCCTGCATAGGCGCAGCTCTTCCATTTTCAACATCATTTTCCGCTTCCGCTAATGTCCGTAATAATTCCAGTTTTGATTTCATCTGGTAATAATCCTGCAAACCTAATACAACAGTGTCCCCATGTCCATTTACGGTAATAATAACCGGCATTCTTTCTTCATGGCATTGTTTGGATATTTCGCTGTAATGGTTTCTTAAATCCGATGACGGTCTGATTGTTTCCATACATGCTCCTCTCTAATATTGCACTGATTGTTATAATCATATTATGTCTTAATTTGTATATGCTTTCAATGGTTATATAAAAAAACAGCCGGTCAATTACGACCAGCTATTTTTGCAGTAACACTTTAGTTAGTTTTCCAACGCTTCAGTACCGGAAACCATTCAAGCATGATTTTTCTCGCTTCTTCTTCACTCATATCGGGGTTGGCAGCAGCCATCTTCGGTACACATATCTCAATCATTTCTTCCATCGTACCATTAAAAGTAAACTTACCGTTTTCAAAACAATACTTGCAGTATTCCTCATTTTTGCTTCCATCGGAATTTGTTCCGTAAAGTTCATCCGTATCTCCCATAGGCATACCGCAGCACTGACAAAACTTCTGATTCATTTCATTCATTTTCGATACCTCTTTCTTTCTAAATTGTGTTTAAAGTTTCTGCATAGCTGTATTGCTATGGTCTTTAATATAGCACACATATCTTGACACCTTTTGTCAAGGTTTATTTTTTTATATATTTCTTGTGCTTGCGCAGCCAAAACACCTTTTAAATACTTTGGCTTAATGATTTCAACTTGTGTCCCAAATGAAAGCAGATAACCAACAAGCCATGTATCAACAGGCATCTCGGCACAAACAATCAAATCACCGTTTTTTTGATATTCAATTTCTGTTTCGTCAAACTCATCATAGACACGATATGCTATCGCTTTTGAAAACGAAAGGACTATTTGAGAGTATGTCTGCTGTAGATTATTTTTTTCTTCCGGGTATGGTCTTGGCACAAATGTATTCTCTAATAATTCCAGCTCTAATATGCGGTTCAATTTGAATAAGCGAAAATCCTGCTTTTCCGTGCAAAACGCTTTCAAATACCATTCTTTTGATTTATAACATATTTTTAATGGCTGAACGATTCGTACGCTTCTTCTGCTGTTAGAATTTTCATACACGATCTTTATTTCTCTGCACTGAATCACCGCTGTTTTCAATATTTCAAATTTTGAATTATCATAATTACGTTTCCGCCAACGTGAAAAATCCACTTCAAGCCAATTTCTTGTATTCACATTGAAAATCGCTGATAATTTTGTTAGCATTTCTTTCCCGCCAGTATAACCTGTGGCAAATATACTTTGTATTGCGGTCAATACATCCTGTCTCTCACTCTCTGATAATATCGCTTTGTCCAAAACAAAATCCTGCAATAAGTATATCCCACCATTTCTTCCCGGTTCAGCATAGATTGGAATACCCGCACCGCTTAATGCTTCTACGTCACGATAAATTGTTCTTACGGAAACTTCAAATTCCGCTGCCAATTCAGGAGCCGTAGCACGTTCCCTGTCTAAAAGATAATACAACATTTTGAACAAACGACTATCTGACATCATTCCACCTCCCAAAATAAGCATATCACAAAAATCTTGACATAGCTTGACAAGTTTCGGTGTTTTTTAGCTAAAATTATCTGAATATAATGAAGTGCTGCCAAGGGAAAAGTTTCATCTACGAGAAGATTTAATACAGAAAGTCATCGAAGCATTCAGGCAATTCGGGATAGAAGTATTGCCGCAACCCGCCGGTGCGATTTTAATTGATATGGACGACCTTGTATTTTATGAAGTAGCAATGGAGAGTCTATTGAATTATCAAGGGCTTTGCATCTCTTTTATCTCACTAACATTAATTTTGATACTATCTATTTCTTTATAAAATGATAATCTATGGCAGCTCTCAATAAATGTATCATTTGTTCTTTTACCGGTTAAAATATCGTTTGTTAAACGCTTTTGTAAAGACTGTTCCGATATTGTTAAAGTAAATAAATAGTAATGAACGTTGACTAAATTCAAGTTTTCTAAAATACTATCAATGATAGCTTGCTTGTGCATAACCCAACAAAAAATAATGTTTTGAAACTCCGAGCAGCAAAGAAAATTATTAAGCAAATGACATATATTATCAGTAACCATTATCTTTGTTTCTTCTGTCACAATAAAAGGTCTCATATTCCAACACCAATCACCATCCAAAAATATAGACGACGAAAGGATTTTTTGTAGTTCATTGCAGGTAGTAGTTTTACCAACGCCCATTGTTCCATTAACAAAAATCAAATTTTTCATTTCTTACACTCCAATGAAATTCCTTTATAAGCTAATAGTGTTACATTGTTCTTTTTTTCCAAACTTCTTTTACAGAAAGAAAAACAGAAGATAGTAACAATTTTTTTGATTTTCAACTGTACATGAGCTATTTTGAGCCATTTTGTAAAGCCAGATAAGATCAGAAACAAAAACCAAAATCCCCGAACCCCCTGCAAACACTGGCTTAGAACGGCGTCCCGTAAAGGTCATACGGCGTCACCTGATACACATAGTAATTGAGCCAGTTCGTATAAAGATTATTGGCATGCGCCCGCCACGTAAGGAGCGGTTTATTCTCCGGATCATCATCCTTGTAATAATTCTTCGGCATCTCTATCGGCAGCCCCTTAGACAGATCCCTTTTATATTCTCCGTCCAAAGTCACCCTGTCGTACTCCGGATGTCCCATCACGAATATCTGGCGCCCATCCTGCGCCATAGCGAGGAACAATCCCGCCTCTTCCGACTCTGCCAGAACCGTCAGGCGCTTGTCCGAGCGTATCTTATCCATAGGCACTTCCGTGTGGCGGGAATGGGGAGCAAGAAACATATCGTCAAATCCCCGCACAAGAGGAATCTTCCGGTTCATCACCTTATGCCAGAATACCCCGAACATCTTCCTGTCAAGCGGTACCTTGTCGATCCCATAGTGGTAATAAAGCCCCGCCTGTGCTCCCCAGCACAGATGGATGGTGGATGTCACATGGGTCTTCGTCCACTCCATAATCTCTGTAAGCTCCTCCCAGTAGTCCACCTCCTCAAAAGGCATCTGCTCCACCGGAGCTCCGGTAATGATAAAACCGTCGAATTTTTTCTTCTTAATATCCCTGAATTTCTCATAGAACTTATTCAGATGGCTGGTAGGCGTATTCTTCGACACATGCCCGGACACCGTCACAAATGTAACATCAACCTGTATCGGCGTATTCGAAAGAGAACGAAGAATCTGCAGCTCCGTCTCCTCCTTCAAAGGCATCAAATTCAAAAGTCCGATTTTGATCGGACGGATATCCTGATGGGTTGCCCGGTGCTCGTCCATCACAAATATATTCTCACCCTCCAGTATTTCTTTTACCGGCAAATCATTTTGTACACGAATCGGCATATCATGGCCCTCCTTCTATTGTTAGCTGTTTCTTTCGGATGCTTTTGCCTCCTTCTCCAGATCTTCCACTACTTCTTCTACGATTTTCTCCGTCTCTTCTTCCCTGCCCGACATATAACGGCCTTCATCATCCACATAGCTCACCGGATCGTACATCTTCGAGGAGGCCGGAAGATGCTTTCTCTCCAGCTTGCTGTTCACGATCAGCTCCGCCATATAGTACAATACCGCAAACGTAGGAACACCCATAACCATTCCCACAAATCCGAAAAGCCCCCCGCCAAGCAGGATGGCAACGATCACCCAGAACGCAGACAGTCCTGTAGAGTTGCCGAGAATCTTAGGCCCCAGTATATTGCCGTCAAACTGCTGCAGCACAAGGATAAAGATAATGAAATAGAGGCCCTGCATCGGGTTGCTCAGCATAATCAATATGGTGCTCGGAACTGCTCCTATGTACGGCCCGAAGAATGGAATCACATTCGTAACGCCCACAATGACACTGATCAGCACCGCATACGGCATCTTCAGGATGGTAAGTCCAAAGAAACAGAGCACGCCGATAATTGCCGAATCAATGATCTTGCCGATCACAAATCCTCCAAATATCTCATTGCTCTTTGTTGTAAAATGAAGGATCATATTGGCATGGTGCGGTTTGAACAGAGCATAGACGCCTTTCTTGCACTGAGAAGTAAACGTCTCCTTGCTGAATAATATATAGATGGACACGATCAGTCCGATCACAAAATCAAACACTGCGCTGATGACATTGATCACGCCCACGGTAAGATTCGACATCAATTCGTTCGTCCTCGCCAGAAGGTCTGTCCGAAGCCACGTCTCCAGCATCTGCGTCCCTTCCTCCACAGCCGTCTTTAAAAACGCGCTTGTAGTCGTATCATCCGTCGCCATCTCATTGAGCCTCACCACAAGGTTATTCAGCTGTCCGGGCAGTGTAAATACCATATTGCGGATACTGTAATACAGCTCCGGTATCAGAAGGTTGCACAGCTCCATGATCAAAAAAATCAGGACAAGAACCGCCGCGAGCACGCCGACTCCTCTCGAAAACTTCTCAGCGCTTTCCCGGCTTTTCATATTCCTCTCTAAGACAGGCAGAAGATATTTGTCCACCTTTTTTACGATCGGATTCAACAGATATGCAATCACGCATCCGTAAATCACCGGCTGCAGCACGCCGATCACCTTGTTTAAAAGTTCTGAAAGACTCGTCAGCCTCAATAATGAAAAGTAGAACAGAATACTTGCCGCCACCACAAGGAATACCGTAATCCCCCTGCCAAACTGCTGCTTCAGCTTTGAAGGCCCCTTCGCGCCAATCTTCGGCCGCGCACTGTAATAAGCATTTTCCGAACCGTAGTCCTTTTTCTCTTTTTCACTGTCCGTGATATCTTTTTCTTCCATCGTCGTTTCCTCTTTCCTAACACGATTATTTAGTAATTATACTATCGCAGCAAATTTCCGTCAACCAAAAAGGAACCCCTTTTCGGCGTTCCTTTTACGATTCTTTTTAAGATGATCTTATTTTCCGCATCCGCAGGTAAATGTAGCGCATTCAGTCTGCTCGCACTGACAGGCACGGCTTCCCTCCACGCTGATCTTTCCGGCATGGCAGCGGCATTCGTCATTGTACCGGCAGTCCGTAGCCTTACAGTCGATACTGCTTGTAGGCGATGCGGTTCCCGTCACATTGCTGTAGGTATCTCCTTTGCGCTCCTCAAAGCTGTCACAACAGGTTTCCTCTGCTCTTTTCGCCTGATTTCCTCCGACGCGGATCCCGTCAAGGTCGCAGTAAAAATCCTTGTTATGCAGGCATGTCTGCACACTGCATCTTAATTCTGGCATAAATCACTACCTCCTCATACTGATATCGAGGTTATTATGCCCTTTATTTTAGAAATTACCCGCAAAATCTTAATCTTCCTTTGTCACCTCACGGATCGTTCTTGCAGCAATCTCTTCTTTCAATGACTCAATGAACGCTGAAAGCTCTTTTGTCCCCTCGTCTCCCGCAAAACGGCTTCTCACGGAGACAGCCCTGCTCTCTTCCTCCTTTGCCCCGACAACAAGCATATACGGAACTTTGTTCATCTGGGCCTCACGGATCTTATAGCCGATCTTCTCTGCTCTCGTATCGATCTCTGTACGGATTCCCGCCTCCTCTAACGTATCAAATACCTGCTGTGCATAATCCATATATTTGTCAGAGATAGGAAGCACCTTCACCTGAACCGGTGCAAGCCATGTCGGGAATGCTCCTGCAAAATGCTCGATCAAGATACCGATGAAACGCTCAATGGAGCCAAACGCCACGCGATGGATCATGATCGGGCGGTGCTTCTCCCCGTCTGCTCCTGTATACTCAAGATCGAACCGCTGCGGCATCTGCATATCTAGCTGAATCGTTCCGCACTGCCACGTTCTTCCGATGGAATCCTCCAGATGGAAATCAATCTTCGGTCCGTAGAACGCGCCGTCTCCCTCATTTACAACATAGGGAAGGCCAAGGTCATCCAGAGCGCCCCGAAGACCTTCCGTAGCCATCTCCCAGTCTTCGTCGCTTCCCATACTATCCTCCGGACGCGTAGAAAGCTCCACATGGTATTTGAATCCAAACAGACTGTATACTTCATCAATGAGTCCCGCCACGCCTTTGATCTCATCCCGGATCTGATCCGGCGTCATGAAGATATGGGCATCATCCTGCGAGAAGCAGCGTACGCGCATAAGCCCGTGAAGCTGGCCTGATTTCTCATGGCGGTGTACGATCCCGATCTCCCCGGCGCGGAGCGGAAGATCCTTATAGGAGCGCGGCTCAGCTTTGTATACCAGCATTCCGCCCGGACAGTTCATCGGTTTTACTGCAAAGTCTTCCTCGTCAATGACCGTCGTGTACATATTATCCTTATAGTGATCCCAGTGCCCGGAATTCTCCCACAGATGACGGCTTAAGATGATCGGCGTGGAAATCTCCACATAACCTTTCTTCCTGTGCAGCTCTCTCCAGTAGTCAAGAAGCGTATTTTTAAGCACCATTCCCTTCGGAAGAAAGAACGGGAATCCCGGTCCCTCCTCGCACATCATGAACAGGCCTAATTCTTTCCCTAGCTTTCTATGATCCCGCTTTCTCGCCTCCTCCATCATGTGCAGGTACTCGTCAAGCTGCGCTTTCTTCGGGTATGCCACGCCGTAGATTCTTGTGAGCATCTTATTCTTTTCATTTCCTCTCCAGTAAGCTCCCGCAAGGCTTGTCAGTTTGAAAGCCTTCACTGCTTTTGTAGACATCAGATGAGGTCCCGCGCAGAGATCCGTGAACTCGCCCTGACTATAGAAGCTGATCTTCTCTCCCTCTGGAAGATCTTCGATCAGTTCTACTTTATAGGGTTCATCTTTTTCCTTAAAATATGCAATCGCATCCTCCCTTGATTTTTCAAATTTTTCAAGCGGCAAGTTCTCTTTTACGATTTTTTTCATCTCCACCTCGATCTTTTCCAGATCCTCCGAAACAAAGGGCGTCTCACGGTCCAGATCGTAGTAAAATCCATTGGCAATTGACGGTCCGATCGCAAGCTTTGTCTCTGGATACAGACGCTTGATAGCCTGCGCCATAATATGGGAAGCCGTATGGTTAAAGGCTCCCTTTCCGTCTTCAGAATCAAAGGTAAGAATCTCCAGCTCACAGTCAGAAGAAATCTCTGTCCGCAGATCCTTGACCTCTCCATTCACCTTTGCTGAAGTTGCCGCTCTAAAAAGTCCCTCGCTGATATCCTTCGCGATGTCAAGGACCGTCTTAGCGCCTTCATACTCTTTCACCGTTCCGTCTTTTAATGTGATCTTCATAGCTTGTCTCCTTTTCACTTATTTTTCTCATTTTTTCTTTTTTTATTTTCTATTTATTTTTTCGCCTTCCTATGCTCTTCCAGCGCTTTCATGAACAGATTATGAATCTCCGGGCAGGACTGCTTAAGCGCTAACGGCCTTCCGGTCCGTTCTAAGAAGCAGTGTCTGGAAACGCCCTTGCAATGCACCTTTCCAGTCCTGTCGCTCACAATCTCATAACCCACCGTAAGCTTAATACCGTTATATTCCTTCACCCATGTTTCGATCTGCACCGAATCGCCAAAGTGCAGCATTCTAAGATAACTTGCCTCCACAGAAAGCACCGGGCTTATAATACCCTGTTCCTCCATCTTGTCATATCCCAGCCCCATCTGATCCATATAATCGATCCTGGCTTCTTCAAACCAGCGGATATAATTAGAATGATGGACGATACCCATCTGATCTGTCTCATAGTAAAATACTTTACGCCTGTACATCTTCATCACCTCCAATGCTTTATCCTTGGAACACTTCGTTTCTTCAGATATTCTCTCCCGGAAAAAAAGAAGCCCTTACAGCACAATCAGCTGTAAGGGACGAGTTCACTTATCTCGCGGTTCCACCCTGCTTGAACTGGCACACTGCCAGAACCACTCATTCTGACGATAACGGAGTCACCGGGCTGTTTTTCAGCCGCTCAGAGGTGGTCTTCAGAAAGGTTCAAAATAAGAGGCTCACAGCCTGATGGCCTCTCTCTCTGCAAATTCTTACCAAGCTTACTCTTCTCTTCAACGCTTTTTTTATTCTTTATCATTATAACACCGAATTTCATTTTGTCAACAAAGAGATAATTGCATCCTGCGGTTCTTCCCGGGAGTTTGACGCATCAGTAATCAAAAATGTACCTCTAAGCCTTGTAATAGGCTTATTTTTTTGTCAACTTTTTTGTTTTATTATCTAGTAATATTGTGCCCTTTCGGTCCTTGCCAGGGAAATGGATTTTATCCAGGCGGAAGTTTACAAAAACAGTTTTTTCCTGGACAGCAGAAATGACCGGATTCTTTATTACGATTGTACGAACTACTATTTTGAGATTGAACAGGAGGACGGAGATAACGGCTGACCTTCATGAGACATGTGGATTCCGGACGGACTATCAGTTTATAACAAAACGGAAAATGAAAGGAATTCAGAAAAAAATAAGCAAAGATAAAACATTACTATATTTCATGCATACAGCATAAAGTGCCACCGTCCCAGTATTTATGAGGGATTGTAGCACTTGCTTGATTCTTAAAGTGTCAAAAACAAGATTGTAACATCTTCTGACATTTTTCTCTACAGTGAAATCCGTAAATAAAAGTTACATACAGTTCAAATATGCCTAAACATGCATATATTCATTCAAATCAGCAAAAAATATCCTTGATATCCGGAATTATAAATCAAACAAAAGCGAGGTATCTTATATGGAACCAAAAAAGGAAACAAAAAAACAGCCAAAAACAAATCAAGAAAAAACAAATCAGGAAATCATTGATTCTTATGATTACCTTTCCAACGCAGCCTCCTCACAGGACTGCACCGGACTGATCCCTTCCGAACCTATGTCTGAAGCAGAACTCCAGTCTTACGAGGATCTATATCATTTTCTCCCGCCGAACGGAAAAGTACAAAATATTGATTCAAAAGAATCCTGATTTTATAACGCGGCATAAAAACGGAGCTGCAAAATGCAGCTCCTCCAATCATAACCATACATATTTGTTATCACTTTCTGACATTTTACTAATCCAGATCCAAATCCACATCCGTATCCAACCACCAGCATAATACATCCTTAATCTTTTCATCCCAGTATTTCCACTGATGATCTCCCTCAGACTCACTGCATGTCAAATCATACCCCAACTTTTTTACATGCTTCCATGCCCTTATATTCCCTTCATACAGAAAATCCTGCGTACCGCACCACGCATACAGCCTTGGCAGCTCTTCTTCCGCGGCTGCTGAAGCCGCAAGCTTATCCGCCAGTGCAAATATGTCATTGTCTGAACCTTCAAGATCTGTCTCGCTTCCAAATATTCCCTGAAACAGCGGCAGCACTCTTGTCTGTTCCTTCACATTGCGCTTATAATCCTCCACAATGTCCAATGCTCCCGAAAGCGACGCTGCCGCGCCAAATGTATCACTGGCCCGAAGTCCTAATTTCCATGCGCCATAGCCGCCCATGGAAAGTCCTGCTGCCAGCGTATCCTCTTTTCTTTGGGACATGCGCGGGAAAAATTCCCGGCAGATACATGGCAGTTCTTCAGAGATAAATGTCCAGTATCTCATACCATAAACAGTATCCGTATAAAATCCCAAATGAGTCGTCGGCATTACTACCGCAATACCAAGCTTACTTACATAACGTTCAATAGAGGTCCTTCTCTGCCAGGTTGTTTGGTCATCGCTCATGCCGTGCAGCAGATACATCGTTTTGTACTGCCCGCTCTCTGCTTTTCCTTCCATACCGATCTGTCCCTTTGTCTGCTGTGGCAATATAACATCCATATCCATGCTCATCCCAAGAACATCTGAAAAGAAATTTACATGCATTAACGCCATTTTCCTTCTCCCTCTCATCCTATCTGCTGATTTCCGGGCAGACTCCGTCTGTCTGACGCAGTCTCCTTATATCTCTAAGGTAAACAGTAATGATATTTAAAATAATATCATAAAAAGAATCCGCTTCAGATATTATCATTCTTCTTTAAAAATCCTCAAATACATCCATCTGCTTCCTCAATTCCTCTACAATCTCCCGGTTTGTATCCATACGGCCCGTAATATCTGCCATATCTTCAACCAGACTCTCAGTGCTGTCTGCGACTCCAGTAATACCGGCAGCTCCGCCATCAATCGCTTTCGTAATGCTTTCAATAGAATCAGCTATCTCAACCATAGAATTTCTAAGCCGGTCTGTTCTACTGTTAAATGCATCAATTCTTTCCATTACATAATCAGCATCTTCTTTATACTGTCTTCCGGATCGGACAAACTCCTGGAATTCTGTCAAAATAGTCTCACTCAGATAATCTGCCAGATCCTGGGAATGCTTTGAAAGGTTATGTACCGCGCTTGTAACGACTTGGTTGACTTTCTGAATACGCCCGGCAGTTTCACTGCAGGAACTTGCTAAAGATTGAATCTGTGCTGCAATAACAGCAAAACCTTTCCCGGCCTCACCGGCACGCGTAGCCTCTATAGAGGCATTCAGGGCAATCAGATTGGTCGTAGATGAAATTGATACGATATCTTTTGTCAACCTGTTTACCTGATCTACACTCTTACTGTTTTCAATTGCCTCTTCCAATACTTCCAGAATATCAGCCGCCTTCTTTTGGATTACTTCTGTATTTGTCTGTGCCGCTGCCTCCATCTCATTTGCGCGTATTTTCATAGCAGAAGAATATTCTGTGATAGTTCTGCATTCTTCTGCCATATCATGTACATCTCCTTTGATGCCTATAGCACTGCTGTTAATGATCACTGCATTATTTGCCACTTTCTGGATCGCAGTGGACAAAGAACCTGTGAGAGAAGAAAGGCCTTTGGCATTTTCTCCTGATGTGCGGGTATGTTTCAGCACCTGCCCCGTCACTTCGTCAAGCTTCTGCGAACTTCCCTGAAGTGTATCCACCGTACATTTGATCGGCGTTATCACATATTTTTTGATGATACGGATAGCCGCAAGTACTAATATCAGACAAGTTACGATAGAAGCAACAGCAATGACCAACGAGATAATATACACAGCAAAAAGCTTCTGCCTGGCACTGGCAGTCCTTGCGCTTACATTTGCATACAATTCATCAACATTGCTTTCTATGGCAGTTCCAAAGTGCGCAACATCACCATTGGCATAATTGTATGCATCCTGAGTCTTACTGTCCGCACTTGCGCATACAAGATAGACCAAAGCGTGTTTAAAAGAATCATAATCTTCCAGAAGCTGAGTGTAGATTGCTTTCTCTTCTTCCGTTATATAGTTCTCATATTCGTCTAAATATGTCTCCAATAATTTTTCTTCTTCTTTAATCTGTGCTACGACGGTAATCATTGTAGTATAATCGGTCGCGACAATATGGGACAACGCCAATTTATGGATGTTCGTGGTCGTATGCCGAATGTTCTGCAATGTTTCTAAACCTACCATATAGTTGTTTACAATTCTCGAAGCATTGAAATTTACATTATTGATACTGAAAACTGACAAGACATTCGAAATCAATGCCACAACTCCCAGAAGAATGATTGGAAGTGTCAAACGTTGTTGTATAGTAAACTTTTTCTTCATCTTACATTAACAAATCCTTTCATTATATGTATCTATCTTGCAGTGATACCTTCAACCATCTCATCTAACTGCTTTTGCAAGCTCTGCCCAGAGGGATTCCCTTTTGCTATATTTCCGGCAAACTCCGAAACAGGATCCCAGAATTTACCGCCCACTCTCTGTAGCTGAGAAAATTCAGATTGCTCTAAAAGAGCAGCAATCGCCGGCGATTGCTCGATCTCACCAGATTCCGCGACCGCAGCGTTTGAGGGGCCTTGACCGCGCATTTCAAAACGAAGCCGCTGGTTCTCTTCATCAGTGATCCATTCAGCAAGTCTGGCAGCCCATTTTGGATGTTTGGAATAAGCATTTACACCGATCAGTTTACAACCAGAAAAAGAAGCCATCTGTACCTGTCTGTTGCTACAGCTATAAGTCGGCAGCTTGGCGGCTCTGGTATTCTCTCCCCATGCCTCCTTTATAGCAACAGAATTCCATACACCGCTGACGCCTGCAATCACAGAACCATTTTTTACGCCTTCAAGAAATTCTTCGTCAGTTTTACTGGCAAATCCCGGATTCTTTGCGATCTTAAGCATCGCCTGAGCAACATCTATCCCCTTGATCCCTTCATCCGACTGATTCCATGTACAATAGTTAGTGATACCATCATCATTAAGTCCCACTTGAAGTCCTGTATTTCCAAAGAAAGAATATACATACCAGGCAGAAGTCCAATCCATGGTAAATAATTTGCCATTTGCAGATGCAGTTTTTAATATACCGTCCAGTGTCTTTACCTGTTCTTCTGAAAAATATTGTTTGTTATAATATAAAAAATACCCGTTATCCGCAGTCAATGGATATGCGTAGAGATGATCGTTCACCGTAGCCGCGTCTACTGCGCTTGAAAGATTTTTGTTCTTAATCTCATCCGCATTCTCTATTGGGTCTAATGCTCCGGCAGCAGCCAGAGCATTTAACTGGTCATCTGCAAATGTAAACACATCCGCGCCATCCTCCAGGCCGCCGATCAATACATCTTTACATTGGGATTCTCCCTGCACCTCAAATGAAATCTGAAAATCTGCTTCTCCCTGATGATTGCTGATAAAACTCTGGATGATCTTGTTCATCAGTTCTGTGTCCTCCTCAGCTCCCCAGACAACCATCTCAACTTTTTTTTTGCTCGTATCCTCTAATTCTGCTTTTTCTGACAAACCGCATCCTGTAAATACTGCAGTACAAAGCATCCCCAGAAATAATCCGCACATTCTTTTTCTCATTATAAAGTCCACCCTTTATGCTTCATTTTTTCTGTGGATATTATATCACTGATATGGTCCATTTGCAATATAAGCAGACCCCTGCCAGATAAAAACGAAAAGGATATTATGATGTTTGATTAATCCGGACATTTCCAGTTCCCGAAAGTTTGACACATCAGTAATCAAAAATGTACCTCTAATCCTTGTAATAGGCTTATTTTTTTGTCAACTTTTTTGTTTTATTATTTTGAGATTGAACAGAAGGACGGAGATAAAAAATATGGCAAGAGTAAAGAACACCGGCCAAACCCGATTATTCAGATGGGGCTTTTTACGAACGGTGACGGACTGCCGTTAGCTTTTTCCCTTTTTTCAGGGACCAAAATGAGCAAAAGTCTCTAAAGCCCCTGGAGGCCAAGATCCTTCAGCAGTTCGGATGTGAAAGTTTATATATTGCAGTGATGCGGGCCTTGCGTCTGAAGACAACCGGGCATTCAACCACATGGGGCAGCCCTCATTTATTGTAACCCAATCGATTAAAAAACTCCCTGCCGAGGATCGGACATGGCGCTGGACAGGAACGGTTTCAAGCGTCTGTCAGATGATGCGTCTATGGATATCACGAAACTGTCAGAAGATGACAAAGGCCAGCTCTATTACAAAGATGAACCGTTTACAGCAAAAAACTGCACCAACGGCTGATCATCACATATTCCCCAAAGTATGCAAGATTTGTAAATAAAACGGAAAATAAAAGGAATTCAGAAAAAAAGTACGCAAAGATAAAACATTACTATATTTCATGCATACAGCATAAAGTGCCACCGTCCCAGTATTTATGAGGGATTGTAGCACTTGCCTGATTCTTAAAGTGTCAAAAACGAGAGTATAACACCGAATTTCATTTTGTCAACAAAGAGATAATTGCATCCTGCGGTTCTTCCCTATTATTTTCCGCAGCACTTTTTATACTTTTTACCGGAGCCGCACGGACACGGATCGTTGCGCCCGATCTTCTTCTCCCTGCGGATCGTAGTGGATTCCTTCTGCTCCTTATACATCCGCTTAAGCTCCTCCTCCGAATAGATCTCCTTCCACTGAGGAAGCTCATAGAGCCAGTCAGCCTTCGCCGCAACCATATTTTTATATAGTTTTTCTTTATCAAACGCAAGACTTACCCTTGTATCCTCATCCATTGTCTCGATCGGATTCTCTTCTTTCAGGCTCTCATTGATTCCATCTAAAAATCCAACCATCGTCATAACTTCCTGACCGTATTTTTCAGCAAGTTCTTTTACAGTTCCCTTCACTTCCTCGTCAGGATCCTTAAGAAGCTGCTCGTAGATCTCCTTCTCGATCTGGAAATAACTCCCCCAGAATCTCTGAAGCTGTCCTCTGTCAGCACTCTCATCATATGCGATGTCTCTCCACTGTTCTAATAATGTACGGCTCATCTTCCTATACTCCTTTGTATTATATTTGCTTTTTTATTATTTTTCGCTTATAATGTACCCTACTAAGTATACTAAAATCTAACTTAGATGTAAAGGATGATTCTTATGAAAAAAATGAAACGGTTTCTTGCGCTCACAGGCGCCTTTCTTCTCTTTGCTATGTATGCCGCCACCCTTGTATTCGCGCTCATTGGCTCTGAACATGCCCTGACGCTTCTTAAGGCAGCCATCGCGTGCACGGTTATCGTTCCGGTCTTTCTCTATGCATATATTCTCGTCTACCGCGTCTTGAAAAAAGATGATACAGATACCGAATGATTTCTTTAAAAAGCGGGCTCTCCTGAAAGAAGCCCGCTCTTTTTATGTTCATGCAGCCGCACCCGCTGATACCGCTTAATCTTTCGGCTTTTCGGTATCACATATTTAATTCCGCAAAAACCAGCTTTCTGTTCTCCGGTAGTATCAGTCCCTGCCTTCCCGTAGGACTTTCTTCTCGTATATTCTTCCTTCTGACGAGATATTCTTCTATCGACAAACTCTCCCGGCCGCTGCTTTCTTTCTTTTGCAACATAAAATCTACCTCCATTCTTTATACTCCGCTTTTATCAGTATATGAACCCTCCTAAAAATCTATGACTCATTTCTGATATGCTGTCAGTATATATCACAAATGTGGCGATAATGTGTCACAATTCTGAAAACCAGCTAAAGATTTTCTTAAATCACATTTACCTGTTTCTATAGATGATATCCTCTCTGCCCGGCCCGTTAGAAACCATCGTAATCGGATATCCGATCTGTTCTTCTACAAACTCAATATATCTGCGGCAATTCTCAGGAAGCTTCTCATACTCCTTAATTCCGCTAATGTCACACTTCCATCCCGGAAGCTTCTCAAGCACCGGTTTTGCCTTCTCAAGCAGATGTGTCGGTGGAAAATCCGTTGTCACTTTTCCATCAATCTCATATCCGACACAGACTGGAATCTCATCAAGATATCCCAGTACGTCCAAGACTGTGAATGCCACGTCCGTCGTACCCTGCAGCCTGCAGCCGTATTTTGACGCCACACAATCGAACCATCCCATACGTCTCGGTCGTCCGGTCGTAGCTCCGAACTCGCCGCCGTCACCGCCGCGCCTTCTGAGTTCATCCGCCTCATCGCCGAATATCTCGCTGACAAATGCTCCTGCTCCTACCGCACTTGAATATGCCTTGCATACCGTAATGATCTTCTGTATCTCATAAGGCGGAATTCCCGCTCCGATCGCGCCGTATCCTGCCAATGTAGAGGAAGATGTAACCATCGGATAGATTCCGTGATCCGGATCCTTAAGAGAACCCAGCTGCCCTTCCAGCAGGATATTCTTCCCTTCCTTGACGGCATTGTGAAGGAACAGGGCAGTATCGCACACAAAAGGTTCAACCATCTTTCTATATTCCTGAAGTTCATGATATAAATCTTCTGGATCGATCAATGGCTTATGGTATAGATGCTCTAACAGGACATTCTTCTGCTCTGCCACACGCGCTGCTTTCTCCTTCAGCAGCCCGTCGTCAAACAACTCGCTGACCTGGAATCCAATTTTTGCATACTTATCAGAATAGAATGGAGCAATCCCCGATTTCGTGGAACCAAAAGACTTTCCCGCCAGCCTTTCCTCCTCATATGCGTCAAAATTCTTGTGGTAAGACATTACCATCTGCGCACGGTCAGATACAAGAATCTTAGGCTTTGGCACACCCCTGTCTACAATTGACTGCACCTCTTTAAACAATACCGGAATGTCAAGCGCAACGCCATTCCCGATAATGCTGGTTGTATGACCGTAGAATACTCCTGACGGCAGAGTGTGCAGTGCAAATTTGCCATAATTATTGATGATCGTATGCCCCGCATTGGCACCGCCCTGAAAACGCACGATAATATCGGCCTCTCTTGCAAGCATATCGGTAATCTTGCCTTTGCCCTCATCGCCCCAGTTCGCACCTACTACTGCTTTTACCATATGAATTCCTCCTGTGTCGTCAATCTTATTGACCTTCAATCTAGCGGTTTCCTATAAAACCGCCTTTTGCATTATACTATATTTTCCTATATCTGTAAACTTCATTTTACATTAATGGCGCCGCCAGACGCAATACTTGTCCCATCACTTTTGTAAGCATAGTACGGTTCTTCACTTCCATAAGCGTTACCTTATGGCAGTTTAAAAGCGTCTTCTGAAAATCATTCTCAATCCGCCCGATCTCTGAATTATTATAGATAAACGTCCCGCATTCAAAGTGCAGGTAAAGACTTCGGTAATCCAGATTGATCGTACCGACCGTCGCCGTATCATCATCAGACACAAATACTTTTGCATGTACAAAGCCCGGCGTATATTCATAGATCTGTACGCCGCTCTCGATCAGTTCCTGATAGTAAGTCTGGGCTAGTACAAAGGCATACCATTTGTCCGGAATATGAGGCATGATGATCACGACCTCGATTCCACTCTTCGCAACCCTTGTTAGCGTTGTGATCATCTCATTGTCCAGAATCAGATAGGGCGTCATGATATGTACATATTTTTTCGCATGGTTCAGAATATGGAAATAAACCTCTTCTCCCACGTTTTCATTGTCAAAAGGGCTGTCCGCATAAGGGATCACATACCCGTATTCCCGCTTAAGTTCTTTTCGTTTCGGAGTCAGATAACGCTGATAATTCTCCGGCCGCCTCTCGGTTACGTTCCACATCTCAAGAAACATCATGGTAAAGCTCTGCACGGCGTCGCCCTTTAACATGACTGCCGTATCTTTCCAGTGTCCGAAGCGGACAATCTTGTTAATATATTCATCCGCCAGATTCACTCCTCCAGTAAATGCAGTCTTTCCGTCAATGACGCAGATCTTCCGGTGATCTCTGTTATTCTGCGTAGTAGAGAGAAAAGGCTTTACTGCATTTGCCATCTTGCACTTGATGCCGAATTTCTTAAGCTGCTCCGGATACCCGTAGGGCAGCAGGCTGATGGCGCACATGCCGTCGTACATGAACCGCACTTCCACCCCTTCGTCTGCCTTCTGCTTCAATATCTCAAGGAGCGTATCCCACATATATCCTTTGTCTACAATAAAATATTCCATAAAGATAAACTTTTTCGCTTTCCGAAGCTCATGAACCATATACTTAAACTTGTGCTCCCCAAGCGGAAAATACTTGACCGACGTGTTGCGGTACGTTGGGAAACCAAGTCTATGAGACAGATAATAGGACAGATGCGCATTTGCTGATTTACTCGCCCAGATCGCATCCACTACGTCCTGATCCTGCTGCATGTAAGACGAGGTCTCAAGCTTTAAATCCGTAAGCCGCTGCTGCATAAAGGATGTTCCAACCTGCATCTCCACATAGACGTAAAACATGGTTCCAACGATCGGAAAGGCAAGGACGCACAAGATCCATGTGATCTTGAATGCCGGATTCCCTTTTCGGTTAATAATATAAATGATAACTGCAACCCGAAGGATCGTAAACACTCCATATATGTAAAATGTATATTCCCGCAGATGAAAAGTCGTCGCGATAAATACGCCAAATTGTATCAATACCAGTATTAAAAATATCCCTGCACGGCTGAATATAATTCGGAACAGCCCCCGTTTGGCAGTTCCCGGCGCTTCTTTTTTACTCATCTAACTCCTCCTTTGAAAACGAAACAGTAATTATTAGTTTAACATAAATTTTTAAAAATATCACCTTCCCCTTTATTTTTTCACAAAAAAGTATTACAATACTAATATTAAGCTGTAGATGAGCGAAAGGAGATTTCAAATATGAAAAAAATATTCAAACAACTTTTAGGACTGGCTTCCATCGCCAGTATTGCAGCAGGCGCTGTGTACTATTTCAAAAAGAAGAATGATGCGGAAGACGACGATTTTGATGATGATTTCGACGACGAAGATTTTGATCTCGACAACGATCTGAAATCTGCTGCCGACCGTGAATATGTGTCGCTTAATACCGGTGTGCAGAGTGCTGCCGAAAAAGCAGAAGATATGGCAGAGGCTGCCGAAGAAGCCCTTCAGGAGACGGCAGAGGCTGCCGAAGAAAAAGCAGAAGACGCCGCCGGGGCGGTTGCCGAAAAGGCCGAGGATGCTGCGAAGAAGGCGGAGGATGCTGTGAAAGCCACCGCGAAGAAGGCGGAAGATACTGCGAAAGCTGCTGCGAAGAAGGCGGAAGATATTGCCGAGACCGTAGAGGAAAAGACGAAAGAAACTCTTAAGGCATTAAAGGGAAGCGGCGAGGACACTTCCAAATAGTAATTCCATGAAAACAAAAACCCTGTTGGGATTCAAGACTTTTAACAGCATGATTCCCCATCAGGGTTTTTATTTTCCTCTCCGATTCAATCCCAGCACTCTTTGAGAATCTGCGCCGCGCTTTTAAGCTGTTCCTCTGATAGATTGGCATATCCCAAAAGCACGGTCGGCTGATCCGATGCCTCTCGCTGAATCCGGTAGTCTTTCAGTCCATATACTTTAATTCCTCTCTGTTCTGCCTGCAGGATCAGTTCTTCTTCTGACTTTCCTTTTTCAAAGGCCAAAAGAAGATGCACTCCCGCATGTTCGCCGAAGATGCGGCAGATGCCGGAGAGCGGCTTTAACGCTTCGATCAGCGTGTCATGCCGTCCTTTATAGAGGGCGCGCATCTTATTCAGATGCCGTTCATAATACCCCTCCTCCAGAAATCTTTGGACGATTAGCTGGTCTACTTTCGATACTGTAGAATTCACAAAGCGATGCCGCTTGTGATAGATCTGAAGAAGGGACTTCGGAAGCACCATATAGCTCAATCGGAGCGCCGGGGCAATGGATTTTGAAAATGTTCCGAGATAGATCACCTTCTCCTGCCTGTCATAGCCCTGCAGCGCAGGAATCGGTTTCCCCTTATAGCGGAACTCGCTGTCGTAATCATCCTCCACGATGTAGCGCCCTCGTTCCTCTCTGGCCCACCGAAGCAACTCTAATCTGCGCTTCATAGGCATGACAATTCCCGTTGGATACTGGTGCGAGGGGGTGACATAGGCGATATCCGCATCCGTCCCGGACAGCTCTAAGACCTTCATCCCCTCTCTATCCATAGACACCGGAACCGTCGCATAGGAAAGGCTGTCCGCAAGCCGGTACGCCTGCTTGTAAGTCGGATCTTCAAATGCGATCTTATGATGCGGCCCTAAGATCATAGCGAGAAGCATGAACAGATAATCACTCCCTGCACCGACGATGATCTGATCCGGCGTACAGTTCACTCCCCGCGCCTGATAGAGGTAATTGCAGACCGCGTTCCGAAAGCCATATTCTCCCTGCGGATCTCCTGACCGGAACAATTCCGTCCTGTCATCCACCAATATATCCTTTGAAAGCTTGCGCCATACATGATAGGGAAAGCTGTTCAAATCCACGCCGTTCGGCGTAAAATCATACAGATACCTTTTCCTAGACACCTCTCTTTTTGACTCCTTAGCCTGCTTCGGCTCCAAATGATAAAGCTCCTCAATCTGCGCCACAAAAAATCCCCGGCAAGGCTCAGATTCAATAAAACCCTCCGATAAAAGCTGTTCGTAGGCAAGAGTAGCCGTACTTCTGCTCACCTCCAGATGCTTTGAGAGCGCTCTCGTCGAAGGCAGCTTTTCCCCCCGGGCTATCTTTCCTCTCTGGATATCCTTTTTTATAAAATGGTAGATCTGCTCATAGAGCGGCGTCTTTGAGTCTGTTTTCAGATTCATGGTAAGCTCATACATAAAGACCTCCAATAGATCGTGTGCCCACCGGGTACACCAAAACAACAGGAAGCGGTCTGCTTCCTGCTGCCTGATTTCTTTTTTCAAGACGGCTGTTCTTCTACTTTGGCAGCCTGAAAGAACTTTTCAAAGATACGATCCGGTTAAATACGAGATTCTCCGGCGTTGAATCCTTACAATCCAAACAAAAATATCCGTTTCTTACAAACTGGAAGCTGTCAGAACCTTCCGCCTCGTCAAAACTGTCCTCCACATAGCAGTTTCTGCGGATTTCCAGAGAATTGGGATTCAGATTCAAAGACCCGTCTTCCTTATTGTATACTCCCTTCTCCTCGTCAACCAGATTCTCATACAGTCTTACTTCCGCCTGCTTTGCATAAGGAGCCGCAACCCAGTGGATCGTCCCTTTTACCTTTCTTCCGGAAAATCCCGTCCCGCACTTCGTCTCCGGATCATAGGTACAGTGTACCACCGTTACCTTTCCGTCTTCGTCCGTCTCATAACTTTCACATTTTACAAAATAAGCGTTCATCAGGCGCACTTCATTCCCCGGGAACAGCCGGAAGTATTTCTTCGGCGGCTCGATCATGAAATCATCCCGCTCAATATAAAGCTCCCGGCAGAACATAAGCTTCCGCTTTCCAAGCTCCGGATTCTCCAGATTATTGTCCGCCTCCAGCTCTTCGGATTCCCCTTCCGGGTAATTATCGATCACCAGCCGGATCGGATCAAGCACAGCCATCATACGAGGTCTCTTAAGCTTTAAATCTTCGCGGATACAGTATTCTAACATCGCATAGTCTACAGAACTCTGGCTCTTTGACACGCCGCAAAGCTCAATGAACATCCGAAGAGACTCCGGTGTGAATCCTCTTCTCCTTAATGCTGCGATGGACACAAGCCGCGGGTCATCCCATCCGTCTACAATTCCATCCTGCACCAGCTTCTTGATATACCTCTTTCCGGTCACTACGTTGGTAAGATAAAGCTTTGCGAATTCAATCTGGCGCGGCGCCGGATCAAACTCACACTCCTTTACTACCCAGTCATAGAGCGGCCTGTGATCCTCAAACTCAAGCGTACAGATCGAGTGCGTAATTTTCTCCACCGCGTCCTCGATGGGATGCGCAAAATCATACATCGGATAGATACACCATTTATCCCCCGTATTGTGATGCGCCATATGCGCTACCCGGTAGATGACCGGATCACGCATATTGATATTCGGGGAGGACATGTCGATCTTCGCCCTCAAAACCTTCTCTCCGTCCTTATATTTTCCATTCTTCATCTCTTCAAACAGAGTGAGGTTTTCTTCTGCCGGACGCTCTCTGTAAGGGCTGTCTTTTCCGGGCTCCTTAAGCGTCCCCCGGTACTTTCGGATCTCATCCGCCGTCAGGTCGCAGACATATGCCTTTCCCTTCTTAATAAGCTTCACCGCGCATTCATACATCACATCAAAATAATCGGATGCAAAATACAGATGATCCTTAAAATCAGCCCCCAGCCATGCCACATCCTCCTTTATGGATTCAACAAATTCCATATCCTCCTTCGTCGGATTCGTATCGTCAAACCGCAGATGAAAGGTTCCGTTATATTTTTTCGCAAGTCCTGAATTTAAGATGATGGACTTTGCATGTCCGATATGCAGATAACCGTTAGGCTCCGGCGGGAATCTCGTACACACTTCGCTGTAGACGCCCTCCGCCAAGTCTTTATCTATCTCCTGCTCAATAAAATTTTTGGAAACTACCTCTTCTCCCATATTCTTCCTCCTTGTATTTTGCCATGCGTCCATCTTATCATAATTTATATACCGAGACAAGGCAAAAAAACGTAACCGAGCAGCTTGTCTGAGCTGTTACAAAAAATCATCTCTGCTGCCTTCCCCCGCTCATCTGACGCGTCACGATCTCTACGATCAAAAATCCGAAAGCAATCGCAAGACAAGTCTGCGCAAGCGCGATCGTCTGCTCTCTTGCAAGGCCATAATCCGCCTGCACAAATCCATGCATCATATAGAACAGAGTCGCCCCCGGAATCACCGGCATAATGGACGTAGTAAGGAATATGGTCGCAGGCGCCCTGTGCACTCTGGACATAACATACGCATAAGCCGCCACGAAAGCCGCCCCCGCCATAACTGCCGCGAAGTTATTCCCGTTCAGATTCTGAACAAGAAGATAACAGCCGCAATTGACCATTCCGCCGATTCCCGCAAAAAAGGACTGCTTAACCGCCGCCTGAAATAAAAGGGCAAACCCCATGCTTGCCACTCCGCAGGAAATAAGCTGTACCATGATGCTTGGCGCAATATACATCTCATACATCTCTCCCTCAAGGAGCACCATCGCAAGCCCGGTTCCGCATGCAATCGCCACCGCTCCCAAAAAAGAATTCACAATGCTAAGAAGCCCCGACAAAAAAGCCTGCTTTAACACATCCCGGATTCCGTTGGCGACTCCAAGCCCGCTGATCAGCACCATGTTAAGTCCGAGAACAATCCGGTCGGGATGATGCCCAAACCCCGCCTTATCAGCAATAAAGACCGCCGCAGATGACAAAAATGCTAAGGACAGGTTGTATACAACAAGATTATGTCCCTTTTTTTCAAGGACATTCCCCATATATACGATACAGACGGCACAGATAACCGTCCCCGCCAAAGAGTCCGCCGCATCACAGCCGAAATACACCCCGAAACCGATACCGCCCAGAATCGCCGAAAGATATTTCAAATACAGCGGCTGCGGCCTCCGGTTCATGACCTCTTCGTATTTCTCACGGATTTCCTCAATACCGGGCTTATTTTTACAAATATATCTGGAAAGATTATTCAGATAATCCAGCCGGTCATAGTTAAACCCTATTTTGTGGACTCTCCGGATCTGTGTGATGAACGAACCCCCCGTTGGTTTGATCGTCGCCTGAATATCACTCTGGATGGCAAAGATGCTGCACTGCTCCACATCGTAACTCTCAAGCATCCGATACATGCTGTCCTCCGCCCTGTCCGTCTCTGCACCGCTTTTGATCATCTCTTTTCCAATATTCAGCACTTCATTCAACAACAACTCATAATCCATATCGTACCTCATATCTGTGTTTTGATTCTCCCGCGCACCCTCTCACCCTCTGTTGGTATGACAGCCGTATCCCAGCATAACCCGCACCAATTAACCGTACGTTCAGGTTCTACTAGCGGAGCAGTCCCTGCAGGAGGATAACTATAATCAGCACTGGCAGCACAAATCGGAAATAAGGCTTCAGCGCTTTTGAAAACTTAAGTCCTTCTCCTTCATTGCATTCTTCATAATAGTTGTCAAATCCCCATCCGAATCTTGTGACACAGAAAAGGAGGTACACCAAAGAACCGATCGGGAGCAGCAGGTTACTGACGATAAAATCTTCGCTGTCCAGCACGTCGCGTCCTCCGATCAGATGCAGATCGCTCCACACGTTGTATCCCAGCACGCACGGAAGGCTTGCAAGCAGCACAACAACCCCATTAATAAGAACGGCTTTTTTGCGCTCTATTTTAAACATATCCACCGCAAAGGAGATCAGATTTTCAAAAACGGCCATAACCGTTGAAAAACTTGCAAATGTCATGAACAAAAAGAACAGCGCTCCCCAGATACACCCTCCCGCCATATTTACAAACACGTTAGGCAGTGTCACAAATATCAGGGACGGTCCTGCATCCGGCTGCACCCCGTAGGAAAAACAGGCCGGGAAGATGATCAGGCCGGATACGATCGCCACAAAGGTATCAAGCCCGCAGATTCTTAATGCCTCCCCCGGCAGGGAATGTTCTTTCGTCATATAGCTTCCGAATATTTCCATAGCCGCGATTCCAAGGCTCAAAGTGAAAAACGACTGATTCATAGCCTCGGTCACAACATTGGCAAATCCCACGGACTTTACTTTCTCGATGCTCGGAACAAGATAAAAGGAGATCCCTTTTGCCGCTCCCGGCAAAAGCATACTGTGCGCCGCAAGCACCACGATCAGTATCAGAAGCGCCGCCATCATGAATTTGCTGATCTTTTCCAATCCGTTCTGCAAGCCCCTTGAGCATACGAAGAATCCTAAAATAACCGTAAGTCCCATCCACACTCCCATCTCTGACGGCGAGGCAAGAAGCTCTGAAAATACGCCTCCTGCTTCCTCAGCCCCCATAGACGGCCGAAAAGTTCCTGCCGCGAATTTAAAAAAGTAACTGACCATCCACCCGGAAACCGTCGTGTAGTACATCATCAGCATATAGCATCCAAAAATACAGAACCATCCGTGAATATGCCATTTGCTTCCCGGCTTTTCCAGAGCCTTATATCCAAGCACCGCGCTCTTTCTGCTGGCCCGTCCTACCGCTAACTCCATCGTAAGCACCGGCATCCCCATGGCAACAAGAAATATCAAGTACAAAAGCACAAAGATACCTCCGCCGTTCTGCCCTGCTACATAAGGGAATCTCCACACATTACCAATACCGATCGCACATCCTGCACTGACTAAGATAAATCCCAGACGTGACTTAAATCCTTCTCTTTTCATCAATACCTTTAACTCTCTTTCCTTCATTAGTCTGTATCATTTGCATGAAACTGTTTTAAAGATATACCTTTCTAAGCAGGATTGCAACACTTTTCTACTTTTCTTTCCCCATGAAGTGCAAAGTGGTCTTAGCTCTCATTTCTTTAATCAATAGTTTACCCATCCTCGCACGAACTGTTGATGTTTCTCTTCTCTTTTAACATTTCTCATGACATTATTTCTGTCTGTTCGGTTCTCTGATTTTATTCTTTATCTTTGTAACTGACTTTGGGTGTACTTTAAGTCTGCATTTTCAAATCTCTGGCCCGTGCATCAAAAAATAAAGACATTTCAAAAAGCCGTCTCTTTGAAATGTCTTTATCTTCGCCATTCTAAAGCTGCCTAGCGGATTTGAACCGCCGACCTCATCCTTACCAAGGATGCGCGCTACCTGCTGCGCCAAGGCAGCTTAGAAGCAGACCATATATTACTCGCGTAATCTGCAACATTAATAATATACAATACATGCCAGCAGTTTGTCAATATGCATCACACTTCTTTTTCCAATATCTTTTCTGTTTTATTTTTTATCCTCTGAAGGGCATTGTCCACCGTCTTAGGACTTTTATCCAAAAGCCTTGCGATCGTCTTATAATCCGTCCCCATCAGATGCAGATAGAGCACCCGGTTCTCAAGGTCGCTCAGGCTTTCCTCCAGGCGGTTCTGCAGAACCTTCACATACTCCCGGCTGACCAAAAGTTCCTCCGGATTGCTCTCTCCTCCCGCCTCCATCGTATCCACAAGCGTGCTCTGGTCTTCTCCTTTTTCATAAAAGGAAACGTAACTATTGAGCGGCCCGTGCTTTTTCCTTCTGGAAGCTTCAATCGCAGAATACATCTGCCTTGTGATACAGAGCTTGGCAAAGCTGAAAAAAGATGCGCCCTGCTTCATGTCATAGTCCTGCACCGCTTTAAACAGTCCGATCATGCCCTCTTGGATCAGATCGTCGTTCTCGCCCCCCAGAAGATACATGGCATTGGCCTCCTTCCGGACTGTATTCTTATATTTTTCCATCAGGTAATCTATAATATTAGAATCCCCATCCCTGAGCTTTTCGATTAACTGCTCGTCCGTCATCTGTTCATACATCTTTCCGTCCATTCCTATCCGCTGCAGATCCCGCATCTGCCAATGCAAAAAATCATCTTAAAAGCCGCTGTCTTACGATCTCATAGGCAAGCACCCCTGCCGCCACCGACGCATTGAGGGAATCAATCTCGCCCTTCATGGGAATTGCCGCCGTAAAATCGCAGCTTTCCTTCACAAGCCGGCTGACGCCCTCTCCTTCATTCCCTACAACAAGCCCGACAGGGCCTGTTAAATTCAGCCGATACATCTGTTCGCCTCCCATATCTGCGCAGACGAACCATAAGCCCTTCTCCTTCAGCTCCTCCATCGTCTTCTTAAGGTTGGTCACCTTGGCAACCGGCGTATAATTGATGGCCCCTGCCGATGTCTTTGCGACGGTTGCGGTAAGTCCCACCGCCCGTCTCTTGGGGATAATCACGCCATGCGCTCCCGCAAGGTTCGCCGTCCGGATAATCGCCCCCAGATTGTGGGGATCTTCGATATTATCTAACAGGATAAGAAACGGATCTTCTCCCCGCGCTCTGGCAAGGGCAAGCATATCATCCACCCCGCTGTATTCGTATGCCGCCGCAAACGCTATCACGCCCTGATGCTTTCCTGTCTGTGAAAGCTGCGAAAGCCGCTCCTTTGACACAAACTGCAGGATAACCTCCTGCTTCTTTGCCTCCCGCACGATCGTACGTACCGGTCCGTCCTCGCACCGGTCCAGTACGAACAGCTTATCGATCGGCCTTCCTGCCCGGAACGCTTCCAGCACCGCATTGCGCCCCTCGATCATATTTTCATTATTCTTTCTTTCCTCTTTCATACCACTCATTTGCTTTCCTCTAAGCACTCCAATCCTGTCTTAATCAATTCTAGCATCCTTTTCCATTCTTTTTTGATATACAGATATCCTACAAGTGCTTCAAACCCCGTAGCCCGCCGGTAATCCGTAACGGATTGGTTCTTTGCGGGCGAAACGCTTTTGGCGTTCCTTCCTCTTTTGTATACCGCATGCTCTTCCTCCGTCAGCCTCTCCTGAAGCGTGCGCATCATCTTAGACTGCGCAGACGCCTGCACGAAACGGCTCGTCCTTTTATGAAGCTTTTGCACCTGTTGGTTCCCTTCATTTACTACAAGTGTCTTGATGATCAGATCATAGATACTGTCGCCGATATACGCCAAAGCGAGAGGTGAATACTGATTCACATCCACCTCTCTAAGCGAAAACACCTCCGTCATAAGGGAATCAAACTGCCATTCTACGCTCTCTTCCATTGCACCCCTTCTCTCGTATCCTTTAAAATGATGCCCTTCTTAAGCAATTCGCCGCGGATTGCATCTGCTCTGGCAAAATCCTTTGCCTTACGTGCAGCCTGCCGCTCCTCGATCAGCTTTTCAATCTCTTCCTCCAGAATATCCTCTTCCTTGTCTACGTTAAGCCCCAGAACATCGGTAAGCTTCACAAGGCGGTCAAACAGCATTTTTAAATATTCCTCAGAGCTCTCCTCATCTGTATTCGTATTGGCGTATTTTACCAGATCAAATACCGCCGCCGCCGCATCCGCCGTATTGAAATCATCCTCCATCGCTTTCTCAAAGTCCTCTACGAATGCAGCCGTCTTTAAGAACGTCTCCTTTTCCGCCTCTGTCATCCTGTCATTTTTCGCATTTCCCATCAAAAACTTCAAGTGATCCGCCGCATTGACGATACGCTCGAGGCCGCTCTTTGACGCTTCCATCAGATCGGCGCTGAAGTTTAAGGGACTCCTGTAATGAGCGCTCAGCATGAAAAACCGAAGAACCTGCAGGTCATACTGCTCACTGATCTCCCGGACCGTGCGGAAATTACCGAGAGACTTACTCATCTTACGGTTATCAATATTCAAAAACGCATTGTGCATCCAGTATTTGGAAAATTCCTTTCCATTGGCAGCCTCGCTCTGGGCAATCTCATTTTCATGATGAGGAAATACCAGATCCTCGCCGCCTGCGTGGATATCAATCTGCTCGCCCAGATATTTCTTAGACATCACAGAGCATTCAATATGCCAGCCCGGACGCCCCTCGCTCCACGGAGACTCCCAGTACGGCTCCCCTTCCTTTTTCGGTTTCCAGAGCACAAAATCAAGCGCATCCTCTTTTTCGTCCTCGCCTGTTACCAAAAGAGATCTCTCGCCGGAACGCAGATCGTCCAGATTCTTATGAGAAAGCTTACCGTACTCCTTAAATTTCCTTGTGCGGTAATAGACCGTTCCATTCTTTTCATAGGCAAACCCTTTATCGATCAGCTTCTGTATCATCTCGACCATGCCGCCGATCTCTTCCGTCGCCAGCGGGTGCTTCGTGGCGGGCTTGATGTTCATGCCTTCCATATCTTTTTTGCACTCCGCGATATAACGCTTTGATATCTCGTCGGAGGATACCCCCTCCTCTAAAGCCTTCTTGATGATCTTATCATCCACATCTGTAAAATTAGACACAAAATTCACATCATATCCTTTGTACTCAAAGTATCTTCTGACCGTGTCAAATACGATCATCGGCCTCGCATTTCCGATATGGATGAAATTATACACCGTAGGGCCGCACACGTACATCCTGACCTTATTCTCCTCTAACGGGACGAACTCCTGCTTCGTTCTTGAAAGTGTGTTAAAAATCTTCATTCTGGGTTTCTCCTTTTACTCTTCCTCTATTTTTCCTTTATCTCTTCCATCTTTCTGCGCTTTTCTATCTCTCTTAAGCGCCTGTGAAGCCGCATGTTATCCGCCTGAAGCTCACGGATATCGTTGTTGATGGGATCCGGCAGATTGATCTGATCCATATCTGAACGGGGCACTTTGACATTGCCCATCTTCACGATACGGCCCGGCACGCCTACCACCGTACAGTTCGGCGGAACCTCCTTTAAAACTACAGAGCCAGCGCCGATCTTGGAATTCTCCCCGATCGTAAAGGAACCAAGAACCTTCGCTCCCGCGCTCACCATGACGTTATCCTTCAAAGTAGGATGCCGTTTTCCCTGTTCCTTTCCCGTACCTCCAAGAGTCACTCCCTGATACAGCGTCACATTGTCTCCAAGCTCCGCTGTCTCGCCTATGATCACGCCGCTTCCGTGGTCGATAAAAAGCCCTTTCCCGATCTTCGCGCCCGGATGAATCTCAATCCCGGTCTTTCGCACCGCCCTCTGGGATATCCAGCGCGCAAGGAAATAATGCTTTTTCAAATACAGCTTATGTGCGACCCGGTAACATATGATCGCCTTAAAACTTGGATACAAGAACACTTCCATATTCGATTTGATTGCGGGATCTCTCTCCCTTATGACCTGAATCTCTTCTTTAACGTAGGATATTACACCCATGATCATTCTCCTTCATCAATATAAATCTATCTTTGTCCATACGACAAAAAACTTCGTCTCCTGTATCTTCCAAACAAGAGACGAAGTATTCTTCCGCGGTCCCA
This sequence comes from uncultured Lachnospiraceae bacterium, assembly GCA_946558695.1. Classification (GTDB taxonomy): domain Bacteria; phylum Bacillota; class Clostridia; order Lachnospirales; family Lachnospiraceae; genus MD308. The sequence continues at coordinate 45,386 of CAMNTQ010000021.1, forward strand.
CTCTTATAGAGCATATCCGGCAAGTCCGAACATTGCTCCTCTTAAGTGCACGTAACGTATGCAGCACGTACCCGGCTACTGAAAATGCTCTCGCACTCGTTCGCCGAATCAACTCCCGGACGCACTTCGCAGGACTTCCTCTTTAAGGCCGCTTTCAGCCGGCGGCAGCCTCTCTCTGTAAGATTATGCACTGTTACTCTTTCCGTTCTATGTCTTTTTCTAATCTGTCATCTTAAAACATTCCGCTTTGATGATACTACGGATTACTCGGATTTGTCAACTGTTTGTTATATGAGGAATATCTCGCCCTCTACCAGTCTTGCATTGCAGGAATTGTAGGTGCGGTCCAGAACGACCGTCTCGTTTTCTATCGTTATGGACACTCTTGGATGTGCCGTGCCGCACTTTAACCGGCAGCCCTTTTTCTCCTCCAGCTTTTCCTCCAGACGTTCCTTATCTCTGTCAAACTTGTTAAGCTTCATCCCGCTTACCGAAAGTTCCAGCCTGAGCTTGCTCATGCGCTTCGACCGGTAAGGACTGTCCGGCTGGCGTTCCAGTCGTTCCATCTCTTCTTTCATCTCTTTTATATTCCGCGACAGGATCTCCTTTGCAAAGGTTGCATAAGGCTGCCCTCCCAGAATAATAGCTGTAGGACTTTCATATACGGAGCCTACCGTCTTTGCCTCGATTCCCTGCGCTGAACGAATCTGTCCTCCGACAATCAGTCCTCTCCCTGAGCAGACCTCGATCTCGCCGTCGCTGTATACATTGCTGTAGCGGATCGAATCCGTGTGCACATTCTGTCTGGCATGGACGATACTGTTTACCAGATATTTTGAATAAATGTTATGCTGAGAACGCACGATCGTCTCCATATTGCCTACGATACCTTTCACAACGATCAGATCTCCTCCCGCTTCAATCTCGCAGGATTCGATCACGCCGCATACCTTGATGTCCCCCATGGCACGGACTGAAAATCCGCTGCACACATCTCCGTGGATCAGCACGTCTCCGATAAAATTGATATTTCCCGTAGAATAGTCCACATTCCCCGGAATCTCCAAAAGCGGCCTTACGGAAAAATACCGCCCGCTGAACTCTACACGCCCGTCTATCGAAGCGATAAGCTTGTTGCCGTCCTCGCTGACTTCCGTATTCTTCCCCTTCGGGATCGCGACGCTTTTCCCATTTCGGCACCGCAGTTCCTGATTGAGTACAGTCCGCCCCGCGATCCCTTCCGTCGGCGGAATTGCCTCGCATATCAGATCTCCTTTTTTTACATTCTGCTCGGCGCCCAGCGAAGTATAATCCACGTTGCCGAATTCATCCATCTCCGGCAGCCGCTCCACATGCCTCTGAAAATAATCCACAAGATAGCCGTTGTCCCCGTGCGCCGCCCTGCTTCCCTTCGCAACAAGGAACAAGTGGAAGTAACGGTTATAATCCTCGGAAATCTTTCCCAAAAGCTCCTCATCCACACCGTAGCTTACCTTTTTCTTCTCAAGCGCCTCAAAGATCAGTCCTCTGTCAACTTCCTTGCCCCAGCCTGTCGGCGGAAAAATAAATACCCATGCATACATCCTGTCCGACGAAACATAAATAAAAGGCTGAGCATCCATCGACGGTTCCAGATGCGGTTCCGCATCCTCTTCCTCAGACACTTTGGGCGTCGCATCCTTCAGGCGGAAATCTGCCGCCTTCGTCATCTCAATGCGAAACCGCATAAGCTCCTTCCTTACTTGATCCTCCGTAAGCTCCTCGCACCCTTTCATCACGATCTCGGGAGGGGGCGTGTTTCTCGACTTTTCCGTCCTCATATCATACAGACGGTAAAGGGGATGCTCATGAGATAATTCCAGACTGGCAAAAGAAGACGACGTCTCCTCAAATGCCTGTTCCGTTTCCTGCGGCGACAGATATTCCTGCGGCTCTTCCTCTCGGCTGTCTACTCGTTTTTTTCTGGCTATTTTTTCTAAGAAAGTATTCAAAAACTTCATATCTTTATCGCCCCCTCTTTTCCAAACCTTTTATTTCTATTATTATATTCCTATTGTATCCTATTGCGTGCATGTTGACAAGCGAAAAAACTTTGGCAAAAAAAGCGGCAAAAAGAGTACCGGAATCAGGAAACTTTCCGATTCCGGCACCCCTTTGCCAAATTCTGCCATGATTCTATTCTTCAGCCGGAAACGCAACCTCTGCCTTAAACAGATCTCCTTCCGTCTCAATCTTAAAGCGCCCTTTTTGAAGTTCCGCGAAGCTCTTTGCAATGGCAAGCCCAAGCCCGGAACCTTCTGTATTCCTCGCCGCATCGCCCCGCACGAACCGCTCCGTGATCTCATCATCGCAAAAGGTCAGTTCTGTCGCCGAGATGTTCATGATATGCAACAGAACCTCGCCGTTTTTCTTCTCAATCTTTACGTATACCCTCGTCTTCGGCAGTGCATATTTTACTACGTTGACCAGCAGATTTTCAAAGATTCGGTAAGTCTTTTGACTGTCAAGCTTCGCCACCGCTTTTTCTTCCGGGTACGTACACCGGAAATCAAGCTCCGACGCCTCGAATTTCTCACTGAGTTCAAGCCGCACCTGCTTAAAAAGATTCACTACATCCACATCCACAAGGTGAAGCGACACATTTTTGCTGCTGGCCTTGCTGATCTCAAACAAATCCTCGATCAGCGCCTTAAGCCTCAGTGACTTGCGGTCCAGCACATCGATATAATCCGCTCTCTTCTCCTCATCCTTTTCATCTTTCAGCAGATTTACATACGTGATGATCGCCGTCAGGGGCGTCTTCAGATCGTGAGATACGTTGGTGATCAAATCCGTCTTCATCCGCTGGCTTTTCACTTCCTTTTCTACCGCCTTCTGATAGCCGTCCTGAATCTTTCGGATCTCTGTCTTAAACGGATTGAATACGCCCAAGTCTTCGTCGATCTCCACATCCAGCTTCCCCTGCGCCATCTGGTTGGTCGCCTTCAGAAGCAGCGCATATTTATCCTTCAGATCGTTAAAGTATTTCCGCAGAATATAGAACAGAATGACCGAATATATGATCAGCGCCGGAATTCCTGCAAACCACATACTGGTTACCAGAAGCAGAATCACAAAGTTGATCATCACGAGCTTTAAGATCGTCCGGTTATTCTTCTCACTGAAATCCAGATTATCAAAAGAATGATACAGATAATCCAGACCTTCCCTGCATTTGCCGGTCATGAACTTCCACGCCCTTTTTATATAGCCTGCCGCCAGAACACAGAGGGAATGTTCTTTCATATATGTCCAAGATCCCGCTGCAAAAATACGGCGTATACATGACACGCTCCAATAGACGACTGCAAACAGCGCGCTCCACGTCAGAAATTCCATGCCGTCGTTTTCATTCCCTCCCGACAGGCGAAGCCACGCTTCCGCTGTATTAACCGCCGCGGTAACAGCCATGCCAAGGAGTATCAGCGGAATCTCAAACGGCACCTTAAAGATCCTCTCATCACCCGTGTGAAAAGATTTCCGCGTGGGAAGCAATAATGCTACCGCCCCCACAATCACCATAAGGATCAGCATCGTACTATAGAACCATCCGGGGGGATCGGCCGTCATTCCCCACCCGTTCGCGGTCATGAACTGGACATACTCTTCTACATTTTCCGCCCGCATGGCAAGATAATAAGTCCTGTTCGCCGGCGTCTTTAAAAGATACTCGCTGTCAAAATTACGGGACCGCACCGCCAGCGGCATATCCTGAAAATTATTCAGTATTCTGTTTAACACACCGCTCTGCGACTTCTTGTATGCCCCTTCCCTGATATCTGCGGAAGGTTTTCCGTTTTCATCAAATGCGATCACCATACCGATGGCATAGTCATTCATATTCTGTTCCGTCGGAAACTTACCGTCGCTTGACGCCATTGTCTTAGCTATCACAGTCCCTCTCTCATCTGTGACGCGGTAATCTAACAATGGGATAAATGTCTCATAATAGTTATCATACTCTTCCGTATATTCCGCAAAAAATTCTTCGAACTGCTCCGCGTGCTCTCTCTGTACGTCACTGCCGCTCTCCGTATTGTAAAGAATATAACAGGTATTCACAAATTCTTTCATAAACTCCTCGGAAGCCTGCTGTTTTTTTCCCATCAGTTCCTCATTCTGCGCCATCTCATAGTATGCTTCGCGGTATTGCGATATCATCACGTCCGCCGATATCAATATCGTAAGTATGATGATCACAACCGCCAGTTTATGCCTGTTTTTCAATTTTGTATCCAACACCCCACACCACCTTCAAATATTTTGGTTCTTTTGGATTGATCTCTATCTTTTCTCTTATGTTTCTCACATGCACCATAATCGTGTCTGTATTTACCGCCCGCTCATTCCATACCCGTTCATAGATTTCCTCCGCTGAAAATACTCTGCCCGGATTTTTCATAAACAAAAGCAGAATCTTAAATTCAATCGGAGTCATCTTCACCGGTTCCCCGTCCACCGTCACCTCAACGGTCTCTTCATTCAATTCCAGCCCGCCGATGGTATGCACCGCGGAGGACTCCTTCGCCGTCCCAAGGCGCTCCATGAATCTCTTATAACGCCTTAACTGGGAATTCACTCTGGCAAGCAGTTCCATCGGGGTAAACGGCTTTGTCACATAATCATCCGCTCCCATATTCAGTCCCATGATCTTATCTACCTCCTCCGATTTTGCCGACAGAAAGATAACAGGGAAGTCGTATTTTTCCCGAAGCTTGATCGTCATGGAGATACCGTCCATCCTCGGCATCATCACATCTACGATTGCAAGGTGGATCTCCTCCTTCTCAATGATCTCAAGTCCCTCCATACCGTCCGAAGCCTCGAACACCTCGTAGCCTTGGGATTTCAGATATATCTTTACGCCTTCGCGGATCTCCTTGTCATCCTCCACAACCAGCACATGATTTATTTCCATATTCAACGTTCTCCTCTCTGTCTCTCCAGCAGACTGTCTGCCATACTTTATCCGCAATACTTTTTGTCAACGTGAACATCTTACCACATCTTTTCACTTTTGGGTATATGCGGATGACGAAGCGGCCTCACATCCGAAGCCTGCTGTCCGACTTTCCCTTTTGCCGGAACATTTACGCAGCCGCCAGCACATTCCATACCGTATCGGCACTAAAGTACCCGGCTCCAATGAATGCAAGATTCCACAGACACACACCGAGAAGTGAGCTTACCGTGTATCTGGCAAAGTCAAGTCCTACAATCCCTGCCGGTATGGAGATCAGCGTCCGAAGCATGGGGACAAGCTTACTGAAAAACACTCCGTATGCGCCTTTCTTTCGTATCATCTCCAGATTTTTCTCCAAAGCTTCTTTCTGTTTCGGAAATTTTCTAGTATAAAACCGAAAAAATCTCTCACCTCCAAAGCGCCCGATAAAATACAGAATCCAGCTTCCCAGAACACCCGCCGCCACCGACAGGACCATGACCGTCAAAAAACTTATATTCCCTCTCGCCGCCCAGATACCTGCCATCGGCATAATCACTCCCGCCGGAAACCCCGGAAGATTCATGTATTCAAGCAGCACGATCAAAAAGACAATTGCCGGACCGTATTGCGTAAAATAATGTGTTAGCTGCTGTACACCCATAAGCTTTCCTCCTTTCGGTATAAAAAGAGTATATCCGCCAAATCTTAAGAGTGATGACGGCAAAACCGAAAGAATTTCTAAAGAAAATTCAAAAGAAATATCAACATAAAAAACAGGAATCAAATCCGCTTACCCGAATCTGATTCCTGTCTTTCTCATTTTTCTATTACACAGTCTCATTCAGATATATCTTTGACAGAGGAATGATTTTTCTCATCTCCTCCTTCATCCTCTCCGACAAAAAGACACCTTCCTCTCCGCATATCTCTTCCACATTCTTCGCCCCGAACAGGAAGCTTGCAAGAGCGGCGATCGTAACCGTCCCCTCGCTGTTTTCCGGCTTGCCGTCCATCAGCATCACTCCCGAAAATTCCGTCCCCATTAAAACGATACAGCGGTTATTGTCTTCAATGATCGGATCCGTGATATGAAAACAGACGGCCGTCAGACTTTTCACCTTAAGAACCATAAGCATTCTGCGCACATCGACGATCCGCACCATGATCTTTGGTTTTTCCTTCTCTGCCCCGTCCGGCATAAAGACACGGCAGTCCGTAATCTCTCCGTCCTCCCGCCTGATCATAAGAGCGCCCCCGTCGCTTGCATATTCCTTAAGAAGTCTCTGATAATACGCGGCGTCCCGCTTTGCAAACACCTGATAATTCCCGCCAAGATACCGGTTCGCTGCCTCCGCCAGTTTTTCACAATCCTCTTCCCCCGCCGGAGTCATAGGATACTCGCTCTTTTCCTCTTCATAATACCGCTTTTCCTGCTCATATACGGTACGGAAATCATGGGGAAGATAGATACGCTCTGCCGCCGGCATCAAAAATGTAAACGACTGTCCCGCCTCGTACATACTTTGAAGCGCATGTCTTAAAAGCGCCGCCATATATCCCCGTCTGCGATAGTCTCTCTGCGTCGCCACTGCGACGATATAATTCACGTTCCTCTCCGAGCCATCTACAGACAGCACATAGGGATTCAGCTGCAGCATTCCCCGGATTTTTTTATCCTCCTCTGCCGCGTAGATCACATTATCCTTCGTCTTCTCCGTATAATAATAGTCCACAAATTCCCGGCTATCCTCCGGAAAGGCTTCCTCATATAAGTCTCTGGTACACGCTTTCTCACCTTGGGTTAATCTTCGTATCTCCATCCCGTTACTCCTCTTTCGCCCTGCCGCAGCACCCCTGACAGCCTGCAAAGTCCCGGCCGTCATCCGCTGCCGCCGCATAACTGCAGTTCGCAACCGTCTCAAGACATGCAGCAGCCTGCGAAGAAATCCCTTCTCCGCTTCCGGTAAAGCCAAGCCCTTCTTCCGTCGTCGCCTTGACATTCACCTGTGAAACATCGAGATTAAGCGCCTGCGCTATATTCCTTCGCATCTGCTCTATAAAGGGCGCCATCTTCGGACGCTGGGCAATGATCGTCGCATCAATATTGCCGATCACATACAACTCATCGTCAATCAGCCTTCCCACATGCTCTAAGAGCCGGATACTTGATATTCCCTTATATGCCGGATCCGTATCCGGAAAATGCTTTCCGATATCTCCAAGGGCTGCCGCCCCTAAAAGTGCATCCATCACTGCATGCAGCAGAACATCCGCATCCGAGTGACCCAAAAGCCCCTTCTCATAAGGAATCTCAACTCCTCCCAGAATTAACTTCCGTCCCTCCACTAACCGGTGGACGTCATATCCCATTCCTATTCTCATATTTTGTTCCCCTTTCCTATGTTTCTGATCCCGCAGTCTACTTGTCTTCTGGATCACTCTGCATATCATCTTTTTCTTCTTGCGGCTCGTCCCCGGAATTTTCCGGCCGGCCGGCATAATCGCCCCTAGAAATCCTAAGAACACTCTTTACCGCAAAAAATCCGCCGACCGCAACAAATAAAATTCCGATAATCAGATACAGCATATAATTGTCCGGACGCTGCTCTAATGCGCTCTTTGCCAGCCCAGCCCCGGTATAAGCCACATAACCTCCTGCAATAATATAAATATATAACCGTGATTTCGTCATGCTTCATCCTCCTCGTTCTTCCATTCTCAGTACGCACGGATATTTCCGCGTCTTGTACTCTTCACCTCTATCATACGTGAAAAAAAGGAGACAGTCAACAACTGTCTCCTTCGTAATCAAGTAGCGGGAACTGGATTTGAACCAGCGACACCACGGGTATGAACCGTGTGCTCTAGCCAACTGAGCTATCCCGCCATATTTGATAAGATATGGGACCAATAGGGCTCGAACCTATGACCCTCTGCTTGTAAGGCAGATGCTCTCCCAGCTGAGCTATGATCCCATATCTGCGCAAGTCCTTATCTCGAACCCGCTTTGCTATTATACTATCTCTTAACAATATTTGTCAACACTTTTCTTTGGTTTTTTTCTTTTTTCGGTAACAGTTCAGCCTTCCGGCTGAACTAACGAGTATAGCACCGGCTAAAATATA
>CAMNTQ010000022.1 GCA_946558695.1 uncultured Lachnospiraceae bacterium
ATTCCTATGGGCCCCGGCAATACAGATAAGCAGCTTCAGATGATGATGGATATGAAAAGTACCGTCATCTGCGCCACTTCCTCCTACGCACTTCTGCTTGCAGAGGAAATCGAGAAACGAGGGATCAAAGACAAGATATGCTTAAAAAAAGGCGTCATCGGTTCGGAACGCTGGGGCGAGAAGATGCGTCAAAGGATCGCAGACGAACTTGGCATTGAGCTCTATGACATCTACGGATTGACAGAAATCTATGGACCGGGTATCGGTATTAACTGCAAATATAATACAGGAATGCATTACTGGGATGATTATATCTATATAGAAATCGTGGATCCGGTAACCTTAAGACCAGTTCCGGACGGTGAACTGGGTGAGATTGTCATCACAACACTTGTGAAGGAAGGGGCGCCTCTTATCCGCTACCGCACTCATGATCTTTCCCGTATCATCCCCGGCGTCTGCCCATGTCACAGCAGATTTCCGCGTCTGGACATCATCATGGGAAGAACGGATGACATGATAAAAATTAAAGGCGTCAATGTATTCCCAAGCCAGATTGAAGAAATCCTAAAGGAATTCCCGGAAGTATCAAGCGAATATCAAATCCGCATCTCTCATCTGGAAGGGCGCGATACTATGCGTCTCTATGTGGAGACGAACGGAACGGTTGATTTCCAGATTCTCAGCAGACGGATCGCCGAGAAAGTCAAGAGCCGCATCGGTTTCACACCGCTTGTCAAAGTAGTAGAACTGGGACTGCTTCCAAGAAGCGAAAAGAAATCAAAGAGAGTATTTGATGAAAGATATGAATAAAGGTATCTAAAAATTGGGGGCAAAGATTTTGCCCCCAATCACTGCTTTAATAGAAACTGCCTTTCGGTATATTTTCAATCTACGATTCCCACCATATCAGATACACAGGCAAAGCCGTATTTTTTCATATAGCTTTCTATCCCCGCCGCTATCTCCATCGTCACCGCCGGGTTGCGGAAATTAGCCGTTCCGACAGACACTGCGTCTGCACCCGCAAGTATCATCTCCACAGCATCCTGCGCGTTCGCGATACCTCCCATTCCAATAATCGGAAGTTTCACTGCATGGGCCGCCTCGTAAACCATACGTACTGCGATTGGATGAATGGCCGGTCCGGATACGCCTCCGGTCTTATTGGCGATGACAAACTGACGTCGGTGAATGTCTATCTTCATCCCCGTTATCGTATTGATCAGAGATACCGCGTCTGCACCGCCCGCTTCCACAGCCTTCGCCATCTCGGAAATACTGGTCACATTCGGGCTCAGCTTCATAATGACCGGCTGTTTTGCATATCTTTTAACCGCCTTCGTAATGTGTTCCGCCGCCTTTGAATTCTGACCAAACGCAATTCCGCCTTCCTTCACATTCGGACAGGAAATATTAATCTCCAACATATCCACGTCTTCATGGGAAAGCCGCTCTGCAACCTCGCAGTAATCTTTTTCAGATTTTCCGCACACATTTACAATAATCTTCGTATCATACTGCCGCAAAAAGGGAATATCTCTCTCACAGAACAGATCGATCCCCGGATTCTGCAGCCCGACAGCATTCATCATGCCGCCATAAGTCTCTGCAATTCTCGGCGTGGGATTGCCCGCCCACGGAATATTCGCCACACCCTTCGTTGTCACTGCACCGAGCTTATTCAAGTCAACAAATTCAGCAAATTCCTTTCCGGAACCAAAAGTCCCTGAGGCTGTCGTAACCGGATTCTTCCAAACTATTCCGGCAATATTCACACGCATATCCACCGCATTCTCTGCCTTTTTTCCGACATCCATCAGATTTCCACCTCCGTTGCTAAAAATACCGGACCATCTTTACAGATTCGTTTATTTTTCACATTGCTGTGAGCATCTTTCTCCTTCGACTGGCATACGCAGCCAAGACACGCACCGATCCCGCATGCCATTCTCTCCTCTAAGGATATATAGCATTCTATACTTTTTTCCGCGGCAAATTCTTTAATTGCCCGAAGCATCGGAGTCGGCCCGCAGGCATAGATAACATCCGCACACAATGCATTCTCACGAATCGCGTCCATAACATTTCCCTTCGTTCCTACGCTTCCGTCCTCAGTAGAAATAAAGAGCTGACCATTCTTCTCAAACTCTTCTTTCAAAAATGTATGGTGATCGCGGTAACCGATTATAAGCTGTTTCTCTGTGCAATCCATCTGTTTTGCAAGCTCCAGAATCGGCGGAACGCCAATTCCGCCTCCCATCAAAAATACCTGTTTCCCTTTTGCACGCTCAAGCGGGAATCCGTTGCCCAGCGGCCCTAGAATCTTTAAAGATTCTCCTTCTTCCATCCGAGAGAACTGCTCCGTTCCCGTATTCTCACCGGTTACCCGGTATACGACTCTGAGTCTGTGATTCACTTTGTCGATCTCACAGATACTGATCGGTCTTGGAAGGAGCTTTCCCGCATCGTTGGTGTACATAGACAAGAACTGTCCCGGTTTTGCCATATCCGCCGCTTCTGTCTCCATCCACATACTATAAATACCTTCCGCAAGACATTCCTGTGAGATGATTTTCACTGTTTCTACTTTCCTATCCGCCATATTCTTCTCCCGATATCTCATATTTACCGATTCTCAAGCGCACCTCTGATATCTGCGATCATATCTTCCACAGCTGCTCTTGATGCCTCGCCAAAATTTTCATCTCCAAACTTCCCGTACTTTTCCTGCTTATATGCCGCAATGATACCCCTTGAAGAGTTCACGATTGCGCCAAGTCCATCCTCATTAAAGAAATGTACCAGATCAGCGCCTTTTCCGCCTTGCGCACCGTATCCCGGCACAAGAATATAAGACTTCGGCATGATCTTTCTAAGAACCTTCCCCATAGCCGGATAAGTCGCGCCCACTACCGCACCGATATAACTGTAATCTTCACCCATACAAGATAAGCCCCACTCGGCGACCTTCTCGCCTACAAGCTCATATAACGGACGCCCGTCAATCAGTCTGTCCTGAAATTCACCGCTGGACGGATTGGATGTCTTCACAAGAATGAATAATCCCTTCTTTTCTTCCTCACAGACTTTCACAAACGGATTCACTCCGTCTGAACCAAGATACGGATTCACGGTTACAAAATCTTCATCAAACGGCGCATAAGACTGACTCCCCACCTGTACTCTTCCGAGATGCCCTGCCGCATATGCCGAAGAAGTGGAACCGATATCTCCTCTTTTTACATCTCCGATCACAACCAGATCTTTCTCTTTACAGTAGTCCACCGTCTTTTTAAATGCCATAAGGCCCGGAAGACCAAACTGTTCGTACATAGCGATCTGAGGCTTAACTGCAGGAATTAAGTCATACGTCTTATCTACAATCTCTTTATTAAACTGCCAGATCGCCTCACAAGCTCCCTCAAGAGTCTCGCCGAACTCTGCGAAAGCCTCCGCTTTTATGTGTTCTGGTATATAACTTAACATCGGATCTAATCCTACAACGATCGGCGCTTTTGTCTTTTTAATATTCAAAATCAATTTGTTGATCACTCATTTTCCCTCCCAATTTTCAATCTTATCAAACCGCCTCATATACAACTTCACCGTCAACCAGCGTGTACATCACTTCGCCGCTTACCTCAAAGCCGTCAAAAGGCGTGTTTTTTCCTTTCGACCGAAATGTCTCTTTATCAATCCGGTATGTCCTGTTCGGATTAAAAACAACTACATCTGCAATTTTTCCCTCTGATATAGAGCCTCTTTCCAAAAGTCCTAATATCTTTGAAGGATTATAGCTCATCTTCTCCGCCATATCCATCATACTTAAAATGTCCTGTTTTACAAGATAGGTGTAAGTGAGGGCAGCGCTTGTCTCAAGTCCGACAATCCCAAATGCCGCCTGCGCCATCGACTTATTTTTTTCCTCGGCCGCATGAGGCGCATGATCAGTGGAGATGACATCCATAATCCCATTTTTAAGCCCCTCTCTCAGCGCTTCTACATCCGCTCTGCCTCTCAGCGGCGGATTCATCTTATAATTGCCGTCATCCTCTTTGATATCGTCCGATGTCAGCACAAAATGATGCGGGCAGACTTCACCCGTCACAGAAAGCCCTTCTTTTTTAGCCGCTGCCACCATCTTAACGCTGTCGGCGGTAGAGCAATGACACAGATGAAGCCGTACTCCCGTTTCTTTCGCAAGCAGGATATCTCTGGCCGCGATCACATCCTCTACAGAATTGGTAATCCCTTTCAGATGAAGCCGCGCAGCATTCTCATCTGCATTCATAACGCCGCCTTCAACCATCGTAATATCCTCGCAGTGGGCGAACACCGAGATTCCATTCTCTTTCGCGAGCTTCATGCCCTTACGGTAGAGAGAAGCGTTCATAACAGATTTGCCGTCCTCACTGATCGCATGACAGCCGGCCGCTGCCATTCCTTCAATATCAGATAGCTCCTCGCCAAGCTGCCCTTTGGTAACTGAACCGATCTGTATTACATTCACAAGGCATTCTTTCTTTGCTCTTCTATGAATATCTGCCACCTTCTCTCCATCATCAACAACCGGCTTCGTGTTGGGCATCGCACATACTGTCGTTACTCCGCCTCTCGCTGCAGCCTTTCCCCCTGTCTCAAGCGTCTCCTTATATTCAAGTCCCGGATCACGAAGATGTACATGCAGATCAATAAAACCCGGCAACACATAACATCCGGCAGCATCAATTACTTTCTCCGCCTCATCTGCAAGACCTTCCGCCACCTTCTGAATACGGCTGCCTTCTATCAGCACATCAAAGCGGCCGTCTCTCCCAGTCAATGGATCTACTACATGTCCGTTTTTAATCAGAATCCCCATATATGCTTTCCTTTCCCTGTTTTGTGATACTATTGATTATATCTTATGATATTCTAACATATGACACGATAAAAGGGAATGCACATTTCACATTCCCTTTCTATATTTCACCTCTGAATTTATCGTTATTTACAGTTCTTTCTTTAATTCCCTTACTGCGGTATCAAGCTGATTATCTGCCTCAGGATTCTTCTCATCCGGTTCGTACTCCACTTTTACATCCGGAGTAATGCCTGTTCCGTTAATATTACGTCCCTTCGGTGTATAATATTCCGCAATGGTAAGCTTTACACAGGTTCCGTCCCGCAGATCAAAAATTTGCTGAACGACTCCTTTCCCATAGGTCTGAGTACCCACAATCTTTCCAAGCCCGTAATCTTGGATAGCTCCGGCATAAATCTCTGATGCACTGGCGCTGTTTCCATTTACCAGCACTGTCATAGGCAGAATAAACTGGTTCTCCTCGTCGGAAGTCATCTCACGCTTCTCGCCTTTTTTGTCCTGCGTATATACAATCAATCCCTTCGGCAGCATAAGATCTAAGATATCACACACCGTATTTAAGTTGCCTCCCGGATTCCCCCGCAGATCCACAACCAGCGCCTTCATTCCCTGACCTTCCAGATCATTCAGCCCTTTCACATATTGATTGTAGGTGACAGAATCAAACTCGCTGACAGCCAGATAACCGATATGATCCTCAAGCATCCGCGTCTGCACAGTCTGAGTCTCAATCGTATCCCTGACCGCAACCACCGTCACTTCCTCATTCTTCTTACCGCGAAGCACAGTCAGTTCAACCTCCGTTCCCTTATCGCCCCTGATCCGGGACACTACTTCTGTCAGATCCTCTCCTGTAACTTCCTTCCCTTCCACTTTATAGAGAATATCTTCGTTTGCAAGACCTGCCTTCATAGCCGGAGAATCCTCGTATACGTGTGTCAGTGTAATAATTCCGCTGTCTTTATTCTGGGTCATTACAGCTCCTATCCCACTGTACTCTCCCTCTGAAGATTCCATAAACGACTTCGTATCTTCCGCATCGTAATAGGCTGAATAAGGATCCTCAAGTCCACTGACATAGCCCTCATAAAGACCTTCCTCAAGCTTTTTTTCATCCACTTTCCCCAGAAAACTTTCCTCTATCAGACTATGCAGGACACTAAGCTTTCGCTCCGTGTCTGACGTCATCCTCTTGTTTCCCGAAGAAACGATATTGGCCTTCACTCCACAGGAAACAACTCCTATTACCAACAATATAGCAAGGGCGCCGCAAAACGCCCCTTTTAAAAAACTTTTTCTGTTATCCATGCTTACTTCCTATTCCTACAAATAATTCATCGGATTCACCGGCCTGCCGCCCGACATTACCTGAAAATGCAGATGCGGCCCCGTAGAATTACCGGTCGTTCCCACGGCTCCGATATTCTGCCCCTTGGAAACCTTTGTCCCGGCACTTACAAATATCCTGCTGCAATGCATATAATATGTCTGCAGGCCATTACCATGGTTGATAACGATCATATTGCCGGCTTTGCCGCTGTATCTTGCAGATGTGACTGTTCCGCCCGCAGCCGCATAGATCGGTGTTCCTGTAGGCGCTGCAAAGTCCATACCCTTGTGGTTCGTACTTGCTCCCCTCAAGGGCGCTGTCCGGTAACCAAACATACTGGAAATACGTCTATATCCCGGACATGGATGAGTAAATGTCCCATTGCCGCTTACTACGCTTGCCCCGGCGCTGCTTGCAGCCTGTGAATTGTTCTTCGCCGCTTCTGCCTCAGCCGCCGCTCGTGCCGCCGCCTCTTTTGCCGCCTCTTCCGCCTCGGCTTTCTTTCTCGCGGCCTCCGCCGCCGCTGCGGCCGCTTCTTCAAGCTTTTTCACCCTTTCGGCATTCGCATTAATCTCTTCCTTTAACCCATCAATCTCATTCATCTTGCTGGTAAGTAATGCTTGTAAATTGGCCTGCTTTTCAATCAGCTCATTCTGCATGGCCTCCATCTCTTCTTGTTCTTTCTGAAGCGCCGCTTCCTGTTCTTCTACCTCTTTCACAATCTGCTTATACTTCAGAAGCATATCTCTGTCATAATCAGAAATTGATGAAATATATTCTGTCTTATTCAGGAAATCGCTGAGATCCTTTGCTTCAAATAAAATCTCCACAAACTGACTATTCCCGTTCTCGTACATGTATTTGATTCTCTTTTTCATGCTCTCGTACTGGTCATTCTCATCCACTCGCGCCTGAATCAATTCATCTTCTTTCAGTGAAATTTCTTCTTCCTTTTTGTAGATCTTATCTTCTATCTCAGTGATATCTGCCAGAAGTGCATCTAACTGTGCAGACAGCGTCTGCTTTTCTGTCTCTGCCTGTTCTTTCTGTTCTTTTAACTCCTTGCTTTCCTCTTTTGCCTCTTCAGCCTTTTCTTTTACTTCCTCGGCTTCCTTTTTTGCTTCTTCAGCTTCTTTTTTTGCTTTACTGACATTCGAAGCTTCTGACGTAAAAACCATTCCAAAACAAAGAGTTCCTACAAGCAAGAGACTTACTAATTTCTTCCCTCGCATTTATATATCCCCCTAAATTAAATGTATTATACCCGCAGATGTTTATGAATGGTGAAGAAACTTCCCACAAAACCAATCCCTACGCCAAGCGCCAGCCCTACTGGAAGCAAAGTCTTATACACGCTGGTTACAGGAAGGAATGTAATAATATTGTTCAAAAGGCTGAACTTCGTCATAATATACGCCACTGCTTTATCATACATGAAAAACAGCATGACCAGAGGAACGATCGCACCTACAATACCGATAAGAAGACCTTCTATTACGAACGGCGCACGGACAAATCCGTCCTTCGCCCCTATGTACTTCATAATCGCAATCTCTTCCCGGCGCACTGTAATACCCATCGTTACTGTATTGCTGATCAGGAAAATAGATACTGCCAGCAAAATCAAAATGATCGCCGCAGACACATAATACATCAGCTTATTCATGCTGGTAAGCGTCTTTGCCACAACATCTGACTTGTTGACTTTGCGGACTCCCTCCAGTCCCTCTGCAAAAGCAACTACTTCCTTTTGTTTGGCTACGTCGTCCATAAGAACTTCATAGCTGTCTGAACTGGCCAGCGGATTATCATTTTTAAATCCTTCCGCCGCGTCCTTGGATTCACCGAAGTAGTCATCTTGGAATTTTTCCCATGCATCTTCCGCACTGATATAATTAACTTCCAGCACTCCATCCTTATTCTCCAGCTGTTCACCTATTCCATCCTTCTGCTCCTGTGTAGCGTCGTCATTGAAAAATACGGTAATCGCCACATCTTTCTCCGCCTCTTCCACAATGTAATTCAAATTCACTATGATCGCGTAAAACAAACCAAACAGGAAGATACATGCCGCCATCGTCGCGATAGATGCGATAGAAAACATCTTATTCCTGCCTATATTCTTTACCCCTTGTTTCATTGAATATCCAAATGTACTAATTCTCATTATTATACCCACCTTTTTTCTCGTCGCTTACGATGACTCCCTTTTTCATCGTAATAACGCGCTTCTTCATCTCGTTTACAATCTCTTGGTTATGTGTGACAACCAATACTGTCGTCCCTCTGTCATTGGCTTCTTCCAAAAGCTTCATAATTTCCCATGAATTAGTCGGGTCAAGGTTACCGGTAGGCTCATCCGCCAACAGAATCGCCGGCTCATTCACAATCGCCCTGGCAATGGCAACCCTCTGCTGCTCTCCGCCGGATAACTCCTTCGGGAATGATTTGTATTTCTGCGCAAGCCCTACCAGAGATAACGCCGCCGGCACCTTCTTCTTAATGATCCTGCCCGGCGTCTCTGTAACTCTCTGAGCGAAAGCAATATTTTCATAGATATTGCGGTCCTTCAAAAGCCGGAAATCTTGAAATACAACCCCGATCGCTCTTCGGTACATAGGAATCTTACGGTGACGCATCTTATTCAGATTCTGCCCGTTTACAACAATTGTCCCTGACGTCGGATCAAGTTCTTTCATGATCAGCTTAATTAATGTCGATTTACCGGAACCGCTGTCACCAACGATAAATACAAATTCGCCCTGTTCCACTTTCAGGTTAACGCCGTTTAGAGCCGCAACCCCTTTCGAGTACTCTTTCTTTACGTCTTTTAATTCAATCATAATTTCCTCCTGATTATTTAATACTCCAACGATTCCATATACTTCATGTATTTCACAACCATAAGTGCGATCTTAAAAGTAATGGCATCTTCAAACACGCGCAAATCAAGCCCGGTGCTCTTCTGAAGCTTATCAAGCCGGTACACTAACGTATTGCGATGAATGTACAGCTGTCTGGATGTCTCGGAGACATTCAGGTTGTTCTCAAAGAACTTATTAATTGTTGTCAATGTCTCTTCATCAAAATCATCCGGAGATTTCCCCTCAAAAATCTCTCGTATGAACATCTTGCAGAGCGGGATCGGAAGCTGGTAGATCAGACGGCCGATTCCAAGTGTGCTGTACGCGATCACACGCCTGTCACTGAAAAATATCTTGCCTACATCCAGTGCAAGCTTTGCTTCTTTGTAGGATTTCGACACTTCCTTGATATCATTCACAACCGTGCCGTACGCAATCAGGATATCTTCTTCCCCGTCATTCTTTAATATATCGTAAATGTTCTGGGCGATCCTTCCTAATTCCGCATAACTGTCGTTTGCATCGACTTCTTTCACAATAATAATATTCTTTTCATCTACAGCCGTTACAAAATCTTTGGCTTTATTTCCAAGAAGGCTCCGCACATTGTCGAGCGCACTGCTGTCTTTCTCATTTTTTGTCTCAATAATAAAGATAACACGTCTGACTTCTGTGTCAATATGT
The DNA here is from genome assembly GCA_946558695.1 of uncultured Lachnospiraceae bacterium. Lineage (GTDB taxonomy): Bacteria > Bacillota > Clostridia > Lachnospirales > Lachnospiraceae > MD308. The sequence goes on from CAMNTQ010000022.1 coordinate 9,746, forward strand.
AATTTTTTGGCTCGGTTATAAATATCGACAAGCAACAGGTTATCCAAAAGGAGATTTTTAATAAAATTGTCTTTATCAAAACGTTCCTTATATGCCACCAAGAGATTCTGTATTTGGAAAACTGCTATCTTCCCCACCATATATACATCGTCTCCGCCGCCGTTCGCCATAAGTATATATTCCAACTGATGTTCATCAAAGATCTTAAAGAACTGATACCCCTGCACAACCTGACTATCTGCCGGCGAATTCACAAAAGATATAATTTCTTCTTCATAACTGCTTTGTTCGGGAAAGGTGCTTGCCAGAGATTTCCCATCCGTATCCATTACGCAGAAATCAATCCTTGAAATCCCTTTCAATCCTTCAATCGTATTTTGAAGTATTTGATTAGATATCATATTCCATCTCCTCCACTTATTTCAATATGCATTTTTCACAACAAAAAAATTAATTCTTTTTTAAAAATGCACACTCTTAGGTTTTATATTAATATATATTTACAAAAAAAGAAAGAGGAAATCACATATTTTTGTTGATTTCCTCAATTTTCTTGGTTTTTTCGACAAAAACCTAATGTACATAGTAACCAAAACCTAATTCTTATTATTTTCTTACGATTATAACTGCAATGACTGGGGTTCCATCTTTTTCCTCTTTTCCATCTCTTTCTGAAATACTTTCTTAATCACAAACTGCGTAAAACGGTTCTGCACGGTCCCTGCCTTATTCAGCGGGAGAATCCCTTTCCCAAGTCCCAGCCAGACATTCGCGTTCAGGATGCTTCTGTTCTTTGTCACAAAATCCTCCTGAAGCGGTGAAGACATTGAAGAAATAACACAGTCAATATCCGCGCCGTTAATCGCGTTCACAATCATATCATCAGCGCGATCCTTCGCAGATACCTTCGCCATGCCTCCAATCTGGGCGCCCCGGCAATGGTATTCCAGAAAATGTAAAAACTCCTGTCCCTCTTCTTCGGATTCTACAAGCAGATATACCCTCTTATGATGCTTGTCAATATATCTTAAAAGCATCCTCAAAAATGTTCGTTCCTGTATCTCACGGAGACACTTCTCCTCCGTGATATGCGCTGATTCCAGAATCGTCGTGTCTCCTGCCAGCACAAGATCAAAATAGCCGACCCCACCCTTAAGCTCCGGAACTTCATCCATCTGCATAAGGCTGTCCGCTGTCACCATCTCAATCACACTGATCGGTTCTGACTGCATAGAATCGACAAATTCCTTCATCGCTTCCTTAGCCGTATAATTGTCTATGTCAATATCTAAAACGTTAATCCTGCCGCTCATATATTCTCCACTACTATACTCTATTCTATCGGTTTTTCGATTATAGCAAAAGGGACTTCTATTTTCAACAGATGTCAACAAATTTTCACACTTATTAATATTCGTAATATTTTCGTTATTTTTGCCCTGCCGCTCGCTTTCTCCGCGCAAGAAGTCCTCCGATTCGTCCGGTTTCTTTGGAAGAAAGAGACCGCCAGCCGTCCGCCATCACTCTGTCTAAAAGACCAAGCTCCTCTGCGATTTCATATTTCATCTTCTCTTCCTGTGTCAACTCATTAAGCTTAATCTCTTTTTGCTTTTTTCCTGCCATCTGAATTCTCCTTTCCTTGGATTTTTCTGTTAATTATGCGATTCGATATAAGTATTGACACTCTCAGGGAAAATATACGTCTGAAAAATACAAAGAAGGGACGCCCCTCCTCTGTTTCCGGCTTCACAAAGCCTGAACAGAAGGAAGGGACGCCCCTTTGTCAAATAAACCGTCCGTCATAGTTCACTGCATCCGCGGCTCATCCGGAATAATGATCGCCGCAATAAAATATGCCAGTATCCCGCTTCCCGTACATGCCAAAAGTACAAGTCCCAGACGGATCAATGTGGGATCAATGTTAAAATACTCTGCAATACCTGCGCACACGCCGCAGATCATGCGGTCTCTTCTTGAACGGTATAATCTTTTCGGTTCCATATCTTCTCCTCCTTGCATCTACATTTCTGAAAAATTCACTGCCACGCTTCCGATTCCGCAGCTGATATCCATATGCTTTGCAGCATGATTACTGATCGTTTTCTCCGCGCCGATACCTGCGTATGACGCTTCCCCGCATACGATCTCACCGACTCCGCAGTCGATCTCATAATTGTAATCCTTCTCTTTTCCGCTGGCAGTATAGACAATCTCACCAACACCGCAGTCAATATTCGCCTCTGCCATGGCCGTCCCCGCTGCGGTAAGAGAACCTGCGCCGCAATCCAGATCAACCTCAGTTGCCGTAAAATTCTCAATCACTCCTTCTCCGGCCCCCACGCCAATGGAAAGCTCACCTGCACAGATATCGTCTACATGGAGATACCCCGCTACTAGTTCTAATGAAGCCTCTTTGAACTGGTAATCTGACGGCAGATGAATGATAATTCTCCCTGCCCCCTTCTTCGATCCGAGTCCGATCACCTTCTTTTTAGTCACCAGCTTCAGCTCATTTCCATCCATATAGCACTTAAGCCCCAGCCTCTTACTTATATTTTCCGTCTCAATGCGGATCTCATTTGAGGAAGATGCATGATCCACCTCAAGACTGCCGCCCCACATATAGGCATCAATAGACTCTACCCCTGTAAAGCTCTGGCTTCCCGTACCGTAAACCACCTCGGTGCTGCTTCCGGTATTCGTAACAGTTCCCATATTACTTCCCTCCATATGATGGGTATCTTCGTGATGCCCGTTATCATTGTATTCTCTGTCAACTGCCTCGTAATCATCATCGTCATCATCATAATCGTCATCATCATAATCATCATAATCGTCATCATCATAATCGTCATCATCATAGCCATCATAGCTGTTACTTCTGTCAATCCGGCTGACAAACCCAAAGCCGTCCGGGTATCTGTTTTCAATCGCTTCCACCGTCACTCCCATGATAAATGCTATGGAACAGCACACCAGACCAATTCCGGCACACACTGCGCACACGATCCAAAATATCTTCCATCCTCTTTTCAACTCTATGCCACCGCCTTTCTATGAAAAGGTCTGCTAAAAATCCAGACGACGCCTCGGCATATGCCAGGAATGATAACAATACACAGCTTCACCCCTGCCACTGTTCCAATCGCTCCGATCACTCCAAGTATCAATCCCGTTCCGATCAGAGCCAGCCCTACTGCAATCTCCGGTATCAGAGCCATAAGCCCCGCACACACCAACACTACCCCCACAATCGCAACCGCTGCAAATCCTACTACGATCGCAAGGAAAAACGCAAACAACGATATAATGCAGGCAGCCGCCACTAATACGATTGCAAGCGCACATGGAATAATGATCGGCGCTCCCACAAGAATGATCGCAATGATCAGAATCACTTTTAATATATTGCTGCTCCATGGTTTTTGTTTATCCGTATTCTGTGCCTCTCCATCATAGCGGTATTCCTGATATCCATTACCGCTGCTCTGATATCTGTAATCTCCTGTATCCGTCTCCTTCCTGGCCGGCATATGCTTTTCATCTCTGCTGCCGTCCTGGCATCCTGTCTCCGTATATTCTTTCTCTGTCTGCTGTCCTAAAAGATCTGCTTTAATCCTTTCGGCAACCTTTGCCGGACTTTCCAATTCTAATATTACTTCACTTTCTTTATCTTCGCCGGCGTCATCAAAGTAATCATTATAAAACTGCATTGCATCTCTGCGCTCCTCCTCCGGCACCTCCTGCAAAAGCGCAGCCAGTTCAGTCATAAATTCTATGCGGTTCATGCAGATTCCCCTCCTTCAAATAATCCATTAATCCTGCTGGAATAATTCTTCCACTCTGTCTCATACAACTTAAGCTGAGTCGTCCCTTTCTCCGTTACTTTATAGTATCTCCGGTTCCTTCCGTCAAACTGCCTGTCATATACTTCCAGACAGTCATCCTTCTGAAGACGTCTCAGCACAGGGTATAAAGTGGATTCTGACACTTCAATGGCCTTCCTTACGTCCTGCGTAATCTTATATCCATAGGTGCCTTCCTTCTCTCTGGACACAACCGCCAGCACAATCGCATCCAAAAGCGCTGCTCCTGTGTTAAATACCATATGCCCACTCCTCTTTTATATTTCTTGGATTTACAATATTCTACAATATAACAATATTGTTTTTATGGTTATATTATATGATATATAATATTGTTTGTCAATACAAAATTTAAAAAACCGGCGAATGAATATTTTTATTCATTCGCCGCTGTTTTTTCAAAATGCTGGTAATCTTTGGAGCTGTTCCAGTCGCCGCCCCATGTGAAACCATGTTTTTCAAATATCTGAAAACAGACATCATCATGTGAGATCATATGTTTTTTCTTCTGCGCCCTGTCCGTATATTTTTCCATATCCTTATAGTATTTTGCAAAACTGCCGTCACTGTTATACTTAACATAAGGGTTCTGCATAGGGTTAACATCAATGGCAAAGCCCGCCGCATGATTTGACAATCGGTCCGTATTCGGTACAATCCGATAATTAAATGCAGATGTGTTGTTATGCTCGATGGAATTGGTATCCGAATCCACGCTGTCTCCCGTCCAGAATTTATCGACCAGATACATAGATTCAATCTCATATTCCTCGCCAAACAATTCCTGAAACACTTCCCTGCAGTCCTCTGCAATCTTTGCATTGACAATCAGTTCGCCCACTTGGATCTCATGATCGTAATTATAGTGCAGAAGCTTTAGATATCTAAGCTCATCCAATCGGATATTATCATTTTTTACATATGACTTGCCGTTAATATATTGCAGGATGTTATCATTAATCTCATTTACTGTAAAATACCGCGATACCTGCGTCAGATCAATTCTGGCAGGATTCAGCACTGTTCCTGTCTCTATATCATCAATATCCTCAAGGTACGACGGCTGCTCTTTATTTTCTGCCGCGCTCTCTTTCGCTGTCTTTTCATTGACCGGCTCCCTGCCCGTATTGACTTTGCTGTTTTCTTTCGCATCTTCGCCGTAAAAAAGTATGGTCCAGACAAGGAACAGGAACATGATTCCCGTAAAAAACCATGCCCATTGATTCCGTCTTTTTCTATGTCTTTTCATAGATTCATAGATGCTCCTTTATATACACTGCTTAATTTCCTTTTCCGTAAATCCCGATCTCTGCTATACAGGTGTCATCCCACTGACTTCCCTCGTAGACAGATTGGATTACCACATCTATTTCTGAGGCAGGGCATTCTTGTGAAAACTCTACCCAGTACTCCACCTGTCCGTCCGGAAACGTCACTGTCTGAGTTACATCCCCGGCTGTTATCTCCAATTCCTTTGGTCTGTTATTGCCCTCATAATATTCCCGGGAATTCCAGTTTCCTAATCGGAAAGACATATATTTTACCATATACGGCTTTGACAGCTTAAGATGCACGCTCTCTCCTATTCCGTCTCCGTCAACGCCCTCCTGCCACGAAGTTCTGGGGTTCCCGTCCACAGCCTTATCCGCACCGTTATCTACCCCTTCCTGAGAAATCGCAGAACTTGCCGAAGCTTCTTGGACAGACAATTTATAATACTGTTCAAAATCTCCCGGTTCACCGACAAATGACAGCCTGATTTCACCTGCAGCGTCTTCTTTCGCTTCTGACGCTTCCTTCCGGCCCTTATTATCCGCTCCCTCAGATTCATCTTCCTGCCTTTCTAAAAGCGCCTGCTCTCTCTCTGCCTGCATACGTCTCTCATTCGCATCCATCGTAGTAAATACGATCCAGATCGCCGCCATTAAAAGAGCCATGATCAAAATCACAAGTCCAATGACGCCAAGATATCTTTTAGAGCTTTTAACCGGACGTGTGCGCACATATTCCTGTCTTTTACGGTTATCCCATGATACGTCCGGAAGCTTCCCCGTGATTTCTTTTGATAATTGCCTGATCAGCCGCTCCTGAAGTTCATCCACTTCCTGCTCATTCTCTATATCCTGTCCGCAATAGGGACAAAATGATGCATCATCCGGAATCTTCCGGTCACAATACCTACATCTCATATCCTTCACCTTTTATGCCTGCCGCATCAACACTTTACAGAATTTCTTTTTGCCTCTTCTAAGAACAAGCCCGCCGCCTGATAATTCTTCTTTTGTGAATGACTGATAAATATCTGTTACTTTTTCTCCGTCTACCGTAACTCCGCCCTGCTGCAGCGCGCGGCGCGCCTCGGAACGTGACGGAACAAGTCCTGCTTTTACAAGCAAAGATAAAATGTCAATGGCATCTTCTTTTAAATCCTCTGCCGACAGCTCTGCTCTTGGCATATCCACTGCATTCCCCTGACTGAAAAGTGCTTTTGCCGCCTCTTTCGCTCTTTGAGCTTCCTCTTCGCCGTGTACCAGCTTTGTCAGTTCATACGCAAGGATTTCCTTTGCCTTGTTAAGCTGAGCGCCCTCCCATGAATCCATCCTGTCAATCTCATCCAAAGGAAGGAATGTGAGCATACGGATACACTTGAGAACATCTGCATCCGCCACATTTCTCCAGTACTGATAGAATTCAAACGGAGAAGTTTTTTCCGGATCGAGCCATACGGCGCCGCTCTGTGTCTTTCCCATCTTCTTGCCCTCGGAATTAAGAAGAAGGGTAATCGTCATAGCACTTGCATCTTTCCCAAGCTTACGTCTGATCAGTTCCGTTCCGCCAAGCATATTACTCCACTGGTCATCGCCGCCAAACTGAAGGTTGCACCCGTATTTCTGAAACAGCATATAGAAGTCATAGCTCTGCATGATCATGTAGTTAAACTCAAGAAAACTTAACCCTTTCTCCATCCTCTGTTTGTAGCACTCTGCCGTAAGCATACGGTTTACGCTGAAATGCGAACCTACCTCCCGGAGTACCTCGATATAATTCAACCCGAGAAGCCAGTCCGCGTTATTTACCATCAATGCCTTCCCTTCCGAAAAATCAATAAAACGGCTCATCTGCTCTTTAAAACAGTCGCAGTTATGCTGGATCGTCTCGGCCGTCATCATCTGACGCATGTCACTTCTTCCCGACGGATCGCCGATCATGGCCGTACCGCCGCCAATCAGTGCAATCGGCTTATTACCCGCCTCCTGCAGCCGCTTCATCAGGCAGAGCGCCATAAAATGTCCCACGTGAAGACTGTCCGCTGTCGGATCGAAACCGATATAAAAGGTTGCCTTCCCATTGTTCACCAAATCTCTGATAAGCTCCTCATCCGTAACCTGCGCGATCAGTCCTCTCGCCTGCAATTCCTCGTAAATTCCCATTTTCATCTCTCCTTTTTTGTCTATGGTTGTTCCTAATCTGCGAATTTTATCTCCGGCACAAAAACCGATAATACAAAAACCGCCCCTATCTCTACAGATAAGGGCGAATTTCTTTCGCGATACCACCTTTATTCACTGGCAGTTCACACTGCCAATCTCAGCAAGCTGCATATTTACAGCTATGGCATTTTAACGTATGCCGCCACGTCACAGCCTATTCATAGAAACCAATCGTCATACTTTCGGTGTGCAGCTCCAAGACGTATTCACAGTCCATTCCTTCATGCGCCTCTCATCCTCCGGCAGCTTTCTGTATGGGTGTATGTTCCGTTACTTTTTCTTTTCAAAGCCTTTTTATATTTGTATGTCTGAAAGTCTAAATGATTCGCAGGGTTTTGTCAACCGGTAATTTTATTTTATAATACCTAAACCGCTCTTATTCCATCCTTGATAACTGCCTTTATCTTAAGTTCCTGATCAAGAAGCACCAAATCTGCTTTTTTCCCTGCCGTTATAGAACCATAATCTTTGTATACCCCGAGCGCCTTGGCCGGATTCATGGTCGCACAGGCAACTGCCGTCTCAAGAGGAAGACCCATCTTCTGAACCGCCGTCCTCATACAATCCATCAGATTCGTTGCCGAACCTGCCAGCGCGCCGTTAGAGACCAGTGTTGCACGATTTTCCGCTACATCCACCTCAAGTCCGCCAAGCAGATAACGGCCGTTTTGCATTCCTGTAGCACGCATACTGTCGCTGATCAGAATCATGCGGTCCGCCCCCATCATCTTAAAAGTGGCGCGGACAACCGCGGGATGAATGTGAACACCGTCACAGATCAGCTCAGCATTTACATGGGGACTGTCCGACACTGCCCCGACAACGCCCGGCGTCCTGTGAGAAAATGCCGGCATGGCATTGTACAGATGAACCGCGTGGTCCGCCCCCGCATCAAACGCCGCCTTCGCCGTATCATAGTCCGCATTGGTGTGGGCGAGAGATATATTTACCTTATCCTTCATCTGTCTGATAAATGATGAAAAATCTTTGTTCCTCTCCGGCGCAATCCCGATAAATTTCACAAGTCCCTTAGAAGCATCCAGAAACTTTTGACAGATATCCGCATCGCAGGAAATGATATTGCGCTCATCCTGCGCTCCTTTTTTCTCTATGCTGATAAACGGCCCTTCCATATTGATGCCGAGCAAGTCCGCCCCAAGTGCATGTTCCTTTTCCTCCGTCTCCTTATAGTCAGCCGCCGTCTCTAACACACGAATAAGCTCCTCCACAGGAAGGGTCATAGTCGCCGGGGAAATACCTGTCACTCCTACTGATGCCTCATATTTTGCGATCTCTCTGATAGCTTCCTTTGTCCCATCACAAAAATCATATCCCATACAGCCGTGAAAATGAATATCAATGAGACCGGGTATGGCATACGCACCTTCACCGTCAATGATCTCACCGCCTGCATTTACTTCGTCTTCATCATGAAGAGACACTCCCGAAAAATACCCGTTCTTTATCTCTATTGCTCCCTTTGCAAAAGTCTTGTCTTCCGTATAAATGTTTACATTTTTAATAATCATATTCTTTTCCCCCAAGCGCACGTAAAGTATCATCGTGGAATGTTTCTATCTGATATTTATCCTGCTCCACGTAGCAGGAATAGATAATGTCAAGCATGACCAGAATCGGAAACTGCGGAGAGATCAGATTGCCATAGTTCAGATGCTTTAACGACGGAACCAGCAGTAATTCATCGCAGAATTCATAATACTCCTCTTTATTGTGAGTTGTGACCAGCACCGTCTTAGCGCCTCTGTTACGGGACTCCCGCAGCAGAAACTGCACTCCCTTGCGCTCGCCGCTGAGACTGATTCCTACGATCAGACTTCTTTCATTTTGAAATACGGCCTGCATATACATCCGGTCGATATCCTTGACGGCATGGATGTTAACGCCCACCCTCATAAACCGCATCTCCATCTCGTCCGCTGCAAATCCAGAGCTTCCCATACCGCACACAAACACACGCTCCGCCCTCGCAAGATACCTCGCGATCCGCCCTACCTGAGTCTCATCCATGAGACTGTAAGTTTTGTTGAGAAGCTCTTGATAAGCATTTAAGACAGTCCTCGTATTTCCGGTAATGGACTCCGGCTTTTCTACAAAATTTTCCTCATACTGGTATATAAATTCCCGATACCCCCGATAGCCGCATTTCTTCGCGAATCTTGACAAGGATGCTTCCGATACATACAGCCTTTCAGAAACAGACTTTGCGGAAAAATCCATCTTTTCACGGTTCTGGATAAAATAATCGGCAATATTCTTTTCCACCGTCGTAAAATTGTCATAATTCGCTTCGATCACCGGCACTACTGACTTAACATAGTATTCCATCTTGTCCTCACCTTTATTCTGTTCTGTCACTCTTCAAGACGATGCTGCCGGAAATGATAGAATGCTCCCAGCATCCCCGCATCATTTTTATGTTTCGCAAAAGCCAGTCTGGTATGCCTTGCTATCTCTGGGACCAGATACTTGGCAACGGCATTCTCTATCCTTTCTTTTAAGAACGCCTCCTGCGCCATAATACCGCCGCCAAGCACTACAATCTCTGGATTCAGCACATAACAGATATTGGAGATTCCCTGTCCGAGAACATCTGACATCTCATCAATAGCACGGACGCACAGCTCATCACCCTGCTTTGCAGATTCAAAAATCCGATAGCCGCTCCAATACTTGTCTGGTTCCCTCTTCCATCCTGCCACTTTCTTTGTCAGAATACTTGCCGCCCCAAGAGTCTGAAAATCGCTGTCCTTAAGACTCATATATCCCACCTCGCAGGCACTGCCGCTGCATCCTCTAAAAACCTTACCGTCAATCACAGCACATCCGCCGATGCCAGTTCCAACCGTAAGTATCAGGGCGATTCTGCTGCCCGCCGCCGCGCCGGTATAAAACTCCGCAAGTCCGGCACAGTTCACATCATTTTCCACCTCACAGGGAATGCAAAATCTCTCCTCTAATCTCTTCTTGTACTCCGTACCTGCATAATCTGGAATCAGCGGAGCAGAATACGTGATCACTCCCTCATCCGTATCTACCATTCCGGCTGTCGATATACAGATTCCGCTGATGTCCTCTTGTACGCAATAACTTTCAACAATATTCTCCACTTTGTCAAAAATAGCCGGCCCGCCTTTTTTTGCCTCTGTATCCGTCACTTCTCTGGTGAGAATGTGCCCATCCTCCCTGATGAGTCCATATTTAATCGCAGTTCCGCCAATGTCAATACTTACATATCTATTCATATCTACTCTGTCCGTCTTTCATTATAATATATTGTGATATAGTGGTCAAATAATTCTGTTAATATAGCTGGATAGTGTTTGGGGACGCAGCACATCCGCCAAGGTTCACTGACCGATCCGAACTTTAAATATTGCTTTTTTGAGCAGCACAGGTTTTTCTGCCGCTACTCCCGTCCGATGACCGTCAGTTGGATAACACACAAGGAAGTCTCCGGGCCTTAATATAACAGACCCGTTCTTCTCCCCTTCCATCGGCAGAAAATCATCTTTTTTTACATATTCTTTCAAGTGCATATTACCGATGAAGTTCACATCTATCTGTTCCTCTCCCCGAAGCATCACATGGACATCCAGATAATCCTTATGCGCCTCCCAAAATCGGTTCTCAGGTGCAGTCGTCTCATATTCTGCTACATTTACAAACAATCTTTCGCCGTCGATCTCATAACTTCCCTTTTCAAAGACAGAAAGTTTGTGATTTTTCAGATACTCAAAACACGTTTTCACAGTGTCCTCTAAAAACGAAAACTCTTTCAGGTTATCTACATTTCCGAATATCATATATATCCCTCCTACACGTTATATATGGTAGTATGCGGCGCCGGTACGGATGCATCCTTCTTAAGCTTCCTCCATACAAGACTTGCCGGAATTCCTACCGCTAAAGAAACGGCAATGGAAATAATAGAGTAAGACCAGATGGATACCGCCTCTGCCGGGACAAAATACTTGATGCCTACCATCACTGCCGAGGCTGCGATAAATGCCATTGTCGCGCCAAATGTATTGGCAACCTTCGTAAATGCGCCGAGGATAAATGTTCCGATCAGAATTCCAAGTACCAGACCCATGAATCCGTTGAACCATTCATATGCTGACTTCACGCCGCCATTTGCAAGAATCATAGATACGGCGATTGCAAATATACCTACGACTAAAGATACATACTGTCCGATCTTTGTCTGTTTCTCGAAGCTTAATTCCTTTTTTGTAAGACGCGCCTGAATATCCAGTGTCCAACTGGAAGCCACGGAGTTAAGCCCTGTTGACAGCGTGGACTGCGACGCCGCATAGATCGCCGCAAGAAGGATTCCCGTTATGCCTACCGGAAGTTCGAAGGCGATGTAGGATGCAAAGATCTGATCCTGCGCCGCTGCCGGAGGAAGCGCATTCTGCTGATAGAATACATAAAGTCCCGTACCGATCAAGTAGAATACTGTTGCGATAAAGATAGAGAGCGCACCGTTTGTCAACATCATTTTATTTAACTTCTTCGTATCTGTCGTTGTCGTAAAACGCTGAACAATATCCTGACTCGATACATAGGAACCCATCGTATTAAACCCAGCTCCTACTATCATAATAAATACGCTGTCCTTTAAAATGTTTATATCGAAAATCGGCTGATCAACCGCAAGGAATTTATGTTCATTTGCCAGCGCGCCAAATACGGCGCCGACTCCTCCGTCGATATGCACCAGCAGAAATATCAGTGCAAATGTAACTCCGATCAGTAATACGGAACCCTGTATAAAGTCTGTCCAGAGTACGGATTTCAGCCCGCCGGTGTAAGAGTAGATGATAGCGATCACTCCCATAATGATAATCAGTAAATTGACACTGATTCCAGTAAGGCTTCCAAGTACCATGCACGGAAGGTACATAATGATAGACATACGCCCCACCTGATAGATAATGAACATAACCGCTCCCAGCACACGGAGTCCCTTGCTTCCAAACCGAAGTTCCAGATAATGATATGCCGTATCAATATCAAGCCTGCTGTAAATCGGCAGGAAAAACCGGATCGTAAGAGGAATCGCCAGTAACATGCCAAGCTGCGCAAACCACATGATCCATGTTCCGGCATAAGAGTTACCTGCCAGCGACAAGAATGAAATCGGACTTAACAGTGTAGCAAATATAGATACGGACGTCACCCACCACGGCACTGTTCCGTCTCCCTTAAAATATTCTTTCCCCTTCATCTCCTTCTTTGCAAAGTGCAATCCTGCAAACAATACTGCTGCCAAATACACAATCAGAATAACCAAATCAACTATTGTAAATCCCTGCATTTTTTTCCTCCTTATCCCATGTCTGCTAGCACTGATATTTTTCTTTTGCGTCGCGAATCATCTTAGCCGCCTCATTCACAATTGCTTCATCGCTGTCTGTCAGCGCCGGAAGCGGCTTTCTTACTCCTCCAAGTTCCAGATTCTCGTTGATCTTAAGGACTTCCTTGATCACACCGTACATATTGCCATGGGCAGAGCACATCTTATAGATAATTTCATTAACCGCATACTGAATCTCTTTTGCCCTTCCAAGTTCGCCGGACTTCACATATTCGTCCATCTTAAGGAACAGCTCCGGCATAGCCCCGTAGGTTCCGCCGATCGCTCCCTCTGCTCCGATGATCCGTCCGCTGATAAACTGCTCGTCCGGTCCGTTAAAGATTACATAATCATCTCCTGCTGCCGCTTTGAACATCTGGATATCCTGCACCGGCATAGAGGAATTCTTAACGCCGATGACTTTTGGATTCTTCCTCATCTCGTCAAACAGATTCATCGTAAGCGCAACTCCCGCAAGCTGCGGAATATTATAAATGACAAAGTCTGTATGCGGCGCTGCCATGCTGATATCATTCCAGTACTGTGCGATCGCATGCTCCGGCAGCCGGAAATAAATAGGTGGAATTGCGGCAATTGCGTCTGCACCGGCGCTTTCCGCATGACGGGCGAGTTCCATGCTGTCTTTTGTATTGTTACAAGCCACATGCGCAATGACTGTAAGCCTTCCTTGTGCCGCCTCCATCACATTTTCCAGCACCAGCTTTTTATCCTCTACACTCTGGTAGATACATTCCCCGGATGAACCATTTACATAGACACCCTTCACACCTTTCTCTACAAAATACTTTGTAAGAGCCTGTACACCCTTAGGACTTATATTGCCCTCCTTGTCATAGCATGCATAAAATGCCGGGATAACGCCTTTGTACTTGTCAAGTTTCCTCATGATACTTTTCTCCTTTTCTTTTTTGAATGATTTTTAAACCAAATGCTACCGTTCTCTTTGCTGCGCAATACCTCAGGCAAGTACTTCCGCAAATGTCTTCGTGATTAACTGCGGTCTTGTGATGGCCGAACCCACAACCACACTGTACGCCCCAAGCTCAATGACACGTTTCGCCTTCTGCGGCGTATTGATATTCCCTTCCGCAATGACTCTGTGCTCCGCCTTTTCAATGATCTCTCGTAAAATCCTGAAATCATCCGCCTCAATCCGATCATGCATGCTCTGCTCGGTATACCCAACCATTGTCGTCCCGATAAAATCAAACCCTAATTCATCCGCATGAAGCGCTTCCTCTACCGTGGAACAATCTGCCATCCAGAGCTGATCCGGATATTTTTTCTTAACTTCCCGGAAGAACTCGTCCAGCGTTACGCCTTGCGGGCGAATTGCCCCTGTCGCATCAAGCGCAATGATTTCCGGCCGGACCTCCATCAACTCATCCACTTCCTTCATAGTCGGCGTAATATAGACTTTGCTGTCGGCGTAGTCTCTTTTCACGATCCCTATGATCGGAAGACGGACTGTTTCCTTGATTTCTTTGATATCTTCTTTTGTGTTGGCGCGGATACCATACGCTCCTCCCTCCTTCGCCGCCAGTGCCATCCTTCCCATAATAAAGGAAGAGTGAAGCGGCTCGTGAGGCAATGCCTGACAGGACACAATCAATTTGCCCTTAAGACTTTCTACCTTTTTTTCTGTCATTTACGTTGCCCTCCTTTTTTGTAGTCTCAAGTATATCATCTAAGAATTCATTTTCAATACTTTTACAATGCATAGAAAGTTCTTTCATGTTCTTTCAAATACAGCTGATTAATGCTTTCTTTCTGCAGTTTTTCATTGGTAAATGTGCACAAATAAAAGTACTTTCTTTCGTTATATGAAAGTATCTCCAATTATAAGGTTTTTATTGAAATTATTATTTTTATTGATATACTAATAGAAAGGCATTAGTAAATAATGTGAAAAGAAAGGAAATAAGAGGTATGATTATTTGTAGAGCAAAAGATTACGAAGAATTAAGTCGGAAGGCGGCAAATGTTATCGCCGCACAGGTTATTATGAAACCGGACTGCGTGCTGGGGCTTGCTACCGGTTCTTCTCCGATCGGAACGTACGAACAGTTAATTGAATGGTATAAAAAGGGAGATTTGGATTTTTCTAAAGTATCCAGCGTTAATCTGGACGAATACAAAGGTCTCAATCCAGAAAATGATCAGAGTTACCGTTACTTTATGAACACGCACTTTTTTGACCATGTGAATATTGATAAGGCAAACACTTCCGTTCCGGACGGCTTAGAGCCGGATTCTGACAAAGCATGCAGGAAATATGATGAAATCATTGAAAAAAGCGGCGGCGTAGATCTGCAGCTTCTCGGCCTTGGACATAACGGGCATATCGGATTCAACGAGCCGTGCGATGTATTCCCAAGCGGAACACACTGTGTAGACCTTGCTCCAAGCACGATTGAAGCTAACAAACGCTTCTTTGCATCCGAGGCCGATGTACCGCGTCAGGCATACACTATGGGAATCCGCAGTATCATGCTGGCGAAAAAGATTGTCGTAGTAGTAAGCGGCGAGGATAAGTCTGATATCCTAAAGAAAGTAGTATGCGGACCGATTACTCCGCAGGTTCCGGCATCGATACTGCAGCTTCATCCGGACGTTGTGATCGTGGCAGACGAAGCAGCGTTATCGAAGATGTAAGACAATCAGAAAGAGTTCTTAATGTAGAAAAACGCAAAGGGGCAGTCTATTTTTCGGACAGCCCCCTTAGATTTAAAGGGGAAAAGGACAGCGCCTAACATTCCTGATCCACATTCCTCTTTTGATCTCTCTTACAAGCTCCTCTGCCTGTTTCATATCGTTTTTATTTATATAGATTGAATAACACCGAGCCTGCCCTGCAATCTCCCATATCTTTATCCTTTCTTCATATGAAATCTACGCTCTTTTGAAGCAGGCGAACGCCGTTCGGCTGACATAACTAAGGAGGAATCAAATTACTATGCATATGCAGTATCATTTTAATAAAAATATTTTGTTTTTACATATTGCCGTCATGCTTTTCGGCCTGTCGGGTGTTATCGGGCAATTTGTTGAAATTTCTTCTGTTATGGTCGCTCTTGGCAGAGTAATCAGTTCTTCTTTATTATTGTTTTTGATCGCGATAGTGAAAAAGGACACGCTGAAGCTCAACTCGAAAAAAGATTATAGTCTGATTGTTCTGACCGGAATCGTAATGGCGGTTCACTGGACTACCTTTTTCCAGTCAATACAGGTTTCTTCCGTAGCGATCGGAACGATTACATTTTCCACCTTTCCATTGTTCCTGACCTTTTTCGAGCCTCTTATATTTCACGAGAAGCTTCGTAGACAGAGTATTTTCACGGCAGTCATCTTAATGACCGGCGTCGTCATCACCATACCGGAATTTTCCATTGAAAATAACACGACTGTCGGAATCATCTGGGGAATGATCTGCAGCTTTACTTATGCGATCATGACACTGGCAAACCGCTATTTTTCATCCCGGTATACAGGCAGGATTGTATGCCTGTATGAGCAGGGGACTGCCGCTATCGTACTTCTCCCTGCACTTTTCATCACAAAAACGCAGTGGCGTACGCCAGACATTATCGGAGTCGCTTTTATTGGATTCATCTGCACGGCATTTGCCTATTCCCTATATGTGTCCGCTCAAAAAAATGTTAAGGCGCAGACTGCCGGAATTATCTCTGGAATGGAGACAGTCTATGGCATTCTCTATGCGCTGCTGTTTCTCGGGGAGATCCCAAGCGGGCGGGAACTCGTGGGCGGCTCCGTGATACTAGGGGTTGCGATGTACTCGTCTTTAAAAAGCGACAAGTAAACAGGTGTCTTAAACGCTTCCTAAAAATAATTTGGGCAGGAAGAATATCTTCCTGCCGCTGTTTTATCCTAAATATACGATCTCATCTTTCGGTTTTGCTACCGGCACCATCTGTATCAGGTAAAGCACCGGCTGTTTGCTTCCATAGGACGCTACTGCCTCATATCCGAATTTTGCTTTGATGCGCACCCACTGATGTTTTGGAATGTCCTGTTTCCCCGGCAGACGGCATGGGTATCCATAGAAACGGATATCATCCGCGCAGCAAGTCATAATCTTTCTCACAGGTACAAACATATCCTCTGCCATCCCCTTAGGGCGAAATGCCTGCGCGGTAAATTCGATCTCTTTATGGAGATAAAGTTCAGGATGGTCGTATGCATCCACATACCAAATGCCGAAATCCTCATCCTCAATCACAATCTTGTCCGCCTTAACATCATAAGGCAAGTCCTCCTCTGACGGCTGTATGATCTTCCCCTCAAGATCTTCGAAGATGAGCTGCGCCATTGGATTTTGAACCTTCAGCGCTCTTCGGAATCCGGAACGGTCTGCCTGCGGCGCACACCGATTCACTACGATCAATTCGGATTCTGTCAATTGTTCCATAAGCATATTGCGCATATTTGTGAGATATATGTCTAACGTCGTCCCGTCCACCGTTGAATATACTCCCTGAAGCTCCCAGTTTCTCGGGTATTTGACAGAAAGCAGATCTGTAAGTTTCCACATACCATTATATTCGATCACAATCTGTGTCGGATGATAATTTTTTTCACAGTTTTTAAAAAACACAGAGTTCAGCTGTTCTGGTTCTTCTATCTTTAGAAGGAACATATCTTTTTCATCCAGATATTCTTTCCCGTATTCTTCCTCACCCTCCTCGCAGCAAATTAAAAGCGTAAGGCCCGGCTCAATCCATTCCTGCTCCATAAGCGTCTCTTTTATAAGGGTTGTTTTTCCGCTGTCTAAAAATCCGGTTACTACAAAAACCGGTATCGGCGCCTGTCCAAACATCGCAATAACCTCCAAATCTTAAACATGGAATAATTTTAAAAGCTCTTCTTCCTTCAGGTCTGTTCCGATTACGCAGACACGTCCTGTATAGTCTGCTTGTCCGTCTCTCACTTCGTATTCCTCCGGAACCAGATCAAACTGTTTCCAGCTTCCGTCTGCCATCGGCACAATACCCTTGGAACGTAAAATCGTGCCGTAAGCCTCTGTTTCCGACAGCGCTTTTACAAGATAATCCAGTTCCTCCTCTGTATATTTATGGGCAGTCTCCTTTCCCCAGCTTGTAAATATCTCATCTGCATGGTGATGGTGTCCATGATGCCCATGAGCGCAGCATTCTTCCTGCCCATGGTGATGCTCATGACAATGATCCTCTTCATGATGCTCATGTCCGCAGCATTCTTCCTGCCCATGGTGATGCTCATGACAATGATCTTCTTCATGATGCTCATGTCCGCAGCATTCTTCCTGTCCATGGTGATGGTGGCGCTCATGATGATGCTCTAACAAATCTTCCAGCTCTGATCCATGCTCCAGCGCCCGCACAATTGCTTCTTTTCCAAGCTGCTCCCACGGTGTCGAGATGATCGCCGCCTTATCATTCTCCTCACGGAGCATATGCACGCAATCCTCTACCTTTTCATCATTCATCATCTGCGTACGGCTGATAACGATCACAGAAGCATGTTCTACCTGATCCTTAAAAAATTCGCCAAAGTTTTTCATGTACATCTTTGCCTTTTTCCCGTCAACTACTGTGATTCTTCCGGTAATCTCAATATCCGCATCTTCTTTTACATCTTCCACCGCTTTCGCCACATCGGAGAGCTTGCCGACTCCGGAAGGCTCGATAATAACGCGGTCCGGCTGATACTCTTCGATTACTTTTTTCAGCGCCTTGCTGAAATCTCCCACAAGCGTACAGCAAATACATCCAGAATTCATCTCCGTGATCTCAATTCCTGCATCCTTTAAAAAACCGCCGTCGATGCCAATCTCGCCGAACTCATTTTCAATCAGTACCAGCTTCTCGCCGGTAAACACCTGATCTATCAACTGTTTGATAAATGTTGTCTTTCCGGCGCCTAAAAATCCTGAGATAATATCTACTTTTGTCATTTACGACACCTCATTTCTATCTAAAATAATTTGCCATCTTATGTATTCCGAGATTTATATTATCACAATCCTTTCCGGTTATCCAGTTTAAAATGTGCCATCTTCTCAAAGGTTCCAAAAAAGAACTCTCAAAAAAGACAGCACATTTTTTCATTTTACAATAATCCGCCGATAGACAAAAACAGCGGCGCAAATACCAACGATACGATCGTCATAAGCTTAATGAGTATATTGATCGCCGGACCCGACGTATCTTTAAACGGATCGCCTACCGTATCGCCGACGACAGCTGCCCGGTGAGCTTCGCTTCCCTTTCCTCCGTGGTTTCCGTCTTCGATATATTTCTTGGCATTATCCCATGCACCCCCGGCATTAGACATAAAAATCGCCACCATAACTCCGGTCACAAGAGAACCTGCAAGAAGACCGCCAAGCGAGGCCGGTCCCAGCAATACTCCGACAACCAACGGCGCCGCCACCGCCATGATACCCGGTACAAGCATTTCTTTTAACGCTGCTGTCGTGGAGATTGCTACGCAGGATTTATAATCCGGTTTTCCCGTTCCTTCCAAGATACCGGGAATCGTCCTAAATTGTCTCCTTACTTCCTCAATCATCTGATATGCCGCTTTTGAAACCGAAGACATCGTCATTGCAGAAAATAAAAACGGCAGCATTCCTCCCACAAACAGTCCTATAATTACACGGTAATCCAGAATATCAATCGTATCCAGCTTCACCGATTCCGCATAGGTTACAAACAATGACAATGCCGTAAGCGCCGCAGAGCCGATGGCAAATCCTTTCCCCATAGCCGCAGTTGTATTTCCTACAGCGTCAAGCTTATCTGTGATACTGCGCACCTTCGAGTCAAGCCCCGACATCTCCGCAATGCCGCCCGCGTTATCTGCGATCGGCCCATAGGCATCTACCGCAACAGTAATTGCCGTTGTCGAAAGCATCCCTACCGCCGCCAGTGCGATTCCATAAAGGCCGCAGAAATTATATGCCGCAAAAATCCCCACGCAGATCAAAAGAATCGGCGCCGCGGTAGACCGCATTCCCACTGCGATACCGCTTATGGTCGTTGTTGCCGCCCCCGTCTCTGACTGGGTTGCAATCTCTTTTACGGAATTGTAATCACCGGAAGTATAGACCTCCGTTATGATTCCGATTAGAATTCCCACAATCAAACCAGCCACGATCGCGATTGCCGCATTGAAGTTACCGAAAAACATCTTGCTGAGTACAAATGAAGCAATCAACACCAGAACACTCGCCGCATAGGAACCTGTCTTAAGCGCTTTGTGAGGGTTGGATTTTTCATCCCCGCGCACGAAAAATGTACCGAGAATAGACGCAATCAATCCAAGGCCGGCAATTACCAGAGGAAACGCTGCTCCCGCCGCTTCAAAATATACCAGCCCCAAAGTCAGCGCTGAAATAAGCGCTCCAACATAAGACTCAAAAAGGTCTGCTCCCATTCCTGCCACATCGCCCACATTATCCCCAACATTGTCAGCAATAACCGCCGGATTGCGCGGATCATCCTCCGGGATTCCCGCCTCTACCTTTCCAACAAGATCTGCGCCTACATCCGCCGCTTTCGTATAGATACCGCCTCCAACACGGGCAAACAGCGCGATAGAAGAAGCCCCCAGACTAAATCCAAATAAAATATCCGCATTTCTTGTGAAAATGTAAATCGCGCTCACTCCAAGAACGCCCAGACCGGCTACGCACATCCCCATAACTGCTCCGCCTGAAAATGCAATAGAAAGCGCTTTGTTCATACCGCTCTCCTTCGCCGCATTCGCCGTTCTCACATTAGCCTTCGTAGCAACAGTCATACCAAAATATCCGGCCAGCGTAGAAAACAATGCGCCAACCACAAAACAGACAGCCGTAATCCAGTTCCCTATGCCAACTCCGATCAGCACAAAGAGAACTGCCACAAAAAAAATCAGAATCTTGTATTCTGCCGTCAAGAACGCTCTTGCACCTTCGCTGATCGAACCAGCGATCTCCTTCATCCTGTCTGTCCCCGCATCTTGCCTGCTAACCTTTGAAGCCAGCATCGCCGCAAACAAAAGTGTGATGATTCCGAATACCGGAACCAGATTCAATAACATATCCATATACAAACCTCCCATTCATTTTATAGTATATGTATGATTGTGATACTTATGGATTGCTTCGTTCTAAACGCAACCTTAATACAATATTATCACAAAAATTTGATTTGTATATATAATATTTCAGTTTTTTGAAGATTTTTATTCTTTGTACTTCATTTTTGGATATTGTTATTCATTTATCACTCTTGTTAAATTGATAACCTTTTTTAATAATCAATCCCCACCAGCACTAACCCTGCTGCCGGTGCTGTTACTCCTGCCGCCGTCCGTTTCTTTTCTTCCAATATCTCTTTCACCTTTTCCGGCGCATAAAAGCCCCGGCCCACCCGAATTAATGTCCCTGCAATGATCCGAACCATATGATAGAGAAATCCGTTTCCTGTAATTCTAAGCACAATATCCGGCCCATTCTGTATTATAGTGATACTATGCACAGTACGCACAGTGTCCGAAACATTCGTCCGAATATTACAAAAACTGACAAAATCATGTTCTCCCACAAGATACTCCGCTCCCTTGCGCATCTTCTCTGTATCCATTGGAAATGAGACGAACGCGCTGTAATTTCTTTTCAAAGGGTTCGGCGCGGGAGCATTATAAATATGATACTCATAAGTTTTCGTAATCTTATCCTGATATCTTGGATGCCAGTCAGGTAACGTTTCATCTGATCTGACAATCACAATATCCTTCGGCATTCGCTGATTAAGTGCGTATGCCATCCGCTCCGGCGGGATGGAAGACGCTGTGTCGAATACAGCCACATTACCAAGGGCATGCACACCGGAATCCGTGCGGCTTGCGCCGATAATGTGAATATTCTCTCCGGTAAGCCTGCTGATTTCCCGGTTTAAGACCTCCTCAATCGTGATTCCATTCGGCTGAATCTGCCATCCGCAATAATTCGTACCGTCATAGGCAACGATAAGCCTCACCCTCCTCATGGAATCTCACCTCCTAAAATATCCACACCTGAAGCGGCGCAAATCTTCCGATGGCTACTACTGCAGCCGCATATACAACCATTGTCACATATGCCGCCCGGTCTCTGGTCTGGTATTTCAAAGGTTTCATCTTTGTTCTTCCCTCTCCGCCGCGGTAGCATCTCGCTTCCATCGCCATTGCAAGATCATATGCCCGCCGAAAGGCTGACACGAACAGCGGAACAAGAATCGGGATCATGGATTTCGCTCTCTGAATCATATTTCCGCTTTCAAAATCCGCCCCTCTTGCCTGCTGCGCCTTCATGATCTTATCCGTCTCTTCCAAAAGAATCGGGATAAACCGCAGTGCAATGGACATCATCATAGCCACCTCATGAACAGGAACATGCACTTTATTGAGCGGATGTAAAAGCGCTTCTATACCGTCTGTCAATTCATTCGGTGTTGTTGTAAATGTCATTAAGGATGAGCCTATGATCAGATATATAAGCCTCACTGCCATATACACTGCATTGCGAAGCCCCACTGTTGTAATACTAAGCTTCCATATCCGCAAAAGCACCTCTCCGTCCTTTTGCAGAAACAGGTTGAATACCACCGTGATCATAAGCAGCATGACAATCGGCTTTAACCCTTTCACAATATAACGAAAAGGCACCTTGGATGCCCTTATGATGCCAACAAGAAATACAGTAACAGCCAGATATCCTGCAATACTTTTAAAAAGGAACAGGGAGATCAGATAAAGGAGCGTGGAGACAAGCTTCACTCTCGGATCAAGACGATGCAGTATACTTTTTGCCGGGTAATATTGTCCTATTGTTATATCTCGAATCATTTTTCCTTCTCCATCTGTCTGCTTTTTGACATCTTGTCATCTAATGCGTTCGGCATGCCGGCTTCCAGCGCTCTTATAATCTCATCCGCCGCCTCTTTGACAGTAGTAACATCTGTATCCGCGGGAATTCCCTGCTCTCTTAGTTCGTGCATGATATAAGTCACCTGCGGCGCCGCAAGCCCTGCCTGCTCCAGTTCCCTGTAATGCGCAAACACTTTTTTTGGTTCATCATTGTACATGATCTCTCCGTGATTCATCACGATAATCCTGCCCGCATACCTGGCAATATCCTCCATGCTGTGGGATACTAAAATCACCGTCATGCCCGTCTGTTTATGAAGATATGCAACCTGCTCTAAAATGTCGTCCCTTCCTTTCGGATCAAGTCCCGCCGTAGGTTCGTCTAAGACAAGCACCTTAGGACGCATTGCAAGAACCCCGGCAATGGCTGCCCGCCGTTTCTGCCCGCCAGACAATTCAAAGGGCGATGCGTGATAATACTTTTCTTTGAGGCCCACAAGCTTCAATGCCTCCAGCGCACGCTTTTCACATTCCTCTCGGCTCAGTCCCTGATTCTTAGGGCCAAAGCATACATCCGCCATCACATCAATCTCAAATAACTGATGCTCCGGATACTGAAATACCAGCCCAATCTCATTGCGGAGTTTTCTCATATTATAGCCTTGTCCGTATATATTTTCTTCATTATAAAACAACTTTCCGTCCGTCGCCTTTATCAGCCCGTTAAAATGCTGTATCAGCGTGGACTTTCCCGAACCGGTATGCCCGATGATTCCCACAAACTCTCCATGCGGGATCTCAAGGCAGATATCCTTGAGCGCATGTTTTTCATATGCAGTCTTAGGGCTGTATATATAGTTCAAATGTTCCAGTCTGATTGACATGATCCTTCCCCTATCTTTGTTACTTCTGCAAAATCTTCGTAATCTCTGACACCAGTTCTTCCTTCCGGAGTATCCCTTTTGGGATGTCCAGCCCCCGTTTTCTAAGCTCATCCGCAAGAATGGTCACCTGCGGTACATCCAGCCGGTATTCCTTAAGCTTTTCCACCTCGCTGAAAATCTCTCTCGGCGTTCCCTCCATCACCACTTTCCCATGATCCATCACATAGATTTTATCTGCATCTACAACCTCTTCCATATAATGAGTGATGAGGATGACTGTAACCTTCTTCTCTTCCCTGAGTTTCCTGACTGTCTTTAGGACTTCCTTTCTTCCCACGGGATCAAGCATGGCCGTAGGCTCATCCAGTACGATACACTTCGGCTCCATCGCGACTACTCCGGCAATCGCCACACGCTGCTTCTGCCCGCCGGACAATTTATTCGGCGAATGGTGTCTGTAAGAAAGCATACCGACAGCCTTCAAGCTGTCCTCAACCCGCTTCCAGATCTCATCGGTGGGCACGCCTAAATTTTCCGGCCCAAAGCCCACATCCTCTTCCACCACTGTTCCGATGATCTGATTGTCCGGATTCTGGAATACCATTCCCGCCGCCTGCCGGACATTCCAAAGCTCTTCCGGTTTCTTTGTATTGCGTCCGTCCACCCATACAGTTCCGTCTGTCGGGACCAGAATGGCATTCAGGTGTTTGGCAAGAGTCGATTTTCCGGAGCCGTTATGTCCCAGAACGGCAATAAACTGTCCTTCCTTTACATCAATATCCACTTCGTCAATGGCACGGGAAGCGCCGATAACATTGCCGTCTTCATCCCGTTTTTCATATTCAAATACTAATTTTTCTGTCTGAACCATATCCATCTCGGATTCATGCCTCCGTTCACTCGTTCGTTTACTCTGCCAATGTATCCATCTCCATGAAGCGGTCTTTACGCTTTCTCAGGTTCTGCATATTCTATACCCTTTGTATCTACGCTGACCTTTTTCATCTTCTGCTTGTCTAATGGCCTGTCATTATAGTCCGTATCTGTCTTTGCAATTTTATCTACTATATCCATCCCCTGAGTGATCTGTCCAAACGCTGCGTAACCGCCGTCCAGATGATCCGCATCCTTATGCATGATAAAGAACTGGGAACCGGCGGAGTCCGGATCCATGGCTCTTGCCATAGAAAGCACTCCCGCGGTATGCTTCAGATTGTTCGTAAAGCCATTCTGATTAAATTCACCCTTGATATTGTATCCCGGGCCGCCCATGCCCGTTCCGTCCGGACAGCCGCCCTGAATCATGAATCCTCTGATCACACGGTGGAAAGTCAGACCGTCATAATAACCTTTCTGTACCAATGAAATAAAATTATTCACCGTATTCGGCGCGATCTCCGGATACAGCTCTGCTTTCATAATATCGCCATTTTCCATCTCAAATGTAACAACTGGATTTTCCATTTATTCATACCTCGCTTTTTTATAATATCCGGGACAAGTTCATCTTTTGTCCCTCATTTGATTTACAAACTGTTTTTTATTGTAGCCGAAAACACACATTTCGTAAAGCATAATACAATCTTTTTACTCTCTTTTTATTAAGAAATACAACAAACATACCTACAGAAGCCTGTCACAGTGTCAGCTTGACCAATCCGCCTTTCTCAGCAAATCCCGTTTCCCACATTTCTTTTAAGGAAAATACAGCCGCTTCCCCATAGGTCGCCGTCTTAATCCTGAGATCGCTGCCCGCCTGCTCATATCCTACGATCAGAAACCAGTGCCAGATATAATCCTTGAACTGCGCTCTGTCTTTATGATGTAAAAGCAGGACCGGAATCGGCATATTCTTATCGATCTGACTTTTTACAAAACTTTCCGCTTCCTTTACCGTATGCTCCCCTGAAAACTCCTCCATTGCGATCTGTCCTGCTGCACCGATATCCTCAAGATATCTCTGAAAACCGCTTATAAACCATGCAAGCTTTTTCACTCCGCCTACTCTTGGCTTGATGTATGGCTTCATAATCTGGCTGAATTTTTTATAATCCTCCTTGTTCAGATGGTCTGTATCAAAAGGATACAGCCTCTTAGCTCCCATACGCTTTGCCAGATAAATACAGCAATCACAAGCTGCCGCCGCCGCACAGCCGCCGATATTCATAACTACATTGGTGAACCAGTCCTGATTACCTCCGAATGCTCCGTCAATCTCAAAATATCTAAGTTCCTTTTTATGATCCAATAATCTGCCTCCCGCCTTATTTTAATCGCTGTTTCCCATAGGATTGATTATAAACGATACAATATTAAAATGCACTATTTTTCAGAAAAGAAACATACGAAAGGAACATAAAGAATAAAACATTGAAATAAGACCTTGAAGGAAAATATCTTTTCGCCGCAAGGTCTTTACTATCCCACCAATGATTCACTTATGCCCCGATTGAATACCAGTGTTCCAAATATTACAAACTTCTGGATATCTCCTCGCAAACCTTTACCGCCTCAAACACTGCGCTTCTGAATCCCTTTTCTTCCAGCGTACGTACGGCTCCTATCGTAGTTCCTGCAGGTGAGCATACCATATCCTTAAGTTCTCCCGGATGCTTACCGGTATCAAGCACCATCTTCGCACTTCCAAGCACTGCCTGCGCCGCAAACCGGTATGCCTGCGCTCTGGGCATCCCACCAGATACAGCTGCATCTGCCATAGACTCGATAAACATAAATACATAAGCCGGCGAACTTCCGCTGACTGCCGTCACAACATCCATGAGCTTTTCCGGTACAAATTCTACCCTGCCAAAGCTTTCAAGAATCTCTTTCACCCGGTCAATCCCTTCCTCTGTCATGTGCTCGTTCGGGCACGCTGCTGTCATACCTTCTCCAACCATAGCCGGAGTATTCGGCATCGTACGTACAATCTTTACTGCTTTTCCAAACTGCTCAGAAAGCCAGCTAAGTGACTTACCCGGTGCAATCGTAATAACAATCTGGTCATCTGTCACTTCATCTTTGATTCCGGCAATCACGTCCGCATAAAACTGAGGCTTTACGGACAGAATGATTACTTCTGCATTCTTCACTACTTCATTATTATCTGCTGTTACATGAATCCCGAACTGTTCTTTTGCTCTTTCTCTGCCCGGCGCAAACAGATCCGCTCCAATGATCTCATCCGCCTTAAAAAGTCCTTTGCCTATCACGCCGCCCATGATCGCTGATGCCATGTTGCCCGTACCGATAAAACCTAATTTCATAATTCATACCTTCCTTATTCATTGTTAGTTATCACGTTTCAGTGAACAAAGGGCGTGTGTTCCTTTGTTCACTGAGGGTACCATAATTTGAAGTCAAAAATTTCCACTTCATAACATCCCGGATTTCTCCGCTTTCTAGTTTGTATACGCTATATTAATTTGTATACAATTTTATGTTATGAATACTATATCATTCTTTGTACACAAAGTCAACAGATTTCCTTGAATCTATTATAAAAAAATGATACAATTCGTAATAATGAAAGGGGAACATCATGTCAGAAAAATCATTATCTCTTGCCGAACAGGCATATGAAAAGATGAAACAGAATATTATGGATCTCACATACCCGCCGGGAATGCCTCTTACAGAAGCCATGCTGACAAAAGAACTCGGCATGAGCCGGAGTCCTGTGCGCAGCGCCATCCGGATGCTGCAGACTGAGGGACTCATTGAATCCGATTATTACAAATCCATAACCGTCAAAAAAATCACCCGTCAGGATATTGAAGAAATCTACCAGCTCAGAGAGCTTTTAGAAAGCTCTGCCTTCCAGTTCATCTTCACATCCGGACAGTACGAAGATTTTTCCTACCGTATCGAGGAAAAAGTTGTGCGCATGTGCGCGGCGGCTGACGATATCTACAAATGGGAGGTTGCCGACACGAATATGCATATGGAGATTATCAGCGCCCTTCATAACAGCCGGATCAATAAAGTCTACGAAAATACCCTTTCTGAACTAATCCGCATCGGGCAGTTTTCCGTAAAAAACGGAATGAGGATTCCAAAAACAAATGAGAACCTTAAAAAAATGGTACAATATATGCGGGAAGGCAACTACGAAAAATCCTTTGCCATCTTAAAGGCAGATCATTTTGAGATTGGAAAGGACAGTGCGATACTATCCTTGCAAGAATAACAGAAGACAGTAATCAAGCAGCCCTCCCCTTATATCTGATACAATCATGACAAAAAGGAGGCTTTTGCCATGACTGACAAGTTTGAAAAATATTTACTGGAAAGGGATCTCTCCGACAACACGATCAGAGCATACCTGTATGCGCTCCGGCAATTCAAAGAAAGGTATGCTTCGCCTACAAAAAGGAATCTGCGGGAACATAGAAACTGGCTTACCGAGCACTACAGACCCCGGACCGTGAACTTGCGCCTCCGCGCGATCAACTGTTATCTGGAAAGCATCGGCAGGAAAAACCTCACACTGAAATTTGTCCGCATACAGCAGAAATCATTTGCAGAAAAAGTCATCAGTAAAGCGGACTACGACTATTTCAAAACCTGTCTGAAAGAGGAAGGCGAATTGTACTGGTATTTCGTCATCCGCTTTCTTGCGGCAACGGGGTTGCGGGTAAATGAGTTGATCAGGTTGAAAGTTGAGGATGTAAAGACTGGTCATCTTGACATTTACTCAAAAGGCGGAAAGGTAAGGCGAATCTACATACCGAAACTATTGCAGGAAGAAACTCTTTTCTGGCTCGGAGGAAAGCACCAGAAAAGCGGTTTTCTTTTTTTAAACAGATACGGCAACCCCATCACCTCAAGGGGAATCTCAGGACAGCTCAAAAAATATGCCGTGCGTTATCACATTGATCCTGAAGTCGTATATCCCCACTCTTTCCGTCACCGTTTTGCGAAAAATTTTATCGAACGCAGCAACGATATCGCATTCCTTGCTGACCTTATGGGGCATGAAAATATCGAAACAACGAGAGTCTACCTGAGAAAAACAGGCGCTGAGCAAAAAGAACTCGTAGACAGGATCATCGACTGGTAATCCGCCGCATTTTCCTGAAAGCCATAAAAAAATAAGCATCTGCTTCCGATAAGAAATATTATCAGAACCAGACCGCTTAAAATCCCATGAAAATTAATACTTTCTGAATCATTCTGTCTATAATATCGGTTTCACTTCTAAAAAGTTAAGACCTTTTCTCCCAAAAATTCAACTTTTTTTAAATTCATGTATTTTCAACTTCTGATAATATTTCTTGTCGGAAGTTATCTTTAAAACTCCTCTGAAATTCAGCATCTTCTGAACAATTCCAGAACAAAAAACAAGTAAATAACCATAACACAGGGAGGTGTGGAGAGATGTTATCTCTGGGAAGGAATCCAGGCGAGTATCTGGTAATTGGAGAGGATATTGTCATTCAGGTTGTATCTATGGAAGGAGACTTACGGCTGTCCATAGATGCTCCGAAAAATGTGAGTATCGTCCGCGGCGAAGTGTATGAAAAATATCATGAAAAGCCGGAATGTCTCACAGGAAAACGAGGGCGTAGAAATAAATACGCAGACCCGACTCCATAGTCGGAACACAAAAAAAGCCGGACACGGCGGTCGATCATCAAAGATTTCAATCTCTCTGTCAAAGGATCCGGGCAGATGATTTGAAATAGACGCCAAAAGGCAAAAGAAAATAATAACTTATGCGGGAGAAAGGAAGCTCCCGTCCACAATTCAAGGAGGTATATTTATGAGAATCCAACACAACATAGCGGCATTAAGCGCTTACAGAAACTTAACAAATAACAACAGCATGGTTTCTAAAAACTTAGAGAAACTGTCATCCGGTTACCGCATTAACCGCGCAGGCGATGACGCGGCAGGTCTTGCAATTTCTGAGAAAATGCGTGCTCAGATCACTGGTCTTGAAACAGCACAGAAGAATGCGAACGATGGTATTTCCCTTATCCAGACAGCAGAAGGTGCTCTGACAGAAGTACACTCCATGTTAAACCGTATGGTAGAACTGGCGAACCAGTCTGCAAACGGAACCTATATGGATGATGACCGTGAGAGTCTTCAGGCAGAAGTTGACGCTCTGCTGGATGAAATTAACCGTATCTCTAAAAGCACAAACTTTAATGGGCGTACTCTGTTAAATGGAGATATGGCAGTAAATAAAACTGATGCAAGTGCGGCGGGAATCGAAACCAGCGGCCTCACAGATGTTAATATGACACATGTAGCAGACAGCGCTATTGGAAAAGAATTTGTAAAAGGCGAGTATACTCTGGACTTAACAAACGTTAAAGTTACAAACAAGGACACAGAAGGCGATGCCGCCAATACAGACAGCGTGGCAGAACTCACAACAAATATAACTACTGAAGGTGCGGCTATAACAGACGGTACTGCTACTACTAAAGCAACTGTTAAATATGATTTAGCCGGTGCAGAAATTACAGCTTTTAAAGACGGCGAAAAGGTTCCTGCCGGACAGACTATGACTGTAACACTTGCAGGGCAGGCCATAGATATTGATGTCAACGAAGATATGGATGCTGCGGCAATTGCCAATGCAATAAAAGAAAAAACAGCCGGAAAAGAATATGAGCTTGAAACAGGCAAGAAGTATACAGTATCTGTAACAGGCACAGAAGTAACCTTTACCGCAGTTGACGATGGCGTAACAACACTTACAATGGCAGATGCCGCTATCGCCGCAAAAAATGGCGCCACAAAGATGGGCGTTCAGATCAATATCGGCGGTGTAGATTTGGATGCAGGCATTTCCCTCTGGGGCGGAGAATCTGTAGACGGCGCAAAAATTGCTGAAGAAATCGCAAAAAATAACACAACAGTAACTTTTGATAATCAGGAATTCGAAGTTTCTCAGAAAGACGGCGTACTGACATTCAAAATGAAGAATGACCCAACCGAGGAGTTCGACACCGATCTGACAGCTAAACTCAATGTCGTTGATAAAGATGGCGCCAAAATAGTAACTGCCGGAGATGACCTTACAGGCAAAGACGTATTTATCAACCAAGCGGAAGCAATCGGTGTAACACCGAAGACAGAAGCCGTATTCGGTTCTGATATCGCATATGCTCAGGGTAAATTTACTCTCAACGATGCTGACATCAAGGATGGCACTGCACTTAAGATTGGTGATTCCGAGTATGTTTTCGCCGTTGGCGCTGACAGTAAATTCTCCGGAGCCAATGTCATTAACCTGAAAGATTTCAAAGAAGGCGATGGCGGCATTGCAACAGCGGCAGCAAGAAGACTGAGCGTAGCAGCGGCAGGAAACAAGCAGTTTAAAGTAGAATCAAGCAATGCGGATGGAACCGTGCTCCTGACAGAAAAGAAAGATGGTCTGACAGAAGAACAACACGCTAAATTCCAGGGTGCTGACGCGGCTGACAGAAATGATTTGACAACAGACCAAGCGAAAGAGGCTTGGAAAGGCTTTGTACAGCTTGGTAAAGCAACGATTACGGAAGCAGTAGAGGCAACCCAGACTGGCGGCCTGACCCTTCAGATTGGCGATACAAGTGACGACTTCAATCAATTAACTGTATCTGTTGACGATATGTCTGCCAAAGGACTTAATATTGAAGATATCGATATTGCTACACAGAGTGGAGCCGCTAAAGCTGTTGATCAGATTAAAGACGCTATTAATACAGTATCTGCTCAGAGAGGAGCTTTGGGCGCACTCCAGAACCGCTTAGAGCACACTATCAACAACTTAAGCGTAACGACTGAGAACATCACCGCTGCCGAGAGCCGCATCCGCGACGTTGACATGGCCAACGAGATGATGGCTTACACAAAGAACAACATCCTCGTTCAGGCATCTCAGGCTATGCTTGCCCAGGCAAACCAGATTCCGCAGGGTGTATTGCAGCTTCTCCAGTAAGCACAGCATTCAGCGCAGATGTAATTTTTACAAAGTTCCACATAAGTCCGGGGCGGTGTCATATCCGCTCCGGGACATTTTTCGTCTTGATCAGAAAGACATTTTCTCAATGAGACCTACAAGAAATAATAGGAAGGATTATTGTTGCCATGCCGTCGGAAACCGCCCATAAAACCATCTGCAAAACTGTCTGCCAGTACAGCGGTTCCCCTCTTTCAGACGAGGATATGAAAAAGCTTTTAGCCATTGCAGCAGATTACCGTACAGTAAAAAATTACGTCTACCAGCGTTACGGCGGCATTCGTTCTCTTTCTAAGCTCTACCCCGGTTACACCGTCCAGAACGAAATGACTGCTTCCGGTTTCCGGGCGCAGCTCGGACTCCCTTCCGTATACTTTTATCTCGCCGTCTTTGATGCGCTGGGCGACATCAAAAGCCAGTGGACACGGACAAAATCCAGTGTAAAAAAAGCCGTAGGACAGAATAATAATTTTACCGAAGAAGAAAAGCATTACCTCCGTTTTCTCCTCAAGACAAACGATGCCTTTGAGGGGATACTGATGAACCTTCCGCCTGGCGACTGGAAACTTCCAATGCAAATCCGCCGGCGGTATGATGAACTGGCCGGGCAGTTAACAGAGGACGGAATAATCGAAAAGCTCCATAGTTATCTGCGCCGCAAAGTGCGCAAATACCATGTAAAACCCCACTCTGATGCCGCCGACGGCTTTTTCTCTTCCAGAGGAACCCACCGCTACGGCGATCACGGAATCTATATTACTACAAAAGAGCAAAGAAAGCGCATCTTCATCCCGTTAACAGACAGTAATGAATACAAAAGCCAGATCTTTGTTAAGCTTTTCCCGGAGGAACACAAAGCAGAGCTTCGGGCCGCAATCCAGACAGCCGTCCGTTTCCATCCCGATTACGTAAATCAGGTAGGTATCTCTCTCGGCATGTCTGCCATGCTCACTACCCATGAAGGGCATGTCTACGGTGAAAAGCTTGGATTCTATCAGGATGGATTCTCAGACTGGATGAGAGAACAGGTTGGAAAATATAATGCCAACCGCCACACAGAACCCGGGAGGAAAAAATACAATGCCACAAAGCGCCGCCTTAAAGAACGGCTCCACAGCTACATCAATATGGAATTAAATCATTTCCTGCGGGAGGAAAAGCCGAGGACGATCTATCTTCCGAAGCTTCCGCCTCCGAAGGGAAGCGGCGCGGTTAAAAAGATCAATTATTCTGCATCCATGTGGCAGAGAGGATACATCAGGGAACGATTAGAGCAGAAATGCCGGGAACAGTCTATAACTCTGATCAAAGTATATGCAAAAGACATAAGCCGCCAATGCAGCCGGTGCGGCGCGCCCGGACATCAGGAAAAGGGGAACTTTTGCTGTCCTGCCTGCGGATTTCATGCGGACATAAAAACAAATGCCGCGCAAAACGCAAAAAAACGGGGTCAGGACAAATCCCCGCCTCCGTGTACCAGTATAACGGATATGAAATAATGATTCGTTATACCAGATAAACATAATCAAGGTCATAAGAGCCAAAGCTCAGATAAATGAGGGCAATGGGCCTGCCCTCATTTTACCGGAAGGACTGAGCCGAAACTCATGACAGGCAGATGGCATCCATCTGTGATAGAAAAACAGTACATCGCTGTACTGCCGCGGCATTAGAAGGCAGGCGCGGCATCAGAATGACACTCTGAAAAGCTGCTTAAAGCCTGCGTATTGGGTATGCCATGACTCCGGGAACACAAAACTTACTGTGACGTACCGGGGAGCGAAGCGGAATATCTCTTCCGCATCATATCAGAAAATACCGTCTCACCTTGAAGACATTTCTTATATGACCAATGTGCCTTATTTTAAAAACATCTGACCACCCTGTCTTTGTATCAAAAATCATTTCTGAAAATGTTCCATCATAATCGGCATCCATTCTTTGCTTTTCTCACTGAGGGAATACTTTCCCTTATTCAGACACCAGTCATATACCAGCGCCCGTTCGCACATGGAATAATACTTTACGATATCGCTGACGGACTTTGAATCGCAGATCTCTCCCTTTTTCTGTCCCTCCTCCACAATCTTTGTCACCAGCTTATAATAATGACGGTTCTGGTCTAAAAGCCGCCTTTGACCCGCGGCGACCAACTGGGTTGAATACAGGGAAGAGAGCAAGTCTATACTAATCTTTTCTTCCATCATCCTATGCGCCATATAGTTAATATACATCAACTTATCAAAGCTGTCCATGTCCCCCTTCATCTCACGGTCCAGCTCTTCGTAATATTCATCCAAAACAAGTGACAGCGTATTCAGAAGTTCATCCTTCGTATCAAAATAATAATAAAAAGAACCTTTTGAAGTGCCTGACAGTTCAATAATTTCATCTACTGTAGTTCCATTATATCCTTTCTCGTAAAACAGCTGCCATGCGGCTGACACGATTCTGCTTTTTACACTTTTTTTTCCTGTGCCATTTTCCATATCTTTTCTCCATGATCCGTACAAAGGTACTAATATTCCATTATTTTTATCTTACCCGAAAGCCTCTCTCCTCTTCCGCGGAGATATCCTTTGAGTCAATCCAGTCAATCTGAATATACATACGGTTGTTCAGGCCCTCCATGAGTTTAAAAATCAACGGCTCCCTTCCCTGAACTTCCATAAGAACTGTGCCGTCATATTCATTCTTTACCCATCCGGTAAGCCCCATAGACTGCGCCAGATATTTTGCAGTATAACGAAACCCCACTCCCTGTACCCGTCCATGAAAAACAATTCGTTTGCGTACTTCTGACATAATTTCACTTCCCAAAATATTAAGCAGCGTCCAGTATATTCCCCGTAATAAACAACGCACTGCTCATTCAAATATTGTACATGAAAACGAAAGCAAAAGCAATTGACAAAGGTAATTACTTTCTGTAATATTGTTCCTTTATTCTTTCCATAATCATCTGCTGTCCCTGCTGATTTGGATGCAGCCTATCGGACTGTAAATACCCGCCGGTTCCGATTCCGGATAAATCCGCCACTTGATATGCGTACTTTTCTGATTCATCAATAATAATCTGATTCAGCGCATTAATCATCCCTTCAATCACCTGATTTAATACGCCCAAAGCTTCCATCTCTCCAACAGGATTATATATTGTAGTCACTATTACTTTCGCGTCTTCATTCCGGTTCTGACGGATACTTTCCATCGCCGTTTTCCAATCCCTTTCAAAATCCTCACAATCCCATCTATATATAATCTCCGCCACCTCTGCCAAAATCTGCGGATTACCGGCAGTTTCTTTTTGGATAATTTTCAGAATCGACTCTATATCCCGAACCTTCGTATCCTCATCAAAAATCTCCTGATATAACTCCCGGAATTTATTCAGGATGTCGTTCGCTCCGATTGTAACTGTAATTAGATCTGCCTTTTTCAACTCTTCCTGTACCTCTGTATCTGACAAGTATTTTTCATACAGTCCATTTACTGTAATACCATTTTTTGTATATCTTGAAAGATTTACCGTGGTATCTTCTTCCTTTTTAATATCTTCTGCCAAAAGCTTAGGATAGCTCTTCAACCCGTCATCCTCCGAAACAGTATATCCATTCGGAATACTGTCCCCTAACGCTGTATATTCAAAACTATTTGAACCCTCCTTCCGCTCTCCCCTGCTGATCGTCACTATAACAACTATTGCACATGCGCATACAACTGCCATTACCGCAGACAAATATTTAGCTTGATCACTTGTTTTTTTCATAATCATTTTCTACTGAAAATCCCCTTTTTTATTTTAAGAAACATTTTCAACTAAAAAACCATTCTGTTACTCTATATAAAGAACAACAGAATGACTTTTCTACTAGATAACTTATCTTAATGTTTGTATGCAGAAAAATTGATGTCATACGCTATAATATAATATACACCTGTCAGATACTTCCCAATGACCCTATATTGATTCGTCACACGAATCACATCGAGTTTAGAATCAGGGCTAACTATATTTGTATTTTTCAAAGAAGTCTGCATACTCTTTGTGAATTGCTTAAATGGAATAGACTCATACCCTGTTTTCTTAGATTCTTTGCCAAAATCTCTCCATGTTTTACAATTCAGGTCTTTCATCTTCTTCTTAAATTCTTCATAAAATTTCAGCCTGTCACTTTTGTCTTTAATACCATCAGGACTAAAATTACCATTAGACAACTCATGTTCCAGACTTATAGAAATGT
Organism: uncultured Lachnospiraceae bacterium; assembly: GCA_946558695.1. Lineage (GTDB taxonomy): Bacteria > Bacillota > Clostridia > Lachnospirales > Lachnospiraceae > MD308. The sequence continues at coordinate 45,486 of CAMNTQ010000022.1, forward strand.
TTTTCTCTGCAAATGCCGGCTTAATCTTTTTTCAACTTGTTCATTTATATAATCTTTCTGATCATCTTTAATTCTTGACATAATTTTCCTTAAAATAAGCTTTTATGGCAGGACGCGGTATCTCCGCATTAAATACCTGCCCATTATGAGTTGCATCCAGCCATGGCCTTTCTCCATGAGTTTTATTCCTTAATCCTGATGCTGAATACTTGCCAAATACAGTATAGACATCTTCTAATAATTCCCTGTCTGATTCTGAAATTTTTGATAAACTTTCACTCATATCCATTTCATCAATATATAAATTATACGCATCATCAAAACTTCTCCATACTTCTTCGACTACAGGCCCATGTTCCCACGCTATGATTTTTTCATCATAGAGACTCCTATCATCCAATGCCAGCGAACATCCTTCTGCATAATACAACAACTTTAATAGTTTAAGAAGTGTCATCTTCTCATCTTCACCATTATTCACATCGCGCAGATTCCGCTTAACAAACCATCTTGCTATGTCAATCGCTTTATACTTTCCCATAAAAGCACCTTTTTTAGATTGTTTTGACTATACCATACTCCAAAATCCCTGTCAAGTTATTTTTAGAACATTTGTTTGTATTTAATTGCATTATTGCAGCATCTCATCCTTCTTCTCAAGAATCGCCGCTGCCGCTGCACATGCTGGACAATCACAGTATTTCTCTCCTGCGGCTTTTATCTCTCTTCCGTGGGCCGCCACATTTTTTGCCATCTCTTCACCGAATACCTTCGCGGCCTCTTCTGAACCGGCAAAAGCAATCAATGTATCAATCGGCATAATATCTTCTTCCAGTTCCGCGATCAGATTTTTCGTCTCCGCGGCCTCTTTATCTTTTCCAACTGCTGCCAGCCAGTTTTCTGCGGCCTCTTTCGCCTCCGGACTACATGATGAAGCTCCCATCAGTTCATTCACCTTTTCGGTAATATAATCTTTTACATTCTGGTTCATAGTTTTCATCCTTTCATCTCAAAAACTCCTCTAGTTTCTTTTCTTCATTCTACTCCCTGCAATTTATCGTTGTCAAGAGTCTGACAGCCGTATAAATATTAACAATATTTCTGATTGCATCTTATAAAATATCTATAATTCATACAAATATATTTTTTTAATCTATTTTTAATTCTTGACATTTCCTTTTCTTTTATATATAATTCATTTATATAAACATTTTATATAAATGAATTATATCAGAAGGAGGTAAAGTAATGCCAAAGCAAAAGGTCACAAAGGATATGGTTATAGACGCTGCATTTGAATTAGCCAGAAACGACGGTATGGAACAGGTTATCGTAAAAAATATTGCAGAGAAGCTTGGTTGCTCTGTACAGCCTATCTACAGTTATTGCAGCAATATGGGAAGTCTTCGCTCAGATGTCATGAAAAAGGCGGGCTGCTTTGTACAGCAATATCTCAAGGAACATACTGATCCTGACAATCCGTTTCAGAGTACCGGACATGCATTTGTCCGTCTTGCCAAAGAAGAACCAAATATTTTCAAGATGTTCATTTTACGTCCGAGAGATGATATTTCTTCTTTGGAAGAGCTATATCAATCGGAAACAGATATAAAAACAGCCAAATCGATCGCTGATAGATTAAATATCAGCCTGCCGCAGGCAAAATCGCTTCATCTGAACATGCTTATATATACGATAGGCATAGGGACTATTTTTTCCGTAACCACCCCCGGCATCTCGCCTGATGAAATCTTTACCAGACAGGAAACTGCATACCGGGCCTTTTTAAAGCAGACTTTAGAAGATAAGGAGTAAGTCTATGAAGCCAAAAATACTAATTATATACAAAAGCAGTACAGGATTCACAAAAAAATATGCTGTGCTTTTAGCAAAAAGACTCAATTGTACTGCCGTAGATCTCAAGCACATAAAATCCGTTTCCCTGTCTGATTTTGACACGATCATTTTTGGGACGCGGGCACATGCTGAATCCATTGACGGATTAAAAAAATTCCGCAAAACGCTCCATCGATACAGAGGAACCAGACCAGATATCCTGTTTGTTACAGGTGCAGCCTCCGCTGCGGAAAAAGAAGCGATAGACAGACTGTGGAAAAACAACCTGACCATAGACGAACTGGCCCATCTGCCTCATTTTTATCTGCCGGCAGGATTATGTTATGAGAAAATGTCCTTTACTGACAAAATAATGATGAAAGGTCTCGCGGCCATGTTGAAAAGCAAAAAGGATAAAACCGAAAAAGACTTTGAACTTGAGCAGAGAATTTCCAGCTCCTTTGATATTTCGTCCGAAAAATACATAGAACCGATCATAACATATATTTCACAGGACAGATAACTGCCGTATTCACAGACTGGACTGTCAAAGCAGACCAAATCGAACCAAAAAGGAATGATATCTGCCTTCAAAACAGATGCCATTCCTTTCTAATCCCGTTTACCCAAAATTCTTTTTAATCAGCATGCAATATTCTTCATACGGCTTCAGCGTATTCAGAGTATTTTCAAGAGAATCCCTGACTCCTTTGTAATACCAGCCGATCGTATCCTTATCCTTCATCCGGAATCTGTTCCACAATTCATCTCCAAGCACCGGATAATCTCTGTCAATATCGCGCATATTAGACAGCTTGTCCGCAAGACAGATCAGCTTCACTTCATGGGGAGCATTTCTGATATGTTCAATCGTCGCCCTTTTTCGTTCCATCCATGTCTTGGATTTATCCTCGCTTTCCTGCGCAACCATATCCGCTACGCGTTCAGAAAATTCCTCTGCCAGTAAAATCCTAGATACGTGCTCACAGTCCTCAATCGTATCATGCAACAATGCGGCGCTTATAACCTCTGCATCCCGCGTCATAGATGACACAATGTCCCCAACTTCAATCGGATGCACGATATAAGGTCTGTTCGTCCCCTTACGAACCTGCCCTTCATGCGCCTTTGCCGCAAACTCCCTTGCTTTGTTAATCATTCTAATCTCCTCTTCTGACATTTCCAGATTTCGTTCCATTCCCATGCTGCCTCACTAAATTCATCTTAATATCCAGACCATCGCCTACTCATCCTTTTCTATTCCCTCTCTCAGCCTCGCTTTCTCCTTTCTGTGAAATAAATCAAAGATACATGGAACAACGATCAATGTCAAAATTGTTCCGTATATCAATCCTCCAATTGTTACAACCGCCATCGGCTGAACCATATCCGAGCCCATCCCTACTCCTGCCGCCATCGTACACAGGCCAAGAATCGTAGTCAGCGCCGTCATAATGATCGGCCGGAGTCTTGTCTTGCCCGCCTCTACCAATGCTGTCTTTTTCGGTCTTCCTTCTGCAATCAGCTGGTTCGTATAATCGATAAATACAATCCCGTTGTTTACAATGATACCCGAAAGCATAACGAATCCGATCATTGCGATCACACTGACCGGCATATCCGCGATCCAAAGTGCAAGCAGTCCTCCTGTGAATGCAAGCGGCACCGTAAACATAATGATAAACGGTGAACGAAGTGACTGGAACTGCGCCACCATGATCAGATACATAAATAACAGTGCCAGCGCCAGCATCTTAAACAGCTCCGTCATCGCCTCATTGATCGTCTCATCCTCTCCGGTCATCTCTACCTCATATCCTTCCGGCGTCTCATAGTCCTTAAGCGCTCTCTTCACCCGATTACTGACCAGTCCGATATTATCATCTTCCTCAATCTCTGCAGTTACGGACATATATCTCGTCTGTGCCTTCCTGTTGATCGACTGCAGTCCGGAAGCGTCAACAAAATCCGCCACCTTAGACAGCTTAATCTTTTTTGCCGTTCCATCCTGCTTTGTCACCGTAAGCTTCATCTTACGGATATCCTCTCTCGTAAGGCTCTCATTTTCATCATCTTTCACATATACGTCATAATCCTGCGTATCCGTTCCAAGCGTCATTGCGGACGACGGTTCAGCAATTCGGCTATGCAGTTCTTGATACACCTGCGCCACGGTAAGTCCCTGCTTCGCCGCCTTATCCTTATTAATAATGACACGGAGTTCCTCTGTGTTATCTTCTGTTCCGTCAGATACATTCTGCGTTCCCTTCGTATCCGCCACCAGCCTTTTAACATCCTTTGCAATCTGCTGTAACTTGTCCAGATCCTTTCCCCGAATCTCAACATTGATACCGGAACTTCCAAGAGCGCTCATATCCATGTTCGACATATTGACTGTCAATTCCCCGCTGATATCTTTTGTCTGTTTCTCTATCTCCTTTTGAAGCTGCCTGTTGGAAAGAGACGGATTTTCTCTCGTAATTGCATAGAAAGAGATGAGATTCGTCTCCACTCGTGTGCCCATCATGTCAGAAGAAGCTACAAGCGCGCCCACATCTTCAATATCATCTATACTGCCAAGGATATCCATCACCTTATCCGCTTCCTTTGCAGTATCTTCAAGACTGGTACCTTTCTCTGTCTCCAGCGTCATGCTGATCTGCGTACTTTCCATCTGCGGCATAAATTCTGTTCCGTTGGACACTGCCAGAACAGCGCTTCCTACAAATAATGCCAATGCTCCAAGCAATACTAACACTTTTAATTTTAAAGCCATTGCAAGAACTTTTCCATATACTTCTTTAATGTTAACAAAAAATTTACTTTCTTTCTGCTTTGTCTTCCGAAGAAGTCCCGCCGACATCATCGGTACAACCGTAAGTGCAACCAGTAGACTTGCAAGGAGAGAATAAGCTATGGTAAGTCCCATATCTACAAACAACTGCCTTGTTATCCCTTCTGTAAACACAATCGGAAGAAATACACAAACCGTTGTAAGCGTTGACGCCATAATCGCTCCGCTCACCTGCCCCGCCCCGAGCATAGCCGCCTTTTTTGCCGATGCACCTTCTTCGTTTCTCATACGGTAAATATTCTCAATTACAACAATTGAATTATCTACCAGCATTCCAACGCCCAATGCCAGCCCTGACAACGAGATGATATTCAGCGTGATCCCCGAAAAATACATGGCAACAAGCGCTGTCATAATACTGATCGGAATCGAACATGCGATTACCAGCGTCGAACGGATACTCTTCAGGAACACAAGCAGGATAAGGATTGCAAGACCCGCTCCGTAAAGGAGATTCTGAAGGACCGAATTCACGATCATATCAATATAAACTCCCTGATCCATCAATGTCACCGCTTGTATATCTTCGTTGTCTTTACGTATCTGATCAAATCTTTCCAAAACTCTGTCGCTGACATCTCCTGTCGAATAGCCTGTCTGCTTTTGGATACTCAGCATCAGCCCAGGCTTTCCGTTAATCTTGGCATAAGTTTCATCTGCATTATTCGTAAGCTTTACAGATGCAACATCCGTAAGCTTCACCGGATCAATATCCTCCATATCTAACAACGTAAAATTTTTAATCTCATCAATACTCTTAAATTTATCACCCACCCGCACAAGATAATCAATGCCATCTTCCTTGACATACCCTGCCGGCATGCTGAAATTCTGTGCAGAAAGCATTGTTTTGACTGTATCGACAGACAAGATATCTTCTACCTTTACACTGTTCTCCGCTTCTTTTTCAGCCGATTTAAGCTGTTCTTCCTGCATCTTGAGCGCGGATTCTCCCGCCGCGATCTGTGCCGTACCTTCACCAAGCCCGACTGCCGCCTCAAGCTGTGCCGAGGCAAGCTTCCCTCTGGCCTGCGCAAGAGACATGGCTCCGTCATTCACTTGTTTTTCTATCTTACTTAACTGATCCTTACCGGCGCTCATCTGTGCCTGTGCCTGCTGCATCTGCTTTTCTTGTTTGTCAAGCTGCTTTATCGTTTCTGTTAAGGTATTATATGTAGTATCATAATTCCGCAGCGCCTCTTCCATCTGGGCTAGCTGCTGACCAAGTTCTTCCTTTCCTGGCGTTCCCTCCGGGATAGACTCATACTGCTTTTTTAACGTATCGTAGGACTCCTTTGCCTGATTCAAACTGTCAAGCTGCTCTTGGGCTTCCTTCTTTCCAGTCTGGATCAGTGCAAGATTCTGATTCAGCTGCGTCTCCTGCACATTGAGCTCCGCCTTCTTCTCCGTCAGTTCAAGCTGGGCCTGCTTAAGCTCCTCACTCTTAACAGAAACCTGAGCTTCCGCCTTTTCCATACCGGCAGCCGCCTTTTTCTTACCCGACTCTAACGCGCTTTTCCCGCTCCGAACCTGTTTTTTCGCCTTATTCAGAGCGCTTTTCGCATCATCCAGCTGCTTTTTCATCTCCGCCTTGATGTCATCGCCGATCTCATCTATCTTATCTTCATTCACTGTAATTTCAACAGTCTCTTCAATGCTTCCTGTCACCGATACGGAAGCAACACCCTCTACGCTCTCAATTTCCGGTATCACCTCATCCTCAATTGTCTTGCTGACCTGAGAGGTAGAATCTCCCTTTGCGCTCACTGCAGCAACAAGTACCGGCATCATATCCGGATTCAGCTTGATGATGATAGGATTCGTCACTTCATCCGGCCAAAACCCTGTAATCTGATCA
>CAMNTQ010000023.1 GCA_946558695.1 uncultured Lachnospiraceae bacterium
TTGCGTTCCTGACTTGTACCTTTCTTTGGATTAGCCAAGTCTCTCACCCCTTTTCTTTGAACAGGTCATTTTAATAGTCTTCCTCTGCAATCTTTTCATTCATCATACTTGTGATGTTCTTGCAAGCGTCCGCCATCTTCTCTTCATTGTTCCAAACCTTTACAAGTTCTTCACACATCGGATTCCACCATGCTAATGTAGAGTTGGTATGCGGTCTAAATACGGTGTCGTCCATAACATCAAGATATGGCTGAAGGTTGAATACATCTGTATTGTTCACCCATGCATCAGATACTCCGTCATAAGCTGCCATCGTTACGCCAAGCTCTGCCTGCTTAAGCTGCATATCTTTGGTACCGAACCACTCGATCAACTGGAATGCCTCATCCGGCATAGCTGTTCCTGCTGATGCAGCCCATCCAAGACCATTGTAAAGGGATACGCTTTTTCCTGTCTCTGCATCCTTAGGAAGTCTTGCGACATCAGCATTCTCTACTAAATAGTCATTATCCTTGAAGCCTGCTACCATCCATGAACCCTGAGAAATCATCGCAACCTTACCGGACTGGAATAATACGTCTGTTCCTGTCTCGGACATTGTGTTGGAATCCGGCATTACGTTCTTTACGCACTTGTCAAGGAATTCCATTGCCCTAAGTGTGTTCGGGTCGTCAAAACCGGACTTGTTGTCGTCTGTTACAATTGTTCCGCCCATAGAATATACCATATTCATCCATGTATCCTGCTCGTTAGACGGCTGTGCTGCGAATCCGAACTGGCTTCCGTCATCTTTTGTTAATTTCTCAGCAATCTCATAGAACTCGTCCCAAGTCCAGCTTCCGTCCGGATAGTCGATCTTTGCCTCATCGAACATCTTCTTGTTGTACCACATAGCGATCGTATCTCTATCCTTCGGAACTGCGTACACTTTGTCTTTCCATGTATACATGTCCTTAAGATCCTGCGGGAACTTATCCATCTCAAGTTTCTCGCTGCCTGCCACTTTATCTGTTAAGTCTAACAGAATGTCGTTGGACATGTACTTCACTGCTTCATTAGAATGCATCCAGAATACATCCGGCATTTCTCCGCCTGTTGCACCGGCTTCGAGAAGCGTCCAGTATGCACTCCAATCCAGAACCTGAAGCTCTGCCTTAATGCCTGTTTCTGCGGTAAATGCATCGATGATCTCCTGAAGTCCTGCCTGCTGGTTGGTATCCCAGATCGCAACCGTCAATCCATCACCTTTCTTCTTACTTCCGCCGCCTTCGCTGCTTCCGCCGCCGCATGCTGTAAGCATACCTACTACCATTGTAGCTGTAAGGCCGGCCGCAATAAGTTTTTTGATTTTCATAAACCTACTTCCTCCTTCTTTTTCGTCATATCGACGTTTTTTCTGTTACACATTATACAGTTTCATACAATCTGCATAAATGGAATAATTAAATGTATTTATGTTATTTTCGATATAGAAAAATCGAGTAATTTATGTTACAATAGTAACAGACATCAGCAAGATCACCGTTTTGCATTATATAGAAAAGTATGGTAGGAATATAGCAGATTGCACTTTGTTTATATTCCTATGTCATTTTCATTGTTATCGTACTCCAGAGAATATCGTAAATACACTTCCTGTACAAATGGAGTATCCGGACTCCGTCCGTCAAATCAAAAAAGAAAAAGGAGAGATCGACTATGCGCAATGTGAAATATACAGATAGTGTTACTTTCCGTTGTCTGGAGCATTTAAGAGAGACATCCTTAGACATCAGTCTTATCCACGCCGGAAGAGAACACTGTAAACCTCTGCATATCTGTCCTGGAAAACGGGAGGAATACATTCTTCATTTCGTATTTTCAGGAAAAGGCTTCTACTCAATAAATGGTAATACATATCCGCTCTCAGCGGGACAAATGTTTGTAATATATCCGGGTGAAGCTATTACTTATGGTTCCGATGCCATCGACCCGTGGCACTATGCATGGATTGGATTTAACGGAATCAGAGCTGACTCAATCTTAAGGCAATGCGGCTTTTCCTCTAAAAAACTAATTCTCCCTTCGCCGCTTCAGCCAGAAATCATCATGGACTGTATCGATAATATTTTAGATTGCAAGGCACTCACCTTCGCAGACGATCTGCGCAGAGAAGCATGGATGCTTATGTTGTTTTCCAGACTGATCGACAACCGCACTTTGCTTCGTCATAAGCATTCGCCTGAAAGCCATAATTACGGTTCCAATGTCTATATGGAGCTTGCAGTCGAGCATATTAAGATCTATTACAAGGATGGGATCAATGTGTCGGATATAGCCGGACATATCGGTATCAGCCGCGCTTATCTGAACCATGTATTCCAGAAAGAGCTTGGAATATCCATACAGAAATTCCTGATTGATTACCGGATGCACAAAGCTGCGAATCTTCTTGTCAGCACGAACGATACGATCAAAGAGATCTCCCGTGCGGTCGGATATGAGGATCAGCTTGCCTTCTCAAAAGCATTTAAGAAAAAATTCGAGATGAGTCCGAAAAATTACCGGACATACCGGGCAACTGCTGTCCTTTACAACGAAAAACAACTGATAGACCATAAAGAAGACTTTTCTGATTAGGAAAAGTCTTCTTACTAAATTGTTCACTGATTTTTCTTCAAACCTTTGTAATAAGAATTACTCGTATAAAGCGCCGCCGCCGGATTGTGTCCCATCACTCTGTCCTTCGCGATCAGCGTTGTTACCAGCGCATCCGAGTACTTGTAAAATAAGCTGTCATGCCCTACGCAGAGCCCCATAACTATATTCATCTCTGTCTTCTCTTTATTGAGCATTTTCGCCTGAAGAATCGGATTGCACATATTGACTCCCACATCGCAGCAAGATTTATCAATACCCATCTCCGCTTTTGGCACCGTCCCTGCTTTACAGGCAATTCCGAACACTTCAAAACCATGGCTCCTGAGAATGTCTGTCAGCAGCCTTGTCTCTCGTATCAGACCTACACAGGTTGCTATTCCAAGCTTTTTATAACCCATCTTCTTGGCAAATTCAATAATCTCCCGCACTCTGCACCACTGCAAATAGCCTTCATGCTCTACCTCGGCGGCCGTCTGCATAACCTTCAGATTACCCTCCTCATTGTATGTATCCATCGCCTCTTTTTTCACTGCCTCATCCATATTGGTCGTAAGACAAAAGGCAGGATATGCCTTATCCATCTTATTACAATTTGTTACCACGCAGTCTGCACATGATAATTTTCTATTCTCCATAATCCTTCTCCTTCTTAATCTTTTTCGCGCTCCGGTCTGCTAAAGATCATCAACGCTGCCGTTGTAAGCACCAGCCCTATAACCGCCAGTGCCGTCGGCTTTTCCGAGAAAAACAAAAAACCGAACACCATAGCCGCCACCGGCTCTCCTGCCGCTAATATGGATGCTTTTCCCGCTTCCATAAATTCAAGCGACAGTGTATAGAACATATAAGGCAGCACCGAAGCAATCACTGCATTGGCAAGCATGAATAGCGTCATCTTTGCTCCGCCGTCTGATACTGTTGTGTAGATACACTCCCAGTCTGTCACCGGAATAAGGGCGGCTCCGCTGATAAGCATACTGTAAAATATCATTGTGAATGCATGATACTTCCTTTTTACAGACTCCTTACTTACCAAACTATACACCGCATAGAAAAATGCTGCCAGCACGCCAAAAACTATTCCCGCAGCCGACCATTTCATTCCAGAACCATCTTCCAAAACTCCGCTCACCAGTATACATCCCGTCAGCGCAAGCGCCATACATCCAAGCTTTTTTATCGTTATCTTCTCACCAAAAAATACTGCCGCCAACACCAATACAAATACAGGCGACATACTGAGAAGCACTGCCGCCAGAGATAATGTTACCTGCTTGATCGCCGCATTATAGGCAAGCATGACACCAAGAATCCCCGAAAATCCGCCAAGCGCAAAGATCCATATCTCTTTTGGTTTTATACGGAACAGCCTCCTGTCATAAAGGCAGATCACAACCGCTGTTATACATACTGCTACAGCCAGTCTGGAGAACACAATCGTATACCCGTCCATTCCAAGCTCCGTAAGTATCCTCACAAAAATCCCGCCCGAGCCCCACATAATCCCCGACAATACCGGGAGCAAATAAACTGCTTTTCTCATACTTTTTTCCCGAATTCCTTCTTCCCAAGCCGCACCTCTTCCATCTCTTTTTTTAGTTCCGCCCCCATAGAGTCGAAAAGATAACTTTTGGGTTTCCCTTCAGATTTTCCATACTCTTCTTCTATCTGTTTTCTTACAAGCTCTACTTCTTCAAGGAACTCCCTCGCGGAAATCAACGTTCCTCCCTGCCCCAGCGTCACCACTTGCTCTACTCCGTCTGATGTGACCACCGTCACATGATACTTCCGCCCAATCTCATGCACCACTTTTTCAATATACTGATCTGCAGTCTCAGCCTCTTTCGTATAGACCACATGGATATTGTGGTACTTCTGGATTTCCAGCGCAGATCCATCCACCTTGTAAGCGTCGAATACAAGGATCACAGCACATTTTTTAAATCCCTGATAGTTGCAGAGAATATCCATGAGTTTTCCTCTTGCTCCTTCAATATTGTCCTTTGCCAGTTCTTTCAAATCCTCCCATGCAAAGATAACATTATATCCGTCCACAAGAAGATATTCTTTTAAAGGCCTTTCTTTCTTTTTATGTCTCTGATCCGTCGGCGAAGATACTGTCTTTGACGAAGTGTAAGCTCTCGACTCATATTTACCGTACGTCCGGATAAATATGTCTTCCAGTTCCTTTTCTTCTTTCCTGCTTAAGGAATGCATCTGAGGCGCTTCTTTTCCGCCTGAAAGGTGCTTTGCCGCGCTTCCTCTTCCTGATATTTCCGACCCCGGTTCATCCAAGTCTTCCTTAAGCCAGCCTTTCAGCTGACTTTCTATATGCATATGCTCCTGCACTTCATTCCACGGCACATAAAAGCCTGCTCCGTGCGCGCAGAAGACAGAACCCGACGGATTTTCCATATCCCTATCCGGTTCATAGCCTGTCATCCCAATAATCTCTTCCGGATTGTGACACGGCTCATAGCCTTTAAATTCATAGGATACCCGTCCTCTTCCCTTCGTATAGATCAAAATCTCCTTCTGGTAGTCGCGCATCGCTGCCACCGGCGCGCTTCCGGTAAATACTGTCATATCCCCGTCAGTCTCCGGTTCCCCCATATCTCCGCTCATTCTCTGAATGTCCGTCATCACCCGCCCCATCATCTCTGCGGGAACTTCAATACGGAACATATAATATGGCTCTAACAGCACGCTTTCCGCCTGCATAAGTCCCTGACGCACCGCACGGTATGTTGACTGCCTGAAATCGCCGCCCTCTGTATGCTTTAGATGGGCGCGGCCTGCCGCCAGTGTTATCTTCATATCCGTGATCATAGAACCTGTCAGCACTCCCCGATGCTGTTTTTCTGCCAAATGTGTGAGAATCAGCCTTTGCCAGTTCTTATCAAGAGCATCCTCGCTGCATGCTGTCTCAAAGATAAGTCCGCTCCCCCGCTCTCCCGGCTCCAGAATCAGGTGTACCTCCGCATAATGTCTGAGGGGTTCAAAATGCCCTACCCCCTCCACAGTTGTCTTTATCGTCTCTTTATATACGATATTGCCTGTCCCAAACTCTACCGATATACCAAAACGTTCCAGAATCAGGCTCTTTAATATCTCTGTCTGGACTTCTCCCATAAGCCGGACATGAATCTCTGAAAGTTCCTCGTTCCAGACAATCTTAAGCATCGGATCTTCCTCTTCAAGCTGCCGCAGATTTCTTAGCATCGCATGCACATCACAGCCCTCTGGCAGAATAACCTGATAGTTTAATACCGGTTCTAAAACAGGCTTTTCTGACTCGCCTTCTGCTCCGATTCCTTCTCCTGCATACGTGCTGTCAATTCCTGTGACAGCGCAGACTATACCCGTTCTGGCCTCCGTAACTGTCTCAAACTTTTCTCCTGAATATATCCGGATCTGACTTACCTTTTCATCCTCTGTCAAAACGTCCCTCACCCGAAGTGCTCCGCCCGTCACCTTCAGATGCGTAAGACGGTTTCCCTGCGGATCTCGGGATATCTTAAATACCCGCGCGCCAAACTTCTCCTTGCTCTCCGACATCTTTTCCGATATATTCTCCGCAACATCCTCTGTCACATCTCCGGTACAAAAGCCTGCGAAATCAGAAATCCCATCCAAAAACTCCTGTATTCCCTGAAGTCTCAGCGCAGATCCAAAAAAGCATGGAAATACTTTTCTCTCTCTGATCATTCTCCCGATCGACTCTTTTTTCAGTGTTTCCATCGCAAGATACTCATCCATGGCTTCTTCATCGCACATAGCCAGATTTTCATACAGCACAGCCTTCTTCTCATCAAAAGAGACGCAGCCTTCATCAAGGCTGCGGCACAATTCCTCAAGAAGCATACATTTGTCTGCACCTTCCTGATCCATCTTGTTAATAAACAGAAACACAGGTATCCCGTATAATCTCAGAAGTTTCCATAAAGTACGGGTATGCCCCTGCACACCATCCGCCGCACTGATCACCAGAACCGCCGCGTCGAGCACTCTGAGCGTCCTCTCCATCTCAGTAGAAAAATCCACATGCCCCGGCGTGTCTAAGAGCGTCACATGCAGATTTTCCACATCAAATACCGCCTGCTTTGAAAAAATCGTAATGCCGCGTGCTCTCTCTAGCTCAAAATTATCCAAAAAGGCATCCCCGTGATCTACACGCCCGGGTTTCCTGATCTTTCCCGTCAGATACAGGATACTTTCAGAAAGTGTCGTCTTTCCCGCATCTACATGTGCCAATATTCCTAATACAATATTTTTCATTGTTATTTTTGAACGTATTTTTCTTTCAGCTCTTTCACCTTTGCATTATAGGCAGCATTCTGTTTCTGCTGAAGAAGATTAGCTTTGATAGACTCCTTTACATCTGCATAGGGTGTCTCTTTCGCCTCGCTCTTTCCCTCCACTTTAATCAGATGATATCCAAAGCTCGTCTTAACAGGTCCGATGACCTTTCCAATCTCAGCGCCGAATGCCGCTTTCTCAAATTCAGGCACCATCTGTCCTTTTCCAAATTCGCCAAGGTCCCCGCCTCTTTGCCCGGATGGACAAGAAGAATATTCTTTTGCAGCATCCTCAAAACTCTTTTCGCCATTTAAAACCGCAGCGAGAACCTCCTCGCACTTTTCTTCCGTATCTGTTAAGATATGCTTTGCACGTACAGACACGCCTTTGGAAAATTGCGCCTTATTGGACTCATAATAGTTCTCTGCTTCATCATCTGTTACAGCAATATCCTTAATTATCATGGAAACCATCATCTGCGCCAGAATATCTTTTCTCGCACCTTCCATGATATCCTTGAATTCCTGCGTCTCCTCCAGTTTTTCCTCTTCGCCCAGCTTTGTAAACATACGAAGCGCGATCAACTGTTCCAGACACTGATGTTTAAACTGCGGATTTGCCCGGTAAGCCTGCTGATCCTGCGGAACATTCTCCATAAAATCATTAAGCTCCCTCTCTGTAATGTCTTCTCCTGCCACAACCGCCAACACTTTTTCTTCCATAAAAATCTCCATTCTATCTGCTCTTTTTCCGTTATCAGTATATCCTACCCTCAGCGGGGTTACAACAAAAAATTATAGATTAATAATCATAATCATCATAGTCGTCGTAATCGTCCCTTCTTCGTCTTCCCTTACTTTTGCCGCTGCCACCGAATAAAGAACGAATCAGCTTGAATATTCCCAGCACCGCCGCGCGTACGATCACAAACGCGATAAACATCGCCATAAACCCTGCAACACCTGCTACGATATCATCAAAATCCATTGTTCCTGTTCCTGTAATTCCCTGCCCGATCTCAATGGCAAATACGATCACGATAATTACTGTAAACACATAGATCCACGCAATTACCAGCACATGATTCTCGCTCAAAAGCTTAAACAACGGATAGATGACAAAGAGCATCCCCATACCGAGAAATCCAATCACAAGAAAATGCAGCTCTTTATCCGAAAAAACCGTCTCGAAGCTATCGTTCCATGTCATGATCATATCATGGATCACTGCAATCATCTTAACAACTACGTATAAAAAGTCAGCCATAATATCCCCTTTTCTTTTGTTTTATACTCCATTTTATCCATTGAAGTATTATAACGCAAAAGCTGCCAGACATCAAGTCTGGCAGTCAATGTTAAGAATTATTCAATTATAATCTCAAATCCTGTATCAATCTCTTTTGTCGCTGTCTTTCTGCCGCGGTCTTTTGCCAGCTTTTCCACATTGGTTCTCTGGTGCGGCTCACTAACTAATACTTTTACCGGCCCATCAGCTCCCTTTAAAGCTTCCGCCGTCAGCATAATCGGCTCCGGGCAGGAAAGACCTCTTGCATCTACTTCTTTCATAATCCAAAGTCCTCCTATTTTACATTTTCTCGTTTATTTGTGAATGCGATGATAAAACATACAATAATACAGATGATTACCGCCGCTTTTCCCGCCGGTGTCGCTGCTCCTGCTACGACCTCGCTCGTCTCTGCGTTAAGCGCTGTTCCGCTTGACGCAAGTCCTAAATTATGGCAAAGAGCTGCGCCGACGAATAATCCAAGAACCGTCACTGCCGCATCCGATGAACCCTGACCTGCCAAAATCAACTGACGAAGCGGACAGCCTCCTGCCAGCACTGCTGCAAACCCAACTGCGTACATGCCAAGGATATTCCAAAGATGATTGGAGTGCGCGATGATTCCCGGTGTATCAAATCCCGGAACAAATCTTCCTGTCGCAATGTTAAATATCAGCATTACAACAAATACTCCGCCGATTACTGTCAGAAGATCAAAATTCTTCATAAGGATCACGTCACGGATACCGCCAGCAAAACACATTCTTGACTTCTGTGCAAGCGCGCCGAATACAAGGCCGCCAAGCAGAGATAAGATGATCGGCGCATGCATACTTCCCGGTCCTGCCTCGCTTGCTTTCAGCAGTCCCAAAGCCGCAAGTACAAGTACGCCGACTAAAAGAAACGGCAGCACTGTTCCGCTTTTCTTCCCTGTATCATGGGAACGGCCAAGACTGAAGCCCTGTTTTAATGCAAATGTGCCCGTCGCAACGCCAAGAATAAATCCTATCAGTGCAACCCATGCGTTAAAATCTCCCGCGGACATACGGATAACCATACGAAGCGGGCAGCCTAAGAATACAAGTGAACCGATCATGATTACCATGCCCAGAACAAATCGGATCATCGGTGATGAGCCTGCTGTTGAGCGGTATTCCTTTGTCACTGCTGAAATCAGGAATGCACCCAATACCAACCCTACGATCTCTGGTCTTGCATACTGCACTACTTCCGCCTGATGCATTCCCAATGCGCCTGCCATATCACGCACAAAACACGCAATACAAAAAGCCATATTAGCCGGATTACCGAAATACGCAAGGATGGCCGCGACAACTCCGCAGAGGATTCCTGCCGCCGCAAGTTTCTTCTTTGAATCATACAAATTCATGTAACTTTCCTCTCTTTCTCTTTTGAGTAACTCATTATAACTACTCTTACATTATGAACTTATACGAATTCGATGTCCAATTGATATTGATTATAAACTGATCCACTTATTGTTTTTTTCTATATATAGCAATCCAATATATTGATTTTATGAACTGTCCGGCCACATCATCTACTCTCTCTTGCAGAGTTCCTGATAGTCTACATGATGCCCCACATATTTGTATGCCGGGCGGATGATCTTCCCCTTATTTACCAGTTCCTCAAGCCTGTGCGCGCTCCAGCCGGAGATTCTTGATACAGCAAAAATCGGCGTGAACAGCTCCGTCGGAATTCCAAGCATAGAATATACAAGCCCGCTGTAAAAATCCACATTTGCGCAGATTGGCTTAAACAGCCTTCTTCTCTCCATCAGAAGCTTCGAGGAGATATCCTCAACCATATTATAAAGCGCGAATTCCTCTCCCATTCCTTTCGCTACGGAGAGCCTCCGTGCATAATCTTTTAGTATAACTTCTCTCGGATCTGAAACAGTATAAACTGCGTGCCCCATGCCATAGATCAGCCCTGCTTTGTCAAATGCTTCTTTATCCAGTACTTTCACCAAATAATCCGTCACAGCGTTCTCATCTGTAATGTCCGGGCAGTTCGCCTTCAGATCATCAAACATCTGCATAACCTTCAGGTTCGCGCCGCCGTGGCGGGGCCCCTTCAGAGAAGACATGGACGCTGCCACTGCGGAATAAGTATCTGTTCCCGAACTTGTCACCACATGATTGGTAAAAGTACTGTTATTACCGCCGCCGTGATCTGCATGAAGCACAAGAGCGATATCGAGCACCTTTGCTTCAAGTTCCGTATATTTTCCATCCTTGCGGAGCATGTATAGAATATTTTCCGCCGTAGAAAGTTCCGGCTTCGGCGGACGCACCATCAACGTTTTATCAAAATGAAACATCCGGTACGCATAATAAGCATATACACTCATCATAGGCATTTTCGCAATGAGCTGCAAAGACTGCCTCAGTACATTCGATACGGAAATATCATCCGGGCTTGCATCATATGAATATAACAACACAATACATTTCTGCAGAGCATTCATGATATTAGCCGGAGGCGCTTTCATGACTACATCTCTGACAAACTGCCCGGAGAGCTCCCGCAAGCCTCCCAGTATCTTGATAAAACTTTCAAACTCATCATTTCCCGGAAGCCTGCCGAAAAGAAGCAGATAAGTCGCCTCTTCAAACAAAAAACGCTCCCTGTCCCCGGCGCTGACAATATCTTTTACGTTAACTCCCTGATAAAAAAGTTCTCCTTCTATCGGGTAAGACCTTCCATTTACTCTCTTCATCGCTACAACATCTGAAATCTCGGTAAGTCCTGTCAGAACGCCTTTTCCATTCGAATCACGAAGTCCCCGCTTCACATCATATTCCAGATAAAGATTCTGGTCTATAGCGCCGGATCGCATACAGTTATCAACCAGCTCCTCAAACTTAATGTCTAATTCCCCTCCAAGTTCCATCATTGAATGTATATTTTCCATCATTAACCGCTCCCATATCATATTTTTCCGGAAATTCCAACTACTCCGAATGCTCCGGGGCCTCCGTGTGTCGTAATAACTCCCCCCGTCTGTACCCATGTTACTTTCTTTGCCCCGCATCGCAGCGCTGCTTCCTCGGCATTTTCTCTTACTTCATCTGACATGCGGGGCGAACAGATCAGCCAGATTTCATCTAAATCAAGCCCTTGCTCCCTGATATAATCCGCAGTCAGCTTCCCGACAACCTTCTTCATGCTTCCTCTGTGCTTTTTCGTTGCCTTCAGGTAGCCATCTAAAATATCGATCTGGGGATGAATCTTTAACAGCGCACCGCAGAGCGCTACCGCATTACTCACTCTTCCTCCCGCCCGTAAAAATTCCAGTTTATCCGGCACAAAGCACATCCGGACGCTTTCAGATACTTCCTTTGCCTTTTTTGCCGCCTCCTTAACCGTCCACTCCGGATGCTCCCGGAGAAGCTTCGCCATCGTAACCACAACCACATACTGTCCCACCGATACATGCTTCGTATCAATGCTGGTAACATAATCTCTTCCCTCCGCCGCAATCTGCCCGCTTTGATAGGAACAGGTCGTCACCGATGAATATGCCAGATACAGGATTTGTCCGTCCGGATATTCCATATGGATGCGGTCAAATATTTTTTCAAAATCCTCCGGAACGCTTCCGCTTGTCTTAGGAAGCTTTCCCGTTTTCTCATAGAATTCGCACACCTCTTCTGCCGGAAATGTAGCATCATCCTTCGTCTCCTCTCCGAAAGACACATGCATCGGCACGATGTATATATTATATTTTTCAGCCACTTCTTTTGTAATATCTGATCCCGTCTCAGCGAGTAAAATAATCTCTCCCATAATTTTCTCCTTTAAGTTCGAATATATCGCCGCAAATTTTACATGTAGTTTTTATTACTACTTATTATTGTATCTCACCGCCTTCTATGATACAATTTACAGATAAGCACAATATGTAAACTTTTAGGAGTAAAACCATGAAACATGATGTTTCTTTGATGAAAAGCATTTTAGGGAAAAATTTTACAAAAAGAAACCGATTCACCAGACAATGCATCGGTGAATCGATTATCGCTTTAATGCAGACCAAACTTTTCGAAGATATTACTATTTCAGATATTGTCAAAAAAGCAGGCGTATCCCGCATGACCTTCTATCATTATTTCCAGTCAAAAACAGAGGCCCTCAACAGCTATCTTCACGAGATCATCGAACTGTATCTGGAGGAGTGCAACCGTTCCATCGGCATAGAAACCTTCTATGACGCTGCGCACATCCGCCATGCCTTTTTATTCTTTGATCAGTATGCCATATTCTTTCTCACTCTGGCCAATGCAAACCTCCACTCTCTGATGCTCCATGCCATCGATGAGTATCTCACTAAACTGGTCGCTCCTGTTTATCCGCGCTCTGCCTATGAACTGCACTACTACGGCGGAGCGCTTCTGAATGTCTTTTTAAAATGGGAAGCCGGCGGCAAACAAGAGTCCGTAGACGAGATCGTACAAGTTATCTGCCATTGCAGTAACATTGACCGTTAGCCCCGGTTCTGCATCTCTACCAGACGGTCGCCGCAGTAAATTTCACGAAGCTTCGGCTTCTCAATCTTACCCGTCGCATTGCGCGGAACCTCCGCAAAAATATATTTATGCGGACGCTTGTAACGCGGAAGCTTCTTACAGAACTGTTCCAAATTTTCCTCCGTGCATGTATATCCTTCCTTTATCTCTACAATCGCCGCTGATATCTCTCCAAGTCTCTTGTCGGGCAGTCCGATGACAGCCACATCCTTTATGGCCTCATGAGCGCGCATAAAGTCTTCGATCTGTACCGGATATATATTCTCACCGCCGCTGATAATGACATCTTTCTTACGGTCTACCAGAAAGATAAATCCATCTTCATCTTCCCGCGCCATATCGCCGGTATAGAGCCATCCGTCTTTCAGAACTTCGCCCGTGGCTTTCTCATCATTGTAGTAACAGGTCATGACTCCGGGGCCTTTAAGAATCAGCTCGCCTACGCTTCCCCTGTCCACATCCTGTCCATTTTCATCTACAATCCGTGTTCTCCAGCCATAGCCCGCCTTTCCGATAGCTCCCACTTTATGTATATTTTCAATCCCCAGATGTACAGCGCCCGGCCCGATAGACTCACTGAGTCCATAATTAGTATCATATTTATGATTCGGAAAATATTCTCTCCATCGCTTGATCAGACTTGGCGGTACTGGCTGCGCGCCGATATGCATGAGCCTCCACTGGCTCAGCTCATAATCGGTAAGTTTCACATCCCCACGATCCAACGCGTCCAAGATATCCTGCGCCCACGGAACAAGAAGCCACACGATCGTACACTTTTCCTTAGACACCGCGTCCAGAATAATCTCCGGTGTCGTACCCTTCAGAAGAACTCCCTTGCTTCCCGTCAGGAAGCTTCCGAACCAGTGCATCTTCGCTCCTGTATGGTACAACGGCGGAATACAAAGGAAAATATCATCCTTTGTCTGCCTGTGATGACTCTGTTCAACCTTGCACGAATGCATCAGACTTTCATGATTATGTAAAATCGCCTTCGGGAATCCGGTTGTCCCTGATGAAAAATAAATCGCCGCATCATCCACATCACGCAGCACAATATCCGGCGACTGGCAAGAACAATTCGCAGACTGCTGTGCATAACTCTCCGCAAACGACGGACAACCGTCTCCCACGTAAAAAATCAGCCTATTCTTTGAAATAGAATCTGCTATCTCTTCCACACGCCCGATAAATTCCGGTCCAAAAACCAGTACATCGGACTCCGAAAGATTCAGGCAGTATTCAATTTCATCCGACGAGTATCTGAAATTGAGCGGAACAGCCAACGCTCCCGTCTTCAATATCCCAAAATAGATCGGCAGCCATTCCAAACAATTCATCAGCAGAATCGCCACCTTGTCCCCCTTTTTCACACCCCGGCTCAAAAGAAGATTGGCAAAGCGGTTCGCTTTCTCATTAAATACATTCCACGTGATCTCTCTGCGATAATGAACAAATGGAGTCGGCTCCATCAATGAATATTCTTTCCATGTAATTCTCCGGTCTTCCTTGAGCTGCGGATTAATCTCTACCAGACAGATATCCTCTCCGTATTTTCTGCAGTTTTCCTCTAAAATCTCTGTAATCGGCATTGTACTTTACCCCTTTAACGCTTTTATTTGATGAAGTTAATTTTAACATTATCTATTTCGGAAGTCAACATTACACGGTTTCCGTCTCAAAACCCTCGAAACTGCTTTCAAAATTTTTACGTATTCTTAAATCTGCCTGTCAGATTCATTAGGATCTTTCTGCGGTACTACAAAGATAAATACAAGCGAACTAATGAGCAGCAGCCCCGGATAAAACAGGTTCGGAATGATATCGAAGGCTGTTATTCCATATCCCAGTTCGCTGGCTGCGGATATAGCTACCAGCATCTGTGCGCCGTAGGGGATCGCTCCCTGAGAGATACAGGAAAAGGTGTCAAGCAAGGACGCTGTCTTTTTTGAAGTTACCCCATATTCCTGCGCCATCTCTTTTGCGATGGGATTAGCCATAACAATTGCTACTGTATTATTGGCCGTCGCAACGTCCATCGCGCATACGAGAAGTCCCATACCCAACTGTCCGCCTCTTCTCCCTTTGAAAATGTGCCGGATTGCTGAAAGAAGCGCCTCAAACCCGCCATATTCGCGAATCAAAGCGCACATTGCCGCTACGAGAACAGCAACCATGCAGGTCTCAAACATTCCGGATACACCGGAACCCATATTGGCAAGGAGATCTGTCGGCGCAGTCTGGCCGGTTGCAAGCATAATAAGCGAACCAGATATAATTCCGATCAAAAGTACGACAAACACATTGATCCCTACGATTCCCCCTGCCAGCACAAGGACATATGGGATGATCTGTATCAGATTATACTCCTGAGCCACTGTCCCGCTCAAATCTGTGCGCAATGACAATACAAGAATCAGAATCAGCGTAACAACTGCCGCCGGAAACGCGATCCCGAAATTCTCCCGGAACTTGTCTTTCATAGCGCAGCCCTGTCCGTTACAGGCCGCAATTGTCGTATCTGAGATAAAAGAAAGGTTATCCCCGAACATTGCCCCTCCCATAACCGAACCGATACAAAGCGGCAGGCTAAAACCGGAGGCTTGCGCCACTGTCACCGCAATGGGGGTGATAAGCGTAATCGTTCCCACCGACGTTCCCATGGCTGTGGACACAAAACAGGCTACTACAAACAACACCGCTACCGCGAATCTGGCCGGTATAAGCGAAAGCATAAAGTAAGCAACGCTCTCTGCACTGCTCCTTCCTACAACTCCCACAAATGCGCCTGCCGTCAGAAAGATCAGAAGCATCGTGATAATATTCTTATCCGCCAGTCCCTGCGCCATGATTCCCAGCTTATCATCAAACTTCACTTCTCTGTTCTGGAGACACGCCACCAAGATCGCCGCCAAAAATGCAACTACGATCGGAATATTGTAAAATCCCATCGGAATTTTCAATACGTATTCAAACAGAATGCCAAGTCCCAAATACAAGATTAAAAATACACCAATTGGCAGCAAAGCTGCCGGATTACTTTTCTTCATATCTTTTCCCCCAGTTTTCAATTCCTCTTTTGATCTATAAAATTCTACTTTCTCACTTTATCATGCCGGCAAATGGATGGTCAAGTCATTTCCAGTCTTCTGTATACATATATTAAAAAAAATATATTATTTCGAGGTACATATGGCTATTTATACTGTAACTGCCGGAGATACCGTAGATTCTATCGCTGTTTCCTACGGGGTTGGCGCCGATTCTATTATCTATGACAACCAGCTTATATACCCTTATGCCCTTACGATCGGTCAGGCTCTTTTTATTGCAGATGAGCCAGTCCCATCCGGAAAACCTAGTATACAGACAAATGGTTATGCCTATACTTATATCAGCAGCTGGGTTCTTAACGAAACTCTCCCCTTTCTTACGGAGCTTTCCGTATTCTCCTACGGATTTTCTATGGAGGGAGATCTCATCTATCCGTCCAATGACGACAACTGGATGATCTCTGCCGCATGGACGGCAGATACCAGACCGATTCTTACACTGACTCCTCTCGATG
The DNA here is from genome assembly GCA_946558695.1 of uncultured Lachnospiraceae bacterium. Taxonomy (GTDB): domain Bacteria; phylum Bacillota; class Clostridia; order Lachnospirales; family Lachnospiraceae; genus MD308. Next base: position 16,351 of record CAMNTQ010000023.1, read on the forward strand.
CCTCTGGACAGTTCAATAACAATCTGATCTCTTCTGTCGTCCGCAATGATGCTTATAAAGCGAACCTCTTTCAGCAGATTCTGACCACTATGCGGGAAAAAGGCTATGCCGGAATCGATGTGGATTTTGAATTTATACAAGCCGCTGACAGAGATCTTTTTTCCTCCTTCGTAAGAGAGCTTGCCGACACGCTTCACCCCTATGGTTTTACCGTTTCCGTTGCCCTTGCGCCTAAAACCTCGGCAGACCAGCCCGGACTTTTATATGAAGGCAAAGATTATGCAGCCTTAGGCGCGGCCGCTGATTACGTTCTTCTCATGACTTATGAATGGGGATACAAATACGGTCCTAACATGGCTGTGGCGCCCATTAATATGGTACGGCGGGTTGTAGACTATGCCATAACCGAAATACCTGCCGAAAAAATTCATCTTGGCATCCCAAACTACGGCTATGACTGGCCCCTTCCTTTTGAGCGGGGGCATACCGTAGCAACTACAATCGGAAATGTGGAAGCCGTACAGATTGCCATCAGAAACAATGCCGAAATTTATTTTGATGAAACTTCCATGTCCCCTTATTTTAATTATGTCCGCAACAATATTCCCCACGAAGTATGGTTTGAAGATGTCAGGAGCATACAAGCAAAATTCAACCTGATCAAAGAATATGGTCTGGGCGGCATGGGATACTGGCAGATCATGCGGTGGTGGCGAGCGAATTGGCTGCTTCTGATGTCTGAATTCTGATTTAATTTTTGTATAATACTTTCAGTTACGGAACATACTAAAGGACAAAACTGTTACGGAGGTATTTTATGGAAATGAATGATACGGTCGAATTACTGAAAGAATGCGATGCCGGAACGAACATGGCTGTTGTATCTATTGATGAAATATTAGAAAAAACCAAGGATGCGAAGCTTAAGAAGATCCTTGAGCAGAGCAAGGAAGAACACCGCACATTGGGCAACGAGATCCATACGCTGTTAATACAGCACGGAAGCGACTACAAAGAACCTTCTCCTATGGCAAAAGGAATGTCATGGCTTAAAACAAATGTGAAGATGGGACTCGACGACAGCGACGCCACAATCGCGGACCTGATCACGGACGGATGTGATATGGGCGTAAAAACACTGAACAAGTACCTGAATCAATACACACAGGCGGACAACACTTCCAAAGGACTGTGCAAAAAGCTGATATCCATCGAGGAAAAACTGTGTAAAGATCTAAGAAGTTATCTATAGGGTTTGCCGAACCTATAAATCAGACAGCTTAATTCAAATATAATTCAGATATTGAAGGTTAAGAGATTTTACATTTTTACTGAGGGTGTTGCAAAATGCTTGAGATTCTGCATTTCGCGGCACCCTCTCCGATTCTATGCTCTTTTTACTCAATGTAATGAACCCGGGATTCTTCATACCTGTCCTGCTGCGCCTGCTCCTTAAGGGGATATCCGCACGCGATCAGCGCAAAAACTTCCAGTTCATTAGGGATCCCCACGATCTTCTTCACAAGCTCCATCCGGTCTTCGATCGGGGCAATTCCCATCCACACTGCTCCAAGCCCCAGCTCATCTGCTTCCAGCAGAAGGTTTTCCACCGAAGCGCTCATATCAATCTGCGCAAACATAGGGCGCAGACATTCTTTGCGGTAACACGCCGCAAACACCAAAGGCGCTTCCTTCGCACACCCCGTATAGGGCGTACTTTCCGATAACCTCTCGATCATCTCGCGCCTTGTCACCACGTAATATTCCCACGGCTGCTGATTCATAGCCGACGGAGCCGCCATCGCCGCCCGCAGCATCAATTCAACTTTCTCTTTCTCTACCGGCCTGTCCTGATATTGCCTGACACTTGTTCTGTGAAAAATACTGTTCATAAATCAAATCTCCTTCTCAATCTCTGTTATTTCACACATGTCCATAAACTCCTTAAGATCCTTCTCATTCCGGATGAGCATGATATCTGAAAACTTTCCGGTATGCAGATCTTTAAAGCCCGCCACCTGTTCTCCGGTACAGATACTGCAGCGGATGACAGGATTTTTCGTCGCTTTATCGTATGTCAGGCGTTTAGGTTCCTTTGCTTTAAATAAGTGAAACATCTCCGGCCTCCTTTTTGTCTCTCTAATTCTGCATTTAGTAATAAAATCCCCAAGAAAAATCTTTTAGATGCATGTGTCTTTTATTATTGTACGTTTTAAAATCATAAATGTAAAGTACGCAAAAAGATTTGACACTCAGACTTCACCGTTTATATATTCAAAAGCAGCAGCGCAGCCAGCACCATAGCTATAGCGGCCTTTCGTCTGCCGTTCATTTTCTCATGGAACAGGATAACGCCCGCCACGGTAACAAGCACGATCGCTGCGACACTGTATGTAGGATACGCCACCACCGCCGGCACGAAGGAAAGGGATTTTAGTAAAAATCTGGCGGAATAGTAATTGGGAATTCCGATCAATATCCCAAATAGAAGATCCTCTTTTGTCAAACGCTGCTTTTTCCCCAGTGTCAGCGCAGCACACAACACAAGCGCCGCAATGAACGTATAAAAAAGAAAATGCTCTTCCAGCTCCGCGCTTCCCAACTCCTCATATATTTTTGCCATTGCATCCCCGCTGCCGCCCGCTGTCAAAAGCAGGATCAGTCCGGCTTTAAATGTAATATCCGGCTGATTCTTTTCTAAATGGATCAGCACGATTGCAATCAGCGCCGTCACAAATCCGCACAGCTGGACTTCCGTAGGTATTTCCCCAAAAAAGATGACCGCCGTTGCCGCAGGTACTAAAACTCCAAGCTTCATAAATACAGTAGACAGTACAACGCCGTTTCTCCTTACGCTCATCTGCATAAGGAGAAAAGAAAAAAGATATAAAAATCCGTTAAACAATCCCAGTCCTACGGCTATCCCCGCACCTTCTCCCTGCGCTTGAAAAGACACTCCGGACGTCCGCATATAAATTCCGGCCGCTATGACACATGCCATATAATTGACAGCAAGCATACTGATATGATTTTTAATATAATTCTCGCTCAAACGCATCATAATTGAAACAAGCGCGCTGCTCACAATTGCAGACAGTAAATAAATCATAAGTTATCGCCCTTTCTAAATATATGACAGAAGTATTTTTCTTACTCTCTCCATCTGTTCTATAGTCTTCGGATTAGAATAGGGAATCCGGTCTATAATCCTTTCCACATATTGTCTCTCCCGCACGATATCAAGCGTCTCTTTAAAGTTGACATCAAAAAAGTACGCCAGATAAGAAAGCCAATAGTCCATTTTCGTCTTTCTTGCGGGGGAATATATGGATTCTCCCCGCAGAAATTGTTCCATCACTTCTGCGCTGATTTCTTCCCCGCCCGCTTCTTTCGCTGACACTCCTATAATAGTCTCGACAGAATCTACGATCTTCACCCGGCAGTTATCCAGCTTGTCCGCATCCCGGATTATTTTCGCATGGAGCAGTTCTCTCTCACCCGCTGTCCCCTCCAGCTTAAAGTCACTGTGCTTTGCAATCGCAGTGCAGATGATGCCATCCCATCTGTCCTCTTTCACAAACTGTCTGATCATGCCCTCTTTAAAAAGAATCTCCACTCCAAATGCAGCGTGATCCATAACTGTCGGTTCAAAGCTGTCAAAACGCTTCACCTGTTCGAATCTCCCAATGTCATGAAGCAGACCGATAAGCTGCGCAAGCTCCTTATCTTCCTCAGAAAGCCGCATCCGCTCTGTAATCTGACGGCTGCACTCCACTACGCCATATGTATGGGCAATTTTTAGTCTCACTTTATCATCTTCCCTGTCATAATTGTCAAGATACGACTCAAACTGCTGTTTTGCATACTGTAAATCCATGTTCTCTCTCCTAAAATCTTTGACTATTTTCACAATATTCAGTATCATGAATAGTGTACTGTATCATTTACATTTCGTCAAATGAAGCAGTCAATCAAAAATAAAGGAGATATCCGCTATGAATATGAATTTAAATCAGCTCGCCATGCTGCAGCAATTAAAATCCGGCATGGATCGTTTCCGCGCAAACCATCCAAAATTCCCCATGTTTTTAAAAGCCGTATCGCAAGACGGACTGAAAGAAGGCACTATCGTAGAAATAAACGTTACTGCCCCGGAAGGGAAGAATTATTGTTCCAATGTCAAGCTGACGGCAGACGACATGGAATTGATCGAGACACTAAAAAATATGGGAGCGCATTAAATACAATTTTCACAAAATAAAGCCATATAACGCTTGAAATAATATTGCTTTTAAGCTAAAATCTTTTTATCTATCCAAAACACAAAAATATTGAGTGAGGTGTATAAGATGAAACCTATAAAAGAGGGAAAAGTCCGTGAGATTTATGATAACGGCGACAGCCTGATCATGGTCGCTACTGACCGTATCAGTTGTTTCGATGTGATCTTAAAAAATGAAGTGACGAAAAAGGGAACCGTTCTAACTCAAATGTCTAAATTCTGGTTCGATATGACAAAGGATATCCTGCCGAACCATATGATTTCCGTGGATGTGAAGGATATGCCGGAGTTCTTTCAGAATCCGCGCTTTGACGGCAACAGTATGATGTGCAAAAAGCTAGAGATGCTGCCGATCGAATGCATCGTCCGAGGTTATATTACCGGAAGCGGCTGGGCCAGCTATCAGAAGGACGGCACTGTGTGCGGAATCACGCTTCCAAAAGGACTGAAAGAATCAGATAAACTTCCTGAACCTATCTATACGCCGTCCACAAAGGCAGAGATCGGCGACCATGACGAGAACATTTCCTATGAGCAGAGTATCGCTCATCTTGAGAAATATTTCCCGGGAAAGGGGGAAGAGTATGCCGCAAAACTTCGCGACTGCACTCTCGCTCTCTATAAAAAATGCGCGGATTACGCTTTAACGAAAGGCATTATCATCGCAGACACCAAATTTGAATTCGGACTGGATGAGACTGGCAATATCGTGATCGGAGATGAGATGCTCACCCCTGACAGTTCCCGTTTCTGGCCTGCGGACGGATATGAGGCCGGACACGGACAGCCGTCCTTCGACAAACAGTTTGCAAGAGACTGGCTGAAAGCTAACCCGGACAATGACTGGACACTTCCCGGCGATATTGTTGAAAAGACTATTAACAAATATCTGCAAGGGTACGAAATGCTGACAGGTAAGACACTTTAAAAAAACTCTGCAAAACGAGCGGTTTTTAACATAACAGCCCCTCTGGACTCTCCGGTATTGGAGATTCAGCGGGGCTGTTATAGCTGCGGCCTCTCAGCTAAAGACGAAACATTTTTTTGCAAATCATCTTGCCGCATTCCGTTTTGAAAATATGATGATATGCATTCAGCGCCGCTTCTTTTGTCAGACTATTCTCCATAATATTGACAAGGAAATCCGCTTCAACAAGTATTTGATAGTCTATTCCGTCAATATTATCATATGTGTGATGATGCGCGATCAGATACTGAACTCTTTTTGACGCATCATCTTCAAAACCTAATTCCCCAAGCAATCTTCCGGCGATTGCAGGCCCTTCTTTTTCTTGCAGTTTTCCGTTGCAATTTCCATACTTTTCTTCACATAAATGAATTCCGATATCATGCGTAAGAGCCGCAGCTTCAAGAATAAACAGACATTGCTTATCTATATTTTCTGTCTCCGCAATAAGCTTCGCATAACTGTGAACCTTGCAGAAATGTTGAATCCTCTCTGCATCCCCGCTATATAACTCTATCATTGCCAAATGTAATTTATTTATCATTCTCGACACTCCTTTATAAAATAATTATTTTCTGTAATCATACCAGAAATGCGCATATATTTCCATGTTCACAAACACGAAAATAATGAATTTATCCAACCCTCAAAGCTCTTTAAATATATGTCTTGTCCTGACGGCAATCAGAAATGATACGCTGCCTGCAAATAGAATCACTCCGAATTCTGCTCCCCTGCAGACTTCAAACAAGATGCCGTACAATGCACTGCCCAAAGGCTGGGAACACATAGAGATGGTAAGAATTACTGCGATTACCTTTCCGATCAGATTCTGCGGAGTCTCCATCTGGACAAAACTCATCATCTGTACCGTAAAAATAGTTGAAAATACCATGATGGCAAAGCAGCATACAGTGATTATAATATAATTTATCATCCCAGAGGAACACAAAAGCAGCGCGATTCCCATCGGGAATACGCATACCGCCGCAGCAACGATCAGATTTCCCGCTCTTTTCGCTTCAAGCTTATCTGCAAACACACCAGCGCAGATTCCTCCCGCCAGCCCGCCTGCCGCCAACGCCCCTTCCGCATAGCCGTAAAGTCTGTTTGCCAAAACTCCCCCCAGATCCAGTATCTCCGTCACAAGATAAGGCAGTGCGACAATAATCATTGCAGACAGGAACAGATTGATACCGCTGATTACAAGCAATGCCTTTCCAATAACCGGCTTTTTCTTCCGTATAAATCGCATGCTATCTGTAAAATCGCCTTTAACCACCTTTAATATATTCTTTTCAAACTTACATTTTTTAAATGGTATGTGAATAAATATCTCCATAACTGCCGACATCAAAAAGCATACCATACATAACCAAAGCAGCGGCTCCAACCCGTATGCACTGTATAAAATCCCTCCCAGCACAGGGCCTGTCAGAGACGCAAAGGAACTGATCGTATTGATAATGGAATTTGCCGCCATGAGGTGTTCCTGACTGACCAATACAGGTATACTTGCCTGCACAGAGGGTTGATATGCACCTGCAATGCCGTATAAAAGCATCAATGTAACGGTCAGCAAAAGGATGAGATTTCCCCCTTCCATCAGTATGTAAAATATCAAGATGACCGCCGCTGTAAAGAAATCCAGTATCACCATGACATTCCTTTTATTTACTCTGTCAGAAACGATACCGCCCACCGGCGACAATAAAACTGCCGGAATAAACGCGCAGGCAGTAACCGTACCATAAAGTGCAGATGATCCCGTCAGATTTAACAGGTACAACGGCAGAGCAAATCGGATTGCAGCATTGCCAAACAACGAGATGATCTGACCGATTACAACTAATGTAAAATCTTTTGAAAACAATTTTTGGTTCATAGCTTTGTCCTCCGTTCTTTTTAATACCGTACGTTGGTATGTATTTAACTTAAAAGATATCTGCCCGTTTTTCAGAGCAGATTTTACTTGTTTTTCTGATAAATAACAGCCAGCTCCTGCAGTCTTGCCAGCATTTCATCATCTACGATGTCCAGACCAAAGCCTTCCATCATCTGACCAAACACCATAAATTTACCATAGCATTCATCCTCCGTATTATCAAACAGCATCGGATTCGTCCAGACATTTGCCACAAATATAATAAGTTCCGCCAGCTGCTCCGGAAAGTCTGTCCGAATGGAACCGTCCGCGATCCCCTGCTTAATGATCGGAAGAATATAATGAGGAACCGCCTCCTCTATCGTATCATACAAAAGACTGGCAAGCAGCTTTGGATTATTATGAAAATTAGGAGCTACTGTAAAAATATCATTCTGCACAGGCCGATTAATGGACTCTTTAAAAATAGTTTTCAGTTTTTCCTTTCCGGTAATATCCGATCTATCCCGGATAACGGCAAGCATCTGATTGGATTCCGCCGTCATCCGCTCCGTAACCGCAACCAAAATATCTTCCTTGGACTTAAAATGATGATAAATAGCGCCCTTGCTGAGACCGCCCAGATGATCAATAATATCCTGTATGGAAGTATATTCATAACCCTTTTCCATGAACAACCGAAAAGCAACATCCAATATCCGGTTTACTGTCTCTTCCGGATGCTTATTTCTCGCCACAGCACACTCATCTCCTCAACATACTAATAGTATGTAATTAGAATATCATACTGTTGGTATGTTTGTCAAATATTTTATTTGGCAACGCTCTCTTATGAAAAGTTTTAACTACCGTACAATTAATTCTGTAACCGCACCCTTATTTACATCAATTAATCCTTTATCTGTTAACTTCAGCGCGGGACTTACCGGTAATCCAAGCGTTGCGAGAGACATAATCGGATTTCTATGCTCATAACCTAAATTTTCAAGGCTTTCACGGACTGCTTTCAAAGATAGCGCGGTTTCTTCCACACCTTTTTCTGAAAGAATACCGCAGACCGGAAGCGCCAGTTCAGAGAGAATCCTGCCATCTTTGACGGTAAGGATTCCGCCCTGTAATTCATTCAGACGCCTGACTGCCGCAAGCATATCAGAAGGGCAGCCGCCGACAACAAACAGATTATGGTGGTCATGGAAATAGGTGGTGGCAGCAGTTCCTGTTTTCAATCCGGCTCCTGTGATAAATCCATAGCCGATATTTCCGTTTTTACCGTGGCGTTCAATTACCATAGCCAGAAGGCAGCCGCTTTTCTGCCAGTCCAGACATTGATTTTTCACAGGCATCGTCACCAGTTTTTCAGAAGTCTGGGTTCGATTGGAGTGTATCTCCATAACGCGTACAACCGCTTCTGTGCAGTCCGGCTTAAAATCAGCAGGTACTGGAATCTGAAAATGCTCCAATTTCATTTCCGGAATCTGTACGCTATGGTAAAAGTCTTCCGGGAAAATATATTTATCCGAGTAATCTTTACCCGATGCTGTATCGTTTTGTTCCGCTGAAAATATCTTTACCCCATTTTTGTATACATAAGCTGGTTTCAACACGGCCGGATCTTTAAGCAGCTGGAAATCCGCTATTTTCCCGGGTGCGATGACACCGCGGTCATACAAGTGCATACGCTGGCATGGAGTATAGGTTGCGCAGTAGATCGCCTGCTCCGGAGGAAATCCGGCCTCGATCGCCTGCTCTACAACATAGTTGAGCTGTCCTTTTTCATAAAGGACATCCGTCATTGTGTCGTCTGTAACGAAGCAGCAATATTCATATAACTGATTTTCGGCAATGTATTCCAAAACTTCCGGTTTCAGCATTTTGTGCTGAATCTCAAAAAACATGCCATTTTCAATGCGTTGCTTGACTTCTTCCAAAGTATGTTCTGTGTGGTCGCCATTGATTCCAAGATACAGAAATTTTGCAAGCTCCAGTTCCAGAAGAGAAGGGCAGTGGCCTTCGATCACATAATTCGGATATTCTTCGCGCAGATAGTCCAGAAATTTTGTGATTTCCAGCGTGTTCTCCCGGATGATTTCCCGATAGTTCATGATTTCTCCCACACAGACTACGTCTTTCTCCTCAAGCAGATGCTTCATGGCAGCGCAGTCAATGATCCCGCCCGTTGTTTCCAGCGCTTCATTCGTGGACGGCACGCTGCTTGGGATACCGTAGAAAATGTCAATCGGAGCACCCTGCGCTGCAGAAATCATTTCCAAAATACCGCGTACTCCTTTCACATTTGCCATTTCGTGCGGTTCAGATACGATGGTAGTCACGCCGTACCCAGCCAGACAATTTCCAAACAGCTCAGGTGTCATCATAGAACTTTCGATATGCATATGGATATCTGTCAAGCCGGGAATCATATACATACCTTCGGCGTCTAGAACTTCATCCGCTTGAAAAGTTGTATTTTGTTTACGGTCAATATAATAAAATTTGCCGTCTAAGACAGATATATCTGCCAAAATAAATTTTTTCAAATACGAGTTGAATACATTTGCATTCTTGATCAGCAAAGAAACATGTTCCATAAATATTTACCTCTAAACAATTGTATAGAAATAGAGCAGGCAGACTGCTACCAGTATGTACATGACTGGTTGGATTGTTTTGATTTTTCCGGCTGCAATTTTCATAATTACATAAGCGGGAAGCGCTACGCAGATTCCGTTTGCGATGTTATTTGCAAAAATAGTAAATGTAACGCAGATAAATGCCGGAAAATATTCCGTGATATCTGTATAGTCAATATTTCTCATACCGCTTAACATGTTGATTCCGATAAAGATTAGAACCGGACCAGTTGCGGCAGAAGGAATGATCAGTGCAAGCGGTGCAAGGAATAACGCAAGTCCAAAGCACAGGCTTGTAAAAACCGTAGTAAGCCCGGTTTTTCCTCCAGCCTCTACGCCTGCTGAAGATTCCAGATAAGTCGTCATGCTCGGCATACAGAATAATGCGCCGAAGCTTGTTGCAACAGCATCCACTTTAAAACATTTGTCAATACCCGGAAGATTGCCGTTTTCATCGAGATAGCCAGCTTTTGCACCGACACCTAATACCGTTCCAAAAGTAGAAAAGAAGTCTGGAACAAATAAGGCGATTAAAAATGGAATGTACGCAAAGTTTAAGGCGCCTATAAAATCAATATTAAAAAACTGCTCACCGATGTTTGCCGGAAGCGAAAAGAAACTTTCCGGTAATTTTGTTACTCCAAAAGGAATTCCAATCACAGTTGTAATGAGAATGGTTAAAATCATACCGCCCGGTATATTTCTCACTTTAATCACGAGAAGTATAATAAAACCAATGACTGCAACCATTACGGAAGGAGAAGTCAGTTCTCCAAAGGCAAGATTGTTTTTATCTGCATTTGCAATGATAATACCACAATTTTTGGCTCCTAAAAGCGCGATAAAAAGACCGATCCCGGCGCTGACCGCTTGTTTTAAACTGACTGGAATTACGCGGACAACCGCTTCTCTCAGCCCTAAAAAAGAAATCAGAATAAATAATATGCCGCTCCAAAAGATAACGCCTGCTGCGATTGGAGACGGGATTCCTTCATTGGAAATCATGGAAGCTACGATACCTACGCTTCCAAGCCCCGGCGCAAGTGCAAACGGACGGTTTGTATAAAAGGCCATAGCGCAGCTTGTAAGGATAATAAGAAGTACCATTGCTGTAAGCATTACATGTTTGTCAAGTCCTGCGCCTCCTAAAATATTGGGAACGGTTGCAAGGACGTATGCCATTGTGACAAAAGTAGTAATACCTGCCAGAAACTCTATTTTCACATTTGTGTGGAACTCTGACAGCTTGAATTGCTTTTCAATCCAGTTTTTCATTTGGAAACTCTCCTTTTCTTTCGATTACATCTTGATATTTTTTATAAAGCCATTGTATGATAGAAGAAATAGAATGTCCAATTCATATTTTCCATAAAAACTATGCCAAAATGGAATAGGTGATGATTATGAACTTTACAGAATTAAACTATGTTTTGTGTATTGCCAAACATCATAATTTAACAAAAGCTGCCCATGAGCTTTATATCTCTCAGCCCACTCTTACGAAACATTTGCAAAAATTAGAGCGGGAAATGAACGGAAAACTCTTTAGCAGGAGCGGCAACAATTATACCCCGACCTATCTCGGAAGAAGATACTTGGAGTATGCGAAAAAGATATTGGAAGTCAATCAGGACTGGGAGAAAGAATTGCAGGATTTGACTTCTTATAATGAGGGAGAATTGAATATTGCATTTCCGCTTATGCGAAGCTCCAGTATGGTACCTCAGATCATGCAGGCATTCCATGAAAAATATTCCAGAGTGAAAGTCAATCTTCTGGAAGAAGCCTATGCCATACAAGAAAGACTTCTTTTGGACGACCAATTGGACTTTGCGGTTTTTAATGAAGCGAAGCCGCATCCAAAGCTGGAATATGAAACCTTATTAAAAGAAGAGGTTCTTCTTGTCATGCCTGCCGGTCATCCAATGGCTTCCAAGGGAATTGAAAAAGAAGGTTACCCGTGGATAGATTTAAAGTTATTGGAAAAGGAGCCATTTGTGCTTCATTTTCCAGAGCAGACAACAGGACAGATTGCACTGGAGGTGTTTGAACAATATAACATACAGCCCTCTGTTTCCATAAGAAGCAGAAATACCGTAACCTGTGTAAAATTATGCCAGCGAGGCTTCGGAATGTGTTTCGTGCCGGAAAATTATATGAAAAATCTGGAACTCCTTAACAAACCAGCCTGTTTTTCCATTGGAGAAACGGGGGTGTTCAGTACACTTTCTATCGCATACCGCAAAGGGGCATATCTTCCGGTGTATGCGAGAGATTTTATAGAGATTGCAAGGAACAGCATATAGATAATTTATGCAGAAGGCGGGAATGTCTCGTGAAATCAAAAACCACCCAATTTACACCATCGTAAACTGAGTGACTTTTCACAATTATGTTTTTTTCTTTTTGGTCTTTCTCTCTGGCAATTCCAGATACATTTCTTCCACCATATTCTGCAGCGCGGTTCTATCCTCTAAAATGGTTACCGGCAACATAGGTTTCGCACCTTCATACGGCGGTTCCGATTCGCTGTCCGGCATCCATTTCTTACTTGCCTCTGTAATTTTCACTAGAAAACCATTTCCATAAATCCCGCCAAATATCCGTTCTTTATAATAAAAAATATATCCGCCCATCATAGGAATATTCCGTATATCTCCTAAATCAGACAGCTGCTCCATAATATATTCTGCTAGTTCCTTATTCTTTGACATAAATACCTCCATTTAATATTTCCCGCTTTCTAATCGGATGCCATGGCACGCTGTTACTCCCCATCCAGAATGTCCGGATTACCTTTTCCTCTGACAGCAATATAATTAGCCTTCGGAACATTGACGATCTCCGGTTTGTTCTTCGGCATATAAAATTCTTTGAAATCCTTAGTATCATTTTACAGTCAAGCGCCTGCGCCGCAAGCAGTTTTCACGCACCGGTGATAAACGGGATAATCACTTCATAAAATTTCTTGCTCCACTCTGCGTGGAAACGAGCCATCTGCAGCCAATCCACCTCATGTTCTATGCTGACGTTGGAAAGCTGTATGTAAATCTTTGAAGCCTTTTTATCCTCTGCTCGATTCCAAGTCAAAGGCACTCCTAAAGCACTCTCGATTTCGCCTCTGTGAGAAACCAATGCATCAAATGCCTTCTTATTTTCCACCTTGTCACCTTTTTGGAAAACAACTTCCACACGAGCCGCATCGTAGTTTGCCACACAGCAAATACTGAAGCTATTGATACCGAAGAAACCATTGATCCAATTTCCCCGGCCCGGACTGACATTTGAGAAAGAGCCATCCTTCCCATGAGCCTTTTTGATAAACGGCAGCGCATATGTCCAATACCGCCTCCGAAGTTCATGCCTGCTGCCCGGTTCGTCGGCAGTCAGTTCGCTTTCATCCCGGAGATAAAATACCAGATCTGCCGGATCTTCATCATACAGCTTAAACAAACGGCTGAGAACAGAGAGTTTGCTCTGAGTGCTGGTGTTTGTCCACACATAGAGACCATCCCCGATTTCCACGCTCTTGTTGAATGCATCCGGTTTTGTACTAAAGTGCAGAGCGATATTGTCTTCCTCGGAAAGCGCCAGCTTGGTGATAACGGTCTTATCCTCGGCATAGAGAATTTGAATGACCTTCTGAAACATCTCCACCCAGCTTGCAGCCGGCTGTTCTGTATGTTTGAAAGTAAACCGGGCAATCAGACGGCCGGTAAGCTCCGTCTCATCTTCCAAGGTATAAGAGTCCATCTGCTTGTGCTCTGGCCGGAATTCGGTCACCGGCGACACCCAGACAGCAAGCGCACGTCCTCTCAGATATTCGCTGCGCTCCTCAAGCTCTGCAAGCGTCCACTTATCTTTTTTTCCAACCCAAGTGTTTATACGGATTCCGCTGTCATTAAAACCATTGGGCATGGTTTTCTTTTCCGTGAAAGAGCGATTGCTGTACTTGGAATTATACGCAGTCAGCGTTAGATTGGCGATGCGGTGCAGCCACTCTTCATGTATCTGCTCATAATCATCACCCAGCTCTTTCTGCCATGCGGGTGTTAAATGCTGCGGCATGATATGTTCAATGGAATAAGTTCCTTCATCACAGTGACGATATATGTCCTTGTCCTCAGCAGTTCCGAAGTTCTCCAACCGCTCAAGGATATAGACCTTGTTCTTGCTGTTCATGAGATAAATTTGCCTGCTGACAAATGCCATTGCAAATTCCTCATCATCCGGGAAGCGGGCACGTTCTTTTTTGGAGAGAAGGGCATACTTGAACTTTTCCACATAGCTCTCCTCTGTGCCATCATAGCGCACGATTTCCCTGTGCAGCATCAGGAAGATTTTATTCAAGGCATTGGTAGGCAGATCGCAAATACTCCTGCGGAACAAGTAATTCTCAGTAGTCAGGAAAATGTCTGCCACCTGCTCCAGTGTCAGCTTCTTTTCGTCGCAAAGCCGCAGCACCTCAAGAAAAAACGGCCTTGTTACCGTGGTCTCCAGTCGATTCAAACGGAAGATGCAGGCATCAAGGGCTGCGCTGCCGGTCTTGCCATCAAGCAAAATCTGATACCGCTTCGCATATGCCAGCATCTCCATCAGGAGCGGCTCGGTCTGGACGTTGCCAAGTTCTACAAAATCCTTAAAGTTGATGTAAATCTTGCTCTGCCGCGGAATTGCCTGCTGCTTCACACTCAGGTAATCCCGGATGAAGGCACTCACGTCATACTTTGTGCATACCTCGATACGGTTCCAGTATTTGTCGTAATACTTATCCTGCTCTTTGGAAGGCAGTCCCATCAGAATAAAGTTCCTGATTTTATCACCTTCGGAAAGATCGAGACCAGTGGAATTCAGGCTCTCGAAAATCAGCTGCGGATTGTCTTCCATATCTAGCCGGATATTGATAACCTCCAAACAGCAGATAGCATCGTAGAGTTCATCAATGGTGATTTCCTGCTTCTGAATCCGGTCATAGAAATAATCGTAGTTTACAGTCAGATTGGACTCCCGGATGTGTTCTGACGGGTCAGAGAAGAGTTTCCCGAAAGCTCTCTGGTCGTTCTTTACCGGCTTGAGCTTGATGCGAGTATCCTCCGGCTGCCACTTGTCTACAAGATATTCCTCGTAAATGCGCTGCTTCAAATTACCCGTTTTCGGCACAATGATGTCCATATCCATGAGGTTATACATGGCAAGGAACAGGATCGATACCGTGGTCAGCCGCTGCTGGCCGTCAATCACGAGAAATTCCTCATTATGCCCATCTGGATTGTATACGGAAACAAGACTGCCGAAGAAGTGACTCTTCCGGCGGCCTTTTATGATTTTCACGAGATCGTCATAAAGCTGCCTACAGTTTTCCGTCTTCCAGTCATAATTGCGCTGGTAGACCGGAATGACAAAACGCTTATCCGAACCCTCCATGTATTTCACGAATTTACACTCTGAACCTTTCATTGATCATCCTCCGTTTCACCGTTTTCTTCTGAAAATCCTAATTATTTATTTCACTTCCTAATCCCGGTAGATTATTTAAACTTACCGTTTCCAAAGTCTGCAACTGCTGCACCGCCAACTGCCGAAGCAATTCCATTCTTTCTTTTTGGTCTTTCCCTTGATTAATCAATACAGCATTATAGCTTTCCAAATTTGCAAGTACAAGTAATTGATTCAGAGTTGCCACATCCCGCATATTTCCTTTAACTGCTGGATTTCCGTCTTTCCATTGCTTTGCTGTCTTTCCAAACAAAACTACATTGAGCATATCAGCTTTATTAGCATATGTGTAGGCTTCCTGTGCAGGTGTTAATTCTGGCGGCATCAAATTATCCTTAACCGCATCTGTATGTATCCTGTAATTCAGCTTAGAAATTTCTCTGTTCAAATTCCAGTTTAAAGACAATCGACTGTTTTCATCTGTCTTTAATCTCCTGTAATCCTTCATAAATATATAACTGAAACTCAGGAGAAATCTAAGTTGCAAATGACATGGCAATATCACTATGTGCATATGTTCCGCCATAACATCCTGCTTTTGAAACAATACCGATGGCATTCGTAGCTTCTATCCACTTCTTTGGTAACATTGTAAATGTGTTTGATCCTGCCTGTTTTCTAAACCCCTCGAATTCGAGGAGTTTAAAATCTGAATTATGTAGTCTTTCCCAAAGTCCCAGAAATTCTATCACATCCCTATTTCTCATCCAGTTTTGAATAACCGCCGTTGGATCATCGCTCTTATACCGAGCAATATCCGTCAATGAAATAAATTCATTTTCAAAATCCTGCGTATAAATTCCCAATATCTATTCCATTAGCATGAATTGTATCTTTAATTATTTTCCCCATTTCTCCTCCTGCAATCACATCTTAATCCTCTTAAAACATCTTATCCCCTTTCTCATCAAAAGGTTCTGTTGAACAACTGTCTTCATCTTCCCACATTTCCCGATATGTTTCAATATAACTCTTAACACAACTAGGATATATATACAAATATCTTTTACACACTCTTTTATACAATCCCAGTATCTTCTCATCACAAGCAAAATCCAGTACATAATCAAGCAAATGTGACAATTCATCTTCTGACACAATTCTGCTGCACACATCTTCAACCAATGGCAAATAAACCCCATAGGCTTTCTGATGTAATTGGACTATCTGCTCTGCAATCTGATAAATCTTTTCATCCATTAGATTACCTCAAAATATTTAAGTGTATCCGTAATCGCTTCTACCTTCTCTTTCGGTGGACGCTTCCTCGGATGTTTTAATCCTTCTACCGCATTAGGAGCATCATGCATTGTCAATCCCAAAGACCTTTTCACCTCTGCGATATACGCAGTATGTACTTTAAATCCATAATTCTTTTCAACATATTCCTGTATCATTTTATATGTGATTTTCGGTTTGGGCTGGTATTTCTTTGCCCTCTCTGCTATTGCTTCTAAAGGCACTTTCCCTTCTCCTTCCCCAAATTCTACTGTCACATTAATAACACTATCTGGTGATTTGTGGGACAACAGTATAATGGTCTCAACATGCGTATCATTGTCCAAACCACATCAAATATCTTTTTATTTCTTATCTGCCTCTTGTTCTAACATTTTTATAGAGTTCAAATAGTCCTCTTCTACATCACTAATGGTTCTGGCTTTATATTTCTTATATTCATCTGTTGCCTTATTAACAGCCTGCTTATGAGAGATACTTCCATTTCCCTGCAATAACTGCTCTCCTGTCATTGTAAGAATACGATCTAAATGTTCCGCCCAATCTTTCATGGTCATTGCCTGTTCACGTTCTGCCTGACGTTCTGCAAAATCTAAATATCCAGAAACAAGTTGTCCCATAGCACGAAGTTCTTTTTCATTCAGGTAATTTTTCGCAACAACAGTCTCTTTCAATGTTGGCTGATTTCCAGCAAATGTTGTAAGACCCATAAACTCCTTTTCAGCATCTGCTCTTGTGTAAATAACCTCAGCTGCCGTCTGACCATGAATGGCATAATGAATTTTGTTCTGCACCTTTTTAAAAAAAAGAGTAGATATTTCTGCTTTTGGGTCATAATCAATGCTTGTAGCGTAAATCTCGAGAACTTGCCTATAAAACACCTTTTCAGAAGCACGGATGTCTCTGATCCGTTCAAGTAACTCTTTAAAGTAACCACCGCCACCTAGATTTTTCAATCGTTCATCATCTAGCGCAAAACCTTTTCGCATATACTCTTTCAGTATATTAGTCGCCCAAATTCTGAACTGCGTGCCGCGTTTGGATTTCACACGATAGCCCACAGAAATAATGACATCCAAATTATAATAGTCAACTTGGTAGGTTTTCCCATCCGCCGCAGTTGTTGCAAAATTTGCAACAACTGATTCTCTCACCAGTTCACCCTCAGAAAAGACATTTTTTATATGCCTTGAAATCGTTGATTTATCTCTTTGGAATAATTCAGCCATCTGGTCAATGGACAACCATACGGTATCTTCGTCAAAAGTCGTTTCAATTTTTGTCAAACCATCTTGTGTTGTATAAATAATGATATTAGATTTCTGATCTTTTTCTTCTCGTCTATTCACTCATACACCTCTTTTCTAAATTGTGCAACACTCGTTGCACTTTTATCATCCAATTGTTTCTCTGTATCTTTCATACTCTAATGCTCATAAAATTACCAACATCAAAGATTCTACTCTTCCCTCACAAATTGAATCGTCCAGCAGCCACTCTAAGTTGTAAATTTGCCAAGGGGATTTTTATCCTTAAAACTAGGGGCTTCTCCATTAAAATTTATCTCATTACAAAATTTAATGATAACCATCTATTAAGATTAAGTAATTAAATGTAGCTTTCCCTCGCATATTCATAAAATATAATAATTTATCACAAACTTACTGTAATTCATTTAAAAATTTTTCTGTTGTATAATCAGCAGGTGCTTTTTGAATAACAGAAAAAATTCTAGATACTCTCTCAAATTCTTCCTGCCTATTATTTTGAAGTTCTTCTACAGAAGTCTTAAAAAGGATTGCCCATAAAAAATAAAAATTTTGATCAGTTTTATATTGAATTCCTTTCTTCGAATGATTAAATAATGCTCTCAATTGTTCGTGATTATCCTTTGTCAACATTAGTATTTTCTCTATGAATACTTCTACATGTTCTAATGCCTCCACAAAGACTTTTGGATTATTATTCGATATATCACTTAATGTTTTTGTAACATTATCTTTACTCATTATTCTGGCACACATTCTATCATTTCGTTTATATATATTTAAAACATTTATAATTTCTGTGTGGGGCTGGTTCATTCTATAATCAATATATGCTAAAGAAGTTATTAGTTCTTCAAGTTTCATTCTAGTGTCTCTAGATCTAAAAACCTTCTTTTCATATCTGGCGGCAATCTCTTTTACCTTT
The DNA here is from genome assembly GCA_946558695.1 of uncultured Lachnospiraceae bacterium. GTDB lineage: Bacteria > Bacillota > Clostridia > Lachnospirales > Lachnospiraceae > MD308. Next base: position 35,043 of record CAMNTQ010000023.1, read on the forward strand.
ATAACTATATCTTTATCTATATATGCATTCCACATTTCAAACGTATTTTCTTTAATCGGATAAGGCTTTGTATTTAATCTTAGAAACAAGTCTATCTGACTAAAATCTGGATTTTGTTCCGCATCTATTTCTATTATATCCATAGGAAATTCTAAAATCTTTTCTTCAAATTCATGGTCTATTGTATCTATCATTTTCCCATTTAATTCGGACAAAATTTTTAATTTAGATAATTTAAACTTATCCTTATCAGAACATACACTTTCTCCACGTTCATTTATATAAGTCTTTCCCAAAAAACCTAAAATTGTAAGTAAACGCTGTTGTCCATCTACAACTTCCTTTATCCTATCCTTTCTTTTATAAATAAAAAGTGGAGGAATATTGATTCCTAATAAAATACTTTCCATCAGATATGAGGCCTTTTGCAAATTTTTCACTTCTGATCTCTGATAATCTGGTCTTATTAAAAATCTGGATCTTTTCATATCAGAAATAATATCCTCAATCGTTAAAGTTTCAGGTAATGGTTTATTAATTTTATAATGTGAAATCTGATCTTTTTCACTTGTGCATTCCATCATCTCAAAAAAAGCTTCCGGATTCTTCATATACTCTTGGTAATCGATTTTAAATATATCTTGAAATATATTAGCTATAAATTTATATCTATTATTGATTGCTGAATAGTAATGGCTGCCTGTAGACTCAAAAATTTGTTCTACACTTCTTTGTGGATTATTTATTATGTTATCCCACAATTTATGATTTTTACTGGCATTAGATATATAATCGAAAACCCGTTCAATTTTATTATATTCAATTTGTCTACCATTCTGTAATACAATATCTATAGCCCAATAAAGCACTTCATAAAATAATTTACTATCATAAAGATAATTATTTCGCTCTTTACATATAAAATTGAATTTTAATAAATAACTAATAACAGTATCAAATTCATCTAATATCTCTTCTGCACTTTTATTTTCTAATATGTAATAATAATATTTGCCAATAATATCAGCTTTTGAGCTTCCTTTCGAATAACTAAATATAGGAATAAACGGAAGTGTTATTAAATTTCTTACCAATGAAACTATGATATTTACCTTATCCCGTTTATTTGCCTTTTTCTTACTTTTGGGAAGAATAATTTCGCACAAAAAATTATAAAGTTCCATATTATTATATATTTTATCATATAATAAGTTCGATAACTTATCATTAATATAAGCTGCCCTATCAATATCATATTTTTGTAATGGTGTAATTCCCGAATTATATCGTCTAAATATTTCTTTTTTAATTTTTTCTTCTTTTTCTTCTTCCAGTTTAGGTTCATCAACTACATTAAACTGCAAAATACGAATTCTAGTATCTTCAAACAATTCTCTTGTATCAGAATCTAATTGACTGTATCTTTTGCCAGCAAGAACCTTTAAACTATGTAATCCTTTGTCTTTTAAAACGAGCCTATCCTCCAAAAACCGTTTTATAGTTTCATATCTCTGTCTCCCATCAATCACTTCATTCTTATCATTAGTTTGAAATAAAACAAGCGGAGGAATTTCCGTTCCCAACAGAATACTCTCTATAAAATACGTTGCCTTCTCCTCATCCCAAACATAATTCCTCTGAAAATACGGCTTATAGTTTATTTTTCCCGCATACCTTTGGTTCAAAAAGATGGATGACACTTTTTTAACTATATTATCAATTTTTAATTTCTCTTTAAAAATATCCATTATATCTGAATAATCTAATTGTATATTTGACATTGCAAATTTCCTCCTTTGTCACAATATAAATATTAGTTCACTATTATTCTATTCTGCAACTTTTTACTCGAAAACTCTTCTACAGTATTTGAAACAATAGAACCTTGAAAAAAAAACTCATTATTATAATTTTGTCTCATTTTAACCAGTCCGTCTAATGCAAAGCGAAAAACATACTGCCAAGACGTATTTTCAAAAGATGATACTATTTGATGAAGTCCTGGTAGCCATTCATAAATATATCTGCATTCATCATATACTGTAACATCTGTAAACATACAATTCGTCTTTGCGATATATTGAAATCGTTTGCTTTGCAAAATATTATTATGCATTGGATATGCCAATTGGTTAAGAACAATATCAAAAAACAAATTACTATGAGGCTTGTCGAGAAATTGATATAAATTCCTATCTAATTCAAAATATTCTTTTATTTTTTGCACATCATCCTTTAATTTGATTTTCCCATTTCTCAGCAACACAATTATTTTTAATCCTTTTAATAATTCCTCATAGTTTCCAATCTCTCCTAAAAAACATTGGCTTTTTTCTCCTAAAAAACCACATTGTAATAACTTTCTTACAGTAAAAAAATACCTAGCCACAGAATTTCCACTTGATATACTTATGAACTCGTCATCGTCTCTGTTTGTATCTGTTAAATCAAATAGTTGATTCAAATACGGGTTTTGTGCCATTCTTTGTAGCGGTATAAGAACTGCTGGTATATCACGCAATACTGCGGATAAAAATTCACCATAACATACTTCAAAATTCTCGATTACCTTCTCTAAAACTTCATGATATTCCAGATTGCTAATCCCATTTTCATCTATTTTAACTTCTAGCGAAGGATATTTCTTAAAAAACAAATACTGAGATACTATCTCATAATAATCACTTACAGCTTCTTTCGTAATATCTGGCATAGCAAAATTTGTTATTATCACTCCTGGAGAATTTAATCGGTGATTTTGACATATTGTTGACACACACCTCAATGCATGTTGTGCGGATGGCACACTTCCACAAGCATCTATATATACAATATCAAATTTTTTTGGAGTCTGTTGAAAAAACGTTTCTATATTCTGTTTTAAAATTCTTGGTTGCGGATATTTGCCTTGATCATAAGTTGCAATTGCTTTTTTATATGCTTGATTATTTGACTCAAAGCCCCAAATGTTTTGAGGAAGTACACCAAGATTAATCAATTCCTGAAAATCGTTATCTGGCTCTGGACCACTCAAGAAACAAACCATCAAGTCTTCTGGCCTTTTTGTTTCCAAAAAAGAATCATGTAATTTTTCCCAATTTGTTATATACGAAACATTAATTTTCTGTGCCTCTGTCTTGTTCTGGCTTACATCTTCTGATAAAGTAAAATAATCATATAACCTACGCACATAATTTCTTTCAACACAGCATGACTGACCTCTTTTAGAAGTTAGAACCTCTACTGCTTTAAAAAGTGCCGTATGTCTTACATTTTGTTTTGTATATTGATTATATTTATAATATTCTTTCGTATTGACCCACTCCTTTACAAACTTATTTAAAATTGGATTTCTCGCCACCCAGCAGCACAAATGCCTTCTCATCTCATAGAGATATTCTTCTCTTATAAAACTGCCGTTCTTTTTTAGTTCATTGCCAAGAAACTGACGCTAACACTCAAAAGCGTAAATCAATGAAAAACTGTCCTATCATTTCTAAAGTTCATCAAATCATCCCAAAATGCTCCAACGCCTTCCTTATCGCCATTTCTTTCTCTGGTGGGCATTTCGGCTGTCTGGAATTTTCCGATTTCGGCAGGTTATAATTTGCCCTCTCAATAATACCGCATTTCTGCTTTACCTGTGCAATATACAAGTTGCTGACTCTCAATCCGCTTTGTTTCAGAACTTAATCCTTGATTTCCTCATAAGTGACTTTGCTCTCCGCCGCCGTCAAATCAAGTTCACCCATCTCTAATTCCACATTGATATGCTTGAACTTATTTGATTTAAGTTTTGAAAGCAACACGATACTTTCCACATGCACCGTATGCGGAAACTGATCTACCGCCCTCACTCTCTCAATCTCATACCCTTTCCCTCTCAAATATTTCACATCTCTCGCCAATGTCGCCGAATCACAGCTCACGTACACGATCCTTTCCGGCTTCATATCTGCCATTGTTCTTAACAGCGATTCTTCACACCCTTTTCGAGGCGGATCTACAACGATTACATCCGCATGCGCTTTCTTGCCGCCGTGTTTTTTCTCATACGCGCGGTAATAATCAGGCAGCACTTCCTCCGCCTTCCCCACAAAGAATTCTACATTCTCTATGTTATTGATCCTCGCATTATTCCTTGCGTCGTCAATTGCCTGCGGAACAACCTCAACTCCATATACTTTCCCGCCTTTCTGAGCAAGAAACAAAGAAATCGTACCGATTCCGCAATACAGATCCCAGATTACCGTCTGTTCCCTGCCGCCCTTTTTCTTCTCTTTGCGATCCTGTCCTCCTTCGCCGCACTCCTTTCCCGCAGCTTCCTCTTTCCGCCCGGTGCATTTTTCCTTCTTATCCTGCGCCGCGGCTATCCCTGCATACTCCACCGCCAACTGATAAAGCTTCTCCGTCTGCACCGGATTCACTTGATAAAATGAGAGCGGAGATATCTGATATTTTACATCTCCGATATAGTCCGTTATATACTTTTTCCCCCAGACAAGCTTTATCTCTTCCCCCAGTATTACATTGGTTCTCTTCTTATTCACACTCAGCGTAATACTGGTCATCCCTTCAATCTCAGCGAGACGTCCCGCCAGCACTTCACTGTGAGACAGCCTGTCCGCATTGATCACGAGACAGACCATGATCTCTCCCGTCCGGAATCCATAACGAATCAGCACATGACGGACAATTCCTGTATGCGCTGCTTCCTTGTAAGGCTCTATCTTATATTCTTTCATAAAATTAAGAATCAGGTTTAATATTCTCTCGTTGACCTTCACTCCCAACGCACAATCTGTATTAGATATGATACTATGCGTACGGCCTGCATAAAATCCTGCAATCGCCTCCCCGTTCTTATCTGCACTGACGGGAAACTGTGCTTTGTTCCGATAGTAAAATGGAGCGCCAAGTTCAGCGCTCTCTTCCATTCCCACTATCGGTTCCATTATATTATCTAAGAGTTCTTCGGGCACTTCTCCGATGCGGATAAGATTCCCCCGGACTTTATTTTCCTTAAACTCAAGCTGCTTTTTATAGGACATCTCCTGAATCTGACAGCCGCCGCATTTTCTCGCCATGGGACATACCGGTTTCACACGGTCAGCGGAGGGAGTAAGAATCCTCATGAGTCTCCCGTAACCGTAATTCCTTTTCGCCTTTATCAGCTTTGCTTCTACAACATCTCCAATTATGGCATCTTTTACAAACAGCGTGTATCCGTCTATTTTTCCGATACCCTCTCCATTTACTCCTATATCTGTAATCTCTATCTTAAAAATATCATTTTTCTGCATATTAAATTTTCTATTCCCCTTAAATTATGTAACAATTCAGACAAGCTGCCTTATTGTTAAATTATCACATTTCAGACAGCTTCCCCAATCACCCTTATATCACCGTTTTTCTTAGATTAGACTCAAACAGCCGGTTATATCCCAGCCAGTCATTACTGTTCTTGTCTTTGAATATCTCTGTCAGTGTCTGCAGTTTGGCATCGGCACAATCTGCAAAATTCAAAGCCAGCGCCTCGGCTAATGCCGGTTTTTTCGGCGATCCATACTCTAATTCACCGTGGTGCGCAATGATACAGTGTTTCAGCTCACTTGCCAGTCTTTCCGGGAAACCCGGAATACTTCTTACCGCATCGCTGATCATCTCAACGCCGATTACAATATGCCCTAAAAGCTGACCATCGTCAGTATAATCATTTTCAGGAAATGCGGATAGCTCTTTTATCTTCCCGATATCATGGCAGATTGCCGCCGTGATAAGCAAATCCTTATTGAGTATCGGGTATGCTCCCGCCATATATTCACAGAATTTTACCACGCTCAGCGTGTGCTCTAACAGTCCGCCGGAAAATCCATGATGGACACTCTTTGCAGCGGAATGTGCCCTGAATTTTTTTGCAAACGCGTCATTCTTCACAAAGTAAAATTCAACCGTCTGTCTGAGATACGGATTCCCAATCTTCCTGATATAACTGAGAAGTTCCTGATACATGCCATCTGTACTTTTTTCCGTGGTCGGCATAAAGTCAGCCGGCACATATTCGCCCTCCGCGGCCTTTCTGATCTGCCGGATGTTGAGTTGAAGATTATTGTTATACGTAATAACATCCCCAAAAACTTCTATAAAATCATTTTCTGCATAATCCGCAATTCCCCCCGAATTAGGATCCCAGACCTTTCCGTCAAGGGTTCCTGTCTTATCTTGTAAAATCAAGTTGTCATATGGTTTCCCATTCCTCGTCTCTGCAGAGCGTTTCCCTTTGCAAAGATATATATTCCGTATTGTTTCTCCTTCAACGAGAGTATTGATATATCTCATATTTCTGCCTTTCTACTTAGTCTTTATTCTGCTTCCAACGGTGACATTAAAGTCAATGTCCACATATTCGTCCCCGGCTCCCTGTCTGCATCCCTGAAGCACAAGCTGTGTCCCCACTTTCTTATGTATCAGTATACTGTTATAATTAGACAGGCTGATAATATTCTGTCCCTCTATTCCGGTGATCACATCGCCGCTCTGAATTCCTGCCGCCATAGCCGGAGAATCCGGTTCTACTTCCTTGACGTATATCCCCTGCGGCATTCCTCTCTCATTAAGCTCCTCCGTCACATCCATCCCGCAGATTCCTGTATATGGGATGACAGAACCGTTTGATAAAAGCTCTATGACACTTTTGATATCTGAAATCCCATATCCTACAACTCTTCGGTTTCCCTCTATTTCCAGAACCGGCTGACTGATAACGCCCACCAGCTTACCATGACGGTTAAATATGGCGCCGCTCCCTTTATCGTTTCCGGAAATATTCGTACTGATAAGCCTGAAAATACCATCTGCCAGTTCTATATATTCTTCATCCACTGTAACTATGCCATACCCTGCCGCTTCGTCCGTTCCGTAAGGTTTGCCGAGAACAATCACAGTATCTCCGCTTTTCACCAAATTGGAATTGCCGATCTCCGCAGTCTCAATCCCCGACCATGTGGTCTTGTCAAGCTTTTCTCTCAAAACTGCATACACGCACAAACCGAGATTCGGATCTCTCATCTTCTCAGCCGCCGCATGAACACTCCCATCTGGAAACGTCACTGTTATATGTTCTTTTTCTTTCACTGTCACTATATCTGAGAGGATCAAGAGCTCACGCCCATTATCCGCAACAAGAATTCCCGTTGTATCTCCCGCCGCCGGTTCTTTCTTCTCTTCATCAGCGGCCTTTCCTACGGATACAATTCCTCTTTTTGCCTGCAGCGCTTCCGTATTCAAAGTCTGAAGCATACGGCGGTAACTTTCCTCTTCGGACTCCTTTTCTTCCTTTACTTCTTCTTTTTCTGCCGGTTCACTTTCAGGCTGCGGATCCTCTTCATCCTCCGGGATCTCAACCTGAACAGGATTGTTATGAAAATGAGTCTCAAGCCATGGGGAAAGAGCGCAAAAAGCAATGCTGGCTGCCAGCCCAAAGACAGCCCCGCCTCTAAGAAGCCGCAAAATCTTCCCTCTCAGTCTCTTAATACTGACAGTTTCATCCTTAATAACCTCTTGTAAAAAAGAATACTCTTCGTGCCCCTTTTCCCCGTCCAGCTCTTCCATCGGAATATTTTTGTCTTCCATCGATGCACGCATCTCCTTTGCAATCCTTCTATTAGTATACATGAAAGCCTGCAAATGTTCAATATTTATCCTTTTCTTTATAAGGTAAATAAGGTAAAATAGAATCTGGTACAGATGAAAGGCTTGGTGTAAATATGAACAAAAAGACATTACTAAAGTTAGAATATAATAAAATCATAGATTTACTTATGGAACATGCGTCTTCCATAAGCGGCAAAGAGCGCTGCAAAAAGCTGAAGCCCAAAACGGACATTGAGGAAATAAGAACCGCCCAAGAACAGACCTCGGCTGCATTTTCAAGAATCGTGAAAAGAGGCCGTCCCTCATTCAGCGGATGTAACCCGGTCAATGATTCCTTAAAGAGGCTGGAGATAGCAGGTACTCTTGGGAGCGGCGAACTTCTGCGTATCTGCAAGCTGTTAGAATGTGCGGGGCGCGCGAAATCCTACGGGCGGCATGACAATGCTGACGAAGGCGAAGACTGTCTCGATATTTTTTTCTCCCGCCTTGAACCAGTCAGCCCCTTGTCCGCAGAAATTCGCAGGTGCATATTGGAAGAGGATGAGTTAAACGATGACGCAAGTCCAAACCTCAAGCATATCCGCCGTTCCATAGGACAAATGAACGACAGGGTACATTCTACTCTTACCGGTCTTGTGAACGGTTCTTTAAGAACCTATCTTCAAGACGCAATCATTACCATGCGCGGGGAGCGTTACTGTATTCCTGTAAAAGCGGAATACAGAAGTCAGGTTCCCGGCATGATCCATGATCAGTCTTCCACCGGCTCCACTCTTTTTATCGAACCGATGGCAGTGGTAAAGCTCAATAATGATCTAAAGGAACTTTATGCAAAAGAGCAGGAAGAGATACAAGTAATTCTCGCACGTCTGAGCGCGGATGCAGCAGAACATACGGATACGATCCGCAGCAATTACTCGATTCTCTCGGAACTTGATTTTATATTTGCCAAAGGCGCTCTTGCCCTTGATATGAATGCAAGTATGCCCATCTTTAATACGGAAGGACGAATCCGCATACGAGAGGGGCGGCACCCTCTGCTTGAGAAAAAATCCGTCGTTCCTATCACCGTAACTTTGGGAGATACTTTTGACCTTCTAATCGTCACGGGACCGAATACCGGCGGAAAGACCGTATCTTTAAAGACGGTAGGGCTGTTCACTCTGATGGGACAGTCGGGACTTCACATTCCGGCTCTTGACCGCTCTGAGCTTGCCGTTTTCCATGATGTGTACGCAGATATCGGCGATGAGCAGAGTATTGAACAAAGCTTGAGCACTTTCTCTTCGCACATGACGAATATTGTGTCATTTTTAAAGCACGTGGATGAACATTCCCTTGTTCTTTTTGATGAGCTGGGCGCAGGAACCGATCCGACAGAAGGCGCCGCACTTGCTGCAGCGATTTTAAACCACCTGCATGTACGCGGCATCCGAACAATGGCTACCACTCATTATAGCGAACTGAAAGTATATGCCCTTTCTACAGAAGGGGTAGAGAATGCCTGCTGTGAATTCAACGTAGAGACACTGCGCCCTACTTACCATCTTTTAATCGGTATTCCGGGAAAAAGCAATGCATTTGCAATCGCAGGAAAGCTGGGACTTCCGCAGGAAATTATCAACGAGGCAAAGACACAGCTCAGCGAGCAGGACGAATCCTTTGAAGATTTGCTGACAGACCTTGAATCCAGCCGCCGCACCATTGAAAAAGAACAATCCGAAATCGCCGCTTATAAGCGGGAATTAGAAGCGCTAAAACTGGAAGCCAGAAAAAAACAGGAGAAATTGGAAGAACAGAAAGAACGGATCTTAAGAGAGGCCCACGAAAAAGCCCACGAAATATTGGCAGAAGCAAAGGAAACTGCAGACGAGACGATGCGTAATTTCCACAAATTCGGCAGAGAGAACATCTCCGTCTCCGAGATGGAACGGGAACGGGAAAAAATCCGAAAGAAAATGGAGGCGGCACGCTCCGGCATGGCTAAGGAACCCCACAAGCCTCATAAACAGCACAAAGCCAGCGACTTTAAGCTTGGCGAATCTGTCAGAGTGCTGAGCATGAATCTGAATGGAACGGTTAATTCCCTGCCGGATTCCAAAGGAAATGTAACTGTGCAGATGGGAATCTTACGCTCACAGGTTCACATTTCCGACTTGGAGATTATCGAAGAAAAGCCTTCTTATATGCAGAAAACCGCCAGTCACACGAGAAAGGGCAAAGTAAAGATGAACAAAGCCCTCTCGGTCAGCACGGAAATCAATCTTCTCGGCAAGACAGTTGACGAGGCGATCGCTGAGCTGGACAAATATCTCGACGATGCAAGTCTCGCACACTTAAGCTCTGTGCGTATTGTACACGGCAAAGGAACTGGCGCGCTGCGTTCCGGTATTCACACTTACCTGAAGCGTCAAAAACATGTCAAGTCTTTTCGTCTCGGCGCTTTCGGCGAAGGCGATGCAGGTGTGACGATTGCAGAGTTAAGATAACAGGAGGAAATTATGGTTAACAAACAAAAAATATTAATCGTAGACGATGACGAAAACATTGCGGAGCTTATCTCTCTCTACCTGACGAAAGAGTGCTTTGATACTATGACCGTCAATGACGGAGAACAGGCGCTGGTAGCATATGATACCTACCAGCCGAACCTGATCCTTCTCGACCTTATGCTTCCGGGCATTGACGGTTATCAGGTCTGCCGTGAACTACGCACCCGCTCTAATGTGCCGATTATCATGCTCTCTGCCAAAGGCGAGATTTTTGACAAAGTTCTCGGATTAGAACTGGGCGCGGACGACTACATTATGAAGCCTTTTGATTCAAAAGAGATGGTTGCCCGGGTGAAAGCTGTGCTTCGGCGCTATCATGCAGTCCCCAAAGCTGAAACGCCTTCTGCCGATAAAGGAAAATGCGTAGAATACCCGGGACTTACTGTGAATCTTACCAATTATTCCGTGATTGTTGACAACCGGAATGTGGAGATGCCTCCAAAGGAGCTGGAGCTTTTATATTTCCTTGCCTCCTCGCCAAATCAGGTGTTCACGCGCGAGCAGCTTCTAGATCAAATCTGGGGATATGAGTACATAGGCGATACTCGTACCGTGGATGTCCACATCAAGAGGCTCCGGGAGAAAATAAAAGACCACGGCGGATGGAGTCTAAGCACAGTATGGGGCATCGGTTACAAATTTGAAGTAAAATAAAAGGGGATATGACAAGCATATGAAGAGCACTTTATATTTGAAGTTCATCATTATATACTTTATTTTCGGTTTCTTAAGCATCTTTACCGTAGGTGCTCTGGCTATCGGCTTATTTTCCTCACCCTTAAATCAGGCGATTGCCTCAAATCTTTACAAAGAGGCTAATCTGGTAGCTACGGACTATCTGCCTAAGTATTTTTCCGAACAGGTATCCCTATACAATGTTCACACACAGCTTGACGGAATGAAGACACACCTAGATGCGGCAGTCTGGTTTGTCGATCGGGAAGGCGGGCTCATTACCTCTGCACAGACGGACAGCTATCCTCTCGCCCCTTTTCAGATTGATGACTTTAACCCTGCAGAAATCGGCAGTTCACAGTATTCTATCAGTGATTACCATGGATACTTTGCGGAGGATATGATTACAGTGATCGCGCCTGTTATATATGAATATTCGCCGAAAGGCTATCTTTTGATTCACAAAAACCTGTCCGGCACACAATATATGGAAGACTTGTTCCTCCGCACGATCTACATTACTGTTACCGTCATCTATGTGCTGTCTTTCATGATCCTGCTGGCTTTTCAGTTTTTTGTCTATCTTCCGCTGAGCAAGATTACGGAGGCAGCGACACAATACGCTTCCGGCAATCTGGATTATGAAATTCCGGTAAATACACAGGATGAGATGGGATATCTCTCGGCTTCCTTAAACTACATGTCCTCTCAGCTTCGGGATATGGAGGACTACCAGAAGAAATTTGTGGCAAATGTATCCCATGATTTCCGCTCTCCCCTTACCTCTATCAAAGGGTATGTGGAAGCTATGGCTGACGGAACGATTCCGCCGGAGCTCCACGAAAAGTATATGAAGATTATATTATTTGAGACGGAACGCCTGACGGATCTGACACAGGATCTGCTTACTCTGAATGAATTTGATACGAAGAATCTTCTCCTGAACCGTGAGAAATTCGATATACATGAGATGATTAAAAATGTCGCCGCCTCTTTTGAAGGCACCTGCACCCAGAAGAAGATTTCCATCGAGCTAGTCTTCGCTACCAAACATTTAGAAACAATGGCCGACAAAAGAAAGCTGCAGCAAGTGCTCTATAATCTTTTGGACAATGCGATCAAATTCAGTGATCCCGAATCCTCTATCACGATTGAAACAACAGAGCGCGGGGACAAAATCTACACTTCCGTAAAGGATGAAGGTCCGGGCATTCCAAGAAATGCATTGAATAAAATATGGGAACGTTTTTATAAATCGGACCTCTCACGAGGCAAGGATAAAAAAGGCACCGGTCTGGGACTTGCTATTGTTAAAGAAGCGATACAGGCACACGGTGAAAACATCAATGTAATCAGCACAGAGGGAGTCGGAACCGAGTTTATCTTCTCCCTTCCCAAAGCATAAATAATGCACAGGGCGCAAAAATGTCCCTGTGCATATATTTTCCTTCTTACTCTCAGGAAGCCATGATAGATTCTACCGTATATTCCTACTCTTCTGGAACTACGATCAGGTCTTTCGTATAATGATTCAATACTTCACAGCCGTCTTCCGTGATGATCACAAGATCCTCAATACGTACGCCGATACCCTCGTCTGCAAGATAGATACCCGGCTCTACGGAAAAGCACTGTCCAACTTGAATGATATCCTCATTGACAGAAGATACATCGCCGAACTCATGATCCTCAAGTCCGATAGAATGTCCGGTTCTGTGTGTAAAATACTCACCATACCCTTTTTCCTCGATATAATTCCTTGCCGCAAGGTCAACGTCACACATTCTGTTGCCCGGTTTTGCAGCTTCAATACCGCGTCTGTTCGCTTCAACAACAATATCGTAAATCTCTTTCGCACGGTCGGATACTTCGCCGATAAATACCGTTCTTGTCATATCCGAAGCATAGTTGTCCTTGAAAGCGCCGATGTCAAGGATTACACAGTCGCCGCGCTTACCCTTAGAATCGTCCGTAACGTGATGCGGATCAGCTGCTCCCTTTGCATAAGCAGTAATCGGATCAAAGGATACATCCTCACAGCCAAGTTCTTTATAAATCTCACGGATCTTCTGATTCAGCTCTCTCTCTGTCAATCCCTTGGCTACCCATGGGATCAGCTTATCCATGGCGATATCGTTAAGTCTTGAAGACTCTCTCATAAGCTCCTTTTCCTTCTCATCCTTTACCATACGGATGTAGTCAACGATCGGAGAACCATTCACAAACTTGCTTCCGCCGCCAAGTTCCTGAAGACGGATTAAGAATCTTGCCGGCCATGTCTTATCAATACCCATAACCTTATCTTTCTCCACAAATCTGCTTAAAATCTCTACACCATCCTCAATGTCATCATACCATACAAGCTCTACGCCCAAATCTTTTTCCTGCGGGAACAGCTTATTGATCACAAGCTTGTGATTACCATTCACATTCAGATATAATGCCAGTAATCTCTCTCCCGGAATAATCCATTTCCCCGTCAGATAAAAGATCGCTACCGGATCAGATATGATCATCTGCGGTACGCCTTTCTCCTCCATTGACTTTAATACTCTAGAAACCTTTCCTTGATCCATTTGTTTCACCCCAACCTTTCTGAAATGTTTGTGTAAATCTCCATCTTTTGTCAATCTACGCTGATTTCATTATAGACTGTAGTACAATAAAAGTCAATCCGAATCCCCCTATCTTACATAAAAAGAGATTACCCCACTCCAAGGATAATCTCTTTAAAATATACTTATTCTTCTGCAAAATCAAGCACCAGTTCTGATTCATCACTGGTTTCTTCTGCATTTATCTCAGCCGGAAGTTCTTCTTCCATCTCGTCGTCACCAAAGATTATCTCATCATCCATGGCAAGCTCCGAATCCAGTCTGATATCGCGATATTTTCTCATACCTGTACCGGCCGGAATGTGCTTACCGATAATAACATTCTCTTTCAGTCCGACTAACGGATCAACTTTTCCCTTGATTGCCGCTTCGGTAAGAACCTTTGTTGTCTCCTGGAAGGATGCTGCCGACAGGAAGGAATTCGTAGCAAGAGAAGCTTTCGTAATACCAAGCATGATCTGCTCGCCGGAAGCCGGCTCTCTTCCTTCTTCTTCCAGAGCTTTGTTAATGTCCTCGAATTCGAGGATATCAACATTCGTTCCCGGCAGAAGTTCACTGTCTCCTGCTTCCTCTACGCGGATCTTCTTGAGCATCTGACGAACGATAACCTCAATGTGCTTATCGTTGATATCAACACCCTGAAGACGGTATACTCTCTGAACCTCCTGAAGCATATAATCCTGAACAGCCCTTAATCCCTTGATTCTTAAGATATCATGCGGATTCACGCTTCCTTCGGTCAACTCATCACCTGCTTCAAGCTCTGCGCCGTCCATGATCTTAATACGCGAACCGTAGGGAATCAGATATGCTTTGCTCTCTCCGGTTTCATTATTTGTGACGATGATTTCACGCTTCTTCTTTGTATCATTAATCGTCGCAGTCCCTGCAAATTCTGTAATGATCGCAAGTCCTTTAGGCTTTCTTGCCTCAAAAAGCTCCTCGACACGCGGAAGACCCTGTGTGATGTCATCACCCGCAACTCCTCCTGTATGGAAGGTACGCATCGTAAGCTGAGTACCAGGTTCCCCGATAGACTGAGCCGCGATAATACCCACTGCCTCGCCTACCTGCACCGGCTCTCCAGTCGCCATATTCGCCCCGTAGCATTTTGCACAGATACCATTGTGGGAACGGCAAGTTAGGATGGTACGGATCTTGATTCTCTCAAGCGGATTCCCCTTCTCATCCACACCTTTCTTCATAATAAGTTCCGCGCGCTTCGGCGTTACCATATGATTCTTCTTAACAAGAACATTTCCATCCTTATCCATGATACTCTCGCACAGATACCGTCCGGTAATACGCTCTTTAAGACTCTCTATCTCTTCATTGCCGTCCGTAAATGCTTTCACATACATTCCCGGGATCTCGTCGCCTTTCTCCACACAGTCAACCTCGTGAATAATCAACTCCTGAGACACATCAACAAGCCGTCTGGTCAGATATCCTGAATCGGCTGTACGCAGGGCCGTATCAGAAAGACCTTTCCGCGCTCCGTGAGCCGACATGAAATATTCCAGTACATCTAATCCCTCACGGAAATTAGACTTGATCGGAAGTTCGATCGTACGTCCGGTCGTATCAGCCATAAGCCCGCGCATGCCTGCAAGCTGTTTAATCTGCTTATCGGAACCACGCGCTCCGGAATCCGCCATCATGAAGATGTTATTATATTTATCAAGACCAGAGAGCAGCGCTTCCGTAAGCGCATCGTCCGTCGCCTTCCATGTCTCTACAACTTCCTTATAACGCTCTTCTTCTGTAATGAGACCGCGCTTGAAGTTCTTTGTAATCTTATCTACCGTATCCTGCGCTTCCTGAATCATCTGCGGCTTCTGCGGCGGCACGGTCATATCTGAGATGGATACTGTCATGGCTGCCCGCGTAGAATATTTATAGCCGATTGATTTTACGGAATCAAGCACTTCCGCCGTAGCGGTTGAGCCGTGGGTATTGATTACCTTTTCCAAAATCTGCTTTAACTGCTTCTTTCCCACGTGGAAATCCACTTCCAAAAGCAACATATTCTCTGGATTCTCACGGTCTACAAAGCCCAGATCCTGAGGAATGATCTCGTTAAACAAAAACCTTCCGAGCGTAGACTCAATATTTCCCGTCTTTATTGAACCATCCGCAAGAGTCTTTGTGACACGTACTGTAATTTTTGAATGAAGCGTAATCGCATTGTTCTCATATGCAAGGATTGCTTCATTCACATTCTTAAATACCTTTCCTTCTCCCTTTGCGCCCGGTCTTTCCTGTGTCAGATAATAGATGCCAAGTACCATATCTTGTGAAGGAACCGCTACCGGTCCGCCGTCCGACGGCTTTAACAGGTTGTTCGGCGAGAGCAGTAAGAAACGGCATTCTGCCTGTGCCTCTACAGATAATGGAAGATGAACCGCCATCTGATCCCCGTCAAAGTCAGCATTATATGCCGTACATACAAGCGGATGAAGCTTGATTGCCTTACCCTCTACAAGAATCGGCTCAAATGCCTGAATACCAAGTCTGTGAA
>CAMNTQ010000024.1 GCA_946558695.1 uncultured Lachnospiraceae bacterium
ACCCGGTGAGTCTGTACGGATATCTCCGGTGAAGGATGTTATAGAGCCGAGAGTGAAGGTAGAGGGAAATGGCTCCGTTTTCCCGGGAGTAATAGGGAAGGTGGGACAAGTAGGAGAGGGAAGAACCCATGCACTTGTTGGAGCAGCAGTTATTACCTGCGGTAAGATTGTTGGTTTTCAAGAAGGGGTAATTGATATGTCTGGTCCTGTTGCAAAGTATACACCATTTTCTCAGACAAATAATGTATGTGTAGTAATTGAACCGAAGAACGGGCTTGAGACTCACGATTATGAGGCGGCCGGCAGGATGGCTGGTCTTAAGACGGCGGTGTATCTTGCAGAGGCAGCAAGGAATCTTGCGCCGGATGAGATTGTTACTTATGAGACAAAACCTCTCCTCGAGCAGATTGCAGAGTATCCAGAGCTTCCGAAAATTGGGTATGTGCATATGCTGCAGTCGCAGGGGCTGCTCCATGATACGTATTATTATGGGGTAGATGCGAAAAAGTTTATCCCAACTATTATGTATCCGACAGAAATCATGGACGGCGCTGTCGTAAGCGGAAACTGCGTGGCGCCTTGCGACAAAGTGACAACGTATCATCATCTGAATAATCCGGTGATTGAGGATTTGTATAAGCACCATGGAAAAGATTTGAACTTTATAGGCGTGATCCTTACCAATGAAAATGTGTTCTTGGCTGACAAAGAGCGTCATTCTGATATGGTGGCGAAGCTCGCGAAGTATCTTGGCCTTGATGGATTGCTGATTACAGAGGAAGGATACGGAAATCCGGATACGGATCTTATGATGAACTGTAAGAAAGTAACGCAGGCGGGTGTGAAGGTAGTTATTATCACGGACGAATTTCCGGGGCGCGACGGAAAATCCTATTCCCTTGCAGATGCTGTCCCCGAGGCAGACACTATGGTATCTTGCGGACAGGGGAACATTATCATTCACTTTCCGCCGATGGACAGGCTGATTGGCACGATGGATTATGTGGAAAGTCAGATTGGCGGATATGCAGGCTGTATGAACGAAGACGGCAGCTTTGACGCAGAGCTTCAGATTGTCATTGCATCAACAATTGCAAATGGATTTAACAAATTGGCCGCTCGCACATATTAGGAAGGGGGAAATGAAGATGTCAAAGTACAGGATTGTTCATTATATCAACAACTTTTTTGCCGGATCCGGCGGAGAAGAGGCGGCAGGCATGAAGCCGGAGATTCATGAAGGTGCAATGGGGCCGGGACTTGCTCTTTTGACGGCTTTTGGGGAAGAATATGAGATTGCAGCAACCGCCGTTTGCGGGGATAATTATTTCGGGGAGAATCTTGAGGAAGCGACGGAAGAACTTATCAGTTTGATCAGGCCTTATGCTCCGGATTTATTTATTGCGGGACCTGCCTTTAATGCGGGGCGTTACGGGGTGGCATGCGGAACAATCTGCAAGGCGGTGGAAAAACAGCTAAAAATTCCGGTGCTTACAGGCATGTATGAGGAAAATCCAGGTGTTGATATGTTCCGCAAGGATCTGATTGTAGTGAAGACAAAAAATTCTGCGGCAGGCATGAGAAAAGCGGTGCCGGTTATTAAAAATATCGGTGAAAAACTGGTAAAAGGTGAAGAGATTTTTGGACCGGATATCGAAGGATATATTGAAAGAGGAATCCGTGTGAATTATTTTGCTGAGAAACGCGGCTCTGAGCGTGCCATAGAACTGCTTTTGAAAAAATGTAAAGGTGAAGAGTGTCTGACAGAATATCCTATGCCGAAATTTGACCGTGTAGAGCCGACAGCCCCAATTACGGATATGGCTCACACAAAGATTGCAATTGTTACCTCTGGTGGTATCGTTCCGCAGGGTAATCCGGACCATATCGAATCCTCCAGTGCTACAAAGTACGGTATTTACAGTATTGAGGGTATGGAACGCATGGATAAGAAAGACTTTATGACAGTCCATGGCGGTTATGACCGTGCATTTGTCACGGAAGATCCGAACCTTGTTATTCCGCTTGACGTTCTTCGTGAGATGGAAAAAGAAGGAATCATCGGTGAACTTGCCAATTATTTTATCACTACGACCGGAACCGGAACAGCTACAGGCAATGCAAAAGCTTTCGGTGAGGATTTTGTGGGGAAATTAAAAGATGACGGTATCGGGGCTGTTATCCTCACTTCCACATGAGGTACCTGTACGCGTTGCGGTGCAACGATGGTAAAAGAGATTGAACGTGCGGGGATTCCGGTCGTTCATATTTGTACAGTCGTCCCAATATCCAAGACGATAGGGGCGAACAGGATCGTGCCGGCAATCGGTATCCCATATCCACTTGGAGATCCGACGAAATCAGAAGAGCAGAGTAAGAAGATTCGCCGCGAATTGGTGGAAAGAGGGCTTAAGGCGCTGCAGACACCCATCAGTGAGCAGACCGTATTTGAGTAAATGGTTCCGTGTTGGGAGAGGATTACCATTCTCTCGATAATATTTCTCAGCTCACGGATGTTTCCGGGATAGTTGTAGGAAAATAAAAAATCTTTTACGGTATTGTCTAAAGTGTTGATGACGATGCCGTTTTCTTTTTGGAACTTCCTGAAAAAGAAATCTATGAGGGCAGGAAGATCTTCTTTACGCTCACGCAATGATGGTATTTTTATAACGATTGTGCTGATACGGTAAAAAAATCTTCGCAGAACTCCCGATTTTTAATCTTAAATGGGAGATCTTGATTTGTGGCGCGATAAGCTGAAAGTCGATTCTAAAAGGGTTTCCGTAAATGAGCTGCAGTTGACGGCTGCAAAATTCTGGTTATGCCTGCGGCCGCAGGCATGGATAAAACGGGAAGCAATTTCCTTTCCGCAGCCGGATTCTCCGGTTAGAAGTACATTGACGTAGGAGTCGGCTACACGTTCACAAAAATCGAGAGCCTGCCTAAAAATCGGGCTTTTTGTTTCAAGATGAAATTGTCTTTTTTTGTGCTTTCCATAAGAAGGCTCCTCTCTGATATCATTAGTATACTTGAAAAACGCTCTCTGAACAAGAAAGTTTCTTTTATTGCTTGTAGAGATCGAAAAAATTGTATAGAATAAGAAGGTATAAAAGGAGACGGTGATGGAATTAAAGACATAGGTAATGCAGAAAATAACGTTGTCTGCTAATATGCAGCAGTGCCTTGAGGTATTGGCGATGGACAATGTGCAGCTTGGAGAGTATATTACAGAACAGTCTATGGAGAATCCGATGATTGAACTGACGGACAGCGGGATGTGTGCAGATTATTCTCAGGCAGCGATCCGTGCTGAGAGAGAACAGCCAGAGGATGAGGAAGAGAGCGGAAGGGAGAGGCAAGACGAATATGAGTATCAGAGATGTAAAAGGTTATGAGCTGATTAAGGAAGAGGATTTAGAGGGAATTAAGGCGAGAGGGTATCTGCTCAGACATAAAAAGAGTGGAGCCAGAGTGATCTATATCCAGAATGATGACAATAATAAGGTGTTTAGTATCGGTTTTCGGACGCCTCCGGATGACAGTACAGGAGTGCCCCACATTTTAGAACACTCGGTACTTTGTGGCTCAAAAAATTTCCCGGCCAAGGATCCGTTCGTGGAATTGGTGAAGGGATCGCTCAATACATTTTTGAATGCCATGACTTATCCGGACAAGACGGTTTATCCGGTGGCGAGCTGCAATGACAAGGATTTTCAGAATCTTATGCATGTGTATATGGATGCAGTGCTTTATCCGAATATTTATAAGCATGATGAAATCTTCCGGCAGGAGGGGTGGAGTTATAAACTTGACTCTGACCAAGATAAGCTTGCTTACAACGGAGTTGTGTACAATGAGATGAAGGGAGCTTTTTCCTCTCCGGAAGGTGTGCTTGACCGGGTGGTGTTAAACACCTTATTCCCGGATACGTCCTACGCGAATGAATCCGGGGGTGACCCAGAGGTGATTCCGGAGCTTACCTATGAGCAGTTTCTTGACTTCCACCGCAGATACTATCATCCGTCCAACAGCTATATCTATCTGTACGGCGATATGGATATTGAGGAAAAATTAAGCTGGCTTGACGGGGAATATCTGTCTGATTTTGATTGCCAGCCGATGGATTCGGCGATTCGCAGGCAGGAACCATTTGACGCCGTTAGAGAGAACACCATAGAATATTCCATAGCAAGCGATGAACCGGAGGAGGACAATACGTATTTGTCCTACAACAAGGTAATTGCAACAAGTCTTGATAAGGAGCTTTATCTTGCTTTTGAGATTCTTGATTATGCGCTGCTTTCTGCACCGGGAGCTCCGCTTAAAAAAGCGCTCACGGACGCGGGGATTGGTAAGGATATTATGGGATCCTATGATAACGGCATTTTCCAGCCTATCTTTTCTGTGATTGCAAAAAATGCCAATGAAGATCAGAAGGATGAGTTTATTCGGGTTATCGAAGATGTTCTTTCTGGAATCGTAAAGAATGGGATGGATAAAAAAGCTTTGGAAGCAGGAATTAACTACCACGAATTCCGATACAGGGAGGCAGACTTCGGAAATTACCCGAAAGGGCTTATGTATGGGCTTCAGATTTTCGACAGCTGGTTATATGACGACAACGAGCCCTTTATGCATGTGGAAGCGCTGGATACTTTTGAATTTCTGAAAAAACAGGTGGGGACTAGGTATTACGAAGAACTGATCCAAAAATTCTTGATTGATAATACCCATGGAGCGATAGTGATCGTGCGTCCGGAAAAGGGAAGGACGGCCAGACTGGATGCAGCGCTTGATGAAAAGCTTCAGAATTATAAAGAAAAACTTGATAAAGAGGAAGTTCTTAAACTAATCAGACAGACGAAGGAGCTTGAGGAGTATCAGTCGGCGCCGGAGAGCGAGGAAGATCTGGAGCGGATTCCGGTGTTGCAGAGGTCGGATATTTCCAGAGAGATTGAGCCGATCATAAATGAAGAATTGACAATGGCAGGAGTGCCGGTCATCTTCCATGAGATTGAGACGAATGGAATTGGTTACGTGGATGTGCTTTTTGATATGTCCTCTGTCAGCGAGGAGCTTTTGCCATATGCAGGGATTCTGCAGTCAGTGCTTGGAATGATTGATACAAAGAATTATGACTATGGCTCCCTGTTTAATGAAATCAATGTGCATACAGGCGGGGTGGGAACATCCCTTGAGCTTTACAATGATGTGACTAATATCAGGGAAAAGGCGTTTAAGTCTACGTTTGAGATAAAGGGGAAAGCTTTGTATCATAAGCTTCCGGTTGTGTTTGCCATGATGGAAGAAATACTGACGGCATCTAAGCTGGACGATACGAAGCGGATCAAGGAAATCCTTGCGATGGTGAAATCGAGGCTGTTTATGAGATTTCAGTCGGCGGGACACTTGACGGCGGCGCTCCGGGCGCTGTCCTACGCGTCACCGTCGGCAAAGCTTAAGGATATGACCAACGGGATTGCTTTTTATGAGACTGTCTCTTATATAGAGGAGAACTTTGAAAAGGAGAAAGAGCATCTGACGCAAATTCTTGAGAGACTTTCGAAGCAATTATTCCGCGCGGACCGGATGATGCTGAGCGTGACAGCCTCAAAGGAAGGTCTTTCGGGGCTTGAGGAGATGATCGGGAAACTTAAGAAGAGCCTGTTTGCCGGGGAATGTGAGGACACAAGGTGCATCCTTCACTGTGAGAAGAAAAATGAAGGCTTCAAGACGGCTTCCAAGGTACAGTATGTAGCAAAGACTGGCAATTTTATTGATAACGGCGCTTCTTATACGGGCGCGCTGCAGATTCTGAAGGTAATTTTAAGCTACGATTATCTGTGGCAGAATATCCGTGTAAAGGGCGGGGCATACGGCTGTATGAGTAATTTTAACCGGATCGGGGAAGGTTATTTTGTGTCTTACCGTGATCCGCATCTTTTACGGACGCTTGAGGTTTATGATAAAGTTGTGGATTATCTTAAGAATTTTACAGTCAGCGAGCGTGACATGACGAAATATATCATCGGAACCATGAGCAATATCGACCAGCCTATGACTCCTATGACCAAGGGTGAACGTTCTATGAACCTGTATATGAACAAGGTGAGCGCAGAGATGATCCGCGAGGAAAGAAATCAGATTCTTGACGCAACTCAGGATGATATCCGTTCGCTTCACCGGGTGGCAGAAGCAGTGCTTAAGGCGGATCAAATCTGTGTCATCGGCGGAGAAGAGAAGATTGAGGAAAACAAAGAGATATTTGGAACAGTGACAGGATTTTAAAATACCTTTTGAGAAAAGGAGAAGGAATGGAAAAGGATTACAAGTCAGGATTTGTTACGCTGATCGGCCGTCCCAATGTGGGAAAGTCCACACTTATGAATTATCTGATCGGACAGAAGATTGCTATTACGTCCAACAAACCTCAGACCACAAGGAATCGCATTCAGACTGTGCTTACGACCGAGAGAGGACAGATTGTGTTTGTGGATACACCGGGTATCCACAAAGCAAAAAATAAGCTTGGAGAATACATGGTAAATGTGGCGGAGCGTACATTGAATGAGGTGGATGTTGTGCTCTGGCTCGTGGAGCCGACTACTTTTATCGGGGCGGGCGAAAAGCACATTGCGGAGCAGCTTGGGCGGGTGGATACGCCGGTGATTCTCGTGATCAACAAGATTGACAGTGTAAAGAAGGAGGAAGTATTTTCCTCTATTAGCGCCTATAAGGATATCTATGACTTTGCAGAAATTGTCCCTGTATCGGCGAGGAGCGGGAAGAACACAGACGAATTAATTGATGCAGTGATGAAATATCTTCCTTATGGTCCGCAATTCTATGATGAGGATACGATCACAGACCAACCGGAGCGTCAGATTGTGGCGGAGCTTATCAGAGAGAAGGCGCTCCATGCTCTGGAAGAGGAGATTCCCCACGGCATCGCGGTTGCCATCGATCGGATGAAGCGGCGGGGGAAGCTTGTCCACATCGATGCCACCATCATCTGCGAGCGGGATTCTCACAAGGGGATAATTATTGGAAAACAAGGAAATATGTTGAAAAAAATCGGAAGTACGGCGCGTTTTGAGATTGAAAAAATGCTGGAATGTCAGGTAAACCTTAAGCTTTGGGTAAAAGTGAAAAAAGACTGGCGTGACAGTGAATACCTGATGAAAAATTTTGGATATCGTGAAGACGAATAGAACGGCCCTTCCATGGGGGAATCTAATCCTAAAAGCAAGGAGCAGGCATACCCTCAGTGTACAAAGGCGTGTGTTCCTTTGTACACTGAGGGTATGATGAGGTGATAACATGGAAGAGATGTACTGGAACCGTTTTGCCAAGACGGGAAAAATAACAGATTACCTGACTTACAGAGGAATCATGATCTGTAATCAGGTGATGGGACGCTACGAAGGAGATAGGAGTAGTGAATCAGATTATATTGACTGGGATGGTACTTGCGGCAGCGCCGATGGGGGAATATGACCGGCGTATCGTACTCCTTACAAAAGAGCGGGGGAAGGTTTCTGCTTTTGCGAGAGGAGCCAGAAAGCCGAACAGTGCGCTTGTGGGGGCGACAAGCCCGTTTACATTCGGAACATTTGAAGTCTATGAGGGGCGGACATCATATACATTGATGTCGGCCTCTGTTTCCAATTATTTTGAAGAACTGCGCATGGATGTGGAGGGGGCTTATTACGGATTCTACTTTCTGGAACTTGCGAGTTATTATGCAAGAGAGGCGAATGATGAGACGCAGATGCTAAAGCTACTCTATCAGACACTTCGCGCCCTTGTAAATCCTAATATTCCAAACCGTTTGATCCGCTGCATCTATGAGCTAAAGACAGTGTGCGTCAACGGGGAGGGACCGCAGGTGTTTTCCTGCGTCTGCTGCGGGGATACGGAGCGGGAAAAAGTGTTTAGCGTGAATAGAGGCGGGCTTTTGTGCAGTGCATGCGAAGGCCGGGCGAAGGATGGCAGGGGGCTTCTTCCTTCTACGCTTTATACACTCCAGTACATCGTTGCGACGCCAGTTGAGAAGCTTTATACTTTTGTGGTGAAGGACGAGGTGCTTTTGGAACTTAAGGAAGTTGTGGAAGCATATCTTGGCGAGTATGTGGGTAAGAAGTTTAAATCGCTGGAGATATTGGAGACAGTTGCGGGGGAATATTGTTAATGTTCATACAAGACTTTGCAATGACTTCAAAGTGTAAGAAAGTGATTCGCAAAGAATTAGATTTACATAATATATGGTCCATAGTACAATGTTCAGAAGAGAGAATATTTCCTGAGGACTACAAAAACAGGAAATAATCACAATTTATGTATATTTTAGGAGGAGTTAATATTATGCTGAAGGGAAAAACAATTCTTCTTGGAGTCACAGGAGGGATTGCTGCATATAAGAGCGCATCTCTTGCAAGTCTGCTTGTCAAGGCAGGAGCCGACGTGCGGGTACTTATGACAGAAAATGCGAAGAATTTTATCAATCCCATTACATTTGAAGCGCTGACAGGGCATAAGTGCGTCTCGGACACATTTGATCGAAATTTTGAGTTTCAGGTGGAGCATGTGGCGCTGGCAAAAGAAGCGGATGCAGTGATCATTGCCCCGGCTACGGCTAATGTAATTGCAAAACTAACCCATGGGATTGCGGATGATATGCTGACAACGACAGTATTGGCATGTCGCTGCCCAAAGATCATTGCTCCTGCTATGAATACTGCCATGTATGAAAATCCGGTGACACAGGACAATATAGAGCAGCTTCGCCGTTACGGTATGGAGATTGCCAGACCGGCATACGGGCATCTGGCCTGCGGGGATACGGGTGCGGGAAAGATGTTAGAACCGGAGAGTCTGATTGAGTATGTTTACAAAAGCTGCGCGTTTCCAAAAGATATGGAAGGGTTGAAGGTGCTGGTGACGGCGGGACCGACGCAGGAAGCGATTGATCCGGTCCGGTACATTACGAACCATTCTTCCGGGAAGATGGGTTACAGTATCGCCAGAGCATGTATGTTAAGGGGGGCTTTGGTTACTCTCGTGACAGGTAAAACTGCATTGAAGCCGCCTATGTTCGTGGATGTGGTTCCGGTAGTCACTGCAAAAGATATGTATGAGGCGGTAGTTTTAAGGAGCGGGGAGATGGATGTTATCATTAAGGCGGCGGCTGTTGCTGATTATCGTCCCAGATATGAGTCGGAGGAGAAGATGAAAAAGTCTGACGGCCAGATGATCATGGAACTAGAACGGACAGACGATATTTTAGGATATCTTGGCACTCATAAAAAGGCGGGTCAGTTCTTGTGCGGATTTTCTATGGAGACAGAAAATATGATAGAGAATTCCCGGATAAAACTTGAAAAGAAGCATCTGGATCTGATCGTGGCAAATAATCTGAAGGTTCAGGGGGCAGGTTTTGAGACTGACACAAATATTGTCACGCTGATCGGTACAGACATTCAGGAAGAGCTTCCGATCATGGAAAAAGAAAAGGTGGCGGGCTGTATCATAGACCGGATTCTTAAGATAAAGGCAACATAAAGAGAGTGCAAAGATAAAAGAGAAAATAAAAGCAGCAAAGAAATACAAGGGAAAAAGTTGATAGAGGTACGAAGGAGATTAAATTATGGATACAATAATCAGGCAATCTGTGTTAAGCGGTATGCTGGTAGGGATCGGGGTTGTGATCAATACGGTATCTGAGGACCGTTATGCGGGCGCGCTGCTGTTTTCGCTGGCGCTCCTTACGATCATCCATTGCGGATTAAAGTTATATACGGGGAAAATCGGTTTTATAAGGACTGTTCCGGTACGGGATCTGGGAATTATGCTTTTGGGGAACCTTTTTGGGGTGTTGATACCGACGCTTGCAATTGCTTCCCAGAGAGAAAGCGTGATGGAAAAGCTTATGGAAGTGTCAGAAAATAAATTCTCAGCAGGTTTTCCTGCCATGTTTATTTTCGGCTGCTTTTGCGGAGTATTGATGTTTGTCGCGGTATACTGTAAGAATACGGTGATCACCGTGTTTTGTATCATGGTGTTTATTTTGTCGGGGTTTGAACACTGTATTGCAGATTTCCCTTATTTTGCTATTAATTTCAGCGTGGTTAATCTAGGAAAATTCCTATGTGTAGTGGCGGGTAATTCTGTTGGTTCTATTGTGACTCATTATTTGATAAAGGATGAAGGGCAGTAAAGTCCTGCTATGCAAAATCGCTTCTCATTTTTGCGGCGTGTTCCCGCGGAATGCGCATTTTAGTTTATGTGCGTTCCGGGGCCGCGACAAGTAACGTGTGTATGTTAAATTTTGAACTATGAAGAAATATTTTGCTTGCATATGGCAAAATGGTGATTTATACTATCTATATCAAAGGATTCTGAATATCATGGCCGTTCGGTCAAGCGGTTCCATTTGTATGAAATAAGGTTGCTGTGAACAGTAAGAAATCAATTAAATAAAACAGAGCAGGAAAGTTGTTGTATAAATTGTGTATAACAGATATAATAAAGACAAAAAATGATATGTTGGGTGTTATGATGGTGCTGTTGCATTTATTATTCTTTCCTGCAGAAAGGAAAGGATAATGAAAATGAATAACAGTGATGATTTTATCATGAGGCCGAAACCGACACACCTGAACAGACGGTATAAGGATGATAAGGAAGGGATACTTGATGTCCGGGTAAAATTAAACGGAAGTATTCAGATTGATGTGGAGATGCAGGTGATCATGTTTACTTACTGGGCGGAGCGGTCTTTGTACTACCTGGGTAAGATGTTTGCAGAGCAGCTTCAGAAAGGTCAGGATTATGAGGAACTTCAGAAGTGCATTCATGTGGGGATTCTGGATTTTGAACTGTTTGAGAGTGAAGAATTTTATTCCAGATTTCATATGTGGGAAGATTCAAGGAGAGAATTGTATTCGGAAAAGTTGGAGATACATATTCTGGAACTTCCGAAACTTGCAAGGTTTGAGTATCCGCGGACAGGGATTCTTAGCTGGGCACGGTTCTTTAATGGGGAAGAAAAGGAGGAACTAAAAATGCTTGCGAAATCAGATGAATATGTACAAAGGGCGTATGATAAGCTAGTGGATATCAGTGCGGATGAAGAAAAACGTCTGGAATATGAGGCAAGGGAGAAAGCAATCCGCGATTATAATAATATCGTCTCAAGCGGTTGGGTGCGGGGATGTGAGCAGGGAAGAAAAGATGGATTTCGTCAAGGCCGTCTGGAAGGTCAAAAGGAGGGCCGGAAAGAAGGCCGTCTGGAAGGTCAAAAAGAAGGTCGTCTGGAAGGTCAGAAGGAGGGTCGGAAAGAAGGTCGTCTGGAAGGTCAGAAGGAGGGTCGGAAAGAAGGTCGTCTGGAAGGAATTAAGGCGGTGATTGAAGTATGTCAGGAAGAATTGAAGCTATCGAAAGATGATACGGCTGTGAAAGTTGTCCGAAAATTCTCTGTATCGAAAGATGAAGCTGAAAATTGCGTAGAGAAATACTGGAAAAGTACATAAGTAAATAAAAGCTGCTCCGGCTGACCGTATATTGAATAGCGGAAAAGCAGGGCAGCTTGTGCTTTTTAATTTTCTGCGCAGTATTTTTTGTGATCTTCTTCAAAATCGTCTAATTGCTTCTGAAGTGCGGAGATTTCGGAATCGGATAGATTCTCAAGAAGTGCAGTCATATCTCCTTTGATTTTAGCTGGATTATAAGGAATTTCTAAAGCAAAATCAGCATAGGCGCGGATTTTTTGAAAATACATAGTAGTCTCTGCGCTTTCTTTTGCGCGCCGGCTCATGCGGTACATGAATACGCAGTCAGCGGCATCGGTATCTGTGCATTCTTTGCAGATCCATTTTCCTAAAAAGTAATGACTTCCTTTTAGCTCATAGAGAAATCCCGGGTATTTTAAAATGCGTTCTGTTATCATGATTTACTTCCTCCTCTTCTTTTATTATTATCGCTGAAAATCTTTGAGTTTTCAATGGATATTTTAATGAAACTTAACAATTTTAAGAGTAGGATATCAATCATGTTGACATCAAAACAGAATGATGATAAATTCGTCATATTGGTGAATTTTGACAAACGGAGGTAATAAAAATGGCGATTGGGTACTATGAAGAGCAGAAAATCTTTAAATTGGATACAGAGAATACTACGTATATGATTGGGCTTACACCAGAAGGATATGTGGGGCATGTTTATTATGGGGCCTATGTGGAGGGCGCAGATGCAGCGTATTTGCTGAGGACAGGGGAGCATCCGTATACGCCGTCAAAACTGCCGAGAGAGAAATCTTCTTTTCTTGATTTCTTTCCGGCAGAGTATCCCACGGGAGGAATCGGAGATTATAGGGAAAGCTGTCTGGATGTGAGGGGTGAGGCGGGCAGCCGGGGATGCGAGATTCTCTATGACTGTCACAATATTAGAAAGGGGAAACCAAAGCTTAAAGGACTTCCGGCTTCTTTCGGGACGGAGGAAGAGGCAGAGACATTAGAGATTGTGTGTGTTGACAGAGAATTGAGGCTGAAGGTTATCCTTTCTTACTCTGTATTTGAAAAATCAGATATTATTGCCAGAAATGTAAGACTTATCAATGAGGGAGAGGAGCATCTGAGGATTGAGAAAGTCTTTTCGGCTTGTATTGATATGGATAATGAAGAATTTGAAATGGTCACGCTGGCGGGGGGATGGGCCAGAGAGCGCCGTCTTCAGAGAAGAAAGCTTACGTACGGGAAACAGATGGTATCTTCCCAAAGAGGTGAGTCAAGCCATCAGGAGCACCCTTTTCTGGCTCTTGTAACACCTGAAACGACTTATCAGACAGGGCGCTTGTATGCTATGAATTTTGTGTATTCCGGCAATTTTGTTGCGGAGGCAGAACTGAACCAGCACGATGCGGTGCGGATGGTCTTAGGGATCAGCGGAGAAGATTTCTGCTGGAATCTGAGAGGGGGAGAGGAATTTCAGGTGCCGGAGGCCCTGCTTATATTTTCAGAGGAAGGATTCGGGAAGATGAGCCGGTCTTTTCACGATTTTTACCGGAATCATATGATACGGAGCCCTTACCTTCATAAAAAAAGACCGGTGCTGATTAATAACTGGGAGGCGACGTATTTTGATTTTGATACGGAAAAGCTTTTAGATATAGCCAGAGAAGCGAAAAAGGCGGGAATCGAGATGCTCGTCATGGATGACGGCTGGTTTGGAAAGCGCAATAATGATGACAGTTCTCTTGGCGATTGGACAGTCAATAAAGAAAAGATTACGGGCGGTCTTAAGTATCTTGTGGAGCAGGTGAGGGAGATTGGACTGGAGTTCGGAATCTGGTTTGAGCCGGAGATGATCTCGCCGGATTCTGAGCTGTACCGGGAGCATCCGGAGTGGGCGATCCATATTCCGGGGCGTAAGGCAACGGAAAGCAGGGCGCAATATGTGCTTGATCTGTCAAATCCTGAGGTAGTAGACTACGCGTATGAGTGCGTGGCGAAGATTTTAAGGAGCGCTCCCATTTCCTATGTAAAATGGGATATGAACCGTCAGCTTTGTGATCTGGGAAGCAGTTATCTTGACAGAGATTCCCAACAGGAACTGTTTCACCGCTATGTGCTGGGACTTTATGAGATGCAGGAGAGGCTTGTGAATGAGTTCCCAGATCTTCTCCTTGAAAACTGTTCCAGCGGAGGAGGAAGGTTCGATGCGGGAATGCTTTATTACAGTCCGCAGATTTGGTGCAGCGATGATACGGATGCCGTGGAGCGTCTTTCTATTCAGGAGGGTACGGCCCTTCTGTATCCGCTGTCTACTATGGGAGCCCATGTGAGTGACTGCCCGAATCATATGACAGGGCGGATCACGCCGTTTGAGACGAGAGGACATGTGGCGCTTTTTGGAACTTTTGGCTATGAACTGGATATTACGAAGATCTCAGAAAAAGACCGCGGGATGATCCCCGCACAGGTAGAGATGTACCATAAGTACAATGATCTTGTAAGAGAGGGAGATTATTACCGGATAGCATCTTATAGAGAGAATCATAAGTATGACTGTTTCCTCGTGGCGGCGAAGGATAAGAGCGAAGCGCTTATGACTTTTGTTCAGGTGCAGTGTACTCCAACTTTTCATGGAAAGAAAATAAAGCTTCAGGGACTGGATGAAAAGACGGTATACCGACTGGAAGGAACGGAAGAAAGCTTCACAGGTGAGATGCTGATGAAAGGCGGGTTTGTGATTGATTTTATGCAGGGTGATGCAGTAAGCCGGATTTATCATTTTGTAGCTAATTTTTAGAAATTAATTAGTTGACATTTAGCTAAAAAAGTATTATATTTTAGTTAAATGATTTTACGTGGTGATGGAATGTACGATTCATATAAGAAGACGGCGCTGAGTGATGATGCCAGTATCTATAATACAGACAGGGAACGTACAGAAAAGCAGAAGTGGAGAGAGATGAGTAAAGAGCAGAGGAGACAGTATTTTGCTGATTATTATCTCAGACGGATATTGTGCATACTGGCTGGCGCCGCAGCGGTACTTTTTTTAATCTGGCATTTTATGAAACTGGCGGATGAAACGGTTTTATATGTGGCAGTAGTAGATGAGTCTCTGGATACGGAAAAACTGAAACGGATGTCAGAGGAATTGAATGACAGATTCAAAGTGGATGGCAGGCATAAGAAGGTCATTATAGATGATACCTTTTTTATGAAAGATGATGCGCTGACACGTATGGAGGTCTATCTTCACAGCAATCAGCTTGATGTGATCATTGCTGATGAGACTGTGTGGAGAGAGCTTTCCGGATACGGTTTTTTGAAGCGGTTAGACGAATTTTCAGGCAATCTGGAAAAGCCGAAAGAATCACATTATGAATACAAGCTTTTGGAGGCAAACGGATATCTGGACAGTGATGATATCTCCTTTGAAGATCAAGAGGTTGCAAGGGGTGAGACGGCGCCCTATGGCGTGGACATTTCAGAGAGCAGAAAATTTGGAGAAATGAAGGAGTATATGGAACATCCTGTATTTGCGATTGCAGAAGGCGCAAAAAATGAAGAGCGGGCAGAAGATTTCCTTGATTATCTTATGGAATGAAAGCATCTTATGAAATGAAGAGAAAGCGTTGACTTTTACTATGATATAAGGAGGATAAGGACGTGGCAGCGAAAGACATTTTTCAGCCTGACAACTTGTTTAGCGAAGTGATGACGAAGATTTTTGATATTCTTCTTTTGAATATTCTGTGGCTGATCTGTTGTATTCCCATCTTCACTTTTGGCGCATCTACGACAGCGCTGTATTATGTGATGATGAAGCTTGCGCGGGATGAGGAGAACGGAATTGTGAGAGGGTTTTTTAAGGCTTTTAAGGAGAATTTCAGGCAGTCGCTGCCGATTACGGGGCTCTTTTTTCTGTTTGCGGCAGTCCTGACAGTTGATTTCCATGTGTTGGGGCAGAATGGAACAAAGAGTGCTTCGGTGATGTACGGGGGATGCTGTGTGCTGTTGGTTTTTGGGGCTGCAGTGTTCGGCTATACGTTTCCGCTGCTTGCCAGATTTGAAAATACAGTGAAAAATACACTGGTTAACGGGGCGAAGATTGCGGCTGCCCATTTGCCTCAGACGGCAGTTATGGTAGTGATCAATGCAGCTCCGCTTATATGGTTTTTGATGTCTCCGGATACTTTTTCTGTCATATTCTGGATCTGGGTGTTTGCCGGAGAGGGGCTGTCTGCATTTCTAATATCAAAGATTGTTGTCAGGGTATTTGATAAATTTATTTCATTTTAAGGAGGATGCGGCTATGGGTTACAGGGAAGTTTACAGGGAATGGTGTACGGATGAGTATTTTGACAAGGATACGAGAGAGGAGCTTGCGGCGATTGCCTCTGATGAGAGAGAGACGGAGGACCGATTCTACCGTCAGCTTGAATTTGGAACAGGGGGGCTTAGAGGCGTGATTGGGGCAGGAACAAACCGTATGAATATCTATACGGTCCGCCAGGCGACGCAAGGACTGGCAAACTATATTATCTCGCAGGAGGGACAGAAAAAAGGTGTTGCCATTGCTTATGATTCACGGAGGATGTCGCCGGAATTTGCAAGAGAGGCGGCGCTTTGCCTGAACGCTAATGGAATAAAAACATACCTCTTTGAGAGTTTAAGACCTACGCCGGAGTTGTCTTTTGCAGTGCGAAAGCTTGGGTGTATGGCGGGGATTGTCATAACAGCCAGTCATAATCCGAGGGAATATAACGGATATAAGGTATACTGGGAGGACGGCGCGCAGATTACGCCCCCTCATGATAAGAATATTCTGGCAGAGGTTTCTGAAGTGACGCAGTTTGCACAGGTGAAGACGATGGAGGAGGACGAGGCGAGAGCCTGCGGATTATATCAGATTATCGGAACCGCCTTTGACGATCTGTATCTGGCGGAGCTAAAGAGACAGTGCATTCATCCGGAGATGATTAAAGAAGCAGCAAAGGACATAAAGATTGTATACACTCCTCTTCATGGCACGGGGAATATTCCGGTGAGACGGATTCTTAAGGAGCTTGGCTTTGAGCAGGTATATGTTGTAGAAGAACAGAAGGCTGCGGACGGGGATTTCCCGACGGTAGCCTATCCCAATCCCGAGGATGAGAAAGCGTGGGAGCTGGCCCTTAAGCTGGCAAAGAAGGTTGATGCAGATATCGTTCTTGCTACTGATCCGGACGCAGACCGTCTCGGCGTCTATGCGAAGGATGCAAAGACAGGGGAATATGTAAGCTTTACTGGAAATATGTCCGGGATGCTGATAGCAGAATACATTCTGAGAGAACGTACAAAGACAGGGGCAATGCCGGAAAATCCTGCGCTTGTAGAGACGATCGTTACGACAGATATGGCAAAGGCGATCGCTGCCGACTATGATACGGCGCTTGTGGAGGTGTTGACTGGATTTAAGTATATCGGGGAACAGATTAAGCTGTTTGAAGAGCAGGAAAGCTATCATTATATATTTGGACTGGAGGAGAGTTACGGGTGTCTTGCAGGTACCTATGCAAGAGATAAGGATGCCTGCGTAGCCGTAATGCTCCTTTGCGAGGCGGCAGCCTATTATAAGGCTGAGGGCAGGACACTCTGGGATGCTATGCTTGCCATGTATGAGAAATACGGGTATTACAGGGAAGGTCTGGCGACTCTGACGCTCAAAGGAATTGACGGGGCAAACCGGATTCAGAAGATGATGAAAGACCAGAGGATGCATCCGCCGAAAGAGGTGGGGGGATATCAGGTTCTTGCGGTTCGGGATTACCAGGCGGATACGAGAAAGGATATGATAAGCGGTGAGACGGTGCCGACAGGGCTTCCCAGGTCGAATGTACTGTATTATGAGCTTTCTGAAAATGCGTGGTGCTGTGTCCGCCCGTCGGGAACAGAGCCAAAGATAAAATATTACTTTGGCGTAAAGGGAAATTCTCTTAAGGACTCGGAAGAAAGACTTGTGCAGCTTAAGAAGGAGTTCATGGCGGAAATATAGGGTTTATGATTTGAAGATAAGAATTCCTCCTGAATTAATATTTGACAAGATATTGTGATGGTAATAGAATAAGATTAATTAAAATTTAG
Source organism: uncultured Lachnospiraceae bacterium (assembly GCA_946558695.1). Classification (GTDB taxonomy): domain Bacteria; phylum Bacillota; class Clostridia; order Lachnospirales; family Lachnospiraceae; genus MD308. Next base: position 17,637 of record CAMNTQ010000024.1, read on the forward strand.
TTAATTTAAGGAGGAAAAGCATGGCTAAAGCAGTCAGATTAGCCGACATCGGGGAGAGGCTGGGAGTCAGTACGGTGACTGTCTCGAAAGCGTTGTCAGGGCAGAAGGGTGTCAGTGAAGAACTACGCAGAAGGATTATCCGGCTGGCAGAAGAGATGGGGTATGCAAAAAGCATGCCGGAAGAAAAGCAGGAAGTGAAGACAAGCTATACGATCGGAGTAGTTGTGGCAGAGCGTTATCTTCAGGAGAATCAGTCTTTTTACTGGCTGCTGTATCAGGAGATATCCAAAAAGGCCATAGGAAAAAACTGCTTTCCAATGCTTGAGGTGATTTCCCGTGAGGATGAAGACAACAGGGAATTTCCGAAGGTGGTTACGGAGAAAAAGGTTGACGGACTATTGATTCTCGGTGCGTTCAGGATGGAGTATGTCAATCATCTGTTTTCTGATACACAGCTTCCGATGCTGAATCTGGATACGACTAATGGATGGGAGCACTGTGATTGTGTGGTTTCTAATAATCTGATGGGCGGGTATCGAATGACCAATTACTTGTTTGAGCTTGGCCATAAAAGAATCGGCTTTGTAGGAACAAGGCTTTCTACCAGCAGTATTGACGACCGGTATCTCGGATATCTGAAGTCACTGATGGAGCACGGCGTGGAGTGGAGAGAAGACTGGGCCATAGATGACCGGAGCCTTGACGACGGAAAAATTGACCGGACAAAATTTATGCTTCCAAAAGATATGCCGACAGCGTTCTTTTGCAACTGTGATCTGTCGGCGGCTCATTTAATCACGAGACTTGAGGAATCAGGCTATCGTGTACCTGAGGATGTATCTGTGGTTGGTTTTGACAATTATGTATCGGATCAGTTTGCGGGTATCGGACTCACAACCTATGAGATCGATACGAAGGAGATGGCGGACCGTGCGGTACACATTATCATTCACAAGTGTAGAAATGCTGCTTATACATCCGGGATTTTCATGCTTGCGGGTAAGTTTATTGAGAGGGCAAGTGCGAAGCGTGTTGGTCAGCCAGTGCCTTTTGTCTGAAGCTGCCGGGCGTTAATCCTGTATCCTTTTTAAAAAGATTAATAAAATGATTGACATTGTCATAACCGACTTTGCTGCTTATTTCATGGACGGTCCAGTCTGTGGTCAGCAGCATTTTTTTTGCTTCTTCGAGGCGCTTTTTGATGAGGTATTTCAGAGGGGGCAGTCCGTAAGAGGCAGAAAACTCCCGGCAGAGACGGTATTTGCTTATGTGGAAAAGTTCCTCGCATTGATCGAGGGAAAAGCTCTTGTCATAATGGTGCTCCAAAAGGTCATACAGTTCCGCAAGATAGCCAGGAACATTTTTATCTGCGGCAGTGTTTACAGGTTTCCCATAAAGGCAGATAGTACTTAGAATTTCTGAAAGATGTTTGTGCATAAAAAGGATATGTGGAATATGCACATATGTGGAAACAGACAAAAGGGATTGGAAACAGCTTTTGACAAAAGAATATTCCGGAATTTGAAATACGATTCCGAAATCGGGGAGTATAAGACGATACAGTTCCAAATCCTTGCCGTCTATAAAGAAAAGCATAAAATGCCATGGCAGGATGAAAGAGTGAAGTGAAAAGGTATTGTTACAGTCGATATACGCAAGAGAGCCTTCCGTTACAGAGAACGTATTTCCTGCATGGGAAATCCTTCCGCCGCCTTTTGTAGTATAGAGGATCAGACAGTACGGCATTGGATGAAAAGAGAAAGACATAGGAAAATCTGTGCGGATATTTCCGCCGCCCAAAAGGTGAAGAAATTGTAGACAGATATCTTCAGGACCGGAAAAAGAGGAACCGTAATGGTAAATATTGGGGATAAGGAAGTCTGGCGTTGTTTCCATGTTTACCATTCGATTTGATATTACATTGGCATAATATGATTTTTGAAAATTCATAAAAGTATCCTTTCATTTGAATAATAGGACAAAGAGCATCAAAGTAATCATGTATGCTAAAAATGACTAATAAAATACATTTAATTAAGCTAAAATAATATTACCATACACTTTTTGAAAAATGATATAGAAGATATAGACAAAATATATAACATAAAATCAGTAATATTTAACAAAAATATAAGAAAATGCAAGAATCTAATATAATTAGCAAGACAAATGGATGATTAAATGGTATAATCAATTATAATTAAATTTAAGTAATATGTATTGCATAAATACTTAAATTTAATTAAGGAGGACTAACTTATGAAATGGCAACAAGTAATGGCGGCAGCAGTGGCGGCGACAATGACATTGTCTCTTGCGGCATGCGGAGGATCCGGAAAAAGCGGAAGTTCGGGAGGTGATGTGACAGATGTAAAGTATGCGGACATCAAACTTGGAGAGGATTATACAGATCTTAAAGCTGATCTTAAGATGATGACCAACAGAACAGATATGCTGGATGAAGGATACACGGGCGAAAAAACGTGGGCGCAGTATCTGGAGGAGTTTAATAAAGAGTATCCGGACATTAAAGTCGAAATTGAAGGGATCACAGATTACAGTGAGGATTCTCTGCTGCGTCTTCAGGGCGGCGACTGGGGAGATATCATGATGATCCCCGAGGTTGATAAATCCGATTTGTCTACATATTTTTTGTCTTATGGTGATGTGGATTCTGTAAGCGAGCAGGTAAAATATCCGAACAGATGGCTGTATGATGGCGAGGTGTACGGACTTCCGATCACGGCAGTAGGACGAGGTATCGTATATAATAAGAGAGTGTTCAGCGAGGCGGGTATCACAGCGGCGCCGAAGACGCCGGAAGAATTTATTGAGGCATTAAAGAAACTGAAAGGAAAGACACAGGCGCCTCTTTATACCAATTATGCGGCAGGCTGGACAATGGGCGCGTGGGATGATTATACAGCAGTAGCGGCAACAGGGGATGGAACCTTCAGAAATCAGAAGCTGGTGCATGCAAAAGATCCATTCTCAGATCCTGGTGACGGAACCGGTGCGTATAATGTATATAAGATTCTTTACGATGCGGTAGAACAGGGACTTACAGAGGATGATTTTTCAACTACTGACTGGGAAGGCTCTAAAAACATGCTCAACAGCGGACAGATTGGCTGTATGGTGCTTGGTTCATGGGCTTATCCGCAGGTAAAGTCTGCAGGCGATAAGGGCGAAGATATAGGATATATGCCATTCCCGATGACGATCGGCGGCAAACAGTATTCACCGGCTGATGAAGATTATTGTTTCGGCATTAATGTATCAAGTTCCGCAGACAATCAGACGGCAGCGCTTGTATTTGTAAAATGGATGACGGAAAAATCAGGATATTCCTATAATGAAGGCGGGCTTCCGCTGGCAGTAGGCGATGAAAATTATCCGGAAGTCTATGATGAGTTTCTGGCAAATAACGTGGAATTTGTCTCGAATGAACCGGCGCTTGAGGGAGAAGAAGATACGCTGAATGAATTGAATGCTGACTCTGAGCTTATGGTAGCGGCAAATGGAAATGATAAGATTCAGGAAATCGTAGAGCATGCGTCGAACAAGGATAAATCTTTCGATGATATTATGAAGGAATGGAATCAGAAATGGTCCGATGCACAGGAAATGGACGGCGTTGAGGTGAAATAACACCTCGGCGCAGACGAGCCAGTCAACTCTAAAAGGAGGAAAGTGTATGGGAGTAAATACAGCAGTTCAGACGAACAAAAAGACTTTCGGCCAGTGGCTTAGGAGCCGGAAGGGGCAGCAGACAGTTATTATCGTGGCATTTATCATTATCCCGCTGCTCTTATTATTTACATTTACTTATCTGCCGTTTGCAGAAATGGTAAAATTCGGTTTTTATAAAATGAAATATGTAGGTGCAAGAAAATTTGTAGGACTTGATAATTACCGGGCATTATTTGCAAGAAAGGATATTGTTTCATCCTTGAAGCTCTGCCTTTACTATATGGCGGGAGCTTTGATCCAGATCGCCATGGCGCTTTATCTTGCGACGATTCTGAGTATGAAGGTGAAAGCAAGCGGTCTTTTTAAAGGACTTATCTTTTTTCCTTATCTGATCAATGGTATTGCGATTGGATTTATCTTTAAGTTTTTCTACACAAGGGGCTTTGTGTTCGATACAGTGTTACAGTGGTGCGGTTTTCAGTTGAATAACCTGCCCTACTGGTTAAAAGATCAATCTATTAATAACTGGTCGTTGGTAGGCTCCTCTGTATGGAGGTACTGCGGACAGCAGATGGTACTCTTTATCGGAGCGATCATGTCGGTGGATGATACGCTCTATGAAGCAGCGGATCTTGACGGAGCGAATAAATTTCAGCAGTTCCGTTATATCATCCTGCCGAGTATCAAGACGATCGTCACGCTGAACATCATACTGTCAATCACAGGATCGCTCAGTGCATTTGAAGCTCCGTTCGTTATCACTGACGGTGCAAATGGAACAGGAACTTTCTTTGTAGTTATGAACACGATAGCGCATACAAACCAAAAGGTAGGTCTTGCGTCAGCCATGGCAGTATTTCTTTTATGCATTATATTTATCTGCACCATACTCCAGAAGCTGTTCTTTAAATTCGCATTCCGAAATATGAACGCAGACGATGAGAGCAGGTCGGCAAAGAAAAAGCGTATGAAAGCCGCAGCGGCGAAAGGAGGCAGATAGTTATGGCAGTACAGGCAAATGCAATGAAAGTGAAAAAACATTACAGCGCTAGATTTATGATCTGGACCATATTCAAATACCTGTCTCTTATCTTTGTGTCATTTTGTGCGGTGATTCCTCTGGTATCCTGTGTGATTACTGCTTTTAAATCAGATGCAGAGTACAAATCGACCAATGTTATGACGATGCCGCAAAGCTGGTTTAATTTTGGAAACTTTGTAAAGGCATTCCAGAAGGCGGATATGGGTCTGGCATTTGTGAATTCGGCAATAATTCTTATTGTGGTACTAATCGGCTCTATCCTGATCGGTACTCAGCTTGCATATGTACTGGACAGATTTAAGTTTCCGGGAAACGGACTGATACGTAATCTGTTTACCTTTGCGGCGCTTCTTCCGGCGATCGCCATGCAGGTTGCAGTGTATGAGATCATGGTGAATCTGAACTTTGTGAATACGTTATATGGCTATATCATCATGATGATGGGAACGGATGTTATCTCGATCTACATCTTTATCCAGTATTTTGAGAATCTTCCGGTTTCTCTGGATGAGTCGGCGATCATAGACGGGGCATCGTATTTTACGATCTACAGTAAAATTCTTCTGCCGCTTTTGAAACCGGCGATCGTAACGGCGATCATCCTCAAGGGCGCAAATACATACAATGAATATTATTGTGCGCAGCTTTATCTTCAGGATAAGTCGAGGCTTCGTACGGTGGCGACATCACTGTATACATTCACAGGGCCGCTTGGCAATCAGTATAATATGATCTGTGCAGGCGTGATAATCTCACTTTTGCCGGCGCTCATATTATTCATTGTCTGCCAGAAGCAGATCTACAGCGGTATTGCGGCGGGAGCAGTCAAAGGATAAGTATTAAGTCGGGGAGGAAAGGTCATGTCTGATCGTGTCTGAGTAGGAATGCATGGCCTTTTCACTCCGTAACAGAAAGGCCGGAGGGCTTTTTGATAAGAATATAAAATGAAAATCCGGAAAGGAGTATTACAATAGAAATGAAGGAACTAAAAAAAGAAATCAGGGAACACTTGCAGCAAAGTATCATTCCTTTCTGGAAATCCTTAAGGGATGATACATACGGCGGATATTACGGATACATGGATCATAATCTTACGGTGGATAAACGTGCGGTCAAGGGATGTATCTTAAACAGCCGTATTATATGGTTTTTTGCCAACGCGTATCTGACTCTCGGCGACGAGAGCCTGCTTTCGGAGGCAAGACATGGATTTGAATTTATGAAGGAATTTTGTCTGGATAAAGAAAATGGAGGCGTTCTCTGGTCGGTGACATATGACGGGAAACCGGAGGACACTACAAAACATACCTATAATCAGGCATTTTCCATCTACGCGCTGTCATCTTACTATGATGCGGCAAAGGATGAGGAAAGTATCCGGATCGCAGAAGAATTGTATGAGCTGATCGAGGAGAAGTGCCGGGACGAGGGCGGATATTTAGAAGCCTTTGACCAGAAGTTTCATCCGATGGAGAATGATAAATTATCAGAAAACGGCGTGATCGCGGACAGGACGATGAACACGCTGCTTCATGTTTTTGAAAGCTACACAGAGTTTTACAGGGTAACAAAGAAAAAAGAAGTGAAAGAACGTTTAGAGTGGATGATGGATATTATTGCAGAGAAAATTTATAATCCAAAACTCCACAGACAGGAAGTGTTCTTTGATTCGGAATATAATACATTGATCGACCTTCACTCTTACGGTCATGATATCGAGACGGCATGGCTGGTTGACAGGGGAGTGGAGATTGTGGGAAATCCGGAGTATGAGGCGAAGATGACGCCCATTACAAAGGATCTGACAAGACAGATTTATGAAACAGCATATAAGAGCCATTCTCTTTCTAATGAGTGTGAGAAGGGCGTTGTAGATACAGACCGTGTATGGTGGGTACAGGCAGAGGCTGTCGTCGGGTTCTTAAATGGTTATCAGAAAGACAAGAACAGTCCGGAATACTTGAAAGCTGCCGAAGATATCTGGCAGTATATTAAGACGTATCTGATCGATACGAGAGAGGGTTCAGAGTGGCATTGGCTTCTCGATGAGGAAGGCAAGCCTTATGAAGATAAACCGATTGTGGAACCGTGGAAATGCCCATACCACAATGGAAGAATGTGTATAGAAGTAATAAGGAGGGACACTTAATGCTGCATGAGAGATACCACAAGGAATTAAAAAAGCAGGAAGAGCTTATCAACAGGAAGAATGAAAAGACGGAGTTTTATAACGGGATTTACGACCGCTATCAATATCCTGTTCTGACAAGAGAACACATTCCGCTTACATGGCGTTATGACTTGAATCCAGAGACAAATCCATATTTTATGGAACGTCTCGGAGTGAATGCGGTTATGAATGCGGGAGCGATAGAATTGAATGGAAAATATTACCTCATCGCGCGTATTGAGGGGAATGACCGAAAGTCTTTCTTCGGAGTTGCGGAGAGTGAGGACGGTATTTCAGGCTTTCGATTCTGGGATTATCCGATTCTTCTGGATGACGTATGCCCTGAGGAGACGAATGTGTATGATATGCGTCTTACGAAGCACGAGGACGGTTATATCTATGGGGTATTCTGCTCTGAGAGTAAGGACACATCTGTAAATGATCTTTCCGCGGCGGTGGCGGCGGCAGGAATCGTGCGTACGAAGGATCTTAAGGTCTGGGAGCGGCTTGACAACCTAAAGACATTAAATTCGCCTCAGCAGAGAAATGTAGTGCTGCATCCGGAATTTGTTGACGGAAAGTATGCATTTTATACAAGACCGATGGATGACTTTATCGATACCGGCTCCGGCGGAGGGATCGGTTTCGGGCTGTGCGATGATATCGAACACGCAGTGATCGATGAAGAGCGGATAACAAGCAAGAGAAAATATCACACCATCACCGAGGCGAAAAACGGTGCGGGAGCAGTGCCCATCAAGACGGAAAAAGGATGGATCCATATCGCTCACGGTGTTCGCAATACTGCTGCAGGACTCCGCTATGTCATCTATGCATTTGCAACCGCTCTTGATAACCCGGCCAAAATCATCGCAGAGCCGTCCGGAATGCTGATCGGGCCAAGAGACTGGGAGAGAGTTGGGGACGTGTCAAATGTCGTATTCACCAACGGGGCGATTGCGAAAGAGAATGGGGATGTGTGCATCTATTATGCGGCAAGCGATACAAGAATGCATGTTGCAACAACGACGATAGATAAACTTTTGGATTATGTGTTCAACACACCGGAAGATCCCGGACGCTCCGTAGAATGCGTTGCGCAGAGATGTGAGCTGATACGGCGGAATCTGGAGTTTCTTAAGTAAATACATATTTAATGAAAGGTAAGAGGATTTTATAGAATGAGTAAGTATAAAATGATCAGTCCTGCGGTTACTAATGTGCCGTGGCAGGAGAAACCTGATAACTTGAAGGGAGCTCCGGTGTGGCGCTATACAGAGAACCCGATCATCGGACGCAATCCGGCCATAGGGGTTGCGAGAATCTTTAACAGTGCGGTTATGCCTTATAAGGATGGATTTATCGGCGTGTTCCGCGGCGAGCAGATTAACGGGATTCCGTATATTTACCTTGGAAGAAGTAAGGATGCGATTCACTGGGATTTTGAGAAAGATAAGATTCCTTTTGTGGATGAGAACGGGGAGAGCTTTATGCCGGCATACGCTTATGATCCGAGGCTTGTAAAGGTGGAGGATACTTATTATATCATCTGGTGTCAGGATTTTTACGGGGCGGCCATCGGCATGGCGAAGACTGCGGATTTTAAGACATTTACAAGACTTGAGAATCCGTTCCTGCCCTTTAATCGTAATGCGGTACTGTTTCCAAGGAAGGTAAACGGGAATTTTATGATGCTTTCAAGACCTTCTGACAGCGGGCATACGCCGTTTGGAGATATTTTTATCAGTGAGAGCCCGGATCTTGTGTACTGGGGGAAACACCGCCATATCATGGGCAAGAATCCGGAATGGTGGCAGGCTGTTAAGATTGGCGGCGGAGCGGCCCCGATCGAGACCAGTGAAGGGTGGCTTCTTTTTTATCACGGAGTTACAAGTACCTGTAATGGTTATGTGTATTCCATCGGCGGAGCGATTCTTGATATCGATGAGCCTTCTAAGGTGAAGTGCCGCTGTGAGAACTACCTACTGACGCCGGAGGAGTGGTACGAGGAGAGAGGCTTTGTGCCCAATGTATGCTTCCCGTGCGCTACGCTCCATGACAGTGAGAGCGGAAGGATCGCGATTTATTACGGCGCGGCGGACAGTTACGTAGGGCTTGCGTTCACAACGCTGGATGAGATTATAGATTATATTAAAGAGCACAGCGTAGTAAGAGAGACGGATACAGAAGAAGGACGCCGTTAAAAACAACAAATAAGTTTGTCCTTGACTGGTCAGGAGGTGTGTGATGTTTCGGGAAGATTTTGTATGGGGCGCAGCCAGCAGCGCTTACCAGATAGAAGGTAAAGATAAAGAAGATGGGGCGGGCGAGTGTATCTGGGATCGGTTCGTGAAGGAAAAGGGACGGATTACCGACGGCGCCGATGCTGATGTAAGCTGTGATTTTGTCCACAAATATAAAGAAGATATTTCTCTGATGAAATATATGGGAATCAAGCATTACCGTTTTTCTCTGAATTGGAGCCGGATCATGCCGGAGGGCGCCGGGAAGGTAAACGAGAAGGCGGTGAAAATGTACCGGGATATGATTCTTTTTATGAAGGAAAAGGGGATTGAGCCTTTTATTTCGCTGTTTCACTGGGAATATCCTCAACGTCTTCAGGAACAGGGAGGATGGGTATCTTACCAGTCTCCGGAGTGGTTCGGGGAGTACGCGAAGGTGGTTGCAAAAAACTTTTCAGATATCTGTAAAAATTTTATTACAATAGATGAACCGCAGTGCTTTTGCAATTTTGGTCATGTGAGAGGAACCCATGCGCCGGGTTATCAGCTTCCGCTTCCGCTTTCCTTTCAGATGGTGCATAATATATTGAAAGCCCACGGAAGGGCAGTTCAGGTACTGCGAAAATATGCCGATGGGCCGGTTAAGATTGGAATTGCACCAACTTACAGTGTTCCGGTTCCCTGTACAGAAGAGACTGCGGATATTGAAGCGGCAAGAAGGGCATACTTTGGATTCTATGAGGAAATGGACAACTGGGCATGGAATCTGTCGTGGTATCTTGACCCGATCTTATTTGGGAAATACCCAGAAAAAGGAATGGAAAAATTTGCTTCGTATCTTCCGAGATTCAGTGAGGAGGATATGGATCTTATAAGCCAGCCGATCGATTTTATCGGACAGGGTATTTATAATGGGTATGCAGTCCGTGCAGATAAAGAGGGCGAACCGGAGGTTTTAGAACGAAAGCCCGGAGCGCCGAAGACGGCCGTAGGATGGTCCGTTATGCCGGAGTGTATGTATTGGGGCTGCAAGTTTCTTTATGAACGCTATAAAAAGCCTGTTATTATTACGGAAAATGGGATGTCGGCGCTGGATGTAGTCTCGGAAGACGGCCGTGTCCACGATCAAAATCGGATTCATTATTTAGATGCGCATATCAGTCAGATGCAGAAGGCTTATGATGAAGGCATTGACATTCGAGGATATTTTTTGTGGACGTTTCTGGACAATTTTGAGTGGGAGCGGGGCTATAGTGAGCGCTTCGGTATCGTATATGTAGATTTTGAGAACAAGAAGAGAACAGTAAAGGATTCCGCCTACTGGTATCAGAAGGTCATGAGTACCAATGGCAGAAACTTAAGTATTAACCGAAAGCCCCGTCCGATCCTCTTTTTAAATCCTGTGCTGAAGGAGATGGTATGGGGCGGAAGCCGCCTCGGAACAGACTTTGGCTATCAGCTTCCGGGCAATGAGGTCGGAGAGTGCTGGGGAATCTCGGCCCATCCGAACGGGGATGACGGTGTGGACGATAACCGTTTTGTCGGGAAGACGCTCTCAGAGCTTTGGGAGGAGGATCGGTATCTGTTCGGCAACCTGAAAGAAGATCGTTTTCCGCTGCTTGTGAAGGTGATTGACGCAAAGCAGAACCTAAGTATACAGGTACATCCGGATGACAGCTATGCAAAAGAGCACGAGGGCGGTTCGCTCGGGAAGACAGAGTGCTGGTATATCATCGACTGTAAAGAGGGGGCAGAACTGGTAGTCGGGCATAATGCAAGGACGAAGGAAGAACTTGAGGATATGATCCATGAAGGGAAATGGGATGCATTTATCCGCAGGATTCCTATCCGCAAGGGAGATTTTATCCAGATCGATCCGGGGACGGTTCATGCGATTACAGGCGGCTGTATGATCCTAGAGACCCAGCAGAACAGCGACATTACTTACCGGGTGTATGATTACGGAAGGCTTAAGGACGGTAAGCCAAGAGAGCTCCATGTGGAAAAGAGTATGGACGTGATCGAGGTGCCTGCAAAGCCAGCCAAGGACAGTGTGAAAAATGTAAAAGAAATTCCGGAAAATCAGTGGGTAGAGCTGATTGCCTGTGATTATTACAAAGTGTATAAGATGAATCTGAACGGAATGACGACCTTTGAGCAGACAACCCCCTTTATGAATATCAGTGTAATAGAAGGATGCGGAATCGTAAATGGGCGCGTGATCAAGAAGGGAGACCACTTTATCCTGCCTGACGGCTATGGAAACGTAGAACTTGCAGGGGAGATGGAGCTGATCGCATCAACGGTGTAGAACTCAGGGAAAGGGCAGGAAAAAGAATGCAGATCGATTTAAGGGATAAAAGACTGGATTATTGCGGAAGGATTGACTGGGAGGAGGAGGCTCCGATATTCATCTATCCTTCTACTTCCCTTGCGTTTCATTTTTGGGGGAAAAGAGCAGTTCTTACAGTAGAAAACCGGCGGCTTTACTGGGATAATTATGCCGGGGGCATGATAGATGGAGTACAGAAAAAATGGTTACTGAATCCAGAGGGTGAGACGGAAATTGTGCTGGCAGAGGGCGAAACAAATCAGGAGCACGAAATATTATTTTTTAAAAGACAGGATGCCTGTCATGAGATGAAGCTTTTAAATCTTGGGGTTTCCGAGGGCAGTGAACTTTTGGAAATTCCCAAAAGGCCTGTGAAGTGCATAGAAGTTTATGGGGATTCCATTTCTGCGGGTGAAGTGTCAGAGGCGGAAAAATATGCCGGGAAAAATGATCCAAAACACCAGGGTGAATATTCAAATAGCTGGTATTCTTATCCATGGATAACGGCGAGGAAGCTCGGTGCAAGGCTCCACAATATTTCTCAGGGGGGAATTCCTCTTCTTGGCGGGAGCGGTTATGTAGAGCCGGACTATCCGGGAATGGAAGATATATGGGATAAGCTTCGGTTCCGGCCGGAATCCGGACCGATAAAGGAGTGGGATTTCAAACAATATACTCCGGAGCTTGTTTTTATAGCTGTCGGGCAAAATGACAGCTATCCAGAAGATTTTATGAAGGAACAGCCAAAGGGACAGATGGCGGAGCTTTGGAAAAGAAAATATAAAGAATTTGTAAAGAATATCAGAAAAGAGTATCCGGCGGCAGTTATCCTCCTGATGACATCCGTGATGAACCATGATAAGAGCTGGGATGACGCTATAAAAGAAGTGTGCCGGGAGTTTTCTGATGACAGGATAAAATATTTTGGTTTCCAGGGAAACGGGTGTATGACATCAGGACATATCCGCGCCTCAGAGGCAGAGAAAATGGCAGATGAACTGGTGGACTATATCAAGAATATCGTGGAGTTTTAACTGATATCCAAGGTGTAAGTTATGATTAGGGAAGAGAAGGAAAATACACGCATGAAAACAGGCGGAGGATTTCTGCGGTGGTTTGGAAATCAGAAATTAGGTAAGAAGATTATGTATACGTTTAAAATAAATCAGGCAGAGATAGATCTTGGGAAAAGTTCCGTGCAGGTTTCCATGGAAACAAGATCCCAATGTAAGGGCATACTGCGGAAAAATAGCGGTTACTAAGGATCCTTTAGTATATTGTCTGGAGGAGATTGACAACGGTAAGAATCTGTCGGAGCTGTATATTGATACAAAACAGAAAATAGAAGAGAAAGATTCGGAGATTTTCGGCGGTATTACAGAGCTGCTCCTTAAAGGAAAAAGGATTGAGGAAGCGGCGTGGGATGGCTGTGTGGATAAAGGAGCTGGTATAGCATTTCTAATGCCGTCAACTGATAAGATCACGAAAGGTATCGGAAATGTTTTACCTGTCTGCTGCAATTTGACCAGATCAGATAGATCAGGTAAGCGCCGGCAATGTTTGCTCCGATATAGATGAGTATTCCGGCGGTATTTCCTGTGAGAACAGCAATATCCTTAAATACCTTTTGTCCCATTTTATAGTAAGGACTGATATAGAACATATTAATCGTTCCATATGAATGGAATACAATATTAAATAATGTGGCGATGACACAGCAGGTCAGATAACAAAGAACGCTGCCGGGAAATGTTCCGGCAGTGTTTTTCTTGCGCTGGCCTAGTCCTGCCGTGATACCGATTATGATAAGCAGCATATGCCACAGGTAGGAGTGGACAGTCAGGGGCGCGTAGGAATGATGAAGACCGCTGGTATCAAAAAATGTGAAGATTCCGCCCATCAGGCTGAAGGTCATGAGAAAGGTTAAAAATACTTCTCTGATTTTGCCGGACACGAAAGGAAGCAGCAGACACAGATACATGGGAATGCTGCAGAGCTGGAAAGGAAAATACCACCAGTTGTAAGAATGTTCATTTATAATAAAAGTAATGCAGTACTGCTTCCAGATTTCACTTACGAGCATCACGAGACCGCATACAAAGAGAAAACGAATGTATTTTTTCATAAAAACCCCTGCAGATATTATGACTTAAAATAATGGAATGTATACACAATTATTCTACCATGCGGGAGAAAAATATGATATACTGTTTTGATTAGTAACGAATGAGGTGATAAGAAATGAGACCAAGGAATGCAATGATGCTCATGCTTGCCGCTTTTATATGGGGGACGGCATTTGTAGCCCAGAGTGTAGGGATGGACCATCTGGGACCGTTTACATTTAATGGAGTGAGGAATTTTATTGGGACGGCTGCCCTTCTTCCCTGCATCTGGCTTCTGGATAGATTAAATGCGAAGGAACGTGCGAAAGCTGGATCAGAGCGGTCAGAACCGCAGAGGAAGAATCCGGAAGAAAAAAAGACTCTGATCACAGGAGGGATTGCCTGCGGAGTAGTCTTGTTTACGGCAAGCAGTCTCCAACAGGTCGGGCTTCAGTATACGACCGTGGGGAAAGCCGGGTTTATCACTGCCTGCTATATTATTATCGTTCCGGTGTGCGGGATATTTTTACATAAGAAGATCGGAGGGAAGGTCTGGATTGCGGTAGCGCTTTCGCTGGCGGGTTTATACCTTCTCTGTATTACAGAAAAGCTTACGATCGGGAGAGGGGATCTGCTGGTGTTTTTGTGTGCGCTGGTATTTTCGCTGCACATTATAGTGATCGATCATTTTTCGCCGAAGGTTGACGGGGTGAAGATGTCCTGTATTCAGTTTTTTGTATGCGGGGTGCTTTCGCTGTTTCCTATGTTCCTGCTGGAAGAACCGCAGATGGCGGCGGTCATAAAGAGCTGGGCGCCGATTCTTTATGCGGGAGTGTTATCAAGCGGCGTTGCGTATACCTTGCAGATCGTAGGGCAGAAGAATGTCAATCCGGCGATTGCGTCGCTCCTTTTGAGTTTGGAGTCCTGCTTTTCGGTGCTGGCCGGGTGGGTGATATTAAAGCAGCAGTTAACTGCGAGGGAAGGTCTGGGCTGCGTGTTTATGTTCGGAGCGATCATACTGGCACAGCTTCCGGATAAGCTGCCGCAAGGCCGAATCAGCGAGAGAACGACAGGGCAGTAGAAGGATAGGATAAAGGGCGCATAAAACAGCAATATTATGAAAGATGAAAGGATGGATGATATGAGATTTGTGGTTCAGAGAGTGGCGGAAAGTGAAGTGAAGGCAGACGGCGAGACACGGGGAAGGATTGGAAGAGGCTTTATGGTGTTGATCGGCGTGTGCGGTTCCGATACAAAAGAGATTGCCGATAAGATGGTGAAAAAGATGCTGGGGCTCCGTATTTTTGAGGACGAGCAGGGAAAGACGAATCTGTCGCTTGACAGCGTTGGAGGAGAGCTTCTTTTGATATCCCAGTTTACCCTCTATGCGAATTGCAAGAAGGGGAACCGCCCCAGCTTCATTGAAGCAGGGGCGCCGGACATGGCATCGGATTTATATGAATATATTATCAGCAAATGCAAGGAGCAGGTGTCAGTCGTGGAAAGAGGCCGGTTTGGTGCGGATATGAAGGTAAGTCTAATCAATGACGGACCGTTTACGATCATACTGGATTCTGATAATCTGTGATGGTATTACTCTTCACATTTTAACATATCGTCATAAAATGCGTTCATCTTTGCTTTTGACGGGAAGGTTGCGACATACATCTGGTTTCCCATGGCTCCGGCAAGTACGTCCGGGATACGGTCCTGCATCCGGATATTAGCCCTGTATTTTTCCAGTATCTGTTCATGGCTCAATACGAATTTTTTGCCGTCGCGCCGTCCGGCGTAAGCACAGTATCCGTCCCTGCCTTTCGGCATGGTGGAACGGTCATAGGCGATCATGTCCGCCCAGATCTTGTATACGTTGGTATTGTGGCCGAAGTTGATCATATCCGGCGTGAAGCCGCCGCAGGGGCGCATATTCACTTCAAGAGCAATGATATCCCCTTTCTTTCCAAGACCCTTGTGAGGTTTCAGGAGACGGAAAAATTCAAAATGGACGAAACGGCTTTTTACTCCGAAGCTTTCTACCGTCGCCCGTCCTGCCTTCCTTACATCTTCGGAAAGATTCTTGACAATGTAGTAAATGGAGTTGTCTTCGTTATTCACGATATCCATGATGGATTCGGGAGTGACATTGCCGGTCTCGAACATCGGATTGCCATTAGAGTCTATGATGGCATCGTAGGAATTTACTTCGGCGTCGATAAATTCTTCCATAATATAAGAGATGCCGGGCAGCTTTCTCATAAAGAAGCGCTCCAGTTCTTCGTCGTTTTTAAGCTTATAGGTATGGCTGGCGCCCACACCGTTGTCAGGCTTTGCGACAACCGGATAACCGACGTCGGCAGCGAATTTTCTGCAGGTTTCCAGCGTGTCGGCCATACAATAGCGGGCAACGGGAATGCCGGCTTTCTGATAATATTCCTTCATTCTCGATTTGAATTTGATACGCGGGATATCTTCGGTTCCGAAACCTGTTGTGATGTGGAATTCGGTGCGCAGTTTTGCGTCGCGCTCCAGCCAGTATTCATTGTTGGATTCCAGCCAGTCGATCTTACCGTGCTTGTATATAAGAAATGCAACGCTTCTGTATACTTCCTCGTAATTTTCCAGACTATGTACTTTGTAATATTCATTTAAGCTTCTCTTTAAGTCGTCGGATAATTCATCATAGGGCTGGTCACCGATGCCGAGCACATTGATGCCGTTGTTTTTTAGTTCCCTGCAGAACATCCAGTAGTTTGTAGGGAAATTAGGGGATATAAAAATAAAGTTTTTCATAAAGGATTCTCCTTCGTATTTGTTTGAAATGTTATTTTTCGCCCAGCAGATACGGAACGAAATAATCTACCTGCTTCTGCCACCAGCACCAGTCATGGGCACAGTCGTATCCCCAATAGTCAACCCACGCATGGATGCCCTTGTCCATCAGTATATGATGGAGCTGTCTCGTGGAATCCGGAACCTCCCACGGACCTAAGCCTACACAGATAATTGCTTTTTTAAGGTTATACAGGCTGATATAAGGGTGGTCCTTCGGCATATTTGGAAGAAAATGCAGCGGAGAATTGTTGTAAACAAGACCGTCCATATAGTAATCAAATCCATATTCTGCTGTATAGATTCCGCTTAGCGCCAGCAGTCCGTCGAACAGATCCGGTCTGCGGAAGAACAGATTGGCGGCATGGGTGGCGCCGAGGCTGCAGCCGGTGACTATAATGCCGGGATATCCTTCCCATCCATTGTGTTCATTTGTGATTGACCGCACATGAGGAACAAGCTCGTCCGTAATATAACGGATCCAGTCCTCGTAGCGGCAGATGCGTCTGCGGGGATCGTCCCACTTATTCGACCATGTCTCTTTATCTATGGTGTCAATGGAAAAAACCGTGACTTTTCCGGAATCGATCCACGGCGCCCATGCATCGGTCATCTTAAAGTTTTCAAAATCATAGAATCGTCCGTCCTGACAAGGGATGAATATCACGGGCCTTCCAGCATGTCCGTATATTTTAAATTCCATATCGCGCATAAGTGCGGAGCTGTATTCTTTTAAATATTCTGTTTTCATACGATCGCCTTTCTTCTATTGATACATCAGTGTGTGAATGAGAAACGGAAGCTGTTTTTCCCAGCTCGCTTCACAATGGGTTCCTCCGGGCACGATTCGGCTGGTCAGGAGAATATGCCTGTCCGACAAAAGATCAATCGTCTTCCGGAATGTCCGGCGCATGCCGGAATGAGAGTTCAGCTCTTCCTCGCCGTAGTCCATATAGATAACGGTATCCTTTTTTATAAAGGAGGTACGGATCAAACGCTCAATTGCGTGAAAGTCTGTCCAAAGGGAAGGGGAGAGAACTCCTGCTCTTGAAAAAATGTGGTTGTATTTCAGGACCGCGTAAAGGCTCATAAGCCCTCCCATAGAACTCCCGGCAATAAAAGTGTGCTCTCTGCCGGACAGAGTGCGGTACTTTTTGTCAATCTCCGGTTTCAGTGTATTCACAAACCAGTCCATTGTAATGCTGCCTTTTCCGGTAATCTTTCCGAATTGAGGATCGGAAAAATCAAAGGGCGAGTATTCCTTAAGCCGTCCGAAGTCCGGGCTGTGATTGCATTCTATGGCAACGATAATAAGCGGAGTTGCTGTGAAATCCATATATTCCTTCATTCCCCAGCTTTTTCCATAAGTTGCATGGGAATCAAAAAACACATTGTGCCCGTCGAACATATAGAGGACAGGATACTTTTTTGCGGTTTCATTCATGTAGGCTTCGGGAAGATATATGTAAGCTTTTCTTTTCTCATCTTCTGTCAGCTTTGGAATTGTAATATCCCAAGTATTTACCATAATCATTAACGCCTCCCTAATATGTTTACATCAAAAATATAGCACACAGTGAGATAAATGGCAAGAAAATGGGTTTGGATGGTGAAAGGAACCATGAGAAAAATTAAGAATATTATAAGTTTTAGAAGTTGTAATCGGGAAAGGTATATTGTATAATAACTGCGAGCAGGAGAGGAAGATGATATGAGAGAACATATTACACCTAGAGAACGCCAGAGAATAAGGAACAGGAGAAGAAGACAGCAGGTAAAAAGACAGCTTTATTTGTGCGGTGTTTTGGCAATTTTACTGGTCGGCCTTGTTGTGACGTATAATTCAAAAGCCGCGGAAGAGAAGAAAAAAGTGGATGCCGCTGCGGATGATACGAAGACGGAGCAGAAGGAACAAGTATCCGACGCGGCTGCAAAGAAGATGGAAGAGTCTGCCATCAGTACAGTGGCGGATAACGAGACGCCGCAGGAAAGAGTGGAGCGCGTTAGAGAAGAGGCAAGACAGTCCGGATATCCGAAGGATATTGTAGAACTTTTAAAAAAGAATGAAGAGACGATTGATTTTGTAGAGCATTTCGTTGAGAATAAGAATAATCCGCCCGCAGAGGTTGTGAGCGACGATTTGAAAAAAGGAGAGATTCCGCAGTTTCTCCAATGGGATGAACGCTGGGGGCATGTGTCTTACGGGACAGGATATATTGCAAGCTGCGGCTGCGGTCCGACGGCTTTAGCGATGGTAGTTTCCGGGTTGACAGGCAAAGCTTCGGTTACGCCGGCGGCGGTTGCAAAGTATAGCGAGAAAAAGGGATATATTGATGAAAATAACAATACGTACTGGGAGCTTATGAGCAAAGGCGTAAAGCATTGGGGGATTACCTGTTTTGGCGGCGACGTCTCTGAAGAGTTTGTTGCGAAAGAGCTGAAGGCCGGACATCCGATCATATGCAGTATGGGACCTGGCGATTTTACAGATAAAGGACATTTTATCGTTCTGACAAAATATAAGAATGGAAAAGTGAAGGTGAACGATCCATTCAGCCAGAAGAACAGCGATAAGATTTGGAAATATTCCGAGATTAAAGATCAGATCAAATCATTGTGGGTATATAAGAATGATTAAAGATGTATGGACGGAATGAAAATATGCACAATAAAGGCAGACATTTTTATGTCTGCCTTTATTACAGGAATATTAAAGAGATTCAAAATCGATTTCCTGATTTAAGAAGAATTTTTTGGCATAATTGTCCCAGATATTTTCCAGAGTCTTATCCATAGTGAATATATTGAGAGAAGTACCTGTTATGCACTGCAGATTAGTTCCGTCGTATTTAAAATTCAAATACAATCCCTGAATATCGGTGTGGGAAAGAGAGGGTATTTCCTGATCTATGAGGAAAGATTCAAACTCTTCTTTCGGAAGTGAGAGAATGAACCGGAAATTTAACGGCGTCCGTTTCCCGCGGATAATATGAAAACAGAATTCCCTTAAGTCGCCCCACGAAGAATACTCTTTCGGGGGAGCATCTTCATAGAATTTTTTATGGATGTATCCGTCGATACGGAATGTATTGTAAGTAGTGATTTCCCCCTCTATGAGAGAGAAGGAATCAAATGTCGGTTTCAGCAGAAGATGCTGCATACAGTTTTTTGTTTTTAAATTTAATATAATCATAGTGAAAACTCCTTCCTTAGAATTATAGCAGTCTTTTCATTAGAATGCATCATAATTTGACTTTTATTGGCAGAAACAGTACAATATGGATAAATGCTTTATTTTGGAGAGAGCAGATATGGCACGTAGCAAAAGGACAAAAAATAAAAAACAGAATAACGAGGATATCGTTCTAAAGATGGCAATCATATTCGTTGTCGTTCTTTTTCTTTTGGGAGCGGCGGTTGTGGGCCTTAAGTCTATGAATCCCCGTCCGGATATTACAGAGGGCATTGCGAAGCTTGAGGAGTTTCATAAAGTAAAAGTCAGTGAAGTGGAGAAAGAAATTACAGCTCTTGAGGAAGCGGAAGCCGCCGAACTGGAGGCAAGAAGCAAGAGGCCTAACAGCGAGAAGTTTGAGAATGCACTGATATTAGGAGATTTTACCGCGCAGGGGGTATACGAGCAGGAAGTTTTAGGAGAATCCTTTGTGCTGGCGAAAGAGTCTTCATGCGTACATGACCTTGAAGGCACGGGTGTTGCGGAGAATCTTGAGGCGGCGGCGGCGAAAAACCCGGCGGTTCTTTTTTTGCTGCTGGGTGTGAATGATGCGGCACTTGAGAATGGGAGTGCGGCTATTTTTGAAGAGGATTATGCGGCATTTTTAGAGCTGGCACAGGAGAAGCTCCCGGATACGAAGATTTATGTGAACAGCATCCTTCCGGTGCAGCAAAAGGCGATTGATGAAGCGGAAGGGCTCAGGGATATACCGGAATACAATGTGCGTCTGCAGGAAGTCTGTAAAGAAGCGGGAGTTGTGTTTGTAGATAATCGTGATCTTGTGAAAGAAGATTGTTATAAGGACGACGGAAAACGGATGAGACAGAGATACTATACCGCGTGGATCAAACGTGCGGTGGAGGTGGCGCAGCTTTAAGGAGTAGATCAGTATGACATTTGACAGTACGATATTTCTATTTGCTTTTTTACCGGTTTCATTCATATTGTATTATGTTACTCCGGCGAAGTTTAAAAATCTGACGCTGGTTTTAGTCAGTATACTCTTTTACGCGTGGGGCGGGTTAGTGCACGCCTTGTTCCTGCTTGTGTCTGTTGTATGGAATTATGCGGGCGGAAAGCTTATAGGAAAGAATCTCGGGCGCAGGAAACGCGCCAAAAATATTATGATGATTGCGGTTGGAGCGGATATAGCGTTGCTTTTAATCGGCAGATATATCGGGCAGTTCTTGGAGATGACAGAAAGCAGTATGGCAGACAGCCGTTATTTTCTTGTGCCAGCCGGCATTTCCTTTTTTATGCTTCAGAATATTGCTTATATTATCGACATTTACAGAGAAGAGATAAGTCCGCAAAAAGATATTGTAAAATTTGCTGTTCAGATTGTGATGTATCCGAAGATTATCGCAGGACCTCTTGTGTCTGCTGCCGAGTTTGAAAAACAGCTCGAAAATCGCAGATTGTCTTTGGGGAAGATTTCAGACGGCATGCTTCTTTTTTTAAGGGGATTATCTAAGAAAGTGATCTTTGGAAATGGGATGGAGATGGTATTCGAGACGGTTCAGGCGCTGCCGGCGGGACAGATGTCAGTGGTAAGTGCATGGCTTGGCTGCATGGCATTTGCATTGCGGATTTACTTCACATTTGGAGGATATTGTGATATGGCGGCGGGACTTTCAAGGATGCTTGGGTTTGAATTGCCGGAGAATGTGAACTATCCGTATCTGTCAACGGGAATCATGGATTTTTGGAGCAGATGGATGGCTACTTTGTGGAAATGGTTCTGTTCCTATGTCTATCTTCCGCTGTGCGGCGGGAACCCGGGCGGTACGATGGGTTTCTTAAGCTTGCTGGCTACATGGCTTTTGATTGGCCTGTGGCATGGGATCAGCGGAACTTTTGTAATATGGGGAATTTATTTTGCGGTGCTGCTATATGTGGAAGGATTTGTGCTGGGCGAGGGATTTAAAAGAGTGCCGAAAGGTCTTCGCTGGTTTTTTACGATGCTGTTTGTGATGATAAGCTGGGTGTTCTTTTTCAGTTCATCCGCAGGCGGGGCATTTTCCTATCTGCGGTATATGTTTATAGGAGGGGGCGGCGGTTTTATCAATGCGGGAGCAATTGACGTCATGACGGATTACAGCATGCTGTGGATACTGGCAGTATTTTTTTCTATGCCGCCGGCACAGCATATCTATGAGAGAATGATTCACGGCGGCAGGCGGTGGCAGACCGTACTGAACTGCATCGTATACGTAGTGTTGTTTCTATTATGTCTTGCCGGAATTGTCTCAGAATCCGGGAGCGGATTTTTATATTTTTAATTACTATGTCAGTGAGTCCGGACTGGTTATTTGCCTGTGTGCCGCCGGCAGATGAGAAGTTATGAAATTCAGATCATATATAGGAGTTTTAGCATGGAACAGTCACAGAAAAGAAAGAAGAAAAAGGTGTATACAAAGCAGATTACGGCCCTTGTGTTTTTAGGGGTGCTTATTGTACTGTGCCTTTTTAATCTGATCATGGGAAATAAAAAGGCGGTGAAGCCAAGAATTACCCCGGAGTCATTGTTAGACGGCAGTTATATGGAGGACTACGGGAATTACTTTACGGAATGTTTTTGGGGAAGAGGAGCGTTTAAGGGACTGAATTTTTTCGTGCAGACGATGTTTGGAAAAAGAGAATCTGAAGGTATCTACAAAGGGAATGGAAAGTATCTTCTGGAGGAGATCGCCGCACCGGATGAGAAAGCCATGGAAGAAAATATCAGGAAGATTCAGGAGCTTGCAGGAACTTATTATCAGATTCCCGTGTATGTGATGCTTGCGCCGAATGCGGCATATATACAGCCAGAGAAGCTTCCGGCGTATGCTGTCGTCAGAGATCAGAAGAAGCAGTTCGACGATGTTAAGGAGAGACTTGGAGCAGGGATAAACTGGATAGAAGTTAGCAAGGCTCTTTTAAAACACAGCGATGAGGAGCTCTATTACCGGACAGATAACAACTGGACGTCTCTCGGGGCTTTCTATGGCTATGAGGCGCTTGCTGCAGCGATGGGGCTTGATATGTCCAGAGCGCCGGCACTGGCTCCTTACGTGGTCAATAATGATTTTATCGGTTCACTTGCTCAAAAAAGCGGATATGGAAAGGGGTATGAAGATTCGATCACAGTCTATGCTCCGAAAAATATAAAAGACACCGTTAAAATACTTATGACCGATATGGATACAGGTAAAAAGTATGCGACTCTTTATGACAGTGAGAAGTTGGAAAAGGAAGATAAATATTCTCTGTTTTTAGGCGGAAATTCGGGAATGCTTGATATTAAGACGACAGCCGATACTACGGACCGTCTGCTGATTTTCAAAGATTCCTATGCTAATTGTCTGATTCCGTTTTTGGCGCCGTATTACAGGGAGATCGTTGCGGTGGATGCGTCCATTTATGAGGGGAATATACAGGAGATTATGCAGAAGGCAAAATTTACAAGTATATTATTCTTATACAACGGCAATTCTTTTGTGACAGACACGGATCTTTCAAAAGTGCTCAGTCTGCCGGCTGCGTCGGGAACGCAGGAAGGGGAAGCGAAAGGAGTGCCGGTTACGCAGGATAACAATACAGATGAAGTGTCCGAGGCGCAGGATGAAACATCAGGCGGGACGGAAAACGAAGATCGTACAGATTCAGAGGAAGAAACTTCCGGCGCGGACGGAGAGGGTATGGAAGAACAGGATACTGAGAATACGGATTTACAGGACGGGGAGACGGACGATGAGACTGAATAAATATCTGAGCGAGGCTGGAATCTGCTCCCGCCGTGAGGCTGACCGTCTCATCATCAGCGGCCGCGTGACGGTGGATGGACGATGTGCAAAACCGGGGATGCAGGTCACGGAGGAAAACGATGTGAGAATCGGGAAAAAGCAGATTAAAATCCGCGGTGAGAAGGTGGTTCTGGCGGTAAACAAACCTGCAGGGATTGTCTGTACAGAGGATAGGAAAGAGAAACACAATATTATTCGTTTCCTTGATTATCCGGTCAGGATTACCTATGCGGGAAGGCTTGATAAGGATTCGGAGGGTCTTCTTATTATGACCAATGACGGGGATTTGATCAACGCTCTGATGCGCGCCCGTTATTGTCATGAAAAAGAATATAAGGTGACGGTAAATAAGCCGGTTACGGATGAATTTATTCTCAGGCTTGAGAAGGGCGTACGCATTACGGATAAAGAAAAGAGACTGAATGTAGTAACGCTTCCCTGTAAGGCAGAGAAAATAGGAAAATATACGTTTTCTATCGTACTTACTCAGGGAATAAACAGACAGATACGCCGTATGTGCGAGACTTTAGGGTATAATGTAACAAAGCTTCTCCGGGTGCGGATCGCCAATATAGAGCTCGGAAGCTTAAAAAGCGGAGAGGTAAGGAAATTAACGAATCAGGAGTTGAAGGAATTGTATGAACGGACAAAAGGCAGACAGGATGAAGGAGCTTGTTGAGCTTCTTAACAGAGCGGGAAAAGCTTACTATCAGGATGCAGAAGAGATGATAAGCAATTTTGAGTATGATGAGCTTTATGATGAGTTAAAGAGCTTAGAGGAGGAGCTTGGAACTACGCTGGCAGGAAGTCCTACGGTCAATGTAGGGTATGAAGTGTTGAGCGAACTTCCGAAGGAGCGGCATGAGAGCCCTATGCTTTCACTGGATAAGACAAAGGACATAGAGGAACTTAGGCGTTTTATAGGGGATCAGAGGGTTATGGTCTCATGGAAGCTGGACGGGCTTACCATTGTGCTGACTTATCGGGACGGTGAGCTATTTAAGGCTGTCACAAGAGGAAACGGCGAGGTGGGGGAAGTTATCACCAATAATGCCAGAGTGTTTAAAAATGTTCCGCTTAAGATTGCCTATAAAGGAGAACTGATCCTGCGCGGAGAAGCAGTCATCAGTTATAGAGATTTTGAAAAAATCAATGAAGAAATCGAGGATGCAGATGCCAGATATAAGAATCCGAGAAACCTGTGCAGCGGTTCGGTGAGGCAGCTTAACAATGAGATCACGGCGAAGAGAAATGTGCGCTTTTTTGCATTTTCTCTTGTGCAGGCAGAAGATGTGGATTTTCATAATTCAAGAGAATGTCAGATGGAATGGCTTAGTAAGCAGGGGTTTGAAGTGGTGGAGTACCATATGGCAACTTCGGATACGGCGGAGAGAGAGGTACAGGTTTTTTCTGAAAGAATCGCTGACAATGCATTTCCTTCCGACGGACTGGTGCTGATCTATGATGATATCGCATATGGACGGTCTCTTGGCCGCACATCCAAGTTCCCGAGGGATTCTTTCGCGTTTAAATGGGCGGATGAAGTCAGGGAGACGAAGCTTCTGAAGATTGAATGGAGTCCTTCAAGAACGGGGCTGATCAATCCGGTGGCTATCTTTGAGCCGGTGGAACTTGAGGGGACGACTGTCAGCCGCGCCAGTGTCCATAATATCAGTATTATGGAAGAGTTGGAGCTTGGCGCAGGCGACAGAATCGAGGTTTATAAAGCGAATATGATCATCCCGCAGATTGCGCGGAATCTGACAAGGAGCGGAGTGGAGAGTATTCCGGAGAGCTGTCCGGTATGCGGCGAGAAGACGGAAGTACGCAAGGTGAGCAATGCAAAGGCATTATACTGTACGAATCCGGAATGTCAGGCAAAGCATGTGAAGGCGTTTTGCCTGTTTGTGAGCCGTGACGCGCTTAATATTGAAGGATTATCTGAGGCAACGCTGGAAAAGTTTATCGCGAAAGGATTTATACGGGAGTTTTCTGATATATTTCATCTTGACCGCTACAGCGAGGAAATTCAGCAAATGGAAGGCTTTGGAGAAAAATCTTATAAAAATCTCGTTGCCAGTATCGAAAAAGCCAGACAGACGACGCTGCCGAGAGTGGTGTACAGCTTAGGCATCACAGGGATTGGTCTTGCCAATGCAAAGGTGATCTGTAAGGAATTTAAAAACGATGTGGATGCGATGATCCATGCCGATGAGGAAATGCTGGATGCCATAGACGGAATCGGCGGAGTGCTTGCCGGAGCGTTCGTTTCTTACTTCAAAGATGAGAAGCATATAAAAATATTATTAAATTTGCTGAAAGAGCTGGAAATTCCCGAAGAAATAGCGGATAATACTGAACGTATACTGGAAGGAAAGAAATTCGTGATTACCGGGAGCGTTACACATTTTGCGAACCGGGGAGAAGTCAAAGAGCTGATCGAGAGTCTGGGAGGCAAAGTCACAGGCTCTGTGACAGCAAAGACAGATTATCTTATTAACAATGACGTGCATTCCACATCATCTAAAAATAAGAAAGCGAATGAACTGAACATTCCGATTATTTCGGAGGAGGATTTTATAAAGATAACGCAGGGAAGGATATGATATCTATGGCTGATAATGATAAGACATTAGACAATGTAACGGAAAAGACGGATGATACAAAAGTAACTGTAGAGGATACAGGAAAGAAGGAAGATGATGAATACGAGAAGGTGTGTTTTATCTGCCGGCGGCCTGAGAGTGTAGCGGGGAAGATGATAAATCTGCCTAATAATATCTGTGTCTGCGGAGACTGTATGCAGAAGAGTTTTGACATTATGAATAACGGACAGATTGATTACAGTCAGCTTATGAATATACCGGGAATGCAATTTATCAATCTTTCCGATGTAGAACAGACTGTTCCGAAACAGCAGAAGATTAAAAAGAAAAAAGAGAAAGAAGAGAGAAAGCCGTTAGTCGATATCAATCACCTTCCGGCTCCCCACAAGATTAAAGCGAGACTGGATGAGTATGTGGTGGGACAGGAGCATGCGAAAAAGGCGATGTCGGTGGCGGTTTATAATCATTATAAAAGAGTAGCCACCGATACTATGGATGAGATCGAGATTGAGAAATCCAACATGCTGATGATCGGACCTACTGGTTCCGGCAAGACGTATCTTGTGAAAACTCTTGCAAGACTTCTTGATGTTCCGCTTGCTATTACGGATGCGACCTCTCTTACAGAAGCCGGATACATAGGGGATGATATTGAGAGCGTAGTATCAAAACTTCTTGCGGCGGCGGATAATGACGTGGAAAAGGCGGAGCAGGGTATT
This sequence comes from uncultured Lachnospiraceae bacterium, assembly GCA_946558695.1. Lineage (GTDB taxonomy): Bacteria > Bacillota > Clostridia > Lachnospirales > Lachnospiraceae > MD308. The sequence goes on from CAMNTQ010000024.1 coordinate 44,393, forward strand.
ATTTTCATTGATGAGATTGATAAACTTGCCAAAAAGAGAAATTCCAATCAGAGAGATGTCAGCGGTGAATCTGTACAGCAGGGAATGTTAAAGCTTTTGGAGGGCAGTCAGGTGGAGGTTCCAGTAGGCGCCAACAGTAAGAACGCCATGGTGCCTCTTACGACGGTGAATACAAGAAATATTTTATTTATCTGCGGTGGTGCGTTTCCGGATCTGGACGGGATTATCAAGGAAAGGTTAAAGAAGCAGTCTTCGATTGGATTTGGTGCAGAACTGAAGGATAAATATGATCATGATAAGAAGATTCTTGAAAAGGTGACATTGGAAGATCTTAGAAAATTCGGTATGATTCCCGAATTTTTAGGCCGTCTGCCAATTGTGTTTACACTTCAGGGGCTGAGTGAGGATATGCTGGTGCAGATTCTTAAGGAACCAAAGAATGCTATCTTGAAGCAGTACCAAAAGCTTCTGGCACTTGACGAAGTGAAGCTTAGCTTTGATGACGGCGCCTTACATGCCATTGCCGCAAAAGCGATAAAGAAGGATACCGGCGCAAGGGCGCTTCGGGCGATCATCGAAGAATTCATGCTGGATATTATGTATGAGATCCCTAAGGATGACAGTATCGGAGAAGTGACGATCACGAGAGAATATATTGAAGGAACCGGAGGACCGGTGATTGCGCTCAGAGGGCAGCAGGTTATGCGGATCGGTTCATAAAAGGAAAATCACCTCATATACTTGGAGAAAGTATATGAGGTGATTTTATTTATGGCTACAGAGATGTGCAGAGAGAAGATACTGTCGCAGGATTATATGGATTTTATAAGTCCCGATTACTGGAGCGGGGAGGATATCGTAGTCAGGCAGGACCAGTCGTGTATTTTGCAGCTTGGATTTGGTTACCGGGCGGTTTATGTGGAGAAAGGCATTGCCGGAGAGCTTTCTCTGGAAAGATATGGATATCAGGGTATACCGGGCTGTTATACCCTGATAGATACCAGTGCGCTTAACGAGTCGGGGATCAGCGCCGTGCAGAATTACCCCGCCCTCCATCTCAGGGGAAGAGATATTATGATTGGATTCATAGACACAGGAATTGACTACGAGAACATGATATTTCGGAATACGACCGGAGGAACCCGGATTGCCGGAATTTGGGATCAGACGGTTCAAACGGGAAATCCGCCGGAGGGTTTTGCTTATGGAAGTGAATTTACAGAAGACATGATCAATGAAGCGCTTCGCTCCGAAAATCCGCTTGAGGTTGTTCCAAGTACGGATGAGAACGGTCATGGAACATTCCTTGCAAGTGTGGCGGCCGGAGGAACAAGTACAGAAAATCAGTTTTCTGGAGCAGCGCCGGAGGCAGTGATAGGAGTCGTCAAACTTAAAGGGGCAAAACAGTATCTGAAGGAATTTTATGGTATTTACAGTGATGCACCGTGCTATCAGGAGAATGACATTATGTTTGGATTAAAATATCTGCATGAGCTGGCGGTCAGAAGACGGCTTCCGGTTGTCATCTGTATAGCTCTTGGTACGAATATGGGACCGCACAATGGGGCGTCGCTGTTGTCACAGATGATCGACGCTTATGCGAATCTTCTGAACCACTGTGTTGTCATCGGCGGAGGAAATGAGGCGAGTAACCGACATCATTATTACGGAGAGGTAGAGCAGGGAGGAGGCTCTAAAGAGGCAGAGATACGAGTGGAAAAGGGGACAACAGGATTCGTCGCGGAGCTTTGGAGCCAGCTTCCGAATATCGTTACTACCTATCTTATCTCGCCGTCCGGTGAGAGGAGTCCTACGTTGTCTTTGAGACAGGGCAGCAAGTTCAATCTGGGATTTGTATTTGACGGTACGGAGGTGGAAGTGGAATATCGCCTTTTGTTGGAAAACAGCAACTCGCAGCTTATCTTTTTCCGGTTTCGGGGAGCGGCGGAAGGAATCTGGAAGATTGGCGTGGAGCCAGTTTATATCGTGAAGGGGGGATACCATATATGGCTTCCGGTAAAAGAATTTTTAGAGAGCGACGTGTATTTTCTGGAGGCGAATCCGGATACTACTCTGACGGAACCCGGGAGTACGAGGGATGCCATGACAGTTTCCTATTACAATAGTGTTGAGAATAGTATTGATATTAATTCGGGAAGAGGGTATACTAGATGTACCGTACTCAAACCGGATTTTGCAGTTCCCGGAGTGGATATTACAGGACTTGGAGCTGACGGGAGATTTACCGTGCTCAGCGGTTCCAGCGCGTCAGCCGGGCTTGGCGCCGGCGCGTCGGCCCTGATCATGGAGTGGCTAGGAAAACAGCCGGCTGTCAGAGGGATAACGTGTAACCAAGTACGCAATATTATCTTGTTTGGGACGAACCAGAGGAAGGATATGGATTATCCTAACAAGGAGTGGGGATACGGGACGATTGATATCTACCAGTCGTTAAACCGGCTGAGAGAATTATAAAAAATTACGAAAGGAGGAGTTTTGTGATGGCAGATTTCTTTGGAGACCTCGGCAAAAAGATTACGGAGGTGGCGGATGATCTCGGGCGCATGGCAGGAGACACGATCGAGACGCAGAAGATCAAAAGCCAGATCCGATCCCTGAAACGTGCAAATGACAAGGATTACATGGATATTGGCCGTATGGTGTATGAGGAGTTTCAGGACGGTGAACTTTCCGGAACAGATTATATCACAATCTGTGAAGCGATTGAAAAACGGGATGAAGAGATTGAAAAAAAAGAGACAGAACTGGAAAAGTTCAAAGAGGCTAAACTATGATATTGACGATATATATGAGTATATTTCTTGTTCTGGTATGTGTTGACATGGGCATAAAGCAGTACATAGAAGATACATTTGAGGAAAATGAGGAAAGAGAAACTTTGATTTCAGGTATTGTGCTCCGCAAAGTGTACAATAAAGGATTTGCTTTTAATGTGCTGGAGCGCAGCCCGGATATTATTAAGAAAAGTTCCTTATGTGCAGCGGCCGGGGTATTTGTTTATGACTGCTGGCTGTTTTCAAAAAAGAAACGGATGATAGGGAAGTTCGGTATGACGCTTGTCAGCGCCGGGGCGGTCAGCAATGTTTATGACCGCCTGATACGGGAGAAGGTGGTTGATTATATTGGTATCAGAACTGCGAAGAAGCGGATCTCGAAGCTGACAGCCAATCTTGCAGATCTGTATCTTACGTTGGGAGCGGCGCTTTGTAATCTGTCATATCTGGCTCACAGGAGAAAGAGAAAATAGTGAAAAACCGGACAGAGGAACGATCCCCCGTCCGGTTTTGTCTTGATGTTAAAATTGCAGGCGCAGATGATACAGCCGCCTGTTCACGGAACAGCGGCCGACATAGTAACTATACAGCACATTAAGCAAGGTATATCAGCTAATATTCTATATACAATCAGATTTTGTTTTTCTATAATGATAGAAAGGAAGATTTGTTAAAATTTACAACATAAAGGAGACGAGAAAGATGATAGCACAAAGACCTCCTATGGGATGGAACTCATGGAACACGTTCGGAGAAAAGATCAGCGAACACTTAATCATCGAAACGGCGGATATTATGGTTGAAAAGGGGTATAAGGACGCGGGTTATGAATATCTGATCATTGATGATTGCTGGGCGTTAAAGGAGCGGGATGAAAACGGAGATTTAATTCCAGACCCGGAAAAATTTCCCAGCGGTATGAAAGCTGTTGCAGATTATATTCACGAAAAAGGTTTGAAATTCGGCATGTATTCCTGTGCCGGAGTGATGACCTGCGCCGGATACCCCTCAAGCTATGATCATGAATTTCAGGACGCGAAGCAATTCGCCAAATGGGGAGTTGATTACCTGAAATACGATTACTGCCATTTCCCTGACAATGCAGACTGTGTAAACCGGTATCATATTATGAGCATGGCGCTGAAGGCAAGCGGCAGGGAGATTCTGTTCGCTGCCTGCAACTGGGGGCAGAAGGAAAGCTGGAACTGGATGCGTTCTATCGGTGCGCACACTTATCGCTCTACCGGTGATATTTTTGACAATTTCCGTTCCTTTATCGGGATCTTTCAGTCTCAGATTGAGCATTTCTGCCAGTCCGGGCCATATTGCTTTAATGATATTGATATGCTTACAGTCGGCATGTATAATCAAGGCAATGCTGCTATTGGAAAGCCCTGCACAGACGCAGAATACCGGATGCAGTTCTCCTTGTGGTGTCTTGCCGGGACGCCTCTTATCATGGGAGCGGATATCCGCAATATCAGTCCGGAGATGGAAAGGCTTTTAAAAAATGAAGCTTTGATCTCTATTAATCAGGATCGTGAGTGCCGTCCGCCTTATCTGGTAGGGAGAAGGAGCGTAGCTGTGCCGCAGGAGGATAAGGAAACGGCGGTAGAGCCTTTGCGTGTGGTAAAGGATAAGCTGTATACATTTATCAAGCATCTTTCAGACAATGAATTCGCGGTAGCATATTATAACCTTTTTGAGGAAGAGAGGGAAGTTAATTTTATCTTTGCGGATGCGGGAATTCCGTATGGTTCTGGTTATGGACTTTCTATGCAGGACGTGTTTACCGGGGAGGATAAAGGTGTAAAGAGAGATTATCATATCGTTAGTGTGCCGGGGCACGACTGCAGAGTGTATAAGTGCAGGTTGGTGTATTGTGAGTGATTTAAGAAAGGAATACTGCAGAAAATGCGGTACACTCCTGATGCAAGACGAGATCGCTATGACAAAAAAGCTTATTAACCGGGGAACAACTATCTATTACTGTACAAATTGTCTGGCAGAAACCTTCGATGTAAGGCGGGAGGATATTGAAGAAAAAATTGTATATTATAAGTGTATGGGCTGTACACTGTTTCAGTGAGAAAATCTGCTTTTCGTAAGTATTTCATGTATTTGCGGAAAGCAGATTATTCTATGTCGAGAGCACATTACGACATTTTTTAAATATTTCTTTCATGTTAAAATCCATTTCAGAAAAACAAAAAGGAGGAAATATGTATGAAGTTCAAAAAAGTTTTATCGGCTGTTTTAGTTGCAGCGACATGTGTTTCCCTCTGCGCGTGCGGAGGCGGAAAAGGAGACGGCGAAAGCGGAAGCGGAACGGTCCAGGTAGCTATCTGGGACAATGTCCAGCTCGACGGGCTTAGGGAGATTGCAGGAGACTTCACGAAAGAGACAGGCATTGATGTGGAGTTTCAGGTGATTCCGTGGAATGAGTACTGGACGCTTCTTGAGGCAGGCGCTACAGGAGGGGAGATGCCGGATGTATTCTGGATGCATTCTACATATTCCCAGAGATACATGTCCAACGACATCCTTCTTGACTTGACCGACAGGATTGAGAGCAGCGAAAAGATTAATTTGGACAATTATTACAAAGACATTGCAGAGCTGTATCAGTATGACGGAAAAACCTATGCTATTCCGAAGGATTATGACACTATCGCGCTTTGGTACAACAAGAAGATGTTTGATGAGGCAAAGATTGCCTATCCGGACGAGACGTGGACATGGAATGATTTTGCAGATGCGGCGAAAAAGCTTACAGCAGAAGACGGAAGCCAATACGGAACGGCGATTCCGGCTATTTTTAATCAGGATGGATATTATAACCTGATTTACGATATGGGCGGATACATTGTAAGTGATGATAAGAAAAAATCGGGCTGGGACGACCCGAAGACGATGGAGGCGATGAATTGGCTGTATGATAATGTAGTAACCACATCCATGCCGTCACAGGAGACCATGGGCGAAACATCGCCGGATGTACTGTTTAGTTCAGGAAAGATTGCCATGACACTTCAAGGCTCCTGGATGACCGCATCTATGAGGGACAACGAATTTATCAGTGAAAACTGTGATGTGGCGGTTCTTCCGAAAGCGGACGACGGGACAAGGAAATCCATCTATAACGGTCTTGGGTGGGCGGCTGCAGCAGAAGGAGACAATACAGAGAACTCGTGGAAGCTTATTGAATATTTTGGAAGCGAGGAAGCACAAAAAAAACAGGCGGAGCTTGGCGTTACTATGTCGGCTTTCATGGGGACTTCTGATACATGGGTACAGTGTGCGCCGAATTTTAATCTTCAGGCATACCTTGATATGACAGAAGATATGCAGATCCGCCCGTATACAAAAAATACAAAGCTCTGGGAGGATTATTCTCAGGAAGTAATGAAGGAAGCGTATACAAAAGAGATTACTATCGATGAAGCTTGTAAGAAAATTGCAGAATATATGAATGAAAGCATCGAAGAGGAAAAACAGTAAGATGACAGTGCAGGAAAAGGGGTGAGAGACTTGGCTAATCCAAAGAAAGGTACAAGTCAGGAACGCAA
>CAMNTQ010000025.1 GCA_946558695.1 uncultured Lachnospiraceae bacterium
CAATCCAACAAATTTTTTAGCCACAAGTGTTACAAAAAAGCTTGACCACTACAAATTCTCCCTCAACCATTTCTATCTATTCAAACGGAAATGTAAACTGTGTTAGTCCGAGTTCATCCCGCATCTTTATGAACTCTTTCTGGACTGCCTCCCCTACCGGAACTCCCTTATCCTTCCTGAACTGCCAGATCTCATACTCCTTCTCTCCCGCAGTGAAGATCCGCTCCTGTCCCGGCGCCTTCTTAGATGCGCGCAGCTGTCTCAGGATCTCTCCCGCCGTCTTCTTAAAGCTCTCCGCGCCCATAAAAGCTTCCGTGTCGATGGCAATAAAGAAATGCCCCAGCGGATAAGGTATCGGATTACCCTCCTCGTCCTTTCCGGAAAGCATCTTAAGAAAACTTCCTGCCTGAAGCGCCGCAGAGAGAATCTCCACTACCGCCGCATAACCGTAGCCCTTATACCCGGCAAGCTCTTCTCCGATTCCTCCAAGCGGGGTAAGAGCCGCCCTTCCGCAGTTTAGATCCTCAAGGATCTGCGCGCTGTCTGTCACAGCCTTCCCGTCATTGCCGATCACCATGCCTGCCGGCGTGTCCATCCCATTCCTCGCGTAAAATTCAATCTTGCCTCGCTGGGAGATTGAGGTTGCACAGTCTAATACAAAGGGAAACGGCTCATCCGTGGGCAGGCCAAAGGTAATGGGATTGGTCCCCAGCATATTCTCCACGCCGAAAGTAGGCGCTATGGATGGTCTGGCATTCGTTCCAGTGATGCCCACCATGTTGTTCTTTGTACACATCGTTGCGTAATATCCTGCAATTCCGTAATGGGTGGAGTTGCGCACCGCAGCCATGCCCATCCCGTACTGTTTCGCTTTGTCGATAGCAAGCTGCATTGCCCTTGTCCCGATGACCATGCCCATCCCGTTATGCCCGTCCACAACGGCGGTCGTCGGCGTCTCTTTTATGATCTCATATTCCGTCTTCGGATTCAGAATCCCCTCTTTGATCCGGTCAATGTAGATGGGCTTGAACCGGTTGCATCCATGGCTCTCAATTCCTCTCCGGTCGCTCTCAAGAAGCACATCCGCACAGATCTTCGCATCTTCCTTTGGCACGCCGTATTTTTCAAATACGGCGGTCATAAAATCCTCCGCTAATTCCCATCCGATAAATGGTCTTGTCTCCTTCATATCATTTTACCTCCTGTTTCAACCCCTGATCATATACTTTTATTATATCTTTCACGCATTCAAAATACAACCTGCTTTTATTGCAAACACATCCAACAAATGACTGTTTTTTTCTCCCGGAATATGTTAAAATCTCTTATTAGGAAGACCTCTGCCGCTATCTGGGGAATACGTGCGGCAAGTCTTGATATTTTAACCATGCACACCCTATGTTACCGGGCTTATGCATGTAAAATCATGAATACAGGGAGGTTACACACATGAATGTACCAGAAAGAATCTCTGCCCTCCGTGCTCTGATGGAGGAGCGGGGATACGACGCCTATATGGTGCCTACCGACGACAATCACCAGAGCGAGTATGTAGGAGAGCATTTTAAGGCAAGAGCATTTATCACCGGATTCACAGGCTCTGCCGGAACTGCTGTCATCACGAAGGACGCTGCCGGACTCTGGACGGACGGAAGATATTTCATCCAGGCAGAACAGCAGCTTAAGGGAAGCGGCGTTAAACTCTTTAAGATGGGCGAACCCGATGTCCCGACCGTAGAAGATTACATCACCGGCATTCTTCCGGAAGGTGGAACACTCGGCTTTGACGGACGCGTTGTAGCTATGGGCGAGGGTCAGGCATTAGAGAGCGCCGCCGCGAAAAAACACGGAAAGATCGACTACTCCACAGACCTGATCGACCAGATCTGGGAAGACCGGCCGCCGCTTTCCGAGGAGCCTGCCTTTGCCCTCGGCGAAGAGTATACCGGAGAAAGCACCGAGAGCAAGCTTAAAAGAATCCGAAAGGCAATGGGAGAAGAGGGCGCCAATACCCACATTATCGCCGCTCTTGACGATGTATGCTGGACAACCAATCTGCGCGGAAATGATATCGAATTCTTCCCGCTGCTTCTTTCCTACGCTGTGATCACCATGGATGACATGAAGCTTTACATTGACGAGAGGAAGCTTACAGACGAGATGAAGGCAAGTCTTTCGAAAGACGGCATTTCCCTCCGTCCGTACAATGCAATCTATGAGGATGTGAAAGAATTAAGCTCAGACAGCGCGGTTCTTGTAGATCCGTCAAGACTCAATTACGCTCTCTACAATAATCTTCCGAAAGAGGCAAAAGTAATTGAGAAAGTGAATCCAACCGTTCTTATGAAAGCCATGAAGAACGACACAGAGATCAAAAACATCATCAATGCCCACATAAAAGACGGTGTCGCTGTCACCAAATTCATGCACTGGCTGAAAAAGAATGTGGGAAAAACCGAGATTACCGAAATCAGCGCCGCCGAAAAGCTGGAAGAATTCCGCAAAGAGCAGGAAGGTTATCTGTGGCAGAGCTTTGAGCCGATCTGCGGCTCCGGCGAACACGGTGCAATCGTACATTACGCTGCCACCCCGGAAACCAATGTTCCTGTCGTGACAGACGGATTATTCCTCACCGATACCGGCGGCGGATATATGGAAGGCTCTACGGATATCACAAGAACCTTCGCTTTCGGAAAGCTTTCCGACCGCATGATCGAGGACTTTACCACCGTTCTTCTGTGCAACCTGCGGCTTGCAAGAGCTGTGTTCCTCCACGGAACCTGCGGCTACAATCTTGACATTCTGGCAAGAATGCCCGCATGGGAAAGAGGGATCAACTATAATCACGGAACCGGACACGGCGTAGGATACCTGATGAACATCCACGAAGCGCCCAGCGGTTTCCGAATTGCGATCCGCGAGAGAGAAAAAGCCGTTATCGAGGCAGGCATGGTAATCACTGACGAACCGGGAATCTACATTGAAGGCTCCCACGGTATCCGTACCGAAAATGAACTTCTCGTGCGAGAGGGTCAAAAGACCGAATATGGGCAGTTCCTCTATTTTGAACCGATCACCTATGTTCCGATCGACCTTGACGCTGTGAATCCGGATTTGATGACAAAGGAAGACAAAGAACAGCTCAATGAATATCACGCAAAGGTGTACGAACTTATCGCTCCGCGGCTTAACGAGGAAGAACGCGGCTGGCTGAAGGAATATACACGGGCGATTTAATGTTCAAACAGTAAATGCAGCAAACAAACAGCAAGACTAAGGGGGTGCCGGTTCATACCGATCCCCCCTTTTTCCGTCTAAAAATCTTTATACTTTATGCTTCCGTCTGAATATTTAATAATATAATATCCATGTCCGGAGCCGTCACAATCATATACTTTCTTCTTGGAGACTACCTTTTTCCCTTTCCCGCTTTTTGCTTTTCCTTTTGATGCGGCCGGCTTTGGCTTCGGCTTCGTACCCTGCGTGATGATCTTATCAACCGGCTCCTTTATAACCTCCTCCTTGACCGCCTTGCGCCCGTCTTCTTTTCCGTCCACATACGTCACTTGGTACGTGATCTTCTTTTCACCGTTGACTCCCTGCCTCGTCACCTTGCTTGTCCCGGCTGTCATGCTCTTTGACTTCTCGGTCCGCGTCTGGTAAGCGATCGGCTCCTTCTCTGTCACTTCCTTAACGTCAACCCGTTTTACAACTACCCGAGTTCCCTCCTCAAGCTTTTTCGACAGCTTCGGCTTTACTTTATCCCTTTTTCCAAGCGTAACCCCCTGAAGGTTCAAAAGCTCTTTTACTGTCTTCGCCTCCGTCAGGTAATCTTTTGTCTCTCCGTCCGCCGTAATGGATACCGCCATGCGGCGTATCACAGATATCTCCATGCCGTCCGTCACATATGCTTCCGGCTCATGATCAATACAGTCATGCTCTCCAAGCGTGATCTGTAACTGGTTAAGGGCATCCTTCACCTTTCCGCCCGTCATCTCTATATCCATAACCTCGCCGTCCACTGCAAGCTGCGCCTTTGCATGCCGGGAAATGGATATCTTTCCCTGATCTTCTGTGATCCTTGTATCCAAAGACGGCGAGACCTCATCGCCCTCTCCGATAGTAATCTCCGCCTCTGTCAGAATGTCTTGTACTGTCGCCCCTTCCGGCGCGGTCATACGTGTCTGCGTATACATATCCTGAACGCGGATCTCTATTTTTTTACCGCACCCTGCTGACACCGCCGCTGCCATAGAGATCAGACACAATAAAAATATTGTCTTTGGACGGATTTTCTGTTTCCTGATCTTCTGCCTCATAAAATTTTCTCCCTTTTACTACCGCACCGGAACCTGACATCTCTCCCGCTTTACGGCCGTAAACTCTCCCTGCGTCTCTGTTATAACACACAATTCAACAGACTCCTCAGATATCGCATCCGCAGGCAAATATAAAAGATATCCGTTGTCAGAGTCTTCTGCCGACACCGTAAATGCTTCATATGTCTGCTCCTTATCCGCATATTGTACGCTGATATAGACATTGGTGTTTTGTTTTACGTACCCGGGATCCAGCATTCCGCTGATTTCCAGATAAGACATATCATATTCCGATTCTTTCAACTGCACAGTTGTATCTGTCTGCTTTTCTTTTTGTTTCCCGCTGAGTACTGCAGGCGGCCCCGTCATAATCGGCGGCTCCTTGGCAAACTCGCTTAAATTTCTCTCTGCCTTTTCTGCGATAACCGTATCGGGGTGATATTCTGTCATGTACTCTTCGACCGGATATGGAACGCTTTTCGAAAAATATCCGTCGTGATAGGCATCCGCCATCAGCGGCAGCAGGGTATTCCCGAAAGAATCCCGAAACATCAGAAGACTTCCCTGACACTTCTCATTGCTGGTCTGAATCCATGCATCCTCAACACTTTTAAAATCCGACACATATTGATAAGACGGCTCCTTTTCATACCGGTAGTTCCATTCCGGCACAGCACTTTTCGGGTACAGCATCCGATTTAAATCCCCGTACTCTGTCTCTGTCCGTATGGAAGGCACGGTCTCATAGTTATCATGTTCTTTCCCCAGAGAGTCTAGCATCGTATTATAGGCCAGAACCGCGCCCTTTTGATTCCAGTGTGAGTCCCTTTTCAGATACAATGTTTCCGTTTGGTCCTCAAAGACAGCAAACAGATCCGCATAAAGAACCCCCTCCTTTTCAAAGCCCGGCTCAAGAAGCTCTATATTCTTTCTATCGCTTACCTTTCTGCCTGCATAATATGGCATGTACTCTCCATACAGAGAATTCTTATTCGGCGCTGCCGTAAAAAGAAACTTTGCCCCGCTTCCTTCTACATACCGCTGCAGCAACGACAGATTATGCAAAACATTATAAGCGTCCCGCTCCGATAACGTATCTTCTCCCAGATAGTCTTCTCTGGTCGCCGCATAATAAAGCCAGCCGTTTTTTCCATCTATTACCGTATCCATATTCGACACTCCGAATACCTTCCCCATGATCTCGGAATCCGCAGTCACAAAATACGGACGGAATGCGAAGTGATCTTCAAAATATGCCCCTGCCTCTCCAAGCCATTCCCGATTCCATTTTCCTTCTTTTTTTATTTCCGGAAAGGAAACCAGCCTTCTATTTTCTGTTGTTGTATGCGTCGGAGCTATTGTCATCCCCGCAAAAGGAATCAGACATAGCAAAAGACATGCTGCAACAAACAAACGATTTCCTATCTTCTTCATTCCCCTTCTCCTTTCCTCCTATCTGATGCAGCGCTTCTGTCAGAACCTGAAATAAATAAACGGATTGTAAGAGCTCCCTGACAATCTCAACATACACCATGCCAGCAGGATAAAGGACAAAAGATAAAGTCCTGCCTGTATTCTTACCCATACCGCCGTCACCGGCTGATCCTCCTGATATAACTTCGCCCTTATTTTGTCTGCCAGCGGCCTGACAGGAGCACAGCCGATGATTCCCGCCAAACCTGCCGCAAGAAACCAAGGCGTCATCTGCTGCCATACTAGATTTGCGGATGCGGCCGTAAAGGTGAAGCCCGCGAACATCTGCCCCACAAAATACAAGCCCTGCGAAATAGTATCCGCCCGAAATATCACGAAACCTACGCACACTACAAGCAGCGTATAGATACGAGCCAGAAATTTCGGCACTCTTTTTAACACCGGGACATATTCCTCAAACAGCAGGAACATGCCATGATACAGCCCCCACAGAACAAATGTCCAGTCGGCCCCATGCCAGAGTCCCGTAAAAAAGAAAACAATGATTTTATTCAGGCAGGCTCTTGCCCTGCCCTTCCTGTTTCCTCCCAGAGGGATATACAGATACTCCTTAAACCACGTAGACAGAGAGATATGCCATCTCCGCCAAAATTCCCGGACGCTTGCCGCTCCATACGGGTACATAAAATTCTCCCTGAAATGAAATCCGAACATCCCGCCCAGTCCGATGGCCATATCACTGTATCCGCTGAAATCATAATAGATCTGCAGTAAATATGCTATCGCTCCAAGCCATGCCGCCAGAATATTTACCTGAGACAGATCGGCAGCAAATATACAATCCGCAGCGCTGCCCATCGTATTCGCGATCAGCACCTTTTTTGAGAGACCGCAGATAAATCTTCTCATTCCGTTCGCCGCCTGCTTCGGACTCTGCGTCCGATTATCAATCTCCTCGCTGATATCCCTGTATTTTACGATAGGTCCCGCGATAAGCTGAGGGAAGAAAGAAATGTAGAGAAGCACCTTAAAAAAGCTTTTCTGAATCTCTACGTTTCCACGGTAGACGTCAATCACATAGGACAATGCCTGAAATGTGAAAAACGAGATACCTACCGGAAGAGACAAAAAAGGCTCCGGCATACCGAGTCCGAACAGACTGTTACACGTATGCACAAAAAACGCCGCATATTTAAAAATGCCCAGAATCCCAAGATTGACAATCACGCCCGCAATCAAGAAAAACTTTTTCTTCTCTTTGCATCTTGCAATCATTAAGGCACATACGTAGTTAAGAAATGCGCTCAAAACCATAAGCAGCACATAAACCGGCTCCCCATACGCATAAAACACAAGACTCACAACGATCAAAGCGGCGTTCTTCAGCTTAAGCGACGGCAGGATGGTATATAAAATATATGTAACAGGTAAAAAAATGCACAAAAATACAAGTGAACTAAAAATCATCTCAAACTGCCTCTCCATTAAAATTATAAGTACTCTAAATTTTCTTTACATATGTTCGGTTCCTCTTGTAGTTTGGCCTTCCTCCCTTACCGCTCAAGTTGTAGGACATGCCGAAATAATGATGCTTTTTATCTACCATCTCCCATGACGGATCATACACTCTTCCCTTTACTTCCGCCCAGCCATGACCACCGCTGGAAATCGCATATGCATCCGTATACCCCACTGCATTGGCAAGAAATGCAAATGCTGCGCCATAGGCGTAACAACTCCCGTGACCTCTGTCAAACATATCCAGCGCATACTTGTACTCCCAGTTCTTACTCTTTTTAAATCTCGGGGAGCCTCGGTATCTAAATTTCTTCATGGAATAGTCAAAGCACGCTCTCAGTTTCTCCTTCTTTTTCATGGTAGGCTTCGTTGCCTTTTCCATGATCTTATTCGCCTTGATCATAACATTCAGCTTCGCGGTGCTTGCTTTCGTCTTCTTAGCCTTTCCGCTGTCCTTAAGCGTCACGCCGTTCACTTTCTTTGAAGTTACCATATATCCTTTTTCTTTGCTGTCTATACGGAAAAAGTAATAGTCCCCTCGTATTTTCTGCCATCCGGTACGCTGCACGCCTTTTTTGTCAAAATAGTAGTATTTACCGTTAAGCTTTTTTAACCCCGTCAGCTTTTTCCCGCCTTTGTAATAAAAAACACACTGCTTTTCAATCTTCCAGCTTTCTTTCTTTTTTGCGCCCGCATCTAGCGCCGAGACAGTCTGCACGTCCGTCATCATTCCAAATAACACAACTAAGGCTGCGGTCAATGCCGCAAGCCTTCTTCCTATCCGATTTCTATTATGCATAGATTTTCTCTCTATCCTTTTCCATTAACTTGTTATCAATCCGTTCCTTTTGCCACCTGCATCTACAGCTTTACATTGTAGTATTTTGCGCCTTTAAAGTTATTGTACGTCTTTTTTAGCCCTTTTCTGTCTTTCAGAAAATACTTTCCAGAGCTTTTTGCCGCAAACTTATCCATATTCGGATCGCAGATGTACCATTTGCCCTTAATCTTTATCTCCACCCATGCGTGATCCTGCTTCACTTTAGGGTTAAAACCGTTCGTTTTTCCCACGCCGATGCGCACCGTGTAATTGGTAGCCTTTTTCGCCAGAAACGCATATGCCGACGCATAGTGATAACAGCTCCCTTTCTTTTTGCTGTACATCTCTAACGCGTAGTTTTTCTCCCACCCTTTCTTAGGCTTAAAACCATAGGCGCGGCCATATTTATATGTCTTCTCCGTATATTGAAACAACTTCTGCAGCTTCTTTTTTTTGCTGTCCTTAGCTTTTACTTTCTTCTTGACAATGCCGTTTACCTGCTTCGCAAGCTTCTTATTCACAGCGGAAGCCGCCTGTACGGAAGCTGCCGGCGCCGATAGAAGGAGCGCCAATGCCAACGCAAACATGATCAGTCTCTTATATGTATTTCTTCTGTTTTTCTTCATCTTATCCACTCTCCCATTCACTCATAAATACGCGCTGCGTTTTCCTATTCCGCGCCCATATAGATTTCTTTTCCGTCCGGGGCCTTGTAAGTATATACAGTAAAGTTCTTGTAAGTCAGGATACCGTCTTTCCCCGGCCCGTAACAGCCGGCATAGTATGCTGACTTCTTAGGCTTCCCGATTAGGCGGTAAAGATCTGTCATATCTTTTTCATACACGGACGCTTTACTAAGCTTCTTTGTCTTGTCTTTGTCATACTTCCCATTTTTCCCAAAACTGTAGAACTTCTCGCCAATGACTTGGATGCCTGTCAGCATTCTGCCATTCGCACTAAAATAATACGTTTTATCCTTGCTCCAGCCCTTTGCGGCAAGTCCTTTGGCCTTCGCCTGATATTTTACGCCTTTCACGGCCACTATTTTTGTCTTAGCCTTTTTCGTCGGTACAACAAGCTGCCCTTTTTCATTGAATATGTAATACTTCCCGCCGATCTTACAGCTTCCTGCCGCAGCATTGCCGTCCTTTTTGAAATAATACTTTTTACGCTTTATCGTCTTCCAGACTTTTTTCTGCAGCTTCCCATTTTTATAATAACGGTAATTGCCTTTCTCCCTGACCAGTCCGTTCTTCTTTTTGGATTTTGTACTTTTTTTCGCCGCCTTTACAACTGTCACATTTCCGGCCGGAAGAATATTCGGGACGACTGTCACTGCTGCTAAAAACAGGCAGAACATCCCGATCAGCCTTCTTTTTCTTTTCATTTCCTCTCACCTCGTATTCCTTTTTTTACTAAAATAAGTATACCAAGTATTTATTAGAAAAACAATAAAAAGAAAGATCCTTTCCTTGATATGTTTCCTTCTACAAAAGGATAATCCCATGCTCCCTGCAGGTCTCTCTCATCTCCTTTGGCCAGAGACTTGCCTGCACCTCCCCTACATGTGCACGGTTCAAAAGCAGCATGCAGAGTCTTGACTGCCCGATTCCGCCGCCGATCGTGTAAGGCAGCTCTCCGTCAAAAAGCATCCGGTGATACGGTAGATTCCTTCTATCCTCACATCCGGCCTTCTTTAACTGCTCGGCAAGCGATTCTTCATCCACGCGGATTCCCATACTGGAAATTTCCAAAGCACAGTCAAGCGTATCGAACCAGAACAGAATATCCCCGTTTAACTGCCAGTCATCATAATCCGGCGCCCTGCCGTCGTGAGGCGCGCCGCTCTTTAACTTCTCCCCGATCTTCATGACAAACACACAGCCGTATTCTTTTGTGATCAGGTTCTCCCGCTCCTTCGGGGTCTTATCCGGATACCGCTCCTCCAGTTCCTCAGAAGTGATAAACGTCACCTGATCCGGAAGACGTTTTACCGCCTGCGGAAATTTATACCACACCTCATGCTCCATATGCTTGATGATCTTAAAAATATTTTTCACGGTCTCCTTAAGCGTCTCGATGGTTCTGTCCTCTTTCGTGATCACCTTCTCCCAGTCCCACTGATCCACATAACAGGAATGAAGATTGTCAAGTTCCTCATCCCGGCGGATCGCGTTCATATTCGTATACAATCCTTCACCCGGCTGAAAGCCATACCTCTTAAGCGCCATGCGTTTCCACTTGGCAAGAGACTGTACAACCTCAATCTCTTCGTCAGGAAGCCCTGCGATGTCAAAACCGACCGGACGCTCCACGCCGTTCAGGTTATCATTCAGGCCGCTGCTCTTTTCTACGAACAGGGGCGCAGAAATCCTCTCAAGGTTCATCTCTTTCCCGAACTCCTTCTGAAAGGTGTCCCTGATGTATTTGATTGCCTCCTGCGTTTCCCGCACACTCAGATGCGGATCATATTTTTCCGGTAATATTAAACTCATTCTTCTCTTCTCCTTTTTATTCTGCATATCCTTTACTTTGCAAACAACTCTTTCGCATAGTACACCGACTGCATCGCGTCCTTCCCGTAGAAATCTGCCCCGATCATATCCGCATAATCCTGGTTTAACACCGCGCCGCCTACCATGATCTTACAGTCCGGCTTTCCCTTATGCAAAAGCTTTATGGTCTCTTCCATGCTGACCACCGTAGTTGTCATAAGCGCGCTTAAGCCCACCAGCCGTACATTCTCTTTAACCGCAGCTTCTAAAACAGCTTCCGGCTCCACATCCTTTCCAAGATCGATTACGTCAAAGCTGTAATTTTCCAAAAGCACCTTTACGATATTCTTGCCGATATCATGCACATCGCCCTTTACCGTCGCAAGAATTACCTTCTCCTTTTTCTGCTCCTTACCATTGCTTTCCGAAAGCCCCTCCTTCAGCACGGCAAAAGCCAGCTTTGCGGCATCCGCGCTCATAAGCAGCTGGGGCAGAAATACCGTTCCCTTCTCAAAACCTTTTCCCACCTCATCGAGAGCCGGTATCATCTCTTCATTGATCACAGAAAGAGGCGGCTTTTCCTTTATCATCTCACGCGCCGCATGGTGCGCTTCCTCCTTAAGTCCCTTGATGATGGCTGCTTTCAGGGTAATCCCTCCGCCCTTTTGCACCGGCGCTTCCTCCTTCTGATTCCCGTAACGGCCGATAAAAGCCTCGCAGTTCTCATCATAGTTCATCAGCGCGCAGTACGAATAGTAAGCGCGCATCATGTCTTCCGACATGGGGTTGATGATTCCTGCGCTTAAGCCATTTTGCATGGCCATCGTATAGAAATTAGAATTCACGGCCGGACGGCAGGGAAGCCCGAAAGAAATGTTGGAGACGCCCAGCACGGTACACACTCCGTATTTTTCCCTGACTTCCCGCAGTGCCTTAAGGGTAGTCTTCGCTCCGTCTGGATCTGAGCTTATAGTCATGGCCAGCACGTCGATGACGATATCCTTCTTGCTGATTCCGTATTTTTTTGCTTCTTCAATGATCTTTCCGGCAATGCGCACACGGCCCTCCGCCGTATTCGGAATGCCGTCCTCGTCAATGGTCAGCCCTACCGCCACACCACCGTATCGTTTGATCAGAGGAAATATCTTATCCATCTCTTCCTGTTTGCCGTTGACGGAATTGACCATAGGCTTACCGTTATACACGCGCATGGCGGCCTCTAACGCTTTTTCGTCCACCGTGTCAATCTGCAGCGGAAGGCTTATTACGCTCTGAAGCTCTCTGACTACTTCCACCATCATAGCCTTCTCATCAATGTCGGGCAGCCCCACATTGACATCCAGAATGTCCGCCCCGTTATCCTGCTGGCTGATTCCTTCCTTTAATATATAGTCAAGATCATGCTCTTTTAATGCATGTTTCAACTTTTTCTTTCCCGTAGGATTGATCCGCTCGCCGATAATGACCGGTTTCCCTCCTAAAAACACAGCCTTTCCATAGGAAGACACGACCGTATGCTCCTTCTTTGTAAGAGGCGTACACTTCGGAAACAGCTCAGTCTCTTTTATCTGCTGTACCATCTTACGGATGTGTCCCGGCGTCGTTCCGCAGCACCCTCCCACAAGGTGCGCGCCTTTCTTCACGATCTGCACCATCAGTCCTGCGAATTCATCCGGATCCACGTCATAGTAAACTTCCCCGTCACGCTGTTTGGGAAGCCCCGCATTGGGCTTTACGATGACCGGCACAGAGGCCGCCTTCCGTATCTCGTCAAGAACCGGAAGCATCTGCTCCGGGCCCATACCGCAGTTGATCCCAAGGGCATCCACCCGAAGCCCCTCAAGCATGGCAACCGCCGACGGTACATCCCCGCCGGTCAGAAGCTTTCCTTTATCGTCAAAGATCATGGTCGCAAATACCGGCAGCTTCGTATTCTCCTTCGCCGCCAGCACAGCCGCCTTCACTTCATAAGTATCGCTCATGGTCTCGATGTGGATCAGATCTGCTCCCGCTCTTTCACCAATGACCACTACCTCTTTGAACGCCTCATACGCATCCTCAAAGCTCAGATCTCCCATGGGTTTTAAAAGCTTTCCCGTAGGCCCTACATCCAGCCCGGCGTAGACTTCCCTCCCGTCACGGACGCCGAGCTTTTGTGCCTCCTTAAGATTTGCTATCGCTGCAGTAATGATATCCTCCAGATCATAATCAGCGCCGCAAAATTTCAGGGCGTTCGCCCCGAAAGTGTTGCTCAGCACGATATCGCTGCCCGCCTCGTAATACTGGCGGTGGATATCTATCATCTCTTCTTTATGCTCTAGGTTCCAGATTTCCGGCAGTTCCCCTGGCTTTAACCCCTTCTCCTGAAGAAGCGTCCCGGTTCCGCCGTCAAAAAATATCAGATCCTTTCCCAGCCGTTCTAATAACATCTGTCCTGCTCCTTTTTCTATATTGCTGCCTCCTTGTACATGATTGCATGAATATTGATGTACAGCCTCATCTGCGGTAAGTACAGTCCGTCTTGTCACAGGCTTCGCATCCTCTGACATGGCAGTTTTCATTCTCCCTCGCAAGCCCAATAAGAGCCGTCACGGATTTTGTGGGCGTCAGCATACTGCCGTCCGTCATCATAAGTCCGATCCGCCTTGCCGTATCCGCCATGGCAAGAATTTCCTTCTGATGAAGAATGGAAAAATCCCCGTACCCGGGACTGAATCTGGGTCTTAAAAAGTACCCCTCCTTTTCCATCTCTTCTCCAATCCTTTTCTGACACTCATCCAGATATTCCTCAAGCTGCGCTGCCGCGCATGCCTGAAGCACCGCCATCTTCGCCGTATCCGTATAGGAATACCGCTTCATAGCCAGATCGACCTCCACCCCAAGAGTCGCTCCGAGTAAGATCACCTTCTCGCATCCTCTAAGGTTTTTCAGAAGTCCTCTGCTCTCAATCCGCATACTCCCAATCGCAATGCACCCGTCCTCTGCCATGCACAGGTCAAATATGCGGTACACAATCCTCTTTTTTGCAATTCTCTCCAGTTCTTCAAAGCATTCCCGGATCAACTGAAAAGTCCTTTCATCCGCCTCATGCTTTCCATAACCCAGATACCGGACAGCCTCCCTCACCATATGCTCCATATTATTCCTCTCATCCCCGGCATTTTTCTGTTGGTTTGAAAAGATCAACGGTGATTCTCTGTCCTGACTACAATCTCCGATAGATTATTCATGATGGCTTCCGCCACCTCCGGCTTATTCATAGAATAAATATGCACATGGTTGATCCCATTGGCAAACAGATCTATGATCTGATCTGTCGCATAAGCGATTCCTGCCTGTCTCATCGCCTTCGGATTGTCTCCGAACCGCTCTACTACATCAAGGAATCTCTGAGGAAGCGCCGTTCCCGACATACTGCAAATTCTTTCCACCTGACTCTTGTGCGTCACAGGCATGATGCCCGGCAATACCGGAACCATGATTCCTTTCTCGCGGATTTTATAAAGAAAATTATAAAATATACTGTTATCAAAAAACATCTGCGTTGTCAGAAAATCGACGCCGCAGTCCACCTTAATCTTTAAATGATTAATATCGTCTCTCTTAAACTCTGTATCCACATGGCCTTCCGGATAGCATGCCGCGCCAATGCAGAAATCCCCCTGCTCTTTTATCTCTCTGACCAGTTCACTTGCATATTTATATTGATTGGGCATGGGAAATTCTGAATCCTTCGGGATATCCCCCCGAAGCGCAAGGACGTTTTCAATCCCCTTTTCCTTAAGCTGCCGAATCACTTCATGTACATGTTCCCTTGTGGACGATACGCAAGTAAGATGGGCTAGGCTCGTCACTCCCAGATCGTCCTTGATGTGGGATGCTATATTTACCGTGTTTTTGCTCGTCCCTCCGCCGGCGCCGTATGTAACGCTGATGTATGACGGTTTTAACGCCGCGATCCGGTCCGTCGCGGCAAGAACGCTCTCAAATCCTGCATCTGTTTTCGGCGGGAATACCTCGAAGGAAATATGCGGGGCAGTCTCTTTTAGAATATCCTTGATTTTCATGATTCCACTCTCCTTACCGTATAGAAACTGTATTTCACACTGTACCGTAATGAATTATACGTTATATACAATAAATCAAATCCGCAAAAAATGCAAGAAAAAATGGTCATCACCCCGAAGGGCAATGACCATTTTTTGTGAATCCTACATACTTTCATACAATTCTTCGTACTGCTTCGCTGAATTTTTCCATGAGAAATCCTTATTCATGCCTCGCTCGACAATCTTATTCCAATCCCTCTTCTTATCATAATAAATGCATTCCGCATAGCGCACCGTTGCCATCATCTCGTGAGCGTTATAATTGGTAAAGCTGAAGCCTGTTCCGGTCTTCTCGAACTCATTATACGACTCAACCGTATCTTTCAGTCCTCCTGTCTCCCTTACGATCGGCACGGTTCCGTACCGAAGGCTCATAAGCTGGCTCAATCCGCACGGCTCGAACAGAGACGGCATAAGGAATGCGTCAGATGATGCGTAAATCTTGTGAGACATCGGATCCGAATAATAAATATTCGCGGAAACCTTGCCCGGATACTTCCATGCGAAGTGCCGGAACATATTCTCATACTGCTCTTCACCCGTCCCGAGCACAACAAGCTGGATCGCATCCTGACACAGCTCATCAAGCACGCAGGCCACAAGATCGAAGCCTTTCTGGTCTGTCAGACGCGATACAACGCCGATCATCATCGCCTTCGGATCCTGCGCAAGATTCAGCTCCTTCTGAAGCTCGATCTTATTCTTAACCTTCTCTTTCCGGAAGTTCGATGCGGAATAATTACTCACAATGTGAGGATCCGTCTCCGGATTAAAATCTTCATAATCAATACCGTTCACAATACCCGACAGACAATTCGCGCGGGCATTCATAAGACCGTCTAGACGTTCCCCGTAGAACGGCATCTTAATCTCCTCCGCATAGGTATTGCTCACTGTCGTAACTCTGTCTGCGTATACAATTCCACCCTTTAAGTAATTGGCATCCTTATATGCCTCCAGCTTATCCGGCGCGAAATAGTACTGCGGCAGTCCAGTAATGTCCCTAACACGCTTCGTATCCCATGTTCCCTGGAATTTCAGGTTATGTATTGTCATGATTGTCTTAATTCCACGATAATATTCGTTTCCAAAGCGGAAATTATCGAGATAAATCGGAACCAGTCCTGTCTGCCAGTCGTGGCAGTGAATTATGTCCGGTCTAAAGTCAATGAGCGGCAAAGCGCTTAAAACCGCCTTAGAGAAAAATGCAAATTTCTCAATGTCCGCATACATATCACCGTACGGTGCAAAACCGTTGAAGTAATATTCATTATCTATAAAGTAAAAAGTAATTCCGTCATATTCTGTTTCCAGAACACCAACATACTGTTTTCTCCAATTTAAATCCATATAAAAATGTGTTTTATACTGTAATTTTTCTTTCCAAATGTCTTTCATGCACATATATTTCGGTAACATTACCCGTACATCATACTTTTCGTTGTTGAAATATTTCGGCAGGGAACCCGCTACGTCCGCCAATCCTCCTGTCTTTATAAAAGGCACTGCCTCTGAAGTTGCAAAAAGTATTTTTTTCATGATTCTTCCTCCCATCCTCGCGGTATGTACTGTACTTCTTTCATTATACCGCAATTCTACGAAGAAAGAAAGTACTTATCTGTTTTTATATTCTAATCTGATCGTATCTGCAATCAATGCTACAAATTCCGAGTTGGTGGGCTTCCCCTTACCGTTGCTCACCGTGTACCCGAAAAGGTCGTCAAGCGTATCCAGTTTTCCTCTGCTCCATGCTACCTCGATCGCATGCCGGATCGCCCGTTCCACCCTGCTTGCTGTTGTCTTATGGTTCTTTGCGATGGTCGGATATAAGATCTTCGTGATCGCATTCAGCACATCCATATCATCCACCGCCATGATAATGGCATCACGCAGGTAGTGATACCCTTTTATATGGGCCGGAATTCCGATCTCATGTATCATATCCGTCACCCGCGCTTCCAGATTCACTGACATGCTCTGCTGGTCTGTCTTAAGCTTTTCTGTCTTTGTGCCCGCCATCTCGCTTTTTAACAATTGTCTGGCGCTCTTGACACGGTTCAGCACCATCTCATTGTTAAATGGTTTTAAAATGTAATAATTAGCCCCCTTTTTAAATGCATCTTCCGTAATTCTCTCCTGTCCGATCGCCGTGATCACAATGAAATTCGGATGTTTTCTGATCTCCTTGTCGTGATTGATCTGCTCCATGACGCTAAGCCCGTCCATCTTTGGCATAATCAGATCCAACAGGACAACATCCGGCTGTTTGCTGCGTATCAGCTCATATGCATCCTCCCCGTTATTTGCCTTTCCGACAAGATTTAAGTCTTTGTCCGAGCCGATCACATCGCCTAATAAATCCAAAATTCTTTCATTATCATCGGCAATTGCCACACTTATCCCACTCATATTACGTATTCCCCCTTTCATAATTGTAAAAACGTGTCATGTTCAATTATAAGGGTTCATTATATGGCAAGACAAGAAAATGCTGTCGGATAAATAATTCTTATTTCGACGGGTTGTTATTGCATTTTGCATATTATGACCTTTTTCGGAAACATCTCTCTGCAAGAGCCGTCGATTCCTGTTCTTCTATTGTTTTAACATGTTTTCAATGAAAATTCCATATCCTTTTGTCGGATTATTTACAAAAACATGCGTCACCGCGCCTACGATCTTCCCATCCTGCAGAATCGGAGAGCCGCTCATCCCCTGCACGATCCCTCCTGTCACCTCAAGAAGCCTTTTGTCTGTCACCTTCAGGATGATTCCTTTGTTCACCTCGCTGGTACCCAGATCCACTCCGGTAATCTCCACCTCGTATTCTTTCACCTTGCCTTCAACCGCGCACCGTATGATTGCAGGGCCTTCCTTGATTTCTTCCTTCGCTGCCGTACTCACGGGAGTCTGATCCGAAAACAATGCATCGATGCGGTCAATCGTCCCGAAGATCCCCGCCTCGCTGTTCCGCGTGATGCTGCCTAGAACATTATAATTATTATAGATGATGATCCCTTCCATCCCGCCGGGGATCCCATCCTCCCCCTTCTGGATGTCTTTGATACTCGTCGTGTACAATGTCCCTCCGGAAATATCTAAAAGCTCGTTCGTATCAATATCGTGAATTCCGTGTCCCAGCGCTCCGAACCGGCTTTTGGCATCCAAAAATGTAACCGTGCCGAGTCCCTGGGCATTGTCCCGGACCCAGATCCCAAGCTTGTACTCATCAGCGTCTAATTTAACCGCCTGCGTCTTTATCTCTATATCTTCATCCTTCCGGTGGATGTCTAAGATTACCTCGTCGCCGTCAAGCAGCTTCACCGCCTCCATAAGCTCCGATTTATCCTTGATTTTTTGATGGTTGATAGCAGTTATATAATCTCCCGCCTTTACCTTGTGGGCGGACGGTTCATGCTTCATCCCGTCTATTCCTGTGATCTCTCCTGTCCCAAGTACCATGACGCCCTCCGTCTCAAGATAGATACCGATCGGCATGCCTCCCGGAATCACCATCGTCTCATCCGATGTGCTGGCGCTGACCTCCTGACGGAACATCTGTTTTTTGCTGTCAATTAAGTAATAACCGCCTCCTACGGCAACGCAAAACACTACAACCATGATTAAAATTCTTCTGTACCAATATCTGCGCATAATAATCCCTTTCTTCACAAAAACTAATATCCGGGCCGCAAAAAAAGATAGATACCCGGCCAGATATCTATCCTTAGTATGTGAAGAATTTTAATTTTCAATCAGTTTAATTTTACCTGTTTTGCAAGTTCTTTCATTTCTTTTGCGTTCTGCATAACAGCATCCGTGATCTTTGCCCCTCCAAGAATCCTTGCCAACTCTTCTATGGATTCCTTTTCATCCATCGGGCGGATATTGGTTCGGGTATCCATCTCACCCACTGTCTTTTCGATGACGAAATGCCAGTCGGCCATCGCCGCGATCTGCGCCAGATGCGTAATGCAGATCACCTGATGCCTTTTGCCGATCACTGCCATTTTCTCCGAAACTTTCTGGGCGGTGCGCCCGCTGATCCCTACGTCAATCTCGTCAAATATAAGTGTTTCTATCGCATCGCGGTCCGCCATGACCGTCTTGATCGCCAGCATGATCCTCGAAAGCTCCCCGCCGGAAGCCACATTTGCAAGAGGCTTCACAGGCTGGCCCGGATTTAAAGAAATCAGAAATTCTACGCCGTCCCTTCCGTTTGCAGTAAAATCTCCAAGCTTATCCACCTGTATCTGAAACTGTACATCCGGGAAATTCAGCTCTTTCAATCCCTCACAGATGGCCCTCTCCAAAAGCTTCGCCTGCTCTTTTCTGAGCTTTGTAAGCTTCTTTGTATCTCTGTCGAGCTTTTTTTCGGCCTCTTCACATTTTTTGATAAGCCCGTCAATATAGCTTTCATAGTCCGTAAGCTTCTCGATCTTTTTTTCCTGCTCTTCGCAATAGGAGAGGATTTCCTCCACACTGTTCCCGTATTTTACCTTTAGACGGTTCAGCTCATTCAGACGGTTCTCCGTCTCATAAAACTCTTCTTCTGAAAATTCAAAGCTTTTACTGTAGTCCGAAAGCTCCCTGTTAAAATCATTGAGCAGGTTATCAATTTCCTCAAGTTGACTCCGCAGCTCTCCTGCCGCCTCATCACACTCCGCAATCTCTGACATGGCGCGGATAGCGCGGCTTAAATTCTCACTGGCGCTTGCATCGTCCTCGCTTGTGTAGGCGTAAGCTTCCGCCGCACTCTCTGCAATCCGCTTCCCGTTCACCATCCTCCGGTACAGACCCTCTAATTCTTCGTCCTCTCCGGGCAGAGGATTGGCCTCCCTGATCTCGGCAGCCTCGAACTGCAGGAGGGAAAGCTCCCTTGCTCTCTGCGCCTCATCCATTCCCGCCTCATTCAGTTCTTTTTGATATCTGCGGTATTCATCGTATGCGTTCTTGACGCACCCTCTGCACTCTTTCACTGCCTCCCCCGCGAATGCATCCACAATCTCCAGATGGTTTTTTTTATATAAAAGTGACTGGTGCTCATGCTGTCCGTGTATATCAATCAGCGCAGATGCCGCCTCCTTAAGAAGTCCCATCGTGACCGTCTCTCCGTTAATGCGGCTGATACTCCGCTTCTCCATCAGACGGCGGCTTAACACTACTATGCCGTCCTCCGGAAAGATGTCAAGATCCCTTAACCTCTCCAAGAGCCTTTCATCCTCCACAAAAAAGGTAAGCTCCACAAACCCATGATCCGCTCCCTTGCGGATGATATCCTTCGTATACCGTCCTCCCAGCGCAAGATTCACGGAACCCAAAATAATTGACTTTCCGGCTCCCGTCTCACCCGTCAGTATATTCAATCCTTCTTTAAAATCTACTTCTATCTCTTCTATCAATGCGAGATTTTTTACATGTACACTTTGTAACATATTCTCTCCTACGAAACAATTCTGCTGATTTTGTCCATGACCGCGACCGTATCATCCACACTTCGGATCGCGCACATGATGGTATCGTCACCGGCAATACTCCCCACGACCTCATTCCATTTCATAGCGTCAAGGGCAGCGCAGACCGCCGATGCCATACCTGATACCGTCTTAATGACAAGAATGTTCTGCGCCATGTCCATAGACACATAGCCGTCCTTCAATACACGGATATATTTCTCACTCATGCTGCTGTCTGCGGACCGGTGCGGCGCATAACGCTGTTTTCCTTCGTCGGAAGGCACCTTTGTAAGCCTAAGTTCCCTGATATCTCTTGACACAGTGGCCTGTGTCACTTTAAAACCTTCCCGGTTCAGATGCTCTGCCAGTTCCTCCTGCGTCTCAATTCGGTATTTGTTGATTAATTCAAGGATCTTTGCATGTCTGTTTACTTTCATGTCTCTAATTTCCTTTCATCTTCCTGCGCAATATTTCCAAAAAACTGATATTACTCAGCTTGACAATCTTCGTATCCGCTTTGCTTGTGCGGATGGTTACACGTTCCCCTGTCTTCATGGAAACCGTATCCGCCCCGTCAAAGGTTGTAAATACCTCCTCAACCGTCCCGTTCCTCCCTCTGCCGATTTCGACGACAAGCTCGTCCTCAGCCGAAAGGACGATACTGCTCGTATTCAGCGCGTGGGAACAGATCGGCGTGATCACGATCATCGAAGCGGTCGGCTCCACGATAGGCCCTCCTGCCGATAAATTATATGCCGTCGAACCTGTGGGCGTAGAGATGATAATCCCGTCCGCCTCATAAGAATTCAGAAGCTCTCCGTTGACATACAGCTTAAAATGAAGAACCCGCAAAACGCCTTTTCTTGAGACTACGATATCATTCAGCGCCACATCCTGCCCGCCGTCTGCAAAGGCGCCTTCGATCATCATACGGCTTTCCAGCGTATATTCTCCTCTGACAAGCTTCGAGAGCGCCTCGTCAATGTCACCTATCTCCACCTCTGTAAGATATCCCAGTGTCCCCATATTGATACCAAGTATGGGAATCTCTTTTGCATGGAATACACGCGCTGCTTCGATCAGGCTCCCGTCCCCGCCGATGACGATCACACAGTCGATGTCCGAAGGAATCGTCTCTCTGATAATCCTTTTTTTCTCATCCTTCTCGCACAGGTAAGTTGTTTTTCCTGCCTTAAGAAGCAGCTGATTCACTTGATTTGTCACAGTATAATCCGGGTCCTTCCCGTCATTCGTAACGATATAAAATCTGTCCATATCTTTGCTTCCTTTACGATTTCGACAATGTGTCAAAGGCTCTGTCAACGATTTCTTCTATACAGACCTTTCCGCTGATGCGCCCGGCGCCGCCGCATTTTTTCAGATGTATCAAATACTCGATATTGCCCTCCGGTCCGCGGATGGGAGAAAATGCAAGCTCCAGCACGTCAAATCCGACCGATGCGGCATACTCCGCCACCTTTTGTATGACCTCCAGATGCGTGCTCTTCTCCCGGACTACGCCCTTCTTTCCCACCTTATTACGTCCCGCCTCAAACTGAGGCTTTATGAGCGCCGCGATCTCTCCCTCCTCCGTCAGATAATCACGGATGGGAACCAGCACTTTTGTAAGGGAGATAAAGGAGACGTCCACCGATGAAAAATCAACCGGCTCCCCGATATCTTCCGGCGTGACATAACGGATGTTTGTCTTTTCCATACAGACGACCCGCTCATCCTGTCTTAATTTCCAGTCAAGCTGCCCTCTGCCCACATCGATGGCAAATACTTTTTTCGCCCCGTTCTGAAGCATACAGTCCGTAAAGCCTCCCGTAGAGGAGCCTACATCCGTACACACCTTTCCTTCTACAGAAAGTGCAAAATTCCGAAGCGCTTTCTCAAGCTTGAGTCCCCCCCTGCTCACATAGGGGAGGGTATGCCCTCTGACTTCAATCTGCACTTCTTCTGGAAATGCAGTTCCCGGTTTATCTTCCTTCTGTCCCTCCACATAGACACTGCCTGACATAATGACTGCCTTTGCCTTTTCTCTGGAGGCGGCCAAATTTCTCTTGACAAGCAGGACATCCAAACGTTCCTTCATCTTTACAACTCTCCATAAGCCTCTATGATCCTGCGGGTTAACGACTCCTCATCAATCCCCGTCTCCCTGCGCAGCACATCCACGCTTCCATGCTCCACATACTGATCCGGCAGCGCACAGGAAAGTACCTTTACCGGTAAATTTCCTGACGATACGCACTCCTGCACACGCTGGGAACAGGCCCCGCTCACTACATTCTCCTCTATGACTGCGATCAGCCTGTGATTGTTTGAAAGTCCTCTGATACATTCTTCATCCAGCGGTTTGATAAAACGCGCATTCACAAGACTGCAGCCAAAACCTTCCGCTTTCAGGCGCTCCCGCACTTTCAAAGCCACCTCAAACATATGTCCCACACTGAACAAAGCAATCTCCTTTTCCTCAAAAATGCTCTCACTCTTTCCAAATCTTACAGGTTCCCTGTACTTCTGATACCCGTCGAAAGCGCTCCCTCTCGGATAGCGGACCGCAGCAGGCCCGTCTTGGTCCAATGCAAACCGCAGCATGTCCGCAAGCTCCCACTTATGCTTTGGCGACAGGACCGTCATGTTTGGAATACTGCTTAAGTAGGACAGATCAAAGATTCCCTGATGAGTCTCCCCGTCGCTTCCCACCAATCCCGCCCGGTCAACCGCGAAGACTACCGGAAGATTCTGAAGTCCTACATCGTGTATCATCTGGTCATACCCCCGCTGCAGGAAGGAAGAGTATACCGCAAATACCGGCTTCATGCCGCCCGCCGCAAGTCCTGCGGCAAAGGTGACTCCATGCTCCTCCGCGATCCCTACGTCAAAAAACCGGTCCGGATAAAGCTTTTTAAATTTCGAAAGCCCCGTTCCGTCCGCCATCGCCGCCGTGATCGCCACAAGATTATCCCGCTTTTTCGCCTCATCGCAGAGCACCTTCCCGAAAACGTCCGTATAGGTATCCTTCTTCTTATCGCTAAGCGTCCTGCCCGTCTCAACATCAAAGGGGCCGATCCCATGAAAGACATCCGGCGCCTTCTCCGCCGGCTCATATCCCTTCCCCTTCTTTGTCATCACATGGAGAAGCACCGGTCCATCGATCTTTCTCGCTTCACCAAACGCTTTATAAAGCGCCCCGATATCATGTCCGTGAATCGGCCCCAGATAGGTGATTCCCATATCCTCGAAAAACATTCCCGGCACTATAAGCTGCTTAATACTGCTTTTCGTCTTCCGTATGTGGGAAATCATACGCTCTCCCACCTTCGGCACCCGTTCAAGAGTCTTTGTCACGCCCTTCTTAAGTCCCGTGTAGAGATCCGCCGTCCGAAGCCCTGCCAAATATCTGGACATCCCTCCCACATTTTCAGAAATAGACATATGATTATCATTCAATACAATGATAAAATTAGTCTCAAGCTGCGCCGCGTTATTCAGCGCCTCATACGCCATCCCTCCGGTCAGGGAACCGTCTCCGATCACAGAGATCACACTGTAATCCTCACCTTTTAAATCTCTTGCCTTCACATAACCGAGTCCCGCGGAGATGGAAGTAGAACTGTGCCCCGTATCAAAAGCATCGCAATCGCTCTCCTTGCGCTTCGGGAATCCGCTCATCCCACCGTACTTCCGCAGAGTATCAAACTGATCCTTCCTGCCGGTCAGAAGCTTATGCGTATAGGACTGGTGTCCCACATCCCAGATGATCTTATCCTTCGGCAGCTCAAACGCCCTGTGCATGGCAATGGTAAGTTCAACCACTCCCAGATTCGACGCAAGGTGTCCCCCGCTCTTACTGGTCTTTTCGATCAGAAATTCCCGGATTTCTTCTGCCAGTTTTAAAAGTTCTTCCGGATTCAGGTCTTTGATATCATTTTCTTTCTGTATCCGTTCTAACATCACAAAATTTCCTCTCTATTTCTCTCTGTAGATCAACTGCCGAAACAATTGCTCCAGATATGCGTGGTCTCCCGGCAGTTCTCTCAGCTTAAGAACCGCACTCTGAGACTTCTCCTCTACGATCTTCTTCGCCTTCTCAACGCCAAAAAGCGTGACGTACGTCGTCTTTTCATTCTTCTCATCGCTGTGGACCGGTTTTCCGAGAGTTGCCGCCGTCCCGGTCACATCCAGTATATCGTCCTGTATCTGGAAGGCGAGCCCTATATTTTTCGCAATCTGCTCTGTCTCATCAAGCTCTTTTGCCGCCGCGCCCCCAAGCACAGCGCCGATCATCATAGAAGATTCGATCAATGCGGCCGTTTTCAGTTCATAGACCGTGTCCAGTATCTCCTTCGAGACCGCATGCCCCGTCTCCTTTACATCAATGACCTGCCCGCCGATCATTCCGAAGATGCCGGCTTTCCTTCCGAGGATCTGAAGCGCTTTCGCAATCTCTTTGCTCTTATCCGGAGCCGTCTCAAAGGCCCCCGCAGCCGTCTCAAACGCAAAGTTTAACAGCGCGTCTCCCGCAAGGATTCCCATATCCTCCCCATATACTACGTGAGTCGTCTTTCTGCCTCTGCGGTAATCGTCGTCATCCATCGCCGGGAGGTCGTCATGCACAAGGGAATAAGTATGGATCATCTCCTGCGCCGCCATAAACGCATGGAGCGCCCCTTTCTCCTCCGGCCGCACGCTTCCTCCTGAAAAAAGCAGATACGTCTCCTTCATAAGCATGGGACGAAGGCGCTTGCCTCCCGCAAGAAGGCTATAGCTCATAGCTTCCATTATTATTCTCTGATACCCTTCCTCTTTCGGCAGGAACTCCCTTATAATCGTCTCGATCTCTTCCACCTTCGTCTTCTGGATTTCCAGAAATTCAGCTTTCAAATTCATGTTCTTCTCCCTCATTATCCAGTAGAAGCATCTTCTTTTCTACTTTATCTATCTTATCGTTGCATATTTTCAGCATATCCATGCCCTTGTGGTAAAGTTCAAAGGTTTCCTCCAAAGAAACATCCTCTTTCTCCATGCCCTCAATCACCGTATCTAGCTGCAAAAAGATATCCTGAAGTGCAGGTGTCTTTTTATCGTTATCATTCCCACTCATATTCTCTGCTCCTCCTTCTTCTCTGTAACAACTGCCGATATCACTCCATCCGTAACACAGACCGCTATCTCATCCCCCGTCTCAACCTGCCTGATACTTTTTAAAGTCCGCCCGCCCGGAGCCTGCACGTAGGAATATCCTTGATTCAGCTTCTTTAAAGGGGACAGCCCCCGGATGATCTCCACGTAGAGAGACAGCCTGTGCCTCGCGTCCGAAAGCGCCCCTTCCATCAGAAGACGCAAATCATCCTCATATTCCGCCGCCCGCTGTCTGTAGGAAAGAAGAAGTCTCTGTGGATGAAGGTATCTAAGCTTCGTCTCATATCCGTCAAGCCGCATCCGGCTCGTCTGTATCTTCCTGACAAGCAGACGTCTCATACGAAGCTTTTGTTCCTCCATCGTATCCGCAAGCTTCCCGTACTCATACACCGCAAGTTCCGCCGCCGCCGAAGGCGTGGGAGCCCGCAGATCCGCCACATAATCTGCTATGGTCGTATCCGTCTCATGCCCCACCGCGGAAATAACCGGCACCTGGCATTCAAAGATCGCCCTGGCAACTTCCTCCTCGTTAAATGCCCAGAGATCCTCTATAGAGCCGCCGCCCCGTCCTACGATGATCACATCCACATCCGCCTTTTCCAAAAGAGCGATCCCCCGCACGATACTTTCCTTCGCGCCCTCGCCCTGCACCAAGGCCGGATACAGGATGAGCTGCACGTAAGGGTTGCGCCGCCTTGCTATATTCATAATATCCCGGACTGCCGCACCTGTGGGCGCAGTCACCACGCCAATCCGCCTCGCAAAGGCCGGAATGGGCCTCTTATATTCCGGGGCAAACATCCCCATCTGTGAAAGCTCCTGCTTTAACATCTGGAACCGTTCATAGAGGATGCCCTCGCCGTCTAAGCGGATCTCTCTGGCGTAGAGCTGGTAAGCTCCGTTTCTTTCATAGACCGCCACGCTTCCGAGCACGATCACCTGCTGTCCTTCGCACATACGAAAAGAGAGCCCGCCTCGCTGCCCTGCGAACATAACGCAGGCAATCGTTCCAGACTCATCCTTTAATGAAAAATATATATGTCCTGAAGTGTGATACTTTAAGTTCGACACTTCACCCCTCACATAAATGCAATTCAGCATATAATCCTGGGCAAACATATTCTTAATATACGCATTCACCTGTTTCACCGAATATACATTCCGCGCCATCTTTCACCTCTGTTCCGTGTCTTTAGAAATCCGCAAGCTTCGCAAGCACACCGTTGACAAAAGACGGGCCGTCGTCACCGGAATACTTTTTCGCAAGCTCCACTGCCTCATCGATCGCAACGCCCGCAGGAATGTCATCATCCCACCGCATCTCATATACGGCAAGCCTTAAGATACTCAAATCCGCCTTGTTCATACGGGTTGTCTTCCATCCCTTTGACGCTTCATTGATCAGCTTATCGATCTTGGGAATCTCTTCTATGATCAGCCTTGTCTTCGTCCCGATATACTCCAAATCCTTTTCTTTCGCCTCTTTAAGCTGCTCAAGATACAATTCTGTCTGCTCTTTCATATCGCCCGCAGTATGGAACTCCATCCCGAATACCAGCTTAAAGATATGGTCTCTTAACTCTCTCCTCTTCACTTAATTCTCCTCCGGCATCTCCACTCCGGTAATCCGTATATTGACGTCTGCAACGTCCAGTCCCGTCATATTCTCGATCGCTGCCTTTACCTTTTCCTGAACTTTCGACGTAGTCTCTTTGATATTATATCCGTATTTCAGATTTAATGTCAGAGACGCCGTCACAATCCCCTCTAAAACATCTACCTTCACACCCTTGGACATAGATTTTACCCCAAGCCTGCTGGCAATATCCTTCGTCGTACTCCCTGCCATAGAAGCAACGCCGTCTACCTCCATCGCTGCAAGTCCGGCAATGACTGCCACGACCTCATCCGCGATCTTAACTTCTCCAAGATTCTCCTCTGTTTTTATTGTATACGTATTTCTTTCTTCCTTTCCCATATCTCGAAACCTCCTGTCTGGTTTTACATGTTTTTAATTATAGCAAATTTCCATTCTTTTGCAAAGCTTTTTTCCTTACCTTGCAAACTCCATAAGAATCAGCCCGTCATTTCTCTCCTGAGTCATGCGGATACTCCACTCATTCACAAACAAAAGCAGCGGTCTTCCCTTAAGATCTTTTACCTTCTTCATATCCGAAGTTCCCGTCAGCCTGTCAAGGTTTATCTCCTCATTCCCGATCCAGCGGATATATTCATAAGGAAGGCTGTCCATCCGTATCTCCACGTTGTATTCATTCTCCAGACGATACTTTAACACGTCAAACTGCAGAACGCCCACTACGCCTACGATAATCTCCTCCATACCTGTATTGTATTCCTGAAAGATCTGGATCGCGCCTTCCTGCGCGATCTGGTTGATTCCCTTCACGAATTGCTTGCGCTTCATCGTATCAATCTGGCGCACCCTCGCAAAATGCTCCGGCGCAAAAGTTGGGATTCCTTCATAACAAAATCTCTCTCCGGAAGCTGTCAGCGTGTCCCCGATGGAGAAGATCCCCGGATCAAATACACCGATGATATCTCCGCCGTATGCCTTCTCCACAATCTTGCGCTCCTTCGCCATAAGCTGCTGAGGCTGTGACAGGCGGACCTTTTTGCCGCCCTGCATATGGTACACATCCATCCCCGCCTCAAACTCCCCGGAACAGATTCTCATAAAAGCGATCCGGTCTCTGTGAGCCTTATTCATATTCGCCTGAATCTTAAACACAAAAGCAGAGAAGTCCGCCTCCTCCATCGGATCAACGGCCCCCTTATCCGACTGTCTCGGCAATGGAGACGTGGTCATCTGAAGGAAATGCCGTAAAAATGTCTCCACGCCGAAATTCGTCAGCGCCGAACCGAAAAACACCGGCGACAGCTCGCCCTTGCTTACAAGCTCTTGACTGAATTCGGCTCCGGCGCCGTCTAAAAGTTCAATCTCTTCCAGAAGTTTTTCCTTCTGCTGCTGCGCGATCCATGTATCCATCTCAGAATCATCAAGCGCTATCTTCCTTACTTCTCCCTGGGTAGTGCCTTTATGTGTCTCAGAAAACAACTCAACTTTCCCCGACTCCCTGTCATATACGCCCCTAAACTCTTTGCCGGAACCGATCGGCCAGTTCACCGGACAGGTCGCGATGCCAAGCTCATTTTCAATATCGTCCAAAAGTTCAAACGTATCCAGAGCCTCTCTGTCCATCTTATTGATAAATGTAAAAATCGGAATATGGCGCATCGTACACACCTTGAACAATTTCCTCGTCTGCGCCTCCACGCCCTTGGACGCGTCGATGACCATAACCGCCGAGTCCGCCGCCATCAGCGTCCGGTACGTGTCCTCTGAGAAATCCTGATGCCCCGGCGTATCCAGAATATTGATGCAGTACCCGCCGTAATTAAACTGAAGGACTGAGGAAGTCACCGAGATACCTCTCTCTTTCTCGATCTCCATCCAGTCAGACACCGCATGCCTCGCGGTTGCCTTTCCTTTCACGCTTCCTGCAAGATTGATCGCTCCGCCATACAAAAGGAACTTCTCCGTCAGCGTCGTCTTACCCGCATCCGGATGGGAGATGATCGCAAAAGTCCTCCTTTTTTCAATCTGTTCTTTCACTTCTTTCGATAACTGTGACATATATTAACTCTCCTATATTTTTAGTCTGCCGTATATTTTGCAATTCCCAGTTTATCATAAACACAAGAAAATGAACAGCTTTCCTTTTTTTGCTGCATCAAAAAATAACAGCACAATCAATACTGTCCACTCGCATGCCATTCGCAAAGGCGCTTACAGCGCTCATCAAATTTGTGATCGGCCGCTCTCCCCGTTCTGGGTAAAAAGTAAGTCTTCCGTAATACTTTCTGCAGGATAATCCGGCGCATACCGTTTTGCAGCATTGCAGATATCCTGTATCAGATTCTCTTCCTCCTCCAGCATATCCGCAATATCCGCCGCTTCCATGCCTTTTAAAATTTTCTCTTTTGTATTGAGGAATATTTTTGCTGCGCCGTCCCCAAGACTGCACTCGGGTACTTCTTTGCAGCGGTTCTCAAAAGTATATACATATTTCCGAACAAGTCAAAAGCCATGATCATGATGACGTACGACTGGTTCAGTAGATTATAATTCGGGATTCCCGGCTCTAACAAGCTTGTATCATCTTTTAATGGTACGATGTTCGGTTTTTTCTTCATATATTTCCTCCTCAGTTTAACATAAATACAATAAAATTAACAGTCTTCCTTTTTTTGCCGCATCAAAAAATAACGACAGCACAATCATACGCACCACTCCCTTAGAAGCTGTTCAACAGTCAGTCTTTACTTTTAATTCGTTGTGATTTTTTCGTTTGTTGAATTTCCGGAAAATGCACTTCCGATAAAATTTTTACCGCTGTAATCTTTTTTAATATTCCACTTCAAAAAGCTCAGGAATATTTTAATATGTTTAAGAAACAGACTATGTGATCCAAACCCCTGAAAAAAGGAGAAGCGTATCACTTCTCCTCTTCACTGATCGGGTTGATCACTACATTTTCCGCCGTCACGCCGGTTTTTCTTGTGACGATATCCGTAATCTGCGCACGGTTGGCTTCTGTAAGCTCCGCGGCATTTACGACTACATCAGCCGATTCATCGCCGATACTCACCACCGCGTCATTGAAGCCTTTTGACGCGAGCAGCGTCTCGGCCGCCGCCTCTTTTTCCGATAACTCCGTCATCTTTACCATCTGCGACACAGCGTCTTTTTTCTGCTTATCGCTCAGTTCCTTATTATCAATGATCTGCTGGAGCGTCTCTCTGTTTTTCGCGCGCACCTGTTCCCTCGTCACTTTCGCCTCCGCGACAACTGCGTTGGCCTCGCCGCTTGTCAGCACTGCCTCGCCGGGCGTTCCGTCTACCGAACCGTCCTCTTTTCCCTCTGTATCGCTGTCCTGACTTTTAATATCGCCGGAAGCGCTTGCAAGGTCTTCCTCTGAAATATCAAGAAGCTCCTGATTGGCAAGCTCCGCATTCATCTGCTGCGCGCTGTCTTTATCCCCGAACAGCCTTCCCGAATAATTCAGATATCCCGCCGCCGCGATCATAACTGCAAGCGCGGCAATGATCACCTGATTCTTCTTAAAGATTTTTTTCACCATATTTCCTCCTCTTGCTTCGATTTCATTCTTTCTTTACTATCCTAATCTTATGCGTGTCTATCCCAAATAATGCCTGAACAGACTCAGTTATATTCTTAACTACTACCGCATCGTCGCCGCCGCCGGCAACGACCACCACTCCCTCTACCCTTGGAGTAAGTTCCTTGCTCACGTACGGATTCTGTCCTGCCCCCTCGTAGCTGCTCCCGCGAAGCCCTCCGGATCCCCCGTCCCCAAAATATACCGTTGTCTCCCCGCGGCTGTCATTCTCCGTCTTCCTTATGCCCCCCTGACTGTCTTCCTCGTTCACTGTATCGCTTGTGGCAGACACATCCTTTTCTACTACCTTTTCCGCGGATTCCTTAAGCGTGATCATGACCGTCACCTCTCCTACCCCTTTCATCTGGGCAAGGATCCGTTCCAGATTCTTTTCCATGTAAGAAATATATTCCTGCTCTGACTGACTGCCTGACGCTATGACACCCGCATCCCCTGTCTGAACATCCATCTCGTATTCCTGCTCTCTGTTCCCGTCCGGCAAGGCAATGACTAACAGAAGTACCCCTAAGAGGAACAAGATCACGATCTGATCTTTCTTAATCCGCCATCCCTTAAGCATGTCAATCAGCTTCTTTTTCTCCTTCAATCTGAATCTCCTCCACTTTAATACTGTTGCCTTCCTGTTCTTTTGCATAGTTTCCTTCCGAAGTTTCCCGCAGTCCTGTATTTTTCAGTGTTTCCTCAAGCATTCCCGGCGAACCGATGTCTTTCAGACAGTCCGTCGCCTCCTCGATTTCTCTAAGCTTCGCCTCGTATTCCCTGCTCTGATAAAAATTCACGATCTGGCTGTCCATCCCGAAGATTTTGAAAATGGGCGTGAGGATCATGAGGATCAGCACCATACCCGTAAAAAAACGGATATATTTTTTATACCCCGAATCCGGGACCGCATGGAGCACAACCGTGACAAGAACCATATAAAACGCCAAATTCTGCGCCCATTCATAAAAATACCGAAACATCCTCCGCCTCCTTATACACTGCTTGTCACAAAGGAAACCACAACGATCGTCAGCAGGAATAAAAGTCCTGTCGTAAAGACTACCCGCATCAGCAGCCGGCATCCTTCCCCGACGCATTCCACACACCCCACGATCCGCTTGTCCGAGACCGGCTGGATCACCGCCGCCGCCAGCTTATACATCAGCGCTACCGCGCCCATCTGCACAATCGGCACAATACAGAGCGCCAGACAGACGATCATCCCGACTGTCCCGATTCCGTTTTTCACCAGCACCGCCGTCCCAAGCACAACCTCCGCCACGCCCCCGACGGCATCCCCTACCCCCGGTATTGCCTCCGCCGTCCGCGTAACCGCGCTTCTTTTTACGGTATCGATGGCAGGGCTTATCATTCCCTGCACTACATTCAGCCCCACCACACAGGCCACAAGCGTTTTTAAAAGCCATGACACAGCCACTTCTATAAGCTCCGCGAACTTGCTCAGATATTCTTGTGAAGACAGAAAATCAAGAACCTTTACCATGATGTAGATGTGGATGACAGGCAGTAAAAAATATACGATCACAAGCTCGATCACATAGATAAAAAACAACACCAGATTATAAAACGCAACCGCTGTCACGCTCCCCTTCGCAATTGAGACCGCCAGAAAATAAACCGGGCAGAATACTGTCATGAACCCCGTCAGATTCTCGATTCCTGCGCCCACCCAGTCTATCACCGTCTGAAATGAATTAAGACACAAAGCGATCAGCAAAAGATACAGGATATAAAAACTGATCTCACAGATCTGACGGCTTTTAAAAACCGTGGAAAAATTATGAAATACTGCCGCGATCACTGCGATGATCAGGATATGGATGAGATTTTCTCTGCTCGCTGAAAATGCATAGGTAAACTGCCCGGAGATTAACTGCCACAGCACCTTAGCCGAATATCCCTGCTCTCCGTTTATAACGGCGGCAACCGTATCACGAAAATCCATCCTCTCCTTCGGGAACATACTTTCCAGCGCTTTGTCCACATCCTCATAATCAAACTCTTCCAGTATCAGATCTTCCATACCCTGCGAATCCGCAGGCTCAGCACCGGAAGGCGAATATTCCTGCGCTCCCATCTGCCCGGCTGTATCCTGCAATATATCCTCCTCACCGTCTGTATCCTTCGCCTCTGCCCGCGCTTGTGCAAAGACCATTGCCAAAACTCCCGAAAAAGATACCGTCAGAAACACGGCCAGTAAGACGGCTGAGATTCTTCCCGCCTTGTCCGATTTCCTTCCCCGCCCGCTCATGACAAAAATCCTTTCACGGTATCAAGAAGTGCCATAAGAATCGGCATACTCAGCACCAGCACCGCCAATTTCCCGAAGATCTCGATCTGTCCGGCAATCGTCTGATATCCCGCGTCCTTGCATATGCTGGAAGAAAATTCCGCGATGTATGTAATCCCAAGCATTTTAAGCAGCGTCCCGATATATACCGTATCCATGCTGATATAATCACCTATGGTCCGCACCATCCTGACGATCATTTCCAGATTCTTTATAATACTGAAAAAGATCAAAAGGCTCAGCGCGATACTGATATAAATCCCGTACTCTGCTTTTCCGCTTTTGAACTGTACCGCCAGAAGCGCTCCCGCGACTCCGATAATTCCCACTTGGACCATGCTCAAAGCAACATCCCCTCCCATCTGCGCCACATAAAACTCAGCCTGCCTTTCGCCTTTATCATCAACACTCACAGGGAAAACAGCCGTCTGATATCCTCAAACAAGTCATAGATATAGGGGACGATCCAGAACAACACGAGAAGGAGCCCCGCAAGACTGGTCAGAAAGGCCTGCTCCTCCCTGCCGCTGTGCTTTAATACCTGACTGAGCACCGATACTAAAATCCCAACCGCCGCTATTTTAAAAATAATATTTACACTCATCCTCTGCCTCCTTCTTGCCAATCTTCCCTGCTCCGACGCCGTTTCTGCAGGAGTGCAGCCGACGCAGCTTTCTTATGCACCTACAGCAGCAGTACGGCCACCAAAAGCCCGCTCATCACTCCCAGACAATGGCACAGCCTTACTTTTGTCCGCATCCCCTCCCGCGCTTCCTCCATATTTAAGCTTAACTGCTCCTGATACAGCGTCAGCACCTTTAACTGAAGGTTCAGATCCATCACTCCAAGCTGCCCTCCAAGCTGTGTAAGCCTTTCTAATTCCCGCTGCGGCAGACCGCTGTACCTTAGATTTTCCTCAACTGCCTGTCCCCATATCGTCTCAAAAGAGCCGGAATCCAACTGTCCCATCTTCCTTCTCATGGCCAAAAGCCATCCCTTATACGGTTCCTGTACGCGTCCGGATACATGAAGGAAGATCTCGCCAAGATGTGCATGAGCATACCGGATCTCACTCTCGATCATATACATAAGCCTCTGCAGATACCTTATCTGCCTGTACTGCTCCTTCAGACTGCCTGCATACACCATTCCTCCAAGCGTTGTAGCAGCTATGACCAAAAGACAGCCGGATAATTTTAATAACATCTCACATCACGCTCCCGTCACCGTCAAAAACATCCTCGATTTCACCTTTGTTTTTCAGGAAAACATACCGTTCAAACCTTTTCTCTTCTATCATGCGGGAAAATACTGGTTTACTCTTTAACTCCTCCATAGATTCTCCATGGGCTGTGGCGAGCATTTTTAAGCCGCAGTGCATAGCGTAAGAGATGGCCTGTACATCCTCTTCCCCGCCGATTTCATCTACCGCAAGCACCTGCGGTCTCATGGAACGGATCATCATGAGCATCCCCTCCGCCTTCGGGCATGCATCCATCACATCCGTGCGGATCCCCAGATCATTTTGAGGAACTCCATGATAGCAGCCCGCTATCTCCGAACGCTCATCCACCACACCCACCGTCATTGCCTTCGTATAGGAATTTCCATCGGATATCTGCCGGATCAGATCACGGAGAAGCGTCGTCTTTCCGCATCCCGGCGGCGATACAAGAAGCGTGTGCAGCGGACGCTGGCGCCGAGTGATAAAGGGAAATACCTTGTCCCCGCAGCCGGGTATCTCATGGGACATCCTGACATTCAAAGAAGTGATATAGCGAAGGTTTTTCACCTTTCCGTTTTCTATGATCGCCTGTCCCGCCATCCCTACCCGGTGCCCTCCCCCGACCGTGATAAACCCTTGCTTCATCTCCTCCTCAAACGCATACAAAGAATAGCTGCTGACGTACTCCATCAGCTCATCAATCTCCTCTTTCGATACAATATAATTCCGCCCTTTTTCTTTCTCCGGCACAAATTCCTCGCCCCGGTACAAAAAGATCAGCGGCTTCCCCGCCCTGAGACGGATTTCCTGAAGATCTCCGATATCTGTGATCTGCCTCTTTATCACCCTGCGGATACTTCCGGGCAATAGATCGATCATCCTGTTTTCCTGCATATTTGTCCACCTCTTTAACTCAATATATGTTCATGCTCCCGAATTATTCCAAAAAATTCTATCCGTACGGCTGTCATCCGGCAGACCGCCTAAAAACTGTCCATAACAAAAAAGCTGCAGAACCAACGATTGATCACTTCCGTCATCACTGGTTCCACAGCTCCTTTTAACTGCTTCTTTGTCTTTCTCTTTTTATTCTGCTACATCTTTCATGCTGAAAGAAAATCTTCCCATCTTGTCCTTGCCAAGACAGACAACTTTCACTTTATCACCCAGAGTCAGCACGTCTTCCACATGATTCACCCTCTCTTTTGAGATCTTGGAGATGTGGACCATACCCTCTTTGCCCGGCGCGAACTCGATAAATGCTCCGAATTCCTTAATGCTTACCACCTTTCCTTCAAGAACCTGTCCTGCTTCAAATTCAGTAACGATAATATAGATGATCTTTCTCGCCTCATCCATCATCGCCTGATCCGTTCCGCAGATGGATACGCTGCCGTCATCCGTAATGTCGATCTTAACGCCTGTCTGCTCGATGATCGCATTGATCGTCTTGCCGCGCTGTCCCACAACGTCGCCGATCTTCTGCGGATCGATCTGCATCTGGATGATCTTCGGCGCATAAGGACCGACCTCCGGTCTCGGCTCTGCGATCGCCTGATTCATGATCTCATCAATAATGTAGGTTCTTGCTTTCTTCGTAGCGGCAATAGCCTCTTCGATGATCGGTCTTGTAAGCCCGTGGATCTTGATATCCATCTGAATGGCTGTAATCCCCTTATGAGTACCGGCTACCTTAAAGTCCATATCTCCGAAAAAGTCCTCCAGCCCCTGAATGTCCGTGAGCACCAGATAATCATCGTCAGTCTCTCCGGTCACAAGACCTGCGGAAATACCCGCCACCGCGGATTTGATCGGCACGCCTGCCGTCATCAGCGACATAGAAGAAGCGCACACGCTTGCCTGAGAAGTAGAACCGTTGGACTCAAAGGTCTCCGATACAGTACGGATCGCATACGGGAATTCTGTCTCGCTTGGCAGCACCGGCACAAGGGCGCGCTCCGCCAAAGCGCCATGACCGATCTCACGGCGTCCCGGTCCTCTCGACGGCCTCGTCTCACCTACTGAGTAAGACGGGAAATTGTAGTGGTGCATATATCT
Organism: uncultured Lachnospiraceae bacterium; assembly: GCA_946558695.1. Lineage (GTDB taxonomy): Bacteria > Bacillota > Clostridia > Lachnospirales > Lachnospiraceae > MD308. The sequence goes on from CAMNTQ010000025.1 coordinate 36,101, forward strand.
CTTAGAAGTCTCCGCCTCATCTAAGCCGTCCAGCCTCTGTGCCTCCGCAAGAGGCGCAAGAGTCGTGATCGTACAGATCTGTGTCTGTCCGCGGGTGAACATGGCAGATCCGTGTACTCTCGGGATCAAATCCACTTCTGCCGCCAGCGGACGGATCTGATCGATCGCCCTGCCGTCCGGACGCTTGTGATCCTTAAGGATCATCTTGCGCACCGTCTTCTTCTGATACTGATATACCGCTTCCGAAAGAACCGCAAGCCATTCTTCGTTCTCAGCAAATGCTTCCTCTAACTTCTCCGTGATCTGACGGATGTTCTCTTCCCTTACCTGCTTTTCATCTGTGAATACCGCCTCTTCCATCGCCTCCGGCGGGACGATCTCTTTGATCGCCGCAAATAATTCCTCCGGTACCGCGCAGCTTTCATAAGTGTGCTTCTCTTTGCCGCACTCAGCTACGATCGTATCAATAAACGCGATCACTTCCTGATTGAGCTCATGCGCGGAAAAGATCGCCTCGATCATCTTCTGCTCCGGAACTTCGTTGGCGCCGGCCTCGATCATGATCACCTTATCCCTCGTAGAAGCAACGGTAAGGGCAAGATCGGACGCTTCTTTCTGCGCCGCCGTCGGGTTATATACAAACTCTCCGTCAACCAGCCCTACCTGCGTGGTAGAGATGGGTCCGTCAAAAGGAATATCCGAAATCGTCGTAGCGATCGCAGCTCCCAGCATCGCGGTAAGCTCCGGGGAACAGTCCTGATCTACAGACAGCACCAGATTCTCCAGTGTCACATCGTTGCGGTAATCCTTCGGAAACAACGGTCTCATAGGACGGTCGATCACACGGTCCGTAAGAACCGCATTCTCCGACGCCTTTCCTTCTCTCTTATTGAAGCCGCCCGGAATCTTTCCTACCGAATACAGTCTTTCATTATACTCTACACTGAGCGGGAAAAAGTCAATCCCTTCTCTTGGCTTCTCCGATGCAGTAGCCGTACACAGAACCGTAGTGTCGCCGTAATGCATAAGAACCGCCCCATTCGCCTGTTTTGCAACTCTGTCCACATCTACACGAAGCGTCCTGCCTGCCAGTTCCATTTCAAACTTTTTGTACATATTCTTCTCCTTTTCTTTCCAGAACTATTATAATTTCCGCCGCAGACAAGTGCTTCCGAAACTACTGAAAAACATACTTTTACCAAAAAAATACGCTTTTCAGTGGTCTCGGGACATGCATGCTTGTCCGCAAGCTTTAATATTATAACACAACTGCTCAAAAAAAAGAAGTGCCTTTTCACAAAACACTTCTTTCTCTGCATATACATCGTTACTGTTCACTCTCATGCCATTCGCAAAAGCGCTTACAGCCCCTTTCTCGGTTATTTTCTCAAGCCTAACCGCTCAATCAGCGTACGGTATCTCTCGATATCCATCTTCTTCAGATATGCAAGAAGACCTCTCCTCTGTCCAACCATCTTAAGAAGTCCTCTTCTTGAGTGGTGGTCCTTCGGATTCGCCTTAAAATGCTCGGTCAGATCATTGATCCTTGCCGTAAGGATCGCTACCTGAACCTCCGGTGAACCTGTATCCCCCGGTGTTCTTCCATAATCTGCCACAATCTTTTCTTTCATCTCTTTTGAAATCATAGTAAAAATCCTCCTTAAAACTATATGAAACCGCCGAGTATTAAGTAACGGCTGGAGTATCCGGTTACCGAACACTGGCTTACGTACTGAAAAAGTATAGCATAAGTATTCCCTCATGTAAAGGAAAAATTACAACTCGTCCTCGATCTGCTCCTCTTCCCGGCTGTCAAAAGGCTCCGAGATCGCAAACGCGATATTTGTCGCATGGTCTGCCACACGCTCCAGTCCCGACACCGTATCCGAAAAAATCATCCCCGACATAGGAGTACATTTATTCTTTGCAAGACGCTTTACATGTACTTTCTGAAGATTTCTCTCCTGCTCGTCTATCTGATCCTCCAGCGCAAGGATTTCCTTCATATGGCGCTGGTTCCGATTGGTAAACATATCCAGAGAATATTCAAACAGTGTGATAACGTCCTTCATCATATCCTGAAGCTGGCGCTTCGCCTTATCGCCAAGATCTACGTTGTCCCGGATCCGGGTAGCGGCAGAGTCCGCCAAATTCTCCGCATGGTCCCCGATCCGTTCAATATCATTTACCACATGGAACAGCCCGCCAAGCTTTTCCGCATCCGCAAGAGGAAGATCGATCTCGTTGACCTTCACAAGATAATCCGTGATCTTGCTGTTCATAAAATCAATGTAATCCTCGATCTTATAAACCTTGTCTATCTTTTCTTCATCCTTTTCACACAGAGCATCCATTCCAAGCTCAAGGTTGGCAATCGCCACCTTACCCATATGCTCGATCTCATGGATCGCATCCATAACTGCCGTTGACGGGGACATGAGCGACTTCTTGATATACAGAAGCTCATATTCGTCCTTCCCTTCCTGATCCGTGCCCGGAACCGCTTTGTAGGTAAGCTTTACGATCCAGCCCATGAACGGGAACAGCATTGCCACTTCAAATACCTTCATCAGCGTATGTACATTCGCAACTGCACGGGAAAGGCTGCCGCCCGATATCACAAGCAGCGCATCCGTGATCGGATTCAGCGCCGCCAGCAGGATCACAAACATAATCGCAGACCCGATGACATTGAAGAAAAAATGGATCAGAGCCGCGCGCTTCGCATCCTTCTTCCCGCTTAAGCTCGCCGCCAGCGCCGACACGCAGGAACCGATATTACATCCAAGTATCATAAACGGACAGATCCGAAAATCCAAAAGTCCCTGCGAAACCATCAAAAGAATGATGCCTACCGTCGCGGAAGAGCTCTGCAGTACGGAAGTGATCACCATTCCGACAAAGATTGCCGCAAATGGATTCTTCAAAGAACCAAGGAAATCCAGAATTGCCGTGGACTCCTTCACAGCCTCCATGCTCTCTCCCATAATCCGAAGCCCCATAAACAGGATACCAAACCCTAAGATCACTTCTCCGATTTTCTTCACGCTCTGCTTTTTACTAAACATCGTCATCACTACGCCGATAATTACGATCAGCGGCGCAATATCCGACAGGTTAAAGGCGATCAGCTGTCCTGTCACCGTCGTACCGATATTGGCTCCTAAAATCACTCCCGAGGCCTGCATCAGATTCATCAGGCCAGAGTTGACGAAACTCACCACCATTACCGTCGTCGCATTCGAAGACTGTATAATCGCGGTAAATACGATTCCTACTACCATCCCGATAAAACGGTTCTGCGTAAAAAATTCAAGAATACTTCTCATCTTGGCGCCGGCTGCCTTCTCCAGTCCTTCGCTCATAAGTTTCATGCCGTAAAGGAAAAATCCCAGTCCGCCAAACAACAAAAATATCTCTGTTATACTCATTTGTAATTCTCCTTCGCTACTCTATCCCAAAGTATCTTTTCCCGTATGCAATATCTTTATCGATACAGACTTTCATTTCGTCTATACTGCCGAACTTTTGTTCCGGACGCCGGAATTCCAAAAACTCAGCCTTTATCTTCTTCCCATATGCGTCACTGCCATAGCCGAACAGAAAACTCTCCAGCACTACCTTGTCATCCTTCGATACCGTCGGCTTCACGCCTACATTCGAGATTGCCGGATATTTCAGTCCGTCAACCGTAATCTCACTGACATATACGCCCCTCGGAGGTACAAGCTTATATTCCGGCCATGCCACGTTCATAGTAGGGAACCCAAGCGTCCTTCCAAGCTGCCTGCCGTGCTCTACCCTTCCGTTTACCTCAAAAGGATACCCCAAAAGATAGTTTGTCAGCCGGACATTCCCTTCCTTAAGCACATCCCGGATATAGGTACTGCTGATAATATTTCCGTTATAACGTTCCTTCTCGACCACCGCAAGCTCATATCCGTACTCTTTTGCATAATGCTCAAGAATATGGACATCCCCGCCCTGATCACGTCCAAACCTGAAATCTGTTCCCACCACTACATATTTTGCATGAAATACCCCGCAGACGACATCGCGTATAAAATCTTCGGCAGTCATATTCCGAAAATTTTCTGTAAACGGACATTCCACAAGATAATCCATCTCCTGATCCAGATGATGATACCTCTCCCTGCCTGTCGTCAGACGTTCCATGCGCATCTGTTTCGCCTTCCACAAAGGACGCATGTCAAATGCACATACTATGCCCACGATATTATTCTCTTTTTTCAGCTCAAGCACCCGCTCGACCAGTTTCTGATGCCCCAGATGGAGCCCGTCAAATTTGCCGAAGGTAACTGCCGATCTTCTTCTGTCCAGATAGTGGGACAGCCATTTCACATAGCGCATAGATACTCCTTGTAACTTTATTTTTCAGGAAAAAACATCTTTTCCAGATGATACTCCCTTACTTCCTCTTTCCGCCTGTACAGAGCAATAAACTGCCCGGCGCTGTTATAAAGCCTTACTCTCTCGCCGTCTTCTCCCGCCGTCCATTCTCTCACAGCCTCTCTGGGCAGTATATTTCCATTTCTTGCAGGCGTTTCCCATTCATCCTCCACACAAACCTTCGCCGCCTCGCTGAACATGACGTCCACCGGCACAACAAGCTCTGCCAGTCTGTCTCTTTCAAAAGCGGTTCTGATCTCATCCAGTGTCCGGGAATCACTCACAGTAAAACGTCCCGCCCGGGTGCGCGTCAACTCCTCCATACATCCGCCGCAGCCGAGTTTCTCACCAATGTCATCGCATAACGTCCGGATATAGGTCCCTTTTGAACAGGTCACTGACATGCGGACTCTTGGAAGGCTTATCTCCAGCAGCCGGATATCATGAATCTTTACCCTGCGGGGACTGCGCTTCACCACCTGACCGCGTCTGGCCAGCTCGTAAAGCTTTCTGCCGTTTACCTTCAGCGCCGAATACATGGGCGGAATCTGATCATACTCTCCCAAGAAAGAAAATACCGCCTCCGTCACGGCCTCCTCTGTCAGCGTCTTTGTATTTCTTTCCGCCAGAACCTCACCCCAAATATCCTGTGTATCCGTCTTCGTTCCCAGCAAAAGAACCGCCTCATAAGTCTTATCCTCATCCGTCAGAAGTTCGCAAAGCTTCGTTCCTTTTCCGAGGCATACCGGAAGTACTCCTGCCGCCTTTGGATCAAGCGTTCCCGTGTGGCCGATCTTTTTCTGCCCGGTAATCCCCCGAAGCTTTGCCACTACATCATGGGAAGTATAACCTTTTTCTTTGTAGACATTCAAAATTCCGTGTATCATGCTTCCTTCTCCAACTGGAGCTCGATCTGTCCCGACAGATTATTGATGACATCATAAGGAGTTCCTGTCAGCGTAAAGCCCGCGGCCCTCTTATGTCCGCCGCCCCCGAAGTACTGGGCGATGACGCTTACGTCCACCCGCTCTCCGGAGCGAAGGCTCACTTTATAGACATTGGGACGTATCTCATCCATAAAAATTGCAACCTCTACTCCTTTCGTGTTGCGAAGCTGACTCGCAATACCGTCCAGATCGCTCCTGTCAACACCGAAAAACTTCATCTCCCGCGCCCGTATATAAGAAGCGATGCATTTCCCGTCCAGAAACACAATGCTTTCCAAAAGCGCCCGCCCCAATACTTGATGCTGTGCGTACGTCTTCTCATAATAAGTGTCCCGGATGATGCCCGGCGCGTCCACTCCTTTCTCCAAAAGCTCTGCCGCCGCCCGCATCGTAGAGGGAGCCGTACAGGAATACTGGAACACCCCGGTGTCATGGACAATCCCCACATAAAAAGCCTCCGCCGCATCCCTGCTCACAAGTTCCTTATCCAGAAGACCATACACAAGTTCCGAGGTTGAACTGGCATCCGGTACAATATGATTCTCTTCTGCAAACCCCGTATTACTCACATGATGGTCTATGCACAGCGTATGTCTGGCATTCTCGCACAGCGGTCCGGAGAACCCAAGACGTTCGGTATCGCCGCAGTCCAGACAGATAAACAGATCATAGCGCTTCCCGTCCGGAATCTCATGCTTTACACTCTCCGTCCCTTTGAGAAACTGAAACTTCTCCGGAATCTCCTCCAGATATACATCCACTGTCTTATCGCTGTAATTTTCTTTTATATACCGGCCAAGGCCCATACAGGAACCGATACAGTCCCCGTCCGGTCTGATATGACCGCCTATCGCTATGGTATCCGCTGATCTCAGCATTTTATTCAGCATCACTATCACCTTCTATTTTTACATCACTATCTGCTGCCTTCAAATCTTTCGTAACTTCATCTATCCTTTTTAACATATTCACACCATATTCAATAGACTGGTCCAATATGAACCGAATCTCCGGCGTATTTCGCATATTCAGAGTCCTCGCCAGTTCCCGGCGTATATATCCGACTGCGCTGTTAAGCCCTGCCAGCGTATCTGACTGAGCTTTCTCATCCCCAAGCACACTGATATACGCCTTACATGTCTTAAGATCCGGCGCAACTTCCGCAGCCACCACAGAAGTCCAGGAAGCGACTCTTGGATCTTTCAGGCCGCCTTGGATAATATTGCTCAGCTCCCGCTGGACCTCCGTGTTTATCCTCGTATTCTTAATACCTCTCTTTTTCATTCCATTGCTCCTTTACTCAAAGCAGACCAAAACTTTATCTCGGAATCTCGACCATCTTAAATGCTTCTACATGATCCCCTTCCTTGACATCGTTAAAGTTCGCAAATACAAAACCGCACTCATAGCCTGTTCGTACTTCCTTCACATCATCCTTGAAACGCCGAAGCGATGCTAAAGCGCCTTCAAAGACAACGATCCCGTCTCTCGTAATCCGTACGGAACAGTCTCTCTCAAATATTCCGTCAAGCACATAAGAACCTGCGATCGTTCCGACGCCGGAAGCCTTGAAAAGCTGGCGCACTTCCGCGTGGCCTAATACCTTCTCCTCAAACACCGGATCAAGCATGCCCTTCATGGCGGCCTCCACATCCTCAATCGCATTGTAAATCACACGATACAGGCGGATATCCACACCCTCGCGGTCTGCCGTTTCTTTCGCAGACGCATCCGGACGCACATTAAAGCCGATGATAATCGCGTTGGAAGCCGATGCAAGGCTGACGTCTGATTCATTAATGGCGCCGACGCCGCCATGTATGATCTTAACGACTACCTCCTCGTTGGAAAGCTTCAGAAGGCTTTGCTTAATCGCTTCAACTGAACCTTGAACGTCTGCTTTTACCACGATGCCAAGTTCTTTTAAGTTTCCTTCCTGAATCTGTGTAAACAGATCATCCAGCGAAAGCTTCGACTTCGTATCCTCCAAAAGCTTCACCTTGCTCTGGGAAATAAATGTCTCCGCAAAGTTTCTTGCCTCTTTATCATTGCCGCAGCCTACGAATACTTCTCCGGCATTCGGCACATCATTCAGTCCTAAAATCTCAACCGGAACAGACGGTCCCGCCTCCTTGACACGCCTTCCCTTGTCATCCATCATAGCCCTTACTTTACCGAAAGCTGAACCTGCCGCTACAGCATCGCCGATACGCAAGGTTCCCTTCTGTACCAGAACCGTCGCTACGGAACCCCTTCCCTTATCAAGCTGCGCCTCCAGCACCAGCCCTCTTGCACGGCGGTTCGGATTCGCCTTAAGCTCCATAACCTCCGCCGTAAGAACGATCATTTCCATCAGATCCTCAAGACCATCCCCGGTCTTAGCAGACACCGGGACAAAGACCGTACTTCCGCCCCAGTCCTCGGGAATCAGCTCGTATTCCGTAAGCTCCTGTTTTACGCGCTCGATATTCGCGCTCGGCTTATCGATCTTATTGACTGCAACGATGATCTCAACGCCTGCCGCTTTTGCATGGTTGATCGCCTCCACGGTCTGAGGCATAACACCGTCGTCCGCCGCAACTACAAGAATCGCGATATCCGTAGAGCTTGCGCCCCTCATACGCATAGCGGTAAACGCTTCATGTCCCGGAGTATCAAGGAATGTAATCCTCTCCCCGTTCACCTCCACAACATACGCTCCGATATGCTGGGTAATCCCGCCTGCCTCTCCGCCGATGACATTCGTGTGGCGGATCGCGTCAAGAAGAGAAGTCTTGCCATGGTCAACGTGCCCCATGACACAGACTACCGGAGGACGCTTTTTCATCTTCTTTTCGTCCTCTTCTTCTTCTTTAAGGAGTTCTTCTATCACATCTACCACTTCTTCTTTTTCGCAGAGAATATCAAAATCCAGTGCGATCTCTTCCGCAGTTGTGTAATCAACCTCCTGATTTACCGTCGCCATCTTTCCCTGCATAAAGAGCTTTTTAATGATCACTGACGGCACGATCTTCATCTTATCTGCCAGTTCTTTGATCGTAAGCAATTCCGGTATCACAATAGACTTAATGGTCTCTTCCGCCTTCTGCTGCTTCTGCTGGGGTTTTTGCATCTGCTGCTTCTGATCGTTCTTCCTGCCTTTGTTCTTTGGCATTCTCTCTTCCTCATCACGGCGGTAATCCTTCTTCTTATGATCGTCCTTGCCCTTTCCTTTGCTTCTCTGGGTCTTCTGTGCCTCGATCGCAGGCGCCGGAATCGCGGACGAATCACTTCTTCTTCCGCCGCGTCTGTCATCCGGCCTTGCACCCTGTCCCTGACTGCGGTCTCTGTCGCCAAAGCGGCCTCTGTCCCTGTTGTCTCTGTCTCCGAAACGGCGCTCTCCTGAGCGGTTTGGTTTCCCGCTGGCTCCCTGTCCGCGCTCACCGTTTCGGTCAAAAGGACGACTCTGACGGTCTCCCTGTCCGCGCTCGCCGTCTCGGTCAAAGGGACGATTCTGACGGCCTCCTCTGTCGCCCGGATGATCGCCCTGACGGCCTCCTCTGTCACCTTGGCGGTCGTTCTGACGGCCTCCTCTGCCGCTCTGGCGGTTTGCCCTGTCCCCCTGACGGTCATTGAGCGCGCGGTCTCCTGCGGCTGTTTTCTGACGTCTCTCCTCCGGTGTCTTCTGAGGTGTCTGAGATGTCAAAACAGTCTGTGCTTTGTTCTCTGCCGGTTTTACGGCTGCCGGCGCCGCAGCTTTCTCAGCGCCCTGAGGCTTCGCCATATTTTCCGCCTTCTCCGCCGGCTTCACAACTGGCTTCGCGGCCGGCTCGGCTTTTTTCACTGCTGCCTTTTCCGCCTCCGGCTTTTCCGGCGCTTTTTTGACAATCGGTTCTGCCTTTTTAACAGGCGTTCCCTTAGCGGGACGTCCGTTGTTAACCTGCATAAGCTTCCCCGGCATCGGAAGCCCTTTCCCCTTCTGCCGGTTTCCTCCCTGCCTTACGCCTTTCTGCGTATTCTGCGGACGGAATACGTGAACGATATTCTTCTTCTTCGGAGCCTCCTCAGATTTTGCTTCCGTCTTCTCCATCGGCTTTTTCACAGGCTTTTCTTCTGCCCTCTCCGCCGGTTTTGCTTCCGGTTTCTGACCGGCCGGCTTCTCTCCTTTAGAAAGCTTACTCCTAACCTGATCTGCCTGCTCGCTCTCAATCGAACTCATATGGCTCTTAACTTCTATATTCTTTTTGGCCAGCAGCTCTATCACTTCTTTGCTTGAAACCTGAAGCTCTTTCGCTAACTCGTATATTTTAATTTTTGACATAAACACTACCTCCTCTATGCAATTGTATCCTCTTTCGTATCCATAGCTTTCTTCATTCCTTTTGCAAACCCCGTATCAAGAATTGCAAGGGACGCTCGAAACTCCTTTCCCATTGCATGCCCCAAGGTATCTTTATCAGCGTAAAAATAGATTGGCACTTGATAAAAATCACACATATTCTGAAACTTCTTTTTCGTATTATCCGATGCATCCTCCGCCACAACGACTGCCGACGCCCTGCCTGACTTTACTTCCTTTTCCGTAGAAAACTCTCCGCTTACAATCTTTCCTGCTTTCATCGCCAGGCTGATCAGCGACAGCACCTTATCCGGTCTCAATTCCGATCATCTCCTTTTCCAGAGACTCATACACTTCGTCCGGTATCGCCTGTTTAAAAGACCTCTCCAGCCCCCGGTTCTTCACTGCCTTATAAAAACACTCTCTGTCCGGACACAGATACGCTCCCCTTCCGTTCTTTTTCCCGGTTGCATCCAGCACAAATTCATTCTCTGCAGTCCGTATCACACGAAGCATCTCTTTTTTACTCTTCATTTCCTGACATCCTACGCATTTGCGCATAGGGACTTTCCTATTTCCGCTCAAACTTTCACCTGCTTTTTCTGCTACACTTCAAAATCTTCTACTTCATGGAACACGATTTCCCCGCCGTCATAATCATCATCGGCCGTATCGTCTTCAGACCTCTTAGCCTCTGCTTCCGATTCCGAGTCAGAGTAGCTCTCCTCCGTATACTCTTCCTCATACTCTCCCTCGTAATCCTCATCATACATCTCTTCTTCATACACGCCTTCTCCAAGCTCCATGTAGTTCTCCGGAAGTTCTCCTGATTCGATGGCCTGCGTCTCGCTCTTGATATCAATCTTATATCCCGTAAGCCTTGCCGCAAGTCTGGCATTCTGCCCTTCCTTGCCAATCGCAAGCGATAACTGGTAGTCCGGCACGATCACGCTCGCCGCTTTCTCATCCGGATCCGCCATAACGGAGATTACCTTCGCCGGACTCAATGCATTCTCAATCAGGATGGCCGGATTATCGCTCCAATTGATAATATCTATTTTTTCTCCCCGAAGCTCCTTCACGATGGCATTGACTCTTGCGCCGTTCATACCCACGCACGCTCCTACCGGATCTACATCCGGATCGTTGGACCACACTGCAATCTTCGTCCTGCTGCCCGCCTCTCTGGCAATACTCTTAATCTCTACGATCCCATCCTTCACCTCGGTAACTTCCGATTCAAACAGGCGCTTTACAAGTTCCGGATGAGTGCGGGACACTAGGATCTTCGGTCCCTTTGTCGTGTTCTTAACCTCTACCACATAAAGCTTCACACGCTCCGTAGGCTCGAACACCTCGCCCTTCACCTGCTCGTTTTCCGTCAGCATGGCATCCGCTTTGCCCAGATTGATACTGACGTTTCTTCCTACATAGCGCTGAACGATCCCTGTCACGATATCTTTTTCTTTTTCAAAATACTGGTCATATACCACTTTGCGCTCTTCCTCGCGGATCTTCTGCAGAATCAGATTTTTTGCATTCTGCGTTGCGATTCTTCCAAACGATTTGGATTCGATCGGAATCTGCACGATATCCCCAAGTGTATAAGATCCGTCAATCTCCTGCGCTTCTTCCAGACTGATCTGTTCCAATTTGTCCTCCGCGTCTTCTACAACCGTCTTTTCTGCAAACAAACGGTAATCACAGGTTTCCCTGTCCATGATGACTTTTACATTGTCTGCTTTTCCGAAGTGGTTCTTACAGGCGTTCAAAAGGGAATTCTCAATTGCATCAAGCAGCGTTCCTTTACTGATATCCTTTTCTTTTTCTAAAATATTCAACGCTTCTAATAATTCTGTGTTCATTTTTGTCTCCTCCTAAATTAAAAATCAAACGCAAGGCGAATAAGCGCAATGTCGCCCTTATCAAATTTCCTTTCAGTTCCGTCGCAGAAGGCCACCGTCACGCTGTCTTTGTCATAATCCTTTAAAATACCGGTAAACTCCTTCTGCTTATCTATCATGCGGTAGGTCCGGATCTCCACTTCTTCTCCCAGACTCCGTTTGAAATCCTTCTCCTTTTTCAGAGGACGCCCCAGTCCCGGAGAGCTGACCTCCATAATATAACTGTCATCAATAAAATCCTTCTCGTCAAGAATGTCTGACAGTCTTCTGCTGACCGCCTCGCAGTCGTCAATGCTGATCCCTCCCGGCTTATCTATGTAAGCCCGCAGATACCATGTGCCGCCTTCCTTTACATATTCCACATCCACCAGCTCATAACCGTATTCTTCGGTGATGGGAATCAATATCTCTTCTGTCTTTTGCTCGTAGCCTTCCCTTTTCGACAATATTACGCTTCCTTTCTTCATATGGAATTTTTTGTTACAGACCTTTACTAGCAAAGAAGAGTGAACTTTTCGTCCACTCTTCTGCCAATTCCCTATGCAACTTATACTAGTATAGCACCGTACCGTCGGAAAATCAAGAGATTTTACGTTTTTTTTACCTGATATCCCATTATATCCCATTTATCTGGTATACGTAATTATCCCTCTGAAATTTTCTGTACTTTTTTTTCACCTTTTTCTCCTTCTCTTTCCCATCCACTACGACCTTCTTGACGACATTTTTGTAATACGTCTTATAGTAAGAGCGATAAAATCCTGCATAGTACTTACTTCCCACATGATAAATGCTTTCTATTTCATAGCCTTTTTTTACATTGATCTTGGAAATATAGTTGCCGTCCCAATCGTAGACCGTAATGATATTATATTTTTGTTTTGAAGTTTTTGGACTCTGAGCCAGCATAATATAATCGTCGGTAGCGTCTATTCCCTGGACGACATAGTTATTCTTCTTACGGACCTTCACATACCTCACCGGATCCAGATCAGAATCCAAAACCACAAAATTGTAGTTATGGCTTAACAGCACCGCATACTGCTTTCTGCCGCTGCTGTATGCGATCCCGCTGAACGCCGTAGCGCCTGCCGCGTCGGCCGCGCTGCCGCCCGCAAGCTTTTTCGGTATCGTTACATGCTTGCTTTCTATCACTTTCAGCGTCTTTGGATGAACAGATGTGAGTCTTTTTGGATCAACGCCTGTACTGTGGACAATCACAATCCGCTTTCTATGCTTATCATAAGTCATATCGTTTCCGTGCGCCACGTCCAGAGCACCCGATACCTTAACTACGTTCAAGCCGGAACGTTTCACCTTCACAAGCTTGCATTTCTGCACTCTCCGATTGTACAGCAGATAATAAGCATACGTGCCGTCCGTACAGGAGCCCTGCAATGTATCATACTGATACATCTTCTGCTTTGCCCACGTACGTATCTCGAATATCTTTTTCTTCTTTGACAGCGGCGTTACTTTTGTGGTTCTTGTCTTTTTCACGTTGCCTGCCGCGCTCCATCCAGAATAATAGACCTTTCCCCCTACTTTCTTATACGCGCGGATCCTCGCATAATAATTCTGCTTTTTCGCAAGCTTTGACAACGTATAACTGGAGGTTTTCGCATTCTTGACTGCCGCCTTCTTTGCGCCCACAAACATACCGTTCCTCGCATACTGGATCTGATACCCCGACGCAGAAGTATTCCTTTTCCATGTAAGCTTGAATTTTGAGGCTGACACTCTCTTAAAACTCTTTACAGACGGCGCCGCCACTCTGACATAGCTTTTCGTCTTCGAATAGGGACTCATTGAATTTCCCTTATACGCCTGCACGGAATAAAGATAGGCGACGCCGTTTCCCGCCGCCGTATCGCGCCATGTGATCTCGCCGGGCTGCGTGATCTTAGAAACCGTGGTCCAGTTCTTCTGCGAAGGCTTTCTGCGGTATATATAATACCCCCCGCAGCCCTTTACCCTATTCCATCTAAGTTCCGTACCTGTCGCTGCAACCCCGACACTCAGAGCCGGCGCCGTCATGCGGACAATCTTCTTCGAGGCGCTGGTCAGCCCTTCCTTTCCAGAACCGTCAAACGCTCTCACCCTGTAATAGTATGACGAACCTTCTGTCACCTGCGTATCAATAAAAGTAACATCATCCCCACTGGCGGCAGTCTTCACCTTACTCCACGGCGACCTTCCGGTTGTACTTCTCTCCAGCATGTAACCTTTCGCGCTTTCAATCTTCCTCCATTTCACACTGATGCCGCCTGCCGCATTCTCCACACTGGTCAGCGCGCTTGCCGGAAGCAGGGACATGGCTTCCAGCGGGACAGCCCCTTGCGGCTCCCCTGTCTCTGCGGGATTTTCTGCATCTACTGTATCTTCCGGCTCCGCAGAATTTTCCGAAGGCTCCGCAGATCTTTCGGAAGCCGTCTCTTCAGCCTCCGCAGGATTCTCAGCATCTTCTTCATCCGCCAAAGTCTCCGTTTCAGCCGCTATGACGTGGAGGAGCACCCTCGCTTCTGCTTTTTCATACTGTTCTGTCTCAGGCGCAATAATCGTGATCACGGTGTCGCCGGCTCCAACCGCCCGGATGGGCGCCTCCCCGAATTCTCCTTCCTCAATAACCGCAATTTCAGGATCGGCGGATGCATACTGCAAGACCTCTTCCGGTCCGCCCGCCCGCTGCTTTTCTTCTGTGTCTTCCGCCTCTTTTATGTCTTGTGCTTCTTCTGTGTCTTCCGCTCCCTCTATGCCTTCTGTCTCTTCTGCTCCCTCTATGCCTTCTGTCTCTTCTG